>NZ_JBALDN010000090.1:0-90261 GCF_036917375.1 Nostoc sp.
GTGGTTCTTCTCTCACCTTCTGTCAAAAGTGGGCCTGTGTTCAATCAGACCTCCTCTTTTTTCTTTGATTTCGACGATTTAGTCTAAACTCCAGAGCTCAACAAAATCCAAAGAACTCGAAAAGAATTATTGATGAAATTCTACAACAAGAGACTCCTTATGAAGAATGGCTGCACCGCAATCTTTTATTTGCAGGAACTTGTTTAGCAGAAGATTTAAAATTATCTGATGGCAATTTGATTACAGATATTTTGCAGAGATTAGTTGAGCTTGAAGTTAGCAATTCTCGCTTAGTAGGTGAGAAAGTTAAATCACAAGTTTTTCAAATTCTTTGCAATTTAAATGAAACCCAGTTTCAAGCTCAAGCACTACAACTGTTGAAAGCATCAGCAGATTTGATAGATAAAGGGCGACTGCGAGAATATCGGGCAGCTTTAGGTGAACAAGAGGAAGTATTGGCAGAACTGCTGGGTTTACTCAAAGATGATAGTGATGATGTGCGTAACTCTGCTGCTTTTGCATTGGCCAAGTTGGGCAACGCCTCGCTACAGGTAGTTGAAGCACTGCTGGGTTTACTCAAAGATGAGAGTCAGAGAGTGCATTATTCTGCTGCTGAAGCATTGGGCAAGTTGGGCAACGCCTCGCCACAGGTAGTTGAAGCACTGCTAGGTTTACTAAAAGATGAGAGTCAGAGAGTGCGTTACTATGCTGCTCAAATATTGGGCCTAAAGAGTGCTGAATATTCAGCACTCTGTTGGTCAAGCAAAGCATTGACATCCAGTTAAAAATCGAAGGTTGTGCGAAGCACACCCACATACTGCGTATCATTTCTGCTGTCGTTTTCCGGGTTGAGAATCACCCAAAAACCAGGAGTCACTGAGATGTTGTCATTTAGCCGATAACGATAAAATGCTTCGATATGATAAGCGTTGTCTCGGTCTTGACGGATATCACTGTTAGAGACATGGGGTGGTATACCAAAGAGAATTCCTGGCAGATTGCCTCTACCACCCACATCGGGAAAGGACACACCAATCGCCCCAAACCAGACATTGGCATTGGCACCATTGTTAACAAATAGAGAATCTGTTCCACCCCTACCATTGGAAATATCACTCAAACCAGAACTCTTGGCATTTGCCCAAATATATCCACCCCAAGCGTGGACTTGGAAATTCGGGGAGAAGCGATAGTATCCCTGTGTGCCGACAATATCGTTGGAAGTAGCAATGTTGTTACCAAAGGGAGCGTTTGACAAGACGTTACCCGTCCCAGCGGAGATATCGGGTACTCCACCAGGGCTATAGCCATGAGAGTAGGCAACACCGATCGCTCCTTGCTTACCATAATAGGCTAAGTGAGCTAAGGCGTTGTAGCCGCCATCAAACAAGCCGTTGCTCCCTGATGGCACATTAGGACTGTTTGCTAAATAGCCCAAGGTGAGAACCAAGTCTTTGGTAATGTTCCAGTTAGCGGCTGCACCACCGCCACCTCGCCGGAATAAAGGACTGTACGAGCCAAATAGTGAGGGAACCCCATTGCCGTCGTCAGCAATTGTGGGGGGAGTGACGGTGGTTGTAATGTCGGTGTAACCAATGCCTGTGGGCCCAACAACGAAGTTAAGGGATTCACTGACTGGGAAGTAATAACGGATGTGGGGGACAAGAAGCGTATCGTTGCTGTCATAATCGAAGTTCAGGCGTGTCATCCCTGTGCCTGTGGCTGCGGCAATTTGGCTTGCACCATTGGAATTCGCAAAGTTACCAAACTCCAGCCGGACTCGCAACAAATCTTTGCCCGTAAAACTGCTCTCAAAGTTGAGACGACCCCGATTTGAAAAGTAGAGATTGGATTCATCGCGATCGCTACCTACTCTATCTCCAAAGGTATCACTAATGGCGGTAATAATTTGAGCGTTCAATCTAGTAGTTGTGGAAAACTGCTGCGCCTCCAATGTTGCTGTATGCGCCTCTAAAGTATCTACTCGTCCGCGCAGAGTTGTCAGTTCTGCGGCAAAGTCTTGCTGCAATTTTTGCAGCACTGCCAAATCTTGCTTATTAACTAAATCGCTAGTAGCTGTGGCAATTAACTCATTAATCCGATCTAAACAAGCATTTAAACCTGCGGCAAACTCATAACGGGTTAAAGCACGGTTCCCGCGATAGGTGGAATTGGGATAACCCGCAATACAGCCGTAGCGTTCCACTAACGATTGCAATGCACCAAACGCCCAATCGGTTGGTTGTACATCAGAAAACTGGGAAACAGAAGTGACTTGTCCCTGCAAAGTCCTATTAGCATCTGCTGCATTCGGATCGTCTTCTGGAGGTGCTGCCCAAACTGCTGGAATTGCCAAAAATAAAAGAAAAAAGCTAGGAAAAATAGTTTTTAGCATTGATTTATTAATTGAAAATGGTTGAATTATCAGCTTGTAACGAAAGAAATGACCCTCGAACCAAAGTATGAGCTAATCAACATTAAAGTTACATATTTTAAGTTGGAGTTTTAGCTCACTTCAAGTAACGTTATGGCTTTTTGCTCATTACTGCTTTTAATAGCCGCTTCTATAATTTTCATTACATTAATTCCGTCTTCGGCGGTAACAGCAATTGGCTGATTACTAACAATAGATTTATACACGGCATCGTAATAACCTAAATAACTGCCCTGCGAACTTTTGACTTTTTCTCGAATTACTTTTGTGTCTTTTTCTGTATGCAGTAAGCCATATTCACTTTCCGGCTCTGTATACCAATCAAGTGTGTTGGGCTTCATCCCTGCCACTAAATACTCTTCTTGCTTATCAGCTCTGCTTTTAAGAAAAGAACCCTTAGTGCCATGTATGATATAGGCTGGTGCAGGCTCACGCACCAGGAAGCTTGCTTTTAATTTGACGCGCAGCTTGTCGTAGTATAGTATCAACTCAAAATAATCATCTACCTGCGATCGCAGCCTAGTTATGCGGATGTCTGCAAAAATAGCATCAGGCATTCCAAATAAATGCAAAGCTTGGTCTATTAAGTGCGGCCCTAAATTATTTAATGTTCCTGCCCCCGGACTGGGAACTTCTACATGTTGTTTATGACTGAGAGTTGGCTTATATTTTTGAAATTGAAATTCTGCTTCAACAATATCACCTAGCAAGCCTGCTTGGACAATTTTTTTAACTGTTTTAAAATCACTATCCCACCTCCGGTTTTGATATACAGATAATTTTTTTCCCTGTTTCTGTGCCAATTCTTTGAGGTGTTCTGCTTCTGCTACCGTTGTAGTGAATGCTTTTTCTACCACAACATGTTTATCTGCTAGCAATGCTTGTTTAGCATAATCGTAATGGGTATAAGTGGGTGTATTTACTACCACTAAGATTACTTGCTCATCTGCTAGCAATGCTTCTAAAGAAGGATAGCTTTTAACATCAGGATAATGTTCCTGTATCAGCTTTTTGCTTCTTTCCCAAGAACCGACTAATTTAAATCCGGGATGTAAATCAATAAACGGCGCATGAAATACCATGCCGGATAAACCAGAAGAACAAAGAGCCGTATTGATAGTTTCCATCTTTTTACTAATTGACTGAAGCGAGAGTTTGTATTTAGTTGTTGTCTGATATTTTCTCCGAGATGTCCGCTCAAAAATGGAAATGCAGACTCATTAAGTGAATTAGGAAAATCCTGGATTTATAAACACACCACTACATATTAGACCTCTTGCATAAGTCGAATATACCCCCCTTAATCCCCCCGATATATTGGGTGAAACTTGAAATCTTGCCCCCTCTCCTTCACAAGGGGAGGGTTGGGGAGGGGTAATTCAAGGATGCTAATTACATATCCTCTAACTCAATTCCTTTGGTTTCTTTAATAAAGAAGAGAATGAAAAAGAGTGAGGTAGCTGCTGCAATTGTATAGAGTCCATAGGCAGAACCTAGACCGAAATATTGCAGTATAGGAGGAAATGTTGTGGAAATGATGAAATTAGCAACCCATTGCATAGCAGCAGCAATCGAAAGTGCGGCGGCTCGAATTTTGTTATTAAACATTTCTCCTAGCAGCACCCAAACCACTGGCCCCCAGGAGAAACCGAAGCAGAACACATAGAGGTTAGCTGCAATCAGAGCTATAGTCCCGGCGCTTCCTGTAAGATTGGGGTTCCCAGCAGCATCGAGGGGAGCATGACCAAAAAGATAAGCCATCGTCCCCAAGGTCAAGGTCATGCCGATTGACCCGATTATCAGTAAGGGCTTGCGACCAAATTTATCTACGAAGGCGATCGCAATCAGTGTTGTAATAATGTTGACGGCTCCTGTAATCACTGTGATTGACAGGGAATCTTTTTCGGAAAAGCCGACTGCACGCCACAAAACGCTGCTGTAGTAGAAAATTACATTAATCCCAACAAATTGCTGTAATACAGATAAGCCTATTCCTACCCAAACAATTGGGAGGAGTCCGCCACTTCTGCTTAAGAGGTCAGAAAACCTGGGTTGGCGTTCGCGAAGCACTGTCTGGCGAATTTCTTCAATTTTTGGCAGTACGTCACCCCCTAAAATCTTGGTCAGAACGTTAACAGCTTCTGATTCTCGTCCTTTGGCAACCAAATAACGGGGAGATTCAGGAATTGTTAAAGCTACCATCCCGTAGAATACTGCTGGTGGGACTGCTGTCCAAAACATCCAGCGCCAAGCTGCAACCCCAAACAAAAACGGCGAGTCTGCTGAACCTGCTGACGTAGCGATAAAGTAGTCGCTCAATAAGGCAACGAAAATTCCCACTACGATCGCTAATTGTTGCAGAGATCCTAACCTTCCCCGCAAATGAGTAGGAGAACATTCGGCAATGTAAGCTGGCGCGATGACGCTAGCAACGCCGATGCCAATCCCACCCAATACTCGCCAAAAGATAAAATCCCAGATTGTGAAGGCCATCCCAGAACCAATGGCACTGATAGTAAACAACGCTGAAGCAACGACCATTGCGTTGACTCGACCATAACGGTCTGCAATCTGTCCAGCAAAGAAGGCTCCTATCGCAGACCCCAGTAGCGCTAGGGATACTGCTAGCCCTGTTACCCAACTACTGGTGTTAAAAGCTTTTGCTAAAGATAAAACCGCACCATTGATTACAGCAGTGTCAAAACCGAATAAAAACCCGCCGAGGGCAGCGGCACCAGCGATCAAAATTACATAAAACGTGCTGGCTTTACGACGAACAGTAGTAGAAGACATAGTTTATATATTGGGAATTGGGTATAGGAGGCAGAGGGGCGGAGGGGCAGAGGGGCAGAGGGGAAAGACTTACTGCAACTTCTCCTCTGCTCCCCTGCTCCCCTGCTCCCCTGCCTTTTGCTCACCGTCTAGAACGTCTGCGTAACCGATCGATCGTTACTGCCAAAATAATTACTAGTCCTTTGACGACTAGTTGCCAGAAGTAAGATAAATTCAACAAGGTTAAACCGTTGTTGAGAATAGCAATAATCAATGCACCTAGAAGCGTGCCGCCAATGGTACCAATACCACCTGTAAAGCTGGTTCCACCTAGAATAACAGCTGCGATCGCATCTAATTCGTAACCCTGACCTATTACGCCACTGGCACTATAAAGACGGCTAGCACTCATGATTCCTGCTAAACCTGCCAGTAATCCGCTAATACCATAGACGAATAGCAACACCCGATTAACTTTAATCCCTGTTAATCTGGCTGCCCGTTCGTTACCACCCACAGCATATATCTGCACTCCTAAAACAGTTTGCCGCAGGATAAACCAGCTAGCTATCACAGTCAGTAGCGCAATTATCACTAGCCAAGGAAAGGGGCCGATGTATGTATTACCCACCCAAGCAAAATTGATGTCCCGGTTAATCAGGGTTGTACCCTTGGCAACTAAAAAGGCAACACCCCGCAAGGCTGTAAGTGAACCCAGGGTGACAATAAAAGGTGGCACATCCAAGAAGGTAATGAGCGCACCGTTGAGTAAGCCTAACAGCAATCCCGCCAGCAAGGCAGCAGGTACAGCTGCCCAACTTAAAGCCGGTAGTAGCGATACTAGCAATGCAACTACCGCAGAAACAGCCAATATTGACCCAACTGAAAGGTCAATACCGCCGGTGAGAATTACAAAGGTCATTCCTGTCGCCAGCACAATATTGATTGATGCCTGACGCAAGATATTAACGATATTACCGCCGGTGAGGAAGTTGGGAGAAAGGAATGCAAATAAGATGCAGATAATTACTAAGATTGGCAGAATACCCGCAACTTCCAACAGACTGCTGATTGATTTCCGGTTGCGAGCTGCGGGATTGTTGGCTGATTTATTGATAGGCGGTCTGACTGTCTGACTCATAATGCTGATACCTCCGATGCTCCAGTTGCGTAGTGCATAATCTTTTCTTGGGTGATTTCTTTGCCAAGGCTGCCATCCAGTTCACCTACCAGCTGTCCTTCTCGCATCACTAAGACGCGATCGCTCATGCCGACAATCTCCGCTAGTTCGCTGGAAACCATTAAAATAGCAACACCTTGCGCTGCCAATTCGCTCATAATTCGGTAAATTTCGCTTTTGGCACCGATATCTACGCCCCGTGTTGGCTCATCTAACATTAGTACTCTCGGTTTAATGGCTAACCAACGCGCTAGCAGTAGCTTCTGCTGATTACCACCAGAAAGATCCAATGCTCTAATTTCCAAATTGGCTAGGCGGATATTAAAGTTTTCCACCGCGTCTGTTGAGAGTCGATTCACTGAAGGCCAGTTAACAATTCCAGCTTTGGCATCTTGCTTGAGTGTGTTGATGGCAATATTCTTGCGGGCGCTCATCTCCAGAAATAAACCTTGGTCTTTGCGGTCTTCTGGAACGTAGCCAATTCCGGCTGCAATGGCATCGCTAGGGGTATTAATTTCCAGTTTTTTGCCATTCAAGAATACTTCGCCACTAGCCTTGCGGTCGGCACCAAAAATTAGCCGGGATAGTTCTGTGCGTCCGGCACCAACCAGCCCCGCTAAACCAACAATTTCTCCAGCATGAACTTTAAAACTAGCCGGCTCAATCTTCTTCCGGGCGTCGCTCATATTTCTGACTTCCAGCACGACTGGGCCAGGATTCGTTTGCCGTTGATGTTCGTAAAAGTCTTGCATGGAGCGACCAACCATCATCTGCACTAATCGCTGGGGAGAGATTTCGCTGCGTGTGAGACTGCCAATATATTGACCATCACGCAACACACTAATCCGGTCAGCTAGGGCATAGATTTCTTCCATCCGATGGCTGATGTAAATAATCGCAATACCATCCCGCCGCAGTTTGCGAATTACCTCAAATAAATGGTCGCTCTCGCGGTCAGATAGGGCTGCTGTTGGTTCATCCATCACCAAAACGCGGCTTTTGTCCTTCAGCGCCCTGGCAATTTCCACTTGCTGCTGTTCGGCGATGGACAAAGTACCAACTATAGTCTGCGCGGTAAAATTGGCTCCCAAGGTGTCCAGCACTTCTTCTGCTTCCAGTTGCATCGCTTTGCGGTCTAAAAACTGACCTCGCCGCAACTCGCTACCCATAAACATATTTTCGGTAACGGTTAAATTCGGTGCAACATTCAGTTCTTGATAAATGAGATTAATACCCGCTTTGCGTGCTGTCGCCGGATCGGTAATTTTCAAGGGTTGACCATTGATCCGAATTTCTCCTTCATCGGCAATGTAAGCCCCTGCCAGGATTTTCATCAATGTGCTTTTGCCTGCTCCGTTTTCACCCATGAGGGCGTGAACTTCTCCCGGATAAATCGTCAGATTAACATTTTGGAGCGCAGATACACCATGAAATCGTTTTGTAATTCCTTGCATTTCTAACACTGGGGTGCTAGTTGGTGTATCAGAACGTGAGGTTTCAATATTTGTTGTCATGAGCAAAACCTGTAAAAACGATTTAAAATCTGCGATTGGGAATTAGAAACTAATAAACTCATATTTGATTGCTCGCAAAATCAGGTTTTAAAAGCTGACTACTAGTTTGAAAATAGGGAATGGAGAAGAGATATTTTCATAATTGATTGTTAACGTTACTTAATAGAAGTTGCTGGTAAAATTTGAGTGCTATAAATAGACACTCAGATTTCCCTCTGATGCACATATATAGTGGTTCTCAGTTGGGTGCAGCAGAGTTTTAACCTCTTTCTAAACCCATCTTTCTATTAAAGAAAAGACAAGAACAAAGATGAGGTTTGGTATTAATTTAAGTGAAAACCGCCAGACATTCTAGGTATGTGCAAAAACTTTACAAATGCACCAAAAGATTGATATCAAAAGGCATATTTTTCAATTGCAAATTCACAATTTCTATTACTCCCAGCCTTTTTCTGTGCTGACGTTATCTTTTGTGACTAACTTAACTGGAATCAAAATAGTGGAATTGCTAGGTTTTTTCCCATTTAAAATGTCGTTGCCAACTTGAACTGCTTTTTGGGCCATCCCTCGTGGATTTTGAGTAGCAGTTGCTGCATATAAACCATTTTTATTGGCGATCGCAGTTATTGCTTCTGGCGCACCATCAACCCCTACAATAAAGAAATCTTTACGTTGTGCTTGGTTAGCCGCTAGTTCTGCGCCAAGTCCACTCGGATCGTTAATGGCAAAAACAGCATCAATCTTCGGAAAGGTTGTGAGTAAATCAGTCATAACTCTGAGTCCTCCATCCCGGCTACCATCTGCATTCTGGTTTTTAGAGAGGATTTTGATATTGGGATATTTGGATAATACATTTTCGCAGCCACTAACTCGCTGAATTACTGAGTCCACTGGCGGCCCGTTAACTATTACTACATTGCCTTTACCTTTGAGGCGGTCAGCAATATATTTGCAACTAACTTCTCCAGCTTGGACATTATTAGTTGTGATGGTGGCATCCACGCCTCCCTCTGCACCTGTGTCTACGGCAATAACAATTTCACCTGCTTTTTTGGCTCTTTCAACTATCGGCTTAATTCCACTTTTATCAGCAGCATTCAAAACAATGATATCAGTATTCGCAGCAGTAAAATTTTCAATTTGATTGGCTTGTTGGTTAAGATCATAAGCACTGGAAGCTATAATAACATTGACATCTTTTCCGCCAATTCTCTTCGCTTCTGCTTCAACTGCTTGTCCCATAACAACGAAGAAAGGGTTACTTAGATCGCCAACGGTAAAGGCAACCGATCGCAACTTTCTATCCCCAGTGGCGGTTTTAGTTTCTGCACTAATATTCGTAGCAGGTTTAGTATCAGTGTTAGTAGCAGTGTTGTCATCGGGAGAACCGTTTGTACAGCCGACAAGGCTACCACTAATGATACCTATACCTAGTATGCTAGCTGCAATTACAATCTTTCTCACATTCATATATCTCCTAAAAGTTATTTTGATGTACACCGAATTTGGAACTGATGTATTTTTTTTAAACAGGATCGAAGATTCTAACTCTGTCGTATCAAGCCTTTTTCTGTGTGTTGTAATTACGTAGCTTGCTTGTCGCCATAGGCGAGTATTACAAATTACCAGCCTTGATAGCTGCTGAGGTTCTCTCTAGTAACCAACTTGACTGGAATCAGAATATTTGATGATTCAGGTTTTTTACCCTGGATGATATCGTTGCCAATCTGAACTGCTTTTTGAGCCATCCCTGCGGGATTTTGAGCAGCAGTTGCAGCAAATACACCATCTTTATCTTCCATTGCTTTGGTTGCATCTGGCGATCCATCTACCCCAACAATAAAAAATTCATTGCGTCTTGCTTGTTTCGCTGCTAAATCTGCGCCGACACCGCTTTGGTCATTAGTGGCAAAAACGGCATCAATTTTGGGAAAGGTTGTCAGCAAATCGCTCATGACTCTCAGTCCTCCATCCCTTGTCCCTTCGGCGTTTTGCTCTTTAGAGATGAGTTTAATATTCGGATATTTGGACAATGACTTCTCACAGCCACTGACTCGCTGATTGATTGAGTCCATCGGAGTACCGTTGAGGATGACTACACTACCTTGACCTTTGAGGCGATCGGCAATATATTGGCAAGCAACCTCACCAGCTTGGGTATTGTTGGAACTAATCATCGCATCTACATCTGCATCAACAGCTGAATCTAATGCAATAACAACTCTACCTGCAAGCCTTGCTTGGTCAATAACTGGTTTAACTCCTTTTTTATCAACAGCGCTGAGGATAATTAAGTCAGTATTCGCAGCCGTAAAATTTTCGATTTGGTTGGTTTGTTGGTTCAAATCAAAGGCGCTGGAAACCGCATTAACTCTGATATTACCCCCGATTTTTTGAGCTTCTGTCTCAGCCCCCTTCTGTACAGCATTGTAGAAGGGATTGCCTAAATCACCTAAAGCTACACCGATTGTTTGCAATTTTTTATTTGGCGTACTAAGACTCTCTGCACTTATATTAGTAGCCTTGTTAGTAGTATTAGTAGCAGTGTTGCCATTTTGAGCGCCATTTGTGCAACCAACAACCGCGAAACCTAATATGCCAACTATGAGCGAAATTCTCTTCATATTCATCTTTTGCTAACAACTGATTTAAATTTGAGAAAGGCGATCACAAGATAAACTAGGTCTGAAAAACTTAGACCTAACGTAGTGCTACTACTAGCTTTTGCAATTTAAACTCCAAAGTTATTGGATTTAGACGTAGTTGGAGTTATTGCTATTAGTTTCACAAAACAAAATGGTTTTTTGAAAGCAGAATTACGAACATTACACTACTTCAAATAGTCACATTCTTTTGGTGAAATTACTTCGTATTGCATAGCCTGAAAACAGCCTTTCAGTGAAACTTCCAAAAATTAGTATTATTAAAGTTGTAAATCTTTATTTGTTTTGACTTTTTTCATTTTATCCCGCTCCAGTGCAAAAATTAATCTTGTTTATCGAACTTTACAAATGTAAAAGGTTTTAAATCTCTCGACAGAACTCAAAGTCTTTATTCCAAAGTATTTGGATGAATTAGCCTATTCAATATTAGGGTCAATGTTAAAAACGTTAACATTTCTCAATCAATCTCCTTCAGAAAAGATACTGTTGTAGTAGAGAAGTTTTTGATTATGAGTGCTAGATTTGGAAAAATGTAAACATCCTTTGGTTAGATTTTCTAAATGAACTTTAATCAGCTTGCCAAGCGTATTTATTTATTCTTCTTCCTCCATCACTTGCAGGCAAAAAAGAGTAAACAAGATAATATTTTTAAGCCCGATACCAATATCTTGTTCTTACTTTATCCCTTCATAAAGAGAAAATTATGAATACTGACTCCTGAATTCTCCAAGCAGTTTAAAACTTTAATGTTGCGGGTAAATATTTAGCCACCAAATCTTCATAGTATGGTTTTAATTTTTGCCAATCAGGAGGAACAGGGTTTTTGGAATACAAATCGTAGGGATTGAATAAACGTACCCATTTAAACATTTCTCGATCGTGTTTATCCATCAAATGCTCATAGGCATTTTCACGATGTTGAGGATAAAATGAGTGATAGCGAAGCATATACAATGCAGGTTCGGGCAAATAGTTTTTCATCATCTGATAAAAATACTCATCATGCCCCCATGAAATATGTACATTACTCAATCCACAGTTAGGCTCGTAAATGCCATATTTAGTGTTGTAATCGGGGTTATTATAATCAGGATTTTCTTTAAAGAATTCGGAGAAAACAATTTTATCAGAAAATGCACAACCTACAGGATAAGTATCGCCTACAGTAGCCCATTGAGGTTCACCAAACAGACAAAGCACTTTCCCCATATCGTGAAAGAAGCCAGTAAGTACCATCCAGTCAGGATGACCATCAGCGCGAATGGCTTCTGATGTTTGCAATAGATGCTGTAACTGATCCATGTCTGTATCAGGATCGGAATCATCGACTAATTGATTCAAAAATTCGACCGCATCCCAAACAGACATTTCTTTTTTATCAAACTTCAAAAACTCTTTTTCTTTTTGAAGTACAAAATTATATGTTTGATTAATATGATTTAACCGATAAAACTCTTTCACCGTATCTCTGATAGTCGTTTCGTAATTCCTGTATTCTTCGGTGGTTTTACCTTCTTTAACTATGCTATCTGGATCGGGATAACGATTAAGTAAGTCTTCTTCCCATTCTTCTAGTGAATGTAAGGGATTGTTTTGAACCTGAAGAATGGCATTATTTAGAGTTTGAGACATATCTTCCTAGTTGTCGATATTGTATTTGTTAAATGGTACTTTCGCACTCTATTATGCACAGGTGTGCAAAACCTGTTTTGGACTTATTATTATTTTTGCACACGTGTGCAAAAATGCGTGTTAAGTTTCATTTCGTCTTTGCATACCTATGCACAACCCACTTCCCTCACTGTCTTACCCAATCTCTTTGGTTCAGATTGAAAACAGTGCTTTTGTTTTTTTGCACAACCGTGCATGAATTTACTAAATATAAGCTAATCTTTTAGGTTACACACGTGTGCAAAAGCTATAATTATGAATTCTTATGTCTGACTCAACCAGCCTAGTATCAATTTATCAATTGTACAGTAGAATACTTAACAAGATTAGCCAACTCTTGTAACTGGTTTATCGCTTCTGCACCCTCCAACTTCATTAATTCGCGATCGTCCCACAATTCCATCCAAGTAATTCCGTAATCAGACACTAAAAACCGAATTAGGTGCTTTTCTTTCAGGCTAACCATAAATGAAGCACTCTTCATTTGCTCGCCGCATGTATAACAAGACGCAGTATAGCCACGCCGCTCAAGTATAATTGTCAAGGCTTGCAGGGTCATTACCAAGTCTTGGACAAATTGCTGATGCTGTTGCGCTAATCTTAGAAACACTAGTTTTCTCCTACCATTACAGTTATCTGCTTGCTTTGATATTTATTTAGACTGACATCTGATGCGATTTAGTTGCCAAAAGTTCGTGTTTTCCTAGATACGTGATTAATCTTAATATTACGGTTGTCACCACTCAGCTAAATTTCTAGAGCTGTTCTAATGTTTTGGACAATTATCTGGGGTGGCTGTGCAACATCCATAGATAGAGTATCTACTGGTTCCTCAAGAGTATAAAACTGGCTGTCGAGCAGTTTTTCGCTCATGTAATGATTGCTACGCTCTTGTAAGCGCATTTGAATCAATTCATAAGACCCTTTGAGGTAAACTAGCTTGATGCGTTCGCTATCCACTACCAAAAATTGCCGATAGCTATTTTTTAAAGCCGAACACGCCAGCACCACATTTTTATTTTCTTGTAGCCAATGCTTGATGGCTGTTTGCAAATCTTGTAACCAAGGCATTCTGTCCTCTTCACTCAGAGGAATACCGCGCCGCATTTTCTCAACATTCTCTGGTGAGTGGAAAGTATCAGCGTCGCTAAATTCCCATTCTAAGGAGTCTGCTAGCAGTTTTCCGATGGTGGTTTTTCCAGAACCAGATACACCCATGACGATAATAATCATTTTTTCTTAATAAAAGTTCAACTAATTCGGAATTCGGAATTTGTAATTCGTAACTTGTAGTTGTAATCATGAACGGAGGCGAAGATGAGGACTTTTAACTCCTTGTTATGCGAAATGTGAGTTGTATTAAATTCTCTTGACAAGTCACGATTATTTTCTATAATACATACAAATGCACACGTGTGCAATATTTGAAAGCTAAAATAAAATAATGAATAAACGAAGAATTTCGATTGAAGATATTGCCCGCAGAGCAGGGGTTTCTCATTCTACAGTTTCACGTGCTTTGCGAGATAATGCTCTCATTAGCCCGAAGGTGCGAGAAGAAATTAAGCGACTGGCAGAGGAAATGAGTTATGTGCCGAATGCTATTGCTCAAAGTTTGCAAAATAAACGTACTAATACTATTGGTGTAGTAGTAACTTCAATTTCAGATCCCTTTTACGCTGAAGTGGTAGAGGGAATCGAGAAGATAGCCAGACCGGCGGGTTTGAGTGTTTTATTGAGTGCTTCACACCGAGATTTCGATCAGGAAATGGCAGCTATTGATACTTTTCATCGCCGTAGGGTGGACGGGATCTTAATAGCTGACTCGCGAATTAGTAAACAGCATACTAAACAACTCACACAAATTGCTGTACCAACAGTTCTAATTAATAGTCAGACTGAAGACCAATCAGAAATATTTCACTCAGTAGCAATAGACGATCGCTTAGGTGCTAAATTAGCGACACAGCATCTAATTAGTTTAGGACACACCGCTATTGGTTATCTGGGTGTGAGCGATCGCAGCAGGTCAAATAAGCAGCGCCTAGAAGGATATCAAATGGCCCTTGCAGAAGCTGGTATTCCCCAAAATACTGATTGGGTTTCAATTAGTGATGAATATGATACCAGAACCAGCGACGTTAATACTGGTCAAAATATGCTGTCTAAACTATTGGCTGCGGAAGTTACAGGCATATTTTGTTACAACGATATGGTGGCGGTTGGCGCTCTGTTAGCCTGCCAAGAATTAGGTATTTTAGTACCGCGAAATTTAAGCCTCGTCGGATTTGATGGTATTGCTTTGGGCGGTTACGTAACGCCGGCGCTGACCACAATCAGCCAGCCAATGTTGGAAATTGGTGGCTACGCCATGCAAATGTTACTCGATTTAATAGAAGAAAAAACTGTGGAAAATCGCGTTTTATCTCCTTTTCTATTAAAGCGTGGTAGCAGTGCAGCATTATTAACAATTTAAAACTCAAAACAATTTATACAAAACTTATGTTAACTAAAAAACCGGGTTTATCTCCCGATCGCTGCTTCTCTCCAGAACCAGTTCAAAGACGAATAGCCCATAAATTTTTTGACAGTATATCTGCGTTACCTCTAGTTTGCCCACACGGACACGTAGATCCAGCTTTGTTAGCTAATCCCGCAGTCCGTTTTGGTTCGCCCACGGAATTACTAATTATCCCTGACCACTACCTTTTGCGGATGCTCTATAGTCAGGGCGTATCTCTGCAAGCTTTGGGCATACCAACCAATGATGGTTCGCCAGGAGAAACCGACCACCGCAAAATCTGGCAATTGTTCGCCGACCATTTTTATCTATTCCAAGGTACTCCGTCTGGGTTATGGCTGAAAGAGGAACTAACTAACATCTTTGGGGTGGATGAACCTTTAAATTCTCGCAATGCCGGACGTATCTATGATTATCTAGAAGGTTTGTTAGCCTCACCGGAGTTTTCCCCGCGTGCTTTATTCAAACGCTTTAACATCGAAGTGCTTTGTACTACCGATGCCGCCAGTGATAACCTAGAGAATCAGCGATCGCTCCACGAAGAAGGTTTTACTCAAATTAGACCAACTTTTCGCCCTGATGCAGTAGTTAACCTCGATGCTCCTGGTTGGCGCGAAAATCTTAGCAAGTTGGAAAGCAGTATCGGTAAAGAAATTAACACTTACGCCAATTTTGTGCAGGCTTTAGAAGAACGTCGAGCTTTCTTTAAAAAAATGGGCGCGACAGCTACCGATCAAGGTGCAGCTACACCTTATACAACACGCCTTTCTGACCAAGAAGCTGAAGCTATCTTTGCCAGAGCATTAGCCGGCAAGCTGAATCCAGGTGATGTCGAACAATTTACCGGTCATATCTTCATGGAAATGGCGCGGATGAGCGTAGAAGATGGGTTGGTGATGCAAATGCATTGTGGTGTAATGCGTAACCATAATCCAGCTTTATTTGAGAAATTTGGAGCTGATAAAGGTGCTGATATTCCTGTAAAAATTGAATGGACTGAAAATTTACGCCCGTTGTTATCAGCTTACGGCAATGATCCGCGCTTCCATTTAATCATTTTTGGCATGGATGAAAGCACTTATAGCCGCGAGATGGCTCCATTAGCTGGTCATTATCCCAGTGTATTGCTCGGCCCACCTTGGTGGTTTCACGACAGCGTAAATGGTATGGAGCGTTATTTCAATCAGGTAATGGAAACTGCGGGAATTTATAATACTGCCGGGTTTAATGATGATACGCGGGCTTTTGTTTCGATTCCGGCTCGTCATAATGTCTGGCGGCGGGTAGCTTGTAATTGGTTGGCTGGATTGGTTGCACGGGGATTGGTTGAGGAAGAGGAAGGGTATGGTATGGCTCGTGCTTTGGCTTATGATCTCGCTAAGGTTGCTTATAAGTTTGAGGGGAATTGAGAAAACGCATAGGCGCTTCTCTACGAGACGCTACGCGAACGCCTTCCCGTAGGGTAGGGGCGCAAAGGGAAGCGCAGAGGCACGCAGAGAGGGGGAATGGGTGATGTCAGAGTTGATTTTAAGTAAACTTTTTAGCTTGACGGAGCGGGTAGCGGTAGTTACTGGTGGTTCTGGTGTGCTTGGTGGGGCTATGGCAAAGGGTTTGGCTCTGGCTGGAGCGCGAGTGGTGGTTTTGGGTCGCAATGAAGTCAGGGCGGGGGCGGTGGTGGCTGAGATTACTGCTAACGGTGGAGAAAGTATGGCTGTGGTAGCAGATGTTAGCGATCGCTCCCAATTAGAAATCGCTAGGGATGTTATTATACAGCGTTGGGATGAGATAGATATCTTGGTAAATATGGCTGGCGGTAATATTCCGGCTGCCACAATTACTGCTGATGCGACTATTTTTGATATGCCTCGCGCTGCTTTTGAGGAAGTAGTTAGCCTCAATTTAGTTGGCACTTTACTACCTTGTCAGGTTTTTGGTCAAGCAATGGTGGAAAGAAGTCAACCCCACGGTTGCATTGTGAATATTTCTTCTATGTCTGCCATTCGAGCGATTAGTCGGGTGGTTGGCTACTCAGCTGCGAAAGCGGGGATAGATAACTTTACTCGCTGGCTAGCCGTAGAACTCGCCCAAAAATATGGTGATGGAATGCGAGTAAATGCGATCGCACCAGGTTTTTTTATTGGCGAACAAAATCGAGATTTACTCTTAAATTCTGATGGTAGTTTGACCGAACGCGGACAAAAAATTATTGACCATACCCCCGCCGGACGTTTCGGAAAACCAGATGAATTACTCAGCACCTTGATTTGGTTATGTAGTTCTGGTTCTAGTTTCGTCAACGGGGTAGTTGTGCCAGTAGATGGTGGATTTAGTATCTACAGTGGAGTTTAAACTACCGGCGATAACATCTAAGGGACAATCGGTCTACATCCACAGTGCGTCTATGTCGAAAGAAACTACTTGTTAATAGTTAGTTTCTTTATTACTTAATCTGAAAGTTCGATGATTCAAATTCGCTACAGACCATACGAAATTTATATCACTGGTACACCTGAAAAACTGCGAAGTGTTCGACACCAAATTTTGAACTTATTGCAGCTTCATGAAGTGCAAGTTGATATCCCGGCTGATGCTAACTTTGAGCCAGCACCATACAATCGTCTTGATTTTTTATCAATCTATCAGACTAGAGGTGCTGTCAAACTTTCAGTTTCAGCTAATTTTCTTAAGGTAGAGGGAGAAGCATCAAAATTAGCAGTTCTGGCAGAGTGTTTTAATTTCTCAGATGGCTCAAGACGTGGTTCACACTCTCATGTTGAGTATTATGAGGATCATGAGTGGATAGCGTCTGATTCAATTCCTTGCGTAATAGGCGTGCGACAGCCACAATCTTAGTTAATTAGTAAGAACATCTGTAAAAATACTTGCGATTTATGAAACGCATAGGCAGAAAGAAATACTTGCACTTTTTAACCATATTCTCTGCCACTCAGCTAAGGAATTTCTCATAATAAGGAAAGTTAAAAATGTATTCACTGGCTGAAAATAACGGAACACTTTCAGATGAGCAAGTTTCCGGGCTAATTCATCAAGCTTTAGCAGACTCTAAGTTGGATGGACAGCGCATTTTGGTGTTAATTCCAGATAGTACTCGTACTGCTCCCATCCCGCAAATGTTTCGATTGCTGCATCAGGAGTTGGGTAAGAGAGTAGCGGCTCTGGATTTTTTAATTGCTCTGGGTACACATAATCCTATGAGTGAAGAACAAATCAATCACTTGGTAGGAGTGACACCAGAGGAACGAGAGACAACTTTAAAAAAAATTCGTATCTTTAACCACCTTTGGAATAAGCCAGATACCTTTATTTCGTGTGGAGTAATTTCGGCAGACGAGATAGCAGAGATCAGCGGTGGTATGCTACATCAGTCAGTTGATGTGCGTATTAATAAGCTTGTAACAGAATATGATTTAATCGCGATTTGTGGGCCAGTTTTTCCCCACGAAGTTGTCGGCTTCTCTGGTGGAAATAAATATTTTTTCCCTGGTATTGGTGGTCAAGAAGTAATTAATCTCTCGCACTGGTTAGGTGCTTTAATTACTTGTTATGAAATTATTGGTACGCTGGGAATTACACCAGTCCGGCGTTTGATTAACCGAGCCGCTAGCCTGATTTCTACCCCAAAACTTTGTTTGGCGATGGTAGTCGCACCGAAAACAAATCAGTTAGCTGGACTTTATATAGGTCAACCAGAGTCAGCCTGGGAAGACGCGGCAAAATTATCAGCTAAACTGCATATTAAATATGTAGATCGGCCTTTTAAACAAGTGCTTTCAGTCATGCCCCAAATGTATGATGACATTTGGACAGCAGCAAAAGGAATGTACAAGCTAGAGCCAGTAGTAGCCGATGGAGGCGAAGTAATTATATATGCTCCTCATATTACCGAGTTTAGCTATACACACGGGGAAATTCTCTCCCAAATTGGCTATCATGTGCGGGATTACTTTCTTAAACAATGGCATAAATTCCAAGACTATCCTGCTGGAGTGCTGGCCCATAGTACTCACTTAAAAGGGATGGGTACTTTTGATCCGATAAAAGGAGAACAAGCCCGGATTCGCGTTACTTTAGCGACTGGTATTTCTGCTGAACGCTGTGCTGCTCATAACTTAAACTATCGCAATCCGGCGACTATTCAACCCACTGAATGGGCTAGCCGAGAGGATGAAGGCATATTGCTTGTGCCGAAAGCTGGCGAGATATTATACCGTCTAAGTGACAGTAATTTTCAGGTAACTAAATCGTAGTTTTCGAGACGCGATAAATCGCCGTCTCTACAAGTGTTTTGATCTTATCTGAACTGTATTGAATCATAAATTGCGATATCTACGATGGGCTACGCCTACGCGATCGCAGTCTATGATTTTCCACTTCGCGCTATTCTTGATCTGATGAAACGTCAGCGAATCAGTTTATTGCAGCGAACAAAAAAGCATGGGTGGGAAATTAATTGTATTTGAAGGGGTGGAAGGCTGTGGCAAAACCAGCCAAATGCAGCTTTGTTCTGAATGGTTGGAAAGTCTCGGTGTTTCTGTGGTGGTAACTCGCGAACCAGGGGGAACAGAGTTAGGTGTACATCTTCGCCGCTTGCTATTAGAAAAGTCAGAAGACAAGCCAGTTGCAGAAGTGACAGAACTTTTATTGTATGCTGCTGACCGATCGCAACACGTTGAACAAGAACTTAAACCAAATCTCGCAGATGGGAAATATATTTTATGCGATCGCTACACTGACTCTACCATTGCCTATCAGGGATATGGTCGCGGTCTGAACATGAGTTTAATCGATCAGCTTAATAATATTGCTACTGGTGGTTTAGAAAGCGATCTAACTATTTGGCTAGATGTCGATGTCGAAGTCGGACTGTCCCGCAAACTCTCAGACCAATTAGGACTAGACCGCATTGAACAAGAGACAATCGCTTTTCATCGCCGCGTTCAGCAAGGATACGCACATTTAGCAGCATCCCATCCCTCACGAATTGTTCGGGTAGATGGCAGCTTGAGTAAAGAAGCTGTACAACAGGTAATTCAAGAAATTTTACGCGTACATCTGCACTTGGCGACGTAGGGCAAAAATAAACCTAAAAGTTTTTAGATATAAAGTTGTTGCACTAAACTCCAACAATTTTTCACTACTTCCTTTTTTTCTCATCCAGTGCTTTCTGAATAGCTTCTCTGCAAAACTCAGGAGGGTCATCCTGTGCCTTTACCTCTTCCTTCATTTTTTCGGTGACACGAAAATTAAGATTTTGTGTTAGCGGTTCTTCTCTATCAGACTTAAGTGGTTTTAAATTTTCTGGATTACCTTTAGGGTTAGGCATTGTTGAGAGATGTAAATATAGCTTGAACGATACGTGAACATATAGATAGAGTTCTAATCGGTGGTGTTCGCGTCTGTCAAAACAGTTCACCACCGATACCACTTTTACAAATGGGTAATTCTATTTTATGTTCACAAGGTCAGAACTCGAAATCAAAACTACTGCTGAGTTAAGAGACTTATGTAGGCGTTACGGATTAAAGCCTACTGGGAATGGAGGTTACAAGACTAGTTGGATTGTTACCTTGATGGCATTTCCACAGATAGCACTCTCTCAATTAAGGCAAGGGAGAGGTTTAAAATCACCAGGCTTTAGTGTTATTCAATTTCTTGAAGGGGTCGTAGATGAGATGAACTCCCCCACTGATGAACAAGCAGCACTAATTCGGATAACTTTAGAGGGCAAGGCTATGAGCTACCCTGACCGATACGACCAAGAGAGTTTACTAAACTTGCATAAAGCTAAAATGCACCTTGAAATGGCTATCGGACTGCTAAATCAGTAAATCAGTTTACAAGCCAAAAGTAGTTAGTCCCTAGCAACCTAAAGCTAGGGACTATTGAAGCGGCTTTTATGCAAGGATGTCGCTTTTGGCGTAGGCGTAGCCCATCGTAGACATCGCTATTTGGCTTCGTTGATAACTAGTGTCAATCGATACAGTTGATTTGTGGTTGTAGTAATACCAATTTGAAAAATGATTGCGACAGATGGGAAACTGAAACACTTATCAAATGAATGTTTCACAATCCAAAATCTAAAATCGTTCGACTGAGCGTAGCCGTTCGCGTAGCGTTCCGCAGGAAAGTCTAAAATCCAAAATGGTATAAGTTGGTGTGCGATCGCAGCGCTATTAACCCTTATGCTGAAAGGGAAAATGAAAACAACAGCTATGAAATTTGCACAAAATCTCATCCCCCGTCAAGGTTTACTAAAAGCCCTGACTTTAGCTTTCCTTGTATTGGCAGCTGTGATATCCCCCAGTGTTCTAGCCAACGAGAGCCAAAAAGCGACATTCAACGGCACACCCACACTCCAAACTATACTCACCAGCAGTCATCGCTCAGAGCAAAATCGCCTCCGAGACAAGTACCGCCACCCAGCCCAAACTCTCGAATTCTTTGGTCTACGCCCAAATATGACGGTGGTTGAATTGTGGCCAGGTACTGGCTGGTATACTGAGATATTAGCCCCCTTTCTAGCAGCAAAGGGACAACTCATAGTCACTAACACTCCCGGCACAAGTAAACCTGCTTTGGCTTTGCAAGAGAAACTAGCAGCTAATCCAGAGGTTTTTGGTAAGGTCAAAGTAGCCCAAATCAATCCCCCAAATGAACTTACCCTAGCCCCAGAAAACTCTGTGGATATGGTTGTTACTTTCCGTAATATTCACAACTGGGTGAAAGCTGGCTATGCCGAGCAGGTTTACGCGGCGGCTTATAAAGCACTTAAGCCAGGGGGCATCTTAGGGGTAGAAGAACACCGTGGCTTTGAGGGGATTTCTTTACAAGAGAGTATTAAAACAGGCTATATGTCTGAAAATGGGGTAATTGCTGCTGTGGAGAAGGCTGGCTTCAAATTGGTCGGCAAATCAGAGATTAACGCTAACCCAAAAGATATCAAAGACTATCCGGGTGGAGTTTGGACACTACCTCCAACCTTGAGCCAAGGTGAAAAAGACAGGCAACGCTTCCTCACCATTGGAGAGAGCGATCGCATGACCCTCAAGTTCGTCAAACCCAAAGCCTCCTAAGAGGGAGATGAATGAATGCAAAAACAACTGCTGCCTTATGATAATCTCATGAATGGCAGCTTTCAAGCGATCGCGTAGCCTCTGGTAGAGAAGAAAAGCACAGCAGCGATCGCACCAGATATCAGCCAAGGATTTGATTTACTTCCGGCCTACTCAGTTGATTATTAGATTCCCGCTTCACCATCTGGTGCATTAACCAGACACTGGCGCAACCATAGTTTAGCTGTTTATCCTTCTTCCATCACTTTTGGAAATATAGCAGTTGCCAGGTAGATTAGGACATAATGACAAGCGTAAATCTCAGGAATAACAAGGTTTTACCTCCTGCCTCCTGCCCGGTTGTTGAGTTTCGACTACGCTCAACTGCCGCGTAGTCGAAACACTGCCTCCTGCCCTCTTTGATAATTGAGTCTTGTAATAAATAATACAGATACTTTTTTGTGACGTACTTGGCAAAGATGGAACTTTTGCCTTTACTGGGTTAGCCAATTCTGATAAAGTATTCGCGATGCCTGTGGCGGCAAATTACTTAATATTGGATGAAACTTTAGTATTATAAATAACTAATATTTAGAGCAAACAACTTGTGTTTGAAACAACGTGATGCTGGAATTAGGGAAAAGCCTTTTTGCTTATAAACAGTTTATTCCCCACGGTCATTGCTATCTTTGGAAACCGGAATTAGTGGGGTTGCATCTTGTATCCGATAGTTTAATTGCCTTTGCTTATTATTCAATTCCCATCACGCTACTTTATTTTGTCCGCAAGCGCCAAGATTTCCTCTTCAACTGGATATTTCTACTATTTGCAATATTTATTGTTACTTGTGGCACTACCCACCTAATGGAGATTTGGACGCTCTGGTATCCAACTTATTGGTTGAGTGGTTGCCTTAAAGCTATTACAGCCATAGTTTCACTCTACACAGCTTCTGAACTTATACCTTTGGTACCAAAAGCACTTGCTCTCCCCAGTTCTGTACAACTGGAGGCAGCCAATCGAGAACTGGAGAAGGCAATCAGCGAACAGCAAGCTGCACTTCGCGAACGCAAACAGGCAGAAATCGCACTACAAGAGCGGGAAGCGATGTTGCGGCGAATTGGCGATAATCTGCCCAATGGGGCAATTTATAAAGTAATCCGCGAATTAGATGGCAGCGATCGCTTTTCTTATATCAGCGCGGGGATTGAAAAATTGATGGAAGTCAGCGCAGAAGATGCACTGAAGGATTCAAGTCTGCTCTATCGCCAGTTTATCCCAGAGGATGTACCACTCTTACAGGCAGCAGTCGATGAATCTCGGCGGAATCTCTCGGTGTTTGATATACAACTGCGAATCCAAACGCCCAGCGCTCGGCTAAAATGGTTACATTTTCGTTCCACGCCACGCCAATTCCAGGATGACCGTGTGGTTTGGGATGGGCTGGTAGTGGATGTCACCAACCTCAAATGTGCTGAAGAAATACTACGCAAGAATGAAGCCTTATTGGAGGAATCTCAGCGAGTTGCTCGTCTCGGTAATTGGGAATTTGATATTGCCACTGGCAAAATTACCTGGTCAAAGCAACTGTTCGACCTTTTTAATCGAGATCCCGCGCTTCTTGAGCCAAACTACCAAGAAAATCTGCAACTGTATTGGCCAGAAGACGCAGGAAAATTAGCCCAAGCAATTGAGCGGGCAATGTCAACTGGCGAATCATACAAACTCATTCTGCGTACATCTCCAACTTACGGGTCTACTATTTATATTGAAGGGATTGGACATGCAGAATTCAACGCGGATGGAAAAGTAATTCGCCTTTATGGGACTGCCCAAGATGTTACAGAACGGCAAGCCGCAATCAACGAACGCAAACAAGTCGAGGAAGAACTCCGACGCAGTGAAAAGCTGCTAGCTACTGCTCAAAAGGTTGCCCATCTAGGCAGTTGGGAATGGTACTTAGAGTCTCAAAAACAAATTTGGTCAGCCGAAACCTTCCGCATCTTCGGTTTAAATCCTGCTGAATCAGCACCGACACAGGCTGTATTTCTCCAGATGCTTCACCCAGAAGACCGACCAGTGTTGCAGAGGCATCTACTAGGGGCGATCGCCAATAAAACTCCTTTCAATCTTGAATATCGCATTATCCGACCTGATGGCTCATTGCGCTACCTAGAATCGAGAGCAGAGGTAGCTTATGATACTCAAGGTAAGACTATTAGACTCTATGGAGCTATTCTAGATATTACAGAACGCAAGCAAGCAGAAATTGCTCTCAAACAAAGTGAGATTCGCTACCGCGCCATTGTAGAAGATCAGACTGAATTAATTGCCCGACATTTACCAGACGGCACACTCACCTTTGTCAACCAAGCTTTTGCACTTTATTTTGGGCGATCGCCAGAGGAACTGATCGGTAGCTGTTATCAACCGATTATTTTTAAGGCAGATCGGGAGCGAGTTGCTCAATTATTAGCCTCAATGAGTGTTGATAATCCTGTTGTCATCGTTGAGAATCGCGTGGTTGTGGCTTCGGGAGTGCGTTGGACTCAGTGGCATAACCGGATGCTGTTTGACGAGCAAGGATGCTTTATAGAATTTCAAACGGTAGGACGCGATATCACAGCCCTGAAGCAAATCGAAGAAACACTTTTTCAAGAAAAAGAATTAGCTCAGGTGACGTTGCAATCGATCGGAGATGCAGTTATTACCACAGATGCGTTTGGCAGGATTCAATACCTCAATCCTATTGCAGAATCTCTGCTCGAATGTAGTCAAGCATCTGCACAAGGGTTGCCGTTAAAAGAAGTCTTGAAAATTGTGCATGAAACGACACGGGAGGTAGTTCAGAACCCAATTGAACAAGCGTTACAGGAAAATCGAATTGTGAGTTTAGCAAACCATACCGTCTTAATTACTGAGAGGGATCGAGAGATTGCGATTCAAGATTCAGCCGCGCCCATTCGCAATCGTGAGGGAGAAGTTATTGGCGCAGTTATGGTATTTCATGACGTGACTCAGAACCGCTTGCTTTCGCGTCAGCTATCCTGGCAAGCAACCCATGATGCCTTAACCGGATTGGTGAATCGCCAGGAATTTGAGCGGCGGGTTGAACAATCATTACACCTTGCCAAGTTAGACTACCAGGTTCATGCGTTGTGCTATTTGGATCTCGATCACTTCAAAATTGTCAATGATACCTGTGGTCATCTGGCTGGAGACGAATTACTGCGTCAAGTTACTGTCCTATTGAAGGAGAAGATTCGGAAAACTGACACACTAGCACGGTTAGGGGGCGATGAATTCGGGGTATTGCTCAATCAGTGTACACTAGAACAAGCTTTACGAGTTGCTAATGAATTGCTTTCGTGTGTTCAACAGTTCCGATTTGTTTGGCAAGAGCAAGTATTCTCACTTGGAGCAAGTATCGGCTTAGTTGGAATCGACATGCATAGCGAGAGCTTTGCAGAAATTATCAGCACAGCTGACGCAGCTTGCTATACTGCGAAGAACCGGGGGCGCAATCGCGTATACGTTGCTCAGACTGACGACCAGGAGCGACTGCAACAGCGCGGACAGATGCAGTGGGTCAGCCGCATTTCTCAAGCCTTAGAAAGTGATTGCTTTTGTCTCTATGCTCAAAAGATTGCTGCGATCGCTCCGGCAGATCAAAACGGCGACCATTATGAAGTGCTGCTGCGGCTCCGGGATGAGCAGGGAAATTTAGTGCTGCCGATGGCCTTTATTCCAGCAGCAGAACGCTACAACTTGATGCACCTGATCGATCGGTGGGTGATTCAGACTCTGTTCAGGAATTGGCCAAGGGTTGTTGGCGATAAACAAAGTATCTATGCAATTAACCTCTCTGGCTCTAGCATTAACGACGATCAATTCATTAACTTCCTGTACGAGCAGTTTTCTGTATATTCGATCTCACCCCAGTACATCTGCTTTGAGATTACCGAAACTGTGGCGATCGCCAATCTCACAAAAGCCAAGCAGTTCATTGAGTCACTTCAAGAGATGGGCTGTCGCTTTGCGTTAGACGATTTTGGGGTGGGGATGTCGTCGTTTGCTTATCTCAAGTCTCTGCCTGTGGATTACCTGAAAATTGACGGCAGCTTTATTCGGAACATTATTGAAAATTCTGTGGATGATGCAATTGTGACAGCAATAACGCGCATTAGCAGTGTGATGGGTATTCAGACGATTGCTGAGTTTGTGGAAAATGACGCAATTTTAGAGCGAATTACGGCACTAGGTATTGATTACGCACAGGGATATGGGATTGGGATACCTTGCCCATTGAGCTAGGCAGGGGCAGGGGGAAGGGGTAAGGGTAAGGGGGAAGGGGGAAGGGGAAAGGGGAAAGAGGGTTTTCCAATTTTTGCACAGATGTGGTAAATATAAGTAATTAGCCGGATATGATACAAGTGCAATATGTGATGTAGAGTCATCTGTAGTGCGATCGCTAACTTATATTCGTTCGCTAGCGATCGCCACTTTCTTTCCCATGACTGTGAATGTACAAGTAATTCTTGTCAAGATTGCAATATTTCTCCCAAACATTACAATATTCCTCATCAACATTGCAATATTTCCCCCAAACATTGCAATATTCCTCATCAACATTGCAATATTTCTCCCAAACATTACAATATTCCTTATCAATACTGGAATATTCCTCATCAACATTACAATATTTCGGTATAATCTATTTCCCAGTCGGACATACTGACTGCACGTTTTGGGGAAGTTGCCGACACATCTGCTGTAATCCTTGAGGATTAATTTGCCACCAAGCAAATAATCCCAGACTTGTACCCCCTACAAGCAACGCCAACACTCCCCCCAGCATTACCAAAGGTTTACGCAGCTTCGGTTTTGTAATTAAAGTTGCTGGAATTTCTGGGCTGAGAGGTGGTTCTTCTGAAAGATCCAAATCTAGATCCAAGTTTAGATCCAAATCTAGCAAAGCTTGGGAACTTTCTGTAAAAGAAGTTGGTTCTTCTAATTCCTTTAGTTCTTCTAGTTCTGCTAATTTCCCTAGTTCTTCTTCCTGTATTTCTGCTTCTATAATCTCTTCTGGCAACGCCGGAGTTACGGGTATTAAGTATTCTGGAGAGACACGGCAATAGGTCATAACAACCGATGTATTATCACGCCCATTTTTTTCGTTTGCCAAGTTAATCCAGTTGCGGACAGCATCTTCAACTGTCATTTGCCCTGTTAACACGGGTATTGCATAATCCTGCCAAGAATGTTCCACCCAGTTGCGATCGCTTAAACCATCAGAACACAGTAGCAAAATGCCATCTTCTTCCAGAATAAATCGCTGAACCTTAAGACGCAAAGATTCGGAATTTCTTGTCCCTAATGCTTGAGTTAAAGCACTCGCATCTGGTCTAAGAAGTGCCTTTCGATACAAGCTTTTAGCCAAGCGTACTTCTCGCGTTGCCACATCATCATCTACTGTTAGTAGCTGGCAATAATTGCGAGTAATCCAATAGGCCCGGCTATCGCCAACATTAGCCAAGTAAAGCTCATGGGTATTATTTGATTGCCACCCAGTACTTGTCTGGATTCTTTGTGGAACTTGCAACGCCATAACAATAGTTGTAGCCATGCGTTCTCTGCCCTGGCGTTTTTGTTCGTTATTACGGGCACAAATTACATTATTTACTACCCGTAAGCTTGCTTCTAATTGTTCCTGCAACAACTCAGGTGGAAAAAGTGCAGTTTGTTCTGTCACCTCCGTTAGTAAAGCGCGAATTTGTAATTTTACAGACTGCACTGCCAACTGACTCGCAACCTCACCGCCTTCGTGTCCGCCAATGCCATCGCAAACAATCGACAATTGGCGTAATAAAGGTTCATCTAAATCACTCAAACTATTGGGATAGCAAGCATCTTCATTTTGCGCCATCATTGGGCCAATATCTGTAGAGCCTGCCACCTTCAAAACTAATGGCAATTCTGCCGCAGCCGCTAGTAGTAAATTATTGAGTTGAATATTAATTTCCTCTAACTCAATCTCAGTTTCACACATATCCTGGACAATGTTCTGTAACGCTTTAGCTACTGATGCTTTTGCAGAAACTACCCAAAACTGCCAACATTCCCCCAGATTTTTTAAACTCAGCTTTTCATCATTTGGTGTTTGGTAGAGTTCCAACAGTCGCACACACCAACCTTCGACTCTCAAGTTCTCTATTACTAGTAAACTGCGGCTAAGTCCCAATTCAGCTAGAGGTGTCCAAAGTTGGAGAATTTGCCACAGCCAATAAACTTGTCGTACTGCTGTTGCTTCCTCCCAAGCCTCAACAATAGTTGGATAGATATTTCCTGTCCTATCTATCGGCGCATTTTCCAATAAGAGGATATCAGTTGTATCTTGCTCAAGATTACTAACAAACCCATAAGCCTGGGGCAGATGTAACCGCTCTTGATATAACTGTAAATAAGGAATTACTTCGGTTGGCAATTCTTCAGGTATATCTGGCGGCAGCCCCGGTTGAGTATCCAGCCAAATCTGTTGTTTAATTACCTCATACCTATCTGCTACCTTTGTGCCTGGTGGAATGTAAGCAGACAATGAGCCAGTCGCCCAAAGATAGCGGTGAACTAAAGGAGTTTGGCAACTAGCACAAACGTTATCTCCCATCGGATTAATAGGGCTATTACAGCGTGGATTTATACAAAAAATTATCAGTTGAGTGGAAATCATAAATATAGGAGTCAGGAGTCAGAATTCAGGAGTCAGAATTTAGGAGTCAGAATTTAGAATACTCTATCCAAAAAGGTATGGAATTTTCCTTTACCCTTTACCCTTTACCCTTTACCCTTTACCCTTTCCCCAACATCAAGGCAAAAGTTACTTTTGCAAGATGTCTACTGACTTCTAACTCCTGAATTCTGAATTCTTATTTATACATAAACTTCGATTAACTTTAGCTGGCAATGAATTGAAGGCTAGAATAAACTGGATTTGTGTACCGCTAGCTACACCTTGTTACTGAAATTAATCAAAATTATTGGTATAAATACCCAGTTTTGTTTTCTGTAAATAACTTACGTCTGGCTGTATCTAATCGTAGAAATGCATTTACGTCAATGTAGAGACTAGGATAGCGCTATGCCAAGTTTTACCTTAATCTGGCTTCTGGCAGGAGCAGTTCTGTGTTTAACTGAACTGTTCTTACCATCGGCGTTTGTCGCCTTCATGATGGGAATTAGCGCTTTTGTGGTGGCGCTGCTGTCTGGAGTGGGTATGGGAAGTGTATGGTTGCAAATTGTGGTTTGGCTCTTGCTTTCCACAGCCCTAATCGTACTTTCTCGTCGGTTTTTGCAACCAAGACAACGCAAATCAAAAATTCGGGATGCAGTCATAGCTGAAACCTTAACAGAAATTCTGCCTGGAAAAACAGGGCGGGTACGGTATGAGGGAAATTCTTGGCAAGCAAGATGTGACGATGACAAATTTACCATACCACCCCATCAAAGAGTTTATGTGGTTAGGAGGGAAGGTACTACTTTGATTGTCGTACCGGAAAATCTCTTGAATTCTTAGTTAATGGGCATGGGGTATTGGGCATGGAGAAGATGCAGAGGGGCAGAGGGGAAAGAACTTACTGCAACTTCTCCTCTGCTCCCCCGCTCCCTTGCTCCCCTGCTCTTCTGCTCCCCCACTTCCTCTTTCATATTTAAAATTAGGAGATTCACAATGGAACAGTTTTTTTTACTAGTATTTTTAGCTCTTGGTGGTTCTGCTGTGGCAGGTTCTGTGAAAGTCGTCAATCAGGGCAATCAAGCTTTAGTGGAAAGATTGGGTAGTTATAACAAAAAACTGGAACCAGGACTAAATTTTGTCGTTCCTTTCCTAGATAGAGTTGTCTACCGAGAAACTATCAAAGAAAAAGTCTTAGATATTCCTCCTCAACAGTGCATCACCCGCGACAACGTTGGCATTGAGGTAGATGCAGTGTTTTATTGGCGCATTGTGGATATGGAAAAAGCCTGGTATAAGGTAGAAAATCTCCAGGCGGCAATGGTAAATATGGTGCTGACTCAAATCCGCGCCGAAATGGGACAACTGGAGTTGGATCAAACTTTTACTGCTCGTTCCCATATCAGCGAGCTTTTATTACAGGATTTAGATGTTGCTACCGATCCTTGGGGTGTGAAAGTGACACGGGTAGAACTGCGAGATATTATTCCATCTCAAGCTGTGCGTGAATCGATGGAATTGCAAATGTCGGCAGAACGACGCAAACGGGCAGCAATTTTAACTTCTGAGGGCGATCGCGAAGCTGCTGTCAATAGCGCCAGAGGTAAAGCTGAGGCGCAAATCTTGGATGCAGAAGCTCGTCAAAAATCGGTAATTTTACAAGCGGAAGCCGAACAAAAGGCGATCGTTCTGAAAGCTCAAGCAGAACGTCAGCAACAAGTTTTGAAAGCCCAAGCGATCGCAGAATCAGCAGAAATTATTGCCCAAAAAATCCAAACGAATCCCAATGCCAATAAAGCAGTGGAAGTACTGTTTGCATTGGGCTATTTGGATATGGGCGCGACAATTGGTAAAAGCGATAGCAGCAAGGTATTATTTATAGATCCGCGCACTATTCCTGCTGCTTTTGAGGGTATGCGTTCCGTTATCTCAAATGGTCAGATTGACTCTAACGAGTTGTTTTCCAAGCAAATCCCAGGATTAGAAAATAACCGCCCTAGTTAGAAGTAGAAATGGAGAATGGAGACAAGGGGACAACTTTCTTCCTTGTCTCTTCATTTTTTTCCAATGACAAATGACTAATGATAATTAACCCAGAACAGGTCATCAACGCTATTATTGCGATCGCAAATCCTTTAATTAAGGAAAAAATTCAGCGCAATGAGACTGTAATTAAATTACTTCAGCAGTTTAACCTCGATCCAGAGCATCCACCAGCAGATTTTAGTGGGGTTTATGCTTATGCTCTGGTAGAATACGGTGTTGGGAAACCCAAGTCTGTTTTAGAACTTTTTCGCCAAGAGGCAATCAAACAGGCTTTCCGCAAAGCATTTGACCATAATAACCCCTCAATTTTACTTTCTGAGGTTGATACTTGGCTTAATGCTTATGCCTTGGGTGATGACATTAGAAGTTTGGGAATTGACATTAGACGGGAAATTGCCGCGTTTTATATTGTTTTTGCCGAAGTTGCTAAACGCACTCGCAACCCAGCAGATACACTAATGAGTCAACAAATTGGCTCTTTGCAAAAAAACGCATTGCAAATATCCAAGAAGTACTTGACAGATTGCCGACGCTGGAAGGTATTCGGACAGAAATAGCACGGTTGGCACAAAATTCCCCCGCACTGCTGGAGGCTGAAACACACACCGAAAATCAATGTCGAGCTATAGCTTTAGCTCAACAAATGCGCGGCTGGTTTGAAACCTTGGGCTACCGCTTTGAAAAGTATGAAGTTTGGGGTGATTCATATTTTGAGTGGATTATCAATGTGCCAACTCGGCGTAACCGATATGACCGCATCCTAATTAGGGGAATTGAAGGCGAAGTTGGACTCAAAGATGTCGCTGTTTTGCGTTCTTCTGTGGAGCAGCAGAGAACTGATGAAGGTTGGTTAGTAACAGCAAGACGGATTGCACGGACGGCGCGAAATGAGGTGGAAAAAGAGGAAAATCGCCACTTAGGTTGTTACACTTTTGACGAACTCATTGACCAAGATGCTGATTTTAGCGATTATCTCGATTGGTTAGAAGCGGAAATTATTCGGCGGCAAATCGATACAAAATACGTTCCTCTAGCTTGCACAAAAGAGGAAATTGACCCCGATACTAAACAGCGTATCGGCATCAGTCACTATAGCGATCGCGATGGTTGGATTGATGGTTATATTGATATGTGGTTGGACGATCCAGCCAAAGAGCATATTTCTATACTAGGAGAATTTGGTACGGGGAAAACTTGGTTTTCCTTCCATTATGCTTGGGTGGCATTACAACGTTATCGAGATGCCCAAAAACGCGGTGTTGAGCGTCCTCGTTTGCCTTTGGTAATTACGCTGCGAGATTTTGCCAAAGCAATAAATGTCGAGAACGTTTTGGCGGGGTTCTTTTTTACACAACATAATATTCGTTTAACTAGCGAAGTATTTGACCAGTTAAATGGTATGGGGAAATTGCTGCTAATTTTCGATGGTTTTGACGAAATGGCAGCAAAAGTTGACCGTCAACAGATGATTAATAACTTTTGGGAACTGGCAAAAGTGGTGGTTCCCGGTGCCAAGGTTGTCTTAACTTGTCGCACTGAACATTTTCCCGACGCGAAGGAAGGACGCGCTTTACTTAATGCCGAGTTGCAAGCTTCTACCAAGCAGTTGACAGGGGAAACACCGCAGTTTGAAGTGCTGGAACTGGAGAAATTTAACGACGAGCAAATTCGGCTGGTGTTGTCGCACCAAACCGAAGCTGCAACGGTTGAACAAGTAATGGGAAATCCGCAATTATTGGATTTAGCCCGTCGTCCGGTGATGACAGAGTTAATTTTAGAAGCTTTGCCAGATATTGAGGCGGGTAAACCTGTAGATATGTCGCGGGTTTACTTGTACGCGGTGCGGCGAAAAATGGAACGGGATATTAAGAGCGATCGCACGTTTACTTCTTTGGCAGAAAAGCTATACTTTTTGTGCGAACTATCTTGGGAAATGCTGTCTACAGACGAAATGAGCCTCAATTATCGGCTTTTCCCTGACAGAATTCGGCGGTTATTTGGTTCAGTGGTACAAGAAGAGAAGGATTTAGACCACTGGCATTACGACATGATGGGGCAGACAATGCTCATCCGCAACGCCGATGGTGATTATACTCCAGCGCATCGATCGCTGTTAGAGTTTTTTGTAGCGTATAAATTTGCAGCAGAACTTGGAGCATTAGCAAGTGATTTTACTGAATTGGCGCGGGTGCGGTTCCAGATAAATCATGATGCTGCACCTGTTGATTATAATTGGTCTGCTTATTTCAGTCGTCAGCTAAATACAGCTGGGGAGATTTTGCCAACTCCAGCATTGAAAGGATTTGTAAGTGAATCGTTGGAGAAGTTAAAGGGGACTTTTGGTCAAGCACCTTTGACAAAAGCAGTGATAGCATCTGGAAAGTTACTACTGGTGAAGAAATTTTAACTTGTAATGGATATACTGGCGCAATACTTTCAGTTGACTTTAGTCACGATAGTAATAAAGTTGCTAGTAGTAGTCACGATGGGACAATCAGGCTATGGGATAGTCGCACTGGTAAATGCTTAACAATTTTACAAGGACACAATAGTTCTGTACATTCAGTTGCCTTCTGTCCTAAAGGTAAGATTCTTGCTAGTGGCAGTTCTGATAATACAGTGAAATTATGGGATATTCAAACTGGTGAATGCTTACAGATTTTACAAGGACATACTAAGGAAATATATTCAATTGCCTTCAGTCCAGATGGGGAGATGTTTGCTAGTAGTGGTTCTGATTGCACGATTAAATTATGGGATATTCAAACTAGCCAATGCTTAAAAACTTTAGAAGGACATAAGAATTCTGTAAAATCAGTTGTTTTTAGTCCAGACGGTACGATGCTTGCAAGTGGTAGTTATGATGAAACTGCAAAATTATGGGACGTGAATACAGGCGAATGTAATTTAACCTTGCAAGGGCATAATCTATCACTGTTAGTAGTTGCTTTTAGCCCTGATAGTAAAATAGTTGCTAGTAGCGGCGACCAAAATATCAGATTTTGGGACGTAAAAACAGGTGAATGTTTAAAAACATTAAAAGGACACTTCAATTCAGTACGTTCAATTGCTTTTAGTCCCGATGGAGATACTCTTGTTAGCGGTAGCTATGACAAGACACTAAGATTTTGGAGTGTTGCTACAGGTGAATGCCAAAAAGTTTTACAGGGACACAGCACTTGGGTAAACTCTGTCGCTTTTAGCTTAAATGGTGAAATGATTATTAGTGCAGATGATGAGACAACAGTCAAATTATGGAATGTTGGCACTGGTAAATCTGTAAAAATTCTACAAGGCCACACCAATTGGGTGCAATCAGTTGCTCTTGATAGAGATGGTGAAATACTTGCTAGCGGTAGTGCTGATACAACAGTCAGATTATGGAATTTCCGCACAGGAAAATGCTTAAACGTTTTGCGGGGACACAGTGATTGGGTACAATCAATCGTTTTCTCCCCAAATGGTCAGATACTTGCAAGTGTTAGTGGTGACGGAAGTGTAAGATTATGGGATGTAAAACAGGGAGAATGCTGGAAAATTTTTGAAGACAATCACGCAATACGCTCAGTTGCATTCAGTCCTAATGCTGAAACATTAGCTATTAGTAATTGTGAGGGAGAAATAAAGCTATGGAATATCGATACCAGCCAATGTCTTAAAACATTAGAAATTGGAAGAGGTTCTTGGACACGCTCAATTGCTTTTAGTTCAGATGGTAAACTTATAGCTAGTGGTACTCTTAATGAAAGCGTTGCATTATGGTGTCTCTTCACAGGTGAATGCTGGAAAACTTTACAAGGTCACACCAAATCAGTATCAGCAGTTGCTTTTAGTCCAGATGGTAAAACTCTAGCAAGTGGCGCAGACGACAAGACTGTAATACTTTGGGATATAAACAGTGGTAAATGTCTGAAAATTTTACAAGGTCATTCTCTTTGGATTCGTTCAGTTGCTTTTAGTCTGGATAATAAAATGCTTGCTAGTTGTAGTTGTGATGGCACAATAATGCTTTGGGAGACTAGCACAGGTAATTGCATAAAAACCCTTAGATCAAAAAGACCTTACGAAGATATGAATATTACAGGCGTTACAGGTTTAACCGAATCTAAAAAAGTAACTCTCAAAGCATTAGGTGCTATGGAAGATGGAGCTTAATAATTTCAACATGAAGACTTGTAAAAGAAAGTTGATTTACCGCAGTAACAAAACCTCAACTCCTAAAATCTCAGCACTTGTTGCTAAAGCTTCATCAGCCGTTACCAATTGGATATTATTTTGAAATGCGATTGTCAAATGTAGAGCATCAAGTGTACGCAATGATGTATCAAATCGACTAATCCACTCACGCGCCAAATTATAATGAACTATTTCTACCGCAATTTGAGTATAAAATCCACTATCCAAATCTGCTTGGAACCTTTCTACAACAGCTATTGCATCCTGCTGAGATATTTCTCGCATTCTGACTCGACGCGATAACGCAGAAACGAGTTCAACCTCAACCAACTGACTCAAACCTACTTCAGTTTCATTGAGTAATAATTGTTCAACTGCATCGCTCAAAGCTTCTCTCCAATACAAAGGAGCGATAACGCTTGTATCTAAATAAATCAACGACGTTCCTCTGTACGCGCATTGATGACAGTTGCGCTCAAGGACTCACCCTTAATCGCAAGAGAATCACGAAATTGTTTCATACTTGCTAATCGTTCTTCCTTTTGTAGTGGAGGAACTAAACGAGCTACAGCTTTATCTTGCTCTAGCAAAATTACTTCTTCTCCCTTAGCTACTCGTTTTAAGAGGGATTTTAAATCTATAGCTGCTTCTTCAACGCTAATTCTCAACACTCCATTACTCCTGTAGTTAGATTTGAAGATAAAATAAAATTTCCTGTTTAAATTATTGTAATTGAATTGAGTAGTTTTTTATCTTCTTCTGTGATATCTAAAAAATAGGTACAGTAGAAGGAAGATGGGAATCAATTTTAGGCGATACCTGCGGTAAGTTCGCGCGATATCTTACGACGGGCTATGCCTATGCACTACTTGTCTAATTATTTTCGCGATCAAATAATCAAGTTTTGAGAAGTTGTAAATTATGACATTATCTATTGAGCCAACTACAGCATTAAGTGTAGAAGAGTTCTTAAAACTACCAGAGACAAAACCCGCAAGCGAGTATTTGAACGGGCAAATCTACCAAAAGCCTATGCCGCAAGGAGAACACAGTACTTTACAAAGCAGTTTAGCCACAGCTATTAATGAGATTGCTAAACCGCAAAAAATTGCTTATGCCTTTCCTGAATTACGCTGTACATTTCAAGGTCGTTCAATAGTACCGGATATTGCAGTTTTTGAATGACAAAGAATTCCATTGCTTCCTAATGGAAGAATTACAAATAAATTTGAAATTCCCCCAGACTGGATAATCGAAATTCTCTCACCAGTTCGCGCTTCGCGTTCCCGAAGGGTACAATCACCCAACCGAGTTATCAGCAAAATTACATTTTCTATTCAAAATGTAGCAAAGCTAGGTTGGTTGCTCGATTCAGCTGATGATTCCATCATGATTTTTGAACCCAATAAATTACCAGAGTTAAAAGAACAACAAGATATCTTACCCGTTTTGAGTGTTTTGGAAAATTGGCAATTAACAGTTACAGATGTATTTAGTTGGTTGAGTTTTATTTGAATAAAGCAGCTTTTGTCCAATACCAAGAAGCAATAACGCTTGTATCTAAATAAATCAACGACGTTCCTGTGTACGTGCATTTATGACATTGGTTTGATTATTGACTAATCTCAGTACCTTGATTTACTTGGCATTGACTGCACAATCCAAAAAACTCTAGGGTGTGGTAAAAAACTTTAAACTTATGGCTTGATTCTAGCTGGTTTTCTAAGTCATGAACTGGGCATTGATTAATCGGAATTGAGACACCACATTGCAAGCAAGTAAGGTGGTGTTTATCTTGCTGCGCTAGGCTATAGAGGGCTTCACCGTTAGCCAAATTCCGCACTTGTACCATACCTTCTAGTTTTAAAGCTTCTAGAGAACGGTAAACTGTTGCTAAACCCATGCTCTGATTTGTATTACGTAGTTCTACGTAAATATCTTGGGCGGAAATGGCTTTTTTGATTGTTTTCAGCAGGTTGAAAATACGCTCTTGACTGCGGGTGCGTATGGCTCTCATAGATAATTATTTAAGTATGCCACTGTAGTTTGAAGCTGTTAGATAAGCTAATCAATCGATTAACTTTAACCACTTCGTAATCTTATTTTCACTCAGTTGGAACAGAAAGTTATAGTATAGCGATCGCAGCATTCAGAAAAAGCCCGTGCAAACCAAGTATCTAGCCAAAATTTTCGTGACCCTTCGTCCTTCAGTTTTAGACCCCGCTGGTGTGGCTGTACAATCCGGTCTTAAGCAACTGGGATACGAGAACGTTGACCAGGTGCGGATTGGCAAATACATTGAACTCACCATCACCTCAACTGATGAGAAGAAAGCGCGTAAAGACCTTGATACCATTTGTGACCAAATGCTATCAAATCCCGTAATTGAAAATTACCGCTTTGAATTAATTGAGGTCGAAACTCAAACTGGGGTATTTTAGGGATTGGGCATGGGGAAGAGGTAGAGGGGCAAGGGGCAAGGGGCAAAAGGGAGATAAACAATTACCCCATTCCTCCTTCCCCATTTCCCATTCCCCATTCCCCCTTCCCCATTCCCCCTTCCCCATTCCCCATTCCCCATTCCCCAATCATGAAATTCGGTGTTGTTGTTTTTCCCGGTTCTAATTGCGATCGCGATGTTGCTTATGTAACCAGAGATTTACTGGGGCAACCAACGCGCATGGTTTGGCATCAAGAAACAGATATTGCTGATTTGGATGTCGTGATTATTCCTGGTGGCTTTAGTTACGGGGATTATTTGCGCTGTGGTGCGATCGCGCGTTTTTCACCCGTGATGCAGCAGGTTGTGGAACACGCCCAAAAGGGTAAGTTTGTCCTCGGTATTTGCAACGGTTTTCAGGTATTAACTGAAGCTGGACTTTTGCCAGGGGTGTTAACCAGAAATCGGGATTTGCATTTTATTTGCGATCGCGTCCCCTTGAAAGTTGAACGTACTAATCTATGGACGCAAGCTTATACAAGTGGTGAAGTTATCACTTTGCCCATTGCCCACGGAGAGGGGCGATTCTACGCTGACGCAGCCACTCTCGCAAAAATTGAAGATAACGGACAAGTCATATTTCGCTATGAAGGGGAGAATCCCAACGGTTCACTCAACAACATTGCCGGGATTTGCGATCGCCGGGGCAATGTGTTGGGAATGATGCCGCACCCAGAAAGGGCATCAGACCCAATGTTAGGGGGTAGTGATGGCTTGAGGCTGTTTCAAGGCTTACTAGAGAAAGTAGGGGCATTAGCGTAGAGCAAATATCGGTCAAATAAGTTGAGCGTTTTGCGATCGCTGTCTGCAAGATAGATAAACATTTTTCTACAGACAGCGATTTATTTTTTTAGTGGGAACATTGAAGCATTTTTGACAACCAAACCACAACGCATTAGTACAATACGGTTCAGTTAGCACCAAAAATATTAACCTGTGTAGGTTGGGTTGAGGAACGAAACCCAACATTTCCTGGGCTTTGTTGAGTTACGCTTTGCTTAACTTGTATTGCGCATTAGCAGGGATTTGGGGCTAGCAATGCCTGCGGCGGGCTACGCCTACCATCTCAAATTATGGTAGAAAAACATTAGGTAAAATTACTTGCTAATCTGAGTTAACTCAAACAACAGGATTTGTAATCCTCAATCGATTTCTCATCCTTGAGCTAGTAGCTGTTAAAATTTTATTCGTTAACTATAAGCTCACGTGTTCTAATCTTTTAGTAGACTTACAAAAGTCCGCGTACACAAAAAACTTCCAGCCAGTTTTGGCAAGTTTTTGAGAACAAAGAGAGAAACAAACTTATGGGACTTTTCGATCAAATTCTTGGTGCTGTCGCTAATCCCAATCAACAGGGCAGCTTAGGTCAAATAGGAAGCATTGTTAATACTGTACAGCAGTTGAGCAGTAGCACAGGCGCAGATCCTTCTACCATCCAATCAGTTTTGTCAATTGTGGGTGGTCAAGTGCGTTCTGCTTTACAAGACAAACAAGCCACAGATGGTAATGAAGCCACACAAAATTTAGTCAATCAATATGCTGGGACTTCTGCCAACCCCCAAGCCGTCAATTCGTTGTTTTCTCCCCAGATACAACAGCAAGTAGCTGAAGTTGCTGCCCAGCGCACTGGGTTGGATGCTGGTATCGTTCAACAATTGCTGCCTTTGGCAGTACCTTTGGTGCTAAAGTTTTTGCAATCAGGGGCCAATGCTCAAAATCCCCAAGCTGGCGGAAATCCTGTCCTAAATTCCTTCTTGGATGCTGATGGTGATGGTGATGTCGATATCGCTGATGCCATTCAAATGGCTAGTCGGTATATGAGACAGTAACAGTTTTCCCCACTTCTTTGGGATAAACCAGACATCGGTAATTATACCTTGCTAGATTTTTAGCTAAGACATAGGCTGAAAACACGATCAATTTGTAAATATAAATCAGACAGTCTATGTCTAAATTGTTTGACTGTATTACTGAAGAACTGCAAGACTTTATTGCTGCCCAACACCTTTTCTTTGTTGGCTCTGCACCTTTGAGTCCCACGGGTCATGTTAACCTGTCTCCTAAAGGTCAAGACTGCTTTCGTATTTTGTCTCCCAAGCGAGTAGGTTATGTAGACCTTACAGGTAGTGGTAACGAAACATCAGCCCATTTGCAAGAAAATGGGCGGATAACCTTCATGTTTTGTGCCTTTCAAGAACCCGCGTGTATCTTGCGTCTTTACGGTCAAGGAACCACGATTTTACCAAGTTCTCCAGAGTGGGACTCATTGTATTCTCTATTTTTGCCGATACCTGGAACTCGTCAAATTATCGTCGCTGACATTGAAAAAATCCAGACTTCCTGTGGTTTTGGCGTACCACTCTATGAATATCAAGGGCAGCGCCAGACTTTAGTAAACTGGGCTAGTAAAAAAGGCGAAGAAGGAGTTCGAGAATATCAACAGAAGAAAAATCTCGTCAGCATTGACGGTTTAGCGACCCCACTAAGTAAATTACCCATAACTTTGCCTGATTGATTATTCTATTAATCCATATAAGTATCTAGGCATAAATAAATTTATTGTTTGTAGTAAGGACTTTAGTCCTGAGAATCCTGGCTCTGAGCGATAAATCGCTCACTACAAACTATGAGTTTTTTTATATTTAATTATGTCTACCTACTTATTAACAATTAAAGTAAAGGAGTCAGCAATCGAGAGACTCTCACAGCTAGCTTGAACCAAAAAGGTTTTTTATCGTACTCATTAAGATCGACAGCAACACAAACAGCTAAATCATCCTCTAACATCTTTTTCACACTTTGGACAAACCCAGACTCGGTAACAAAACCCATAACTTCAAAATTTAGCGAAAAAGAGCGATTATCTAAGTTAACAGTTCCTACGCCTGCTAAATTCTCATCAACAACTATAATTTTCTGATGCATAAACCCATTTTTGTAACGATACAACTTGATACCGATTTTTTCCATTTCGGTGTAGTAAGAGAAGGAACATAAATAAACGAATAAATGATCGGGTCGATTTGGTAAAAGAATTCGCACATCGACACCTCGCATTGCTGCTAGTTTTAAAGCTGACAATGTTGCCTCATCCGGCACAAAGTATGGACTAGCAATCCAGAGGTGAGTTTGAGCTTGATTAATTAATTCGACGAAAAAAAGCTTACAAGCTGGCAGATGATCTGCGGGGCCTGTAGGAAGTATGAATACAGTTTGATTATCCCGATTAGTTTTTACCTGCCAGTTAACTTCGATAAGTTTTCGAGTTGCCCAATACCAATCTCGCACAAACGAGTTTTGTAGGCTTTGTACACTTGGCCCTTCAAGCATGATATGAGTATCACGCCAAGGACTTAAGCGAGCATTTTTTCCTAAATATTCATCACCAATATTTAGTCCACCTACAAATGCAATTTCTCCATCCACCACCAAAATTTTTCGATGATTGCGAAAATTATATTGGAGCCGATTACCCTGACCTTGGGTGGTGTTAAATGCACTTACTGTAATTCCATGCTCTTGTAAAGATTGGATATAAGGGCGAGATAGTTTCTTGGAACCAATTTCATCGTAGAGAAAGTAGATGTTTATTCCTTGCTTGGCTTTAGCAATTAACGCTTCTTTAAACTCATTACCTGATTGGTCATCGTTAACAGTATAGAATTGAAACAAAATATAATTCTTCGCCGATGCAATCTTTTTCAGCATCGCTTCATAGGTTTGCTGACCATTAATCAGTAATTCGGCAGCATTCCCTGATGTAAAAGAAATGTCTGTAAAAGCCTCCGCTAATGGTTGCAACTGGGCTAGATTATCTGGTGGCGCAACCTGAAATTTAATCAGTTCGCTATAAGTCGAATGAAAAAGCTTATAGTGTTCTGCATAGACTGAGCGCAGCGTTTCAGCATATCCATGAAATTTAGTTCTTCCTAAAATCCAATACAATGGAATCGCTAGCCAGGGAAAGGTAATGAGAGAAATGCTCCAGGCAATTGCCCCTTGAGAAGAACGCACATTCATCACTGCATGGGCTGCATGTATAACTCCCACGAAATGAACAACAACTGTAGCTGTGCTAAAAATAGCTAGAACACCAGCATCTACAACCATCTTAATTTTTTTGAGTATTGGTATAAGTAAATTCTGCCAGCAATGGCTTATGATCGGATGAACAAATTTGGTCTAGCACCTTAGCACTGGCTTTTTTCACACTGATATCTCGATAAAAGATATGATCTAAAGGGGGTGACAACAGGAAGCGTTTAATTTTCTCCTTCTCATCTGGTGCGAAAATTACAGGTGTTAATCCCAATTGAGTTGTTACTTGATTGAGAATAACTGCTCTTTTGCGACTCCAAGTATTGAAATCTCCTGAAAATATTAGTGGACCCCGATGTATAGATAAGGCTCGCTCTAATTCATTTAGTTGAATTTTAAATTTATTTATATCTACAAAATTTATCAGATGAGTATTGATTGTCAGTAGAGTTATGCTTTGCTCAGATAGTACATACTCAGTGATTAAAGAAATTTTAGGAGTTTTAACAATCGGCTCATGATGTTTAGTGGTTATAACTTTTTTGGTAATCGGGCTGATTGTCGAGGCTGTAAAGATTCCTGAATAAGTTTGATGATGAATATCTACAAAATTAGGAGCAAAACTCCAATTCATTTTCAACCATTTTGCCCATTCTTCTGCCTCTAACTTTAAAGAAAACTCTTGTAGAAATATCAGGTTTGGTTGATAAGCTGCAATAATTTTGGAAAAATCTTCTAACCAAACGTTATTATAGTTTTGTTTAGCAATATTCCAACTGAGAACTTTAATTGATTGACTATTAATTTCTGTTTGAATTGAATGATTTTTATCAATTGTGAGTTCTTGTAAACGAAAAAATCTATAACCCGGAACAAATTTCGTAACTAGAGTGTTTACGTGTTCTTGAATATTAGGCATTACTAATATTAAAATGGATTTATTCTAGCTTAACGCTATTAAACAGTCGTTAGAAAATAATAGCACGTTTGTAAAGCTACAATCTATGCTCCATAAACACTAGAGCTTGAACAGTGTCAGGATGGATCGGGCGATTTTCCTTGATAGAACTTACAGTTTAGCAGGGTGGCTTAAGAGAGCGATCGCAATCCTAAATGATTTGCAAGAAAATTCACGCCCTAGCTAACGTCATCTCCCCAAAGCATTGAGGGAACTACAGAGGGTCAAACTATCTCAAATTCTCATGAATGATTTAGGATTGCTATAGTAGACATCTCTAAAAAAGAAAGTTTGTCGTTTGTAGGCTTGAGTATTGTAATACCCACCCCACTCAATACTTTTCGGTTAAGGGGGAAAGGGGAAAGGGAAAAGGTTTGAATTTACCTTTACCCGTTACCCTTTAACCTTTCCCCCAGACCAAAAAAGAGATTGTTGGGTTTATCTGAAAAGTATTGCTACCCACTATAATATCCGGCCATCTAAGCGACATACTTTTACTTTATTCATAATCTTTGCACCTATTCTTTCATAAAAATTGATTCCACGCTCGTTAGACACAGCTACAGTCCAATCGATTCTGCCACAACCTTTTTCTTTGGCAATCTGGCGCAAACGTAGCATGAATGCCTGACCAACTCCGTGGCTTCGATATTCAGCTTTGACATATAAATCATCAAGCCAAATTCCAGGTTTTGCTAAAAAAGTTGAATAGATAAAGTGATAAGTTGCCAACCCAATAGTATCGCCATCAACCTCAGCCAGAAGAACAAAAGCAAGAGGCATTTCTCCAAATAAATCAATTTCTAACTTTTGAGGAGTTGCCTCTACAGATTCAGGACAACCATCAAATTCAGCTTTCAAATAAATCAATTCCATAATGGCAGGAATATCGCTTTGGTTTGCATCTCTAATTAGAATATTTCTGCCCTTTATGTTCTCCCTATTTGCTATTTTACTAAAACTCATATTGGGGAATAACTTCTGTCTCATTCTTTGCTGCATTTATCCACTCTTGCATTGCTGGAAGTTCTAAAACTGACTCCACATAATTTCTAGAAATAGCATCTAACTGCACATCATAAGCGATAAACCGCAGGACAACTGGAGCAAAAAATGTGTCGGCAATTGTGAAATTGCCAAACAAAAAATTGCCACCAGCCCCAAACTTTTGACGGGATTCTTGCCAAATACTAGTAATGCGGTCAATGTCTTGTTGTACGCCGGGTTCTAAACCTTTACCAGGATATTTAGTACGGCAGTTCATTGGCATATTCTGACGCAAGTTTTGAAATCCTGAGTGCATTTCTGCACTGATAGAACGAGCTAATGCTCTTGCAGCCTTATCTTCTGGCCACCATTGCAGGGTTGGAAAAGTTTCAGCTAGATATTCACAAATAGCGAGAGAATCCCACACCGTTTGCGTATCGTGCAATAACACAGGTACTTTTCCTGATGACGAGTATTGCCGAATTTTCGATGAATAATCTGGGTCGTTATAGAGAGGAATCCGAATCTCATTGAATTCCAAACCGAATTGCTTCATCGCTAACCAAGGACGAAGTGACCAAGACGAATAATTTTTGTTGCCGATTACCAAAGTAAGTTGTGTCATGTTTTTAATACCGATAAAGTTGTTCAATCCACATAGACACATCAGTTTCAGAACCCGAAGAAAAAGATTTTCCGGTTGCCGGGTCGTAAGCTTGCCAATAGATATTACCGTGACGGTCAACCTTTTGCCAAACTTGTAATTCATTCGGATCTGCTAGGAGTTTTTTAACAAAATTTTCCCAAATCAGATGCAGAGATTTCCAGAAGTTTGAGTGGCTTTTTTTCTGGAATGACGGACTACAATTTATTTCTATATCTTCTTTTGATAGACACCTAATGTTATTGTTCATAAAATTATTCCTGAAAGTTGCTCAGTAAATAAAACAGTAACAACATCTCAGTTAAGAATCAAATCATGGCTTGCATAGGTTCTATAAATAGGATTTATAGATATTAAAAATCACTAATACAACCTTTTTGCCACAATAAAGTCAGGATGTGTATACCTTGTTCTCATCAATTGCCTATGAAACTCTCCCAACTCCGAGCCATAGTTGCAGTCGCAGATCGTGGTAACTTTAGTGAAGCAGCCTTAGAATTGCAACTTTCCCAGCCTGCAATTAGTCATGCGATCGCCACCCTAGAAGAAGAATTAGGTGTGCCCTTATTTGCGAGAGGTCGTCACGGTGCTGTGCTGACACCTGCTGGAGAGCGCATTTTGTATCATGCGCGTCAAGCAATGCAGCATCTAGAGATGATGCAACACGAAGCAAACCTGCATAAAGGTTTACACGGTGGTCATGTGCGAATTGCGGCTTTTCGGAGCGTCGCTACTCATCTATTACCAAAAGCGATCGCCCAATTTCATAATCAATTCCCAGAGATTGCTGTCACAATCATAGAGTGTGGTGCTTTCACGGATGTCGAGCAGTGTTTGCATGATGGACGTGCTGATATTGGTATTACCTGTCTGCCAACTGGTGAAGAATTTGAAACTTGGGAAATTTTTCGGGATGAGTATATAGCTTTACTACCACCAGATAGCAAAATTAGCAGTCCGAAAATTACTTGGGAAGACATAGCAGCCTATCCGCCGGTTTTGCTTCCTTGTACACCTTGTGGACGCATTCTTCACAACCACCTGAAGACTTTCGCAATTCCAATCAATACTGCTACCGACATTCAAGAAGATTCCACAGTCGTTAGCATGGTGAATCAAGGACTGAGAGCAGCTATTATGCCTCGTTTAGCAGCTGTACCCATTCCCCCAAAGGTGCAGGTATACAGTTTACCTGCACCGCTTGAAAGAGTCATTGCAACTGCAACTTTATCTAATACCCTGCAAGTACCTGCGGTATTCACATTTTTGGAGATGTTGAGTAAATTTGATTTTTATAGTTTAGCTAAATTCACTTATTGAATACATCGGAATTACGAATTACGAATTACGAATTACTTAAACCGATGCCTCCTTTAGCGAATTCTTCAACAGTTTTTTGTGAGAATTCATGAGTTGCGATCGCCTGCAACATTGCCAGTGGTAAAGTTAAATGATCCGCCCCAGCTTGCAACGATGCGGCTGCTTCTTCAGGAGATTTGATACTAGCTGCCAAGATTTCCGTATCACTACCTTTGAGTACGCTAGCCATATCCCGCACTAGGGCAATACCATCACCTAACAATCGAGTAGCTCGATTTACATAAGCTATGGCAATTTTAGCTCCTGCTTCTCGTGCTACTGCTGCCTGTGCTGCACTATAAATCGCTGTCACTGAACAGGTAATTTCTGGCGATAGACTCGCCACCACCTCAAACCCTAACGGGGTTGCGGGAATCTTCAAAATTGTTTGTGAACCAATAATCTCGAAAGCTTTTCTACCTTCAGCTAGCATCCCAGCTTTATCGGATGCCATAAGTTGATAGTATAAGGGGCCATTTGTCAAGGCAACCAATTTTTTGAGCGTGGTTTCTGGTGGAGTATCGCTTTGAGATAACAGCGTGGGATTAGTTGTAATACCTTTTACCCATCCCCAAAGCTTAACAACTTCAGCTTCCGATGCGATCGCTGAGTCTAGATATAATGCCATACTTAATTCCTCACTTTTCCTATCTGCATTTCTCCTGCTACACACCCTACATCGTTCAGAAGTTCTGCCCCTATCAGATAAGTATTTTACTTGTTTATCTATGCTTTTTTAAATACCTACCCTTGCAAGCCACTATTCATTCCCCTTTCCTGAAGAAATGCATCAAATGTAAACCTATCCGGTAGCGAAGTTTGTGCGCCTGGTTTTGTCGCTGTCAAAGCACCCGCTGCTGCACCCCAAACAACTGCTTGATGTAAGGAAAGTCCTTGAAAAAGTGCCGCCGCTAAACCACCATTGAAAGCATCGCCTGCGGCTACTGTGTCAACTGCATGAACTGAAAACGCGGGTACAAAAAACTTTTCTTCAGCAGTAGCACAAAAAACACCCTTAGCACCCAGTTTGACGATCGCACATTTCACACCCCGTTGCAATAAAACCGCAGCTGCTTTGGCGGCTTGTTCCTCTCCATTCACAGGAAAACCAACCAACTGCGCTGCTTCAACTTCATTCGGTGTAATAATGTCCACCAATGGATACAATTCTTCTGGTAAATTAGATTGTGCGGGTGCGGGGTCGAAAATTACTTTTATATTTGCACCTTTTGCGGCTTTAGCAGCAGCAACCACGGCAGTAATAGGAATTTCTAGCTGTAAAAGTAGTGCTGTCGCTTCTGGTAAAAAGTGGGATAATCGCTCTACATCTTCTTGATTGACGCGCCCATTTGCACCAGGAATGACGACGATTTGATTTTCACCAGTCTGACTCACGGTGATAATAGCGACTCCAGAACTAACAGTTTTATCCACAAAAATATTATCAGTCTGCACGCCAGATGTTTGCAAATTGTTAACAAGTTCCTTACCAAAATCGTCTGCACCTACACGCCCCACTATCTGGGTAGGAATGCCCAATTTTGCTAATGCTACGGCTTGATTGGCTCCTTTCCCTCCCGAAACTTTAAAAAAATCTTCTCCTAGCAACGTTTCTCCTGCAACTGGCAACCGGGGTGTTGTTGCTACCAAATCTATATTTATGCTGCCGAAGACGATAATACTCATGATGCTGATTTTTATTGAAATATATTATAGGATGCGATCGCAAACTGCATAAATATCGCACTTATCCAGAAACTTGCACAAAAACTGCGATCGTATAGAAGACACACTCAAAATTTTACCTGTTGGTAAAAGACTCGTTTAAGGCTTTCAGCGACAGTAATATAGAGCGCCGATCAGATAAAACCTAGATATTTTGATACGCGATACCCAAGCCAAATTCCTACAAGGCCACCAATGACGCTGAACAGGATCGAGGTGAACGATAGCAAACTTCCACCCCACAAAACAGGAATGTAGCTACCAATCGTAGAGCCAACAAACATCCCAATGCCAATGATGAATTTATTCATTCAAAAAAAGCCTCAAAAGTAATTAAAATAAGTCATGCTTAAGCTCCTTTATGACTCAAAATATTAACTTTTGGGAAAAGATTTATTTAACCATTTCGGCAGCCGTGCCTAACTACTGAAGCTAGGAGAATCTAGTGTCAATAACTGGCTGATCTCTGGTAGTCATGAAGTCATCAGAAAAATTGTCTAGACTATCAATCAGGGATTCCCAAGGATTGTCTTTGGCAATCAGGACAATGGCTTTACCAATTTTTTTGATATAAACTTCAGTACCAGTAAGTTGAAAATCTTCGGGTAAAATAACAATTTGGTGAGTGCCATCAGTGGTGAGTTTAGCAGTGTTCATGGTGTTATTGTCCTGAAATTAGCTAATATTTCTGGTCTGGTTAGCACGAAATTTGATAAATGCAATTCTGAAACTTGCTTGAGTAGCTCATTGTTAAACCGAATCTATGGAAATCCTAGCAGTCCTGCCGAGGAATATGATGGTGACGAAAGGATTAATATGGTAAAGGCGATCGCCTATGGCCAGTTATTTCTTGCCGAAAGCGATCGCAAACTGCATAAATATCTTACTTACTCAGGAACTTGCACAAGAATTGCGATCGCATCGGAGACACGCTCAAAATTTTACCTATTTGTAAAAAACTGGGGTGATGCTTTCGGCAGCAGTGACATAGAGTGCTGCCTTTTCCTGTTCGTAGACGCTGCGCCAACAATCGGCAAACCCCTAGAACACAATGTCATTACACCAGCTAAAATATCACTTGACTAAAGTAGATCAGGATATGTAGAGAGAAGACAACGTAGATTGAAGCAGGAGCAATCGCCGATCGCACTTCTTCGTTATGCTGAAACGATTAATCCTGCGTCTCCTCAACTGACCTAAGCTGCTCTAATAGCTGATGCACTGATAAAACGGGTATAGCTGAATTGGAAAACCCTTGCAAATCACGAGTAACGATCGCCTCTAAACTCTGAGCAGCTGCACAATAAATTTGTACCGCATCCTCAAAATCAGCTAAACCAGACGCAAAAGCTGCTTCTAAAATAGCCCGATTTACAGAGCAAATAACCAAAACCGCCAGTATGGTTGAAACTGCCTGTCTAGCAAGTTCAATACTTTGAGTCTGTCTACGGGCGATGTAGAAAATATCAGTGAGTGTGGTTGCAGTCACGTGTCCAACCACTTGTCCAGAATCGATCAAATTAAATAGGGCTTGGGCATCTTGCAAAAATGGCTCTCGGTCTAGCAAATAATCTAGAATGATGTTGGTATCAATCAAAACTCTCATTAAAGATATTTCTCCACCCGACGCTCTTCTAGCATGGACTCCACCTGTTCATCAGTCGGCGCTGGCTGGTCGGTCTTCAATAAACCTTTCATCTGCTTGATGATGCGCGATCGCTCAGGTAGTTGGGTTGGAACATCTTGCAAGGATTCAATAATCGCACGGACGAGTTCAAGGCGATCGCTCGCTGGCAGTTGACGGGCTTGCTCTTTAAGCTCTTGCAGGGACATAGAAAACACTCCGACAAATGCTGTATCTAAATTTTAGTATGAGCTATCAACGCTTAACTAAAGATAAATCTGGTGTTAGCCTGTGCAAAACTTGCTTCAACACCATCACCGTCCAATCTATATCAGCTTCCGTCGTATCACGCCCCAATGTGATGCGAATTCCCCCCAAAGCGGCTTTTTCGGAATAACCCATCGCTAATAATATCGGGCTAGGGCTAAGTTTTCCACTGTGACAGGCAGCACCAGCACTGATACCGATACCTGCAAGGTTTAAATGTCGTACCAAGGCTTTACCGCTTAATTTTTCTCCATCGGCGTTTTCTAAGCACATACTCACATGATGAGGCAAACGATCGCAAGCATCCCCTGTAGGAATTAAACCCGGAATTTCAGCTAATTGGGCAAAGGCGCGATCGCGTAACTTAATCAACCGTGGTGTTTCTGTAGCTAATTCTTCGGCTGCTAATTCTGCTGCTACACCAAATCCGGCAATTACCGGTACTGCTTGCGTACCAGAACGCAATCCCATTTCTTGCCCACCACCGCCCAGTAAGGATATTAATTCCACACCAGGACGCACATACAGCGCCCCTACACCTTGCGGCCCATATATTTTATGACTGGAAAGGCTAAGTAAGTCTACAGGAAGTTGTTGCACATCTATCGGTAAGCGTCCCGCAGCTTGCACCGCATCTGTGTGGAACAAAGCACCATGCGATCGCACAATCTTACCCAGTTCTGCGATCGGTTGCACTGTCCCAATTTCACTTTGCCCGTAAATCACGGAAACTAAGGCTGTGTTATGTCGCAACGCCGCCTTTAAATCTAAGGGATTGACTTTACCTTTAACATCTACAGACAAGCGCGTAACTTCCCAACCCCACATTTCTAGAAACCGTGCTGTCTCAGAAATTGCGGAATGCTCAACGCTGGAGATAATTAGATGTTGAGGAACAGCATACAACCGAGCCACACCCATAATCGCCAAATTATCTGCCTCAGTGCCACCAGAGGTAAAAACGATCGATTCAGGACTGGCAGCATTAATTAAACCAGCAACTTGGACTCTGGCTTGTTCTACAACCGTTGCCGCCCGTTGTCCCCACTCATGTAAGCTGGAAGGATTGCCCCACTGTTGAGTGAGGACTGTTTGCATAACTGCGATCGCTTCTTTTCGAGTCGGAGTAGTGGCGCTGTAATCTAGATAAATTTGCATATAACCGCTAATAGTGAGAACACACGTTAGTAATAGACTGCGGATTTGTCAGTATATACAGTTTTTGTGGACAAATCCTGAAAAAAATATCTGTAATTTTACATCTAGCAGTGAATTTTTTCCTTGACTTGGAAACTTATTTCTCTACTTAATTCTGAATACAAAATTTTGGGAATGATAAATATATCCACTCCCAACCCACTTTTAACAGATTACAGTGCAACTTATCTCTAGACAAAGATATTTTTTATATATCTTTTTACTGATATTCTCTCTGACTGGTTGTCAACGAGTCCAGTCCTACAATCAGCGTCCAGCACCCTTACCACAAGACCCATTAATTCAAGCTTACTTTAACCATTCTGAGTCTTCAGAATACCAAGAAGCTTACCGTCAGCAAACTCGTCTGGGGGATGATTTAGAAAAACAGATTGTCGATGCTATTACGAATGCTAAATCTACAGTAGATGTAGCGGTACAAGAATTACGTTTACCCAAAGTTGCCCAAGCATTGGTTGATAGACAAAAAGCTGGGGTAAAAGTCAGGATAATTTTAGAAAATATCTATAGCCGACCTTGGAGTAGCTTAACATCTGCTGAAGTAGGTAAGTTAGATAAAAGAGAACAAGAACGCTACAACGAATTTCGCCAATTTCTCGATATTAACCACGATAATCAACTTAGTCCAGCCGAAATCAATCAAAGAGATGCTTTGATAATTTTGCAGAATGCCAAAATTCCCTGGCTAGACGATCGAGCCGATGGTTCAGCGGGTAGCAGCTTGATGCATCATAAATTTGTGATTGTGGACAATCGCCTCGTAATTGTCACTTCAGCTAATTTTACATTAAGTGTATTGTTATCTTTAGCTAAAGTCGTAAATTCAATGCCAGTCAAGCACTTTACTTTGTTGATATACAAACATAGTATGAAGTTAGGAATATAGTTCAAAACATATTTAAGAATTCAACCGTTGTCATACGCTTGTTGAATTTAGTTATACAGCAATCAGTACATCAGTATTATTTTAAGACCTAGATAGCCTATTAGATCACAGTTAATGATTAGACAAAACAAGCTTATAATGCTAGATATTTGTAGTAATTTTAGATGTCTGGTCTAAATATATAAGCTAATCTATGTATTTTTTGGATTTTAAAGTTTTCTCTTCTGTATTTTAAGTCTTACAATTTTGTATAATTATTTAAGAAGTTTTCCACATGATAGCGGTGTTTCGTTTATTTATGAGAATCTAACAAATTAATAGTTTTTATTACATATATATAAATTAAAACTATTATTAATTTTTATAAAAAGCGTAAACATAGTAAGTATACTTATGATAACTCCTTCATTTACCAAAACACAACTAGATGATATTGATCAACAAATAGAAATTAACAAAGCAGTAGCATTATCCAAATTTAGATTAAAGAAAGTTGAGCAAAGGTACTTTATGGATAATTTAGCAAAACAACAAAAAATAATTTTATTAGATAAAGTATTTACTCCTTCCAGACCAGTTATGACAAGAGAATTTTTCTTCGGTCGCTTTAATGAGATAAATAGAATTTTTAGCGCTATTAATGAAGAAGGAAAACATATCATTTTATATGGTGAGCGTGGGGTGGGTAAGACATCTCTAGCTAATTTTATGAACACTTCTACTCAATTTTTAGCAACGAAAGTTACTTGCAATAGATATGATACTTTTAATACTATTTGGAAAAGAGCTTTTGAAGAAATTTTAATGCCATTAACTAATGGGGAATGGGAAATAGATAACGTTTCTTCAGAACAAGTATCTTTGTTAGAAAATCTTTTATATGATAATGAAGAGATAGAATCATCTCCAACCGTTATTCGTATTTTAAAAAAGGTTAGCATTCCTATACTATTTATTTTTGATGAGTTTGATTTAATAGAAGACAATTTAACACAAATAAAATTTGCCGATACAATAAAAGCATTGTCCGATAATTTACCTAATATAACTTTGTTAATCGTAGGAATAGCCGATAATGTAAATGAACTTATAGGAAATCATAATTCCATCGAAAGATGTACTACACAAGTTAAATTACCAACCATGCCTGATGATGAATTAGAAAAAATTATTACTCAGGGACTAGAAAAACTTGAATTAACAATAGATAGCTCAGTAAAATCTCACATAGTAGAGCTTTCGCAAGGATTTCCTCATTACACTCACTTACTAACAAAGCATTCATCTAAAAATGCTATATATAACAACTCGAATCTTGTGAACAAAGACCATTTCAAAATAGCAGTTGAGGATGCTATTAATGATAGTTATGAAAGTGTTAAAGAATCTTATCGAAAAGCAGTTGCAACTGTGAAAAAAGAAACAGACTTTCGCGATATAATTTTTGCTTGTGCCTCAGTTGAAACAGATGAATACGGAACATTTAGACTAGCTGATTTACAAAATGTTTTATCTGAATTAAAGCAAAAACCAGTTAAACCACAATCTTATGCATATTATATTGGAAAATTATGTGAAGCAGATAGAGGAGCTATTCTTCAACGAATAGGAGTCAAAAACAAATACCGCTATCGATTTCAAAATCCTTTAGTAAAAGTCTTTGTTTTACTAAAAAATTATAAACCAATTACAATATAGTTAACTAATAAAAAAACTAAATTTTATGGATTTAAAATCCTAGTTTATATTTAGAAAAATAAAACCAAAAATTTAAACAGGGACAGAACACAAAATGTTCAATCCCTGGTGTCAAAATTTTATGATCAACTTACTCTATTTTTATAGAGTTCAAGAACATTGTCCAACACTTCAACGGGATATGTATTAACTTCCCCGTGGCGTTCATCTGGAATTTTTTTAACTAAACAACCCTTCTGGCGACAAATTTTACTAGCTTGAGTGCCTAGACTTTGCGCCTCCTTTTGAGAAACTTTAATTCGATTAATGTTGCAGTAGCCACGAATAGTATAGTAATTAGATGTACCGTTTAAGGTTAATGCATCTAATTTTGCTTCTATAGCTTCTGTACGTCTTTCTTGCTCATTTAAGCGAGACTCTATGGAGCGTACTTGTATGCCTTGCTGCTCACATACTGTTGTTAATTTCGTGAGGTTTTGAGTAAGTAGATCAATCACTTGTTGATTGTAAATAGGCTTTTCGGTCATTCTTGATAACTGACGGCTTTCAGTATTTCTTAATCGCTCCATCACTTGCGAAGTCATTCTGGCTGATAAGTCACGAACTCTATCAGTCTTTGTATTAACTTCGTGCTTTGATACATGACTTAAATCAGCATGATTGTCTGAATTCATATTACAAAGTTCTGATTTTTGGAATTTGAGCAAATTCCTGCAAGTTTCTGGGAAATGGAATGAATTAGTAGACAATTGTTCTTGGAGAACAGCAACCTTATTGTTGCAGTCAACTTTGTAACTGCATCCATTGATCAAAGGATAAAAAAGATATGCTTTATTTTCTTGTTCTTCTCCAAGAAATGCTTCTCTATAAGTCAAAAGTTCGAGCTTAACTAAGTCCATTGCATACAGTAAGCTTAGATAGGTAGATAAGCGAACTCTTTGTCCAATTCTCTTAGCTGTGATACCAGGGGATTTCCTCACTTCTTGCAGTATTAAAATTAACAGTAATTTACTACTGTTTTTATTAGCTTTTGTCAGGATTTTTATAAGATAGCTTTTGCCGAACAAGCAATCTTACTCTTTGTACCAATTCCTCTCTGGATTCTTTATTGACTTTTGGTATATTTATCTGAGAAAACTTTTGCTCAAGTTCTGTTACACGAGTATTAATCTCATCAACTTTTTCGTCAAGAATTTGTACAAAAGTCTCAGTAAGCGTCTCAATTATATTTTTTGATATATTTTGAGATGCCTCATCTATCATTTCTAGTACTTCGCGCATAGTTACCATTGAAGATAATTCATCAAAATTCACTTCTGGCAGGACTTCGCTACTCAAATGATCCTTGTTTTCACTTTCTGAATCTTCATCTGTACTAGCATCTTCCTCAGAAGAATTCTGCTTGCTGCTATTCTCTTCTGCGTTCTTTGCACTATCTTGCTCCGCTACTATCCCTTTCTCAAGGCAATACCGTTCGTAGCTTATCCCCTTTTTTGACATTATGTCTTGAATTAATAACAGCCCTTTATCCAAGGGAATTAACTCAGTGAAATAATAGATAAAAGAGTAGGCATTTTTTACGCCTCTTAATAATGGTATCTCTATGCCACTAGCTTCTTTTTCACGCAATCGACGGAGACGTACAGATAAAGATGGATTAGACATTTTCAAGTACGACATCACATCCTTTACATCTATACCACGTCCGACAAGATTAGCTAAGATTATGTATTCTATGATTAATAAATCAATCTTATCTCGGCTATACAAAATAGCCATGATTCTATTAACTAATTTTTCTTGACCGCTATTAGCTTCAAATGACGAATCGATGTCAGAAGCTTGACTTTTAGGAGCTTTTCCGTTTACAATTGTATCCATGCGAAAGCAGCCTCCTGCCGCTAAATAGTAAGAGGTAAAACTTAAGTGCGTAAGTTGAATGTAAAACCCAATACTCTGTCTAAAGTTTCCTAGGCTCAGTCAGTTTATGGGTTTTTACAAAACAACTTTTTAAATTAGGATAGGGCAAAAAACCCTATCTTAATTTTTAGCATAGTCTTATCAAAATCACAATCTTTTTTTGCTTCAAGTTATTTACTTCGTTAGCCAATGAGCAACTTTTTTTGTTTCAGCAATAATAAATTTTTTAGGCTTTTGCAAAAAAAGATGATTGATCAACTCATTTTTCCTAATCCATCTAATGGGTACTCAAGAACTATTTGATGAAATGGAATCCATTCACCATCCGCTGTTAAAACGTGTTGAACACCTTCAAGTTTGGTGGCAGCGCTCACTAGTCGGCAAGAACTAGCAATTTTGTACCATTCATTAAATACTTCTTTCTCTGTCTTATTTTTGTGTGCATCAGATGGTATCCATCCTTCCTTGATTGCTCTAGCTAAAAATCCTGCTGGATTTGGTACTTCTCCTTTAGACTGAGCTTCTTTCAAAGCTTCAATCGCTAAGAGTGTTACTTCTTCAGGGGTCGAACTAACAATTTTTTTTAAGGTAGGGTTCAACTTAATTGAAAGTGCTTCTAGCTCTACTTGGATTTTAGAACTGGTACTAGATGAAGGTTTGGGAAGATTAAGTAGTGTTCCTCTAAGCTTTTTGTTATCTGAGTGATGCTGTTGCTGTGAGGAGTTTGTCTGCGGCTTGAAATTTTCAAGCTCTGCCTCAGCACTAGAAAGTAATTTTGTTAATCGCTCAATTTCTCGGCGTTGCACTTCGTTTTCGTCTACCAGCGCTCTCTGCCGTCCGTGGATTGTTTCTAAATGCTCTCTCAATCCTTTATTTTCTGCTTCAATTTTTTGCAGTCGTTGCTTAAGAGCTTGATACTTAGCATCTTTGGAGGCATCTGTTACTTTTTGCTCTGGAGCTACCAGCTTTTGTTTCTTAGTGCCTTGTTCTCTGAGAGTTTCAATGCGACTTTTTATCGTAGGTTCTTTGTAAAGCCAAGCAGTAGAAACGCCGGCCATCTCAGCAACTGCCTTAAAATTGATTGGGCGACCTTCCTTGTTTAGCTGCTGAATTGCCGCATCAGCCCTCTTACGAGCTTCCTGCTTTTTCTTTTGGGCATTTTGGCGTAAACCCTCAACGTTTCTTTCATGCATCATCTTGCCCTTCCAATGACGTGATAATAGCTTGCAAGTTATCTTTGACCTTCAGATTCATTTCAGTTTGTCTCTGCCAGCCTTTTGCAGTAGCCGTTTCAATGATTTGATTTGTCTGCTCTAGTTGTTTTTTGTGTTCATCCAAAAAATCGATGGTTGTACGAAAATGGACGCAAGTAAGACAAGCGTTTGCATGTGGGCAAGAACCTGCAACTATAGGAAGGGCGCAAGTACCATTTGGTAAAGCTTGACTTAAAATATTCTTCTTAATCCATTGCGACTCTGAACTGATAGATCGCGCATCTTCGGATTCAACTACTTTGCCCATAACATTTACAACTTTGCCTCTGAACTTCGCAAACTCTTCTTTGAGTGTTTGGTCATGAATATAGGCATAGCGAGATGTCATTTCCGGTGATTCATGTCCTAGATATCGCTGAATTATGTGTTGAGGAACACCATTATTCGTCATTCTTGTGCCTACCGAATGGCGAAACTGATGTGGTTGGAAGCGCCAAAGCTTGCCGTTGATATCACAAATATTTCTGTCGTGACCCAACTTGTTTAAGGCATGATTGAAATTACCCTGCTTTACAAGACCTCCTTTCCCATAAGGTTTTGGGACAGGAAATAGATAGGGAAAATCAAATCCCCATTCTTCAATTACAAAACATTGTTGCTCTTGAATCACCGCAACAACTTCTCTAGAAATTGGAATTGTATGTTCCTTTTTCATCTTGTACTGGTAGTAACGTAAAAACCAGTCACCGTGAGCATCTTGTATTAGACAATCAAACGCCAACTTACAAAGTTCACCAATTCTCATCCCACACTCTTGGATAATCAATGTCATCCGCATATAGTGAGGTTGTAACTCTTCGATATGCTGGTTTAACTGACTCAACACTTCTTCCGGGATGTAGCGAGGAAGAGGTTTAGAAAGGCGGGGAAAGTCTTCACTGTAAATTAAGCGTTTATCGGGGAATGCAGCCCAGCCTTCTCTGGCGCATAATTCTAAGAATGTTCTGATACAACCAATGATCCTATGTCTTGTATTAGATGCTAAACCTGTTGCTGGTAACTGACTAATAAATTCCAAAATGATTGGTCTATCAATTTCAGACGGTTGCAGCGAAGGGTGATAGTGAGCAAGGAATGCTGAAAAATCTCTTAGTGTTGATATTCTATTAGTGCATTCGCCGGGAGAACAAATAGCTAAACTGTATCTAATAAACTTTTTTACTGCCTGTAAAAACCAAGGTTGGCTAAATTGTTCAAAATTCAGCTTGTAGTTAGACTTAGAAGGGTCAACTTCAACGCCTAGCTTGCGTAAGTCCCAAACTTCTTTCTCGTACTCTTCACGCTCGTCATAGACATTTGCTACCAATTTATATATTTGACGAAATATTATAAGAGTAGGGTCTTGAATCAGAAAAAGATAAGCTTCTTTAGTAGTTCCAACTCTTTCAGCAGTATACTCACGTAATTTTTTATTATTTACCAAGTAAGAACGTAAAGACAACTCCCACCTATCCAGACTCTTAACTATCAAAGATGCCTCATGAGGGGCAACAGTATTTAGCCAATTAGCAATGTTGGTTATGTTTGCTTTCTTTGACCAAAGTGAGTTGACAGACCATTCTTTCTTCTCTAACTTTTGCCAACAGGCATATTTTAACTCTGTGTTAATTGATGTAGAAGTACAGCCAAATATAAGGTACTTAGCTCTAGATGGAATCGCATTACCATCGGATAAAGGACACTCAAAAATATCCCATTCATCTCTCATCCAAAAACCCTGCATCTCAGACTCTAAGACTAATTGTTTAGAGGCTGACCACTGAATTGGTAGCGCTTCCATAATTTTATTTTTTGCGATTGTTCAGGTAATCTTTATAGGCTTCTTGCATATCCTCATTGCTTAAATGGGTATAAGTATTGAGGACAGTTTGTACTTGTGCGTGTCCTAATCGTTTTTGAACGTGAGCAGCGTCCCATCCTTCGCGAATTAACTCTGTAGCATGGGTATGCCTGAAAATATGAGAATGTACACTGATTCCTGTTTTGTCACTTAATCTACGGAATAAATCAGCAATAGCGTTGTATTTCATCGGTTGTCCGATTACACCATCCCATAGATTTACAAAAACATAATCACTTTCACATTCGTCAAATTCATTGAGTAAATAATCGGTATACATCCCCATTAGCTCTTTGGAAATGTGAATGTTATAACTTTCTCTAGTTTTTGCTCTAGCACCATTAACATTCCCAACTCTTGGAACAATCACAATTAGGTTGTCCCAAGAGTGAATGTCCTCGTGCCTTAATCCCAAAGCTTGTCCTATTCTCATTCCACTTTCATAGAGCAAGGCGATTAAAAACTTATCTCTAGTTCGTTTACAAGCATTAATTAACTTGCCTACTTGTGAATTCGTTAGAGTTTTAGGAATACGCTTTGGTTCTTTAAGTTTAATCAGCTTAGTTCTAACTGGCTTGCTCTTATTAATGTGGTGCAGAAAGCCTTTGTACCGCCTTCCAGGTTGCATCTGAGAAGCATAAATTGGAATACTTTGTACTGTGCCTAATCGCTCTTGATAATCATAAAGCATACAAACGGATGTGACGATCGCATTTACAGTCGCCTCAGTGCGCCTAGATTGTTGCTGTTGCAGAGATGTAATTCCAGGCAAGGGATTCCGCAAATAATTTACGAAATCAGCTAAATCAGATATTCCAATTTTTGTCCAATCCCTGCTAGTGTCTCTCAGAAACTCCCAGTAAAGTTTGAGATGATAAGCGTAAGACCTGATCGTATTCGGCGATCGCTCTATGCTTTCTAAATAACTTATAAACTGCTCAATTGGTCGAACAGGCAAGTAACCATCACTTAACACTGACCAACTAAACTGATCGCTGTTAGGAAGACGTATTCTTTGAACTTTCACGCGACTTATCAGAGATTAATTACATTGTAGAAAGGCTGGATGATATTATTCTACAATGAATTGGATAATAATTAATATTGTTGTTGTTTACTTTAAAGAATTGTTTTTAAGAGCTATTGTTTTGATACTTCTGGTGATTTTACAAATCCTAGCAGTTTAGGCAATGCGAATAACTTATTGCAGATTGACAGCCCAGAATTAGCATCTTTATTTACAGAAGAATTTAACATTATGTGGGGTGATGGGCCGGGAGGTCAACCAGATAGTCGATTTGGTTTGAAAAAACCGATACGTTTACCTAAAAAAATAACTTTGGGTAACACCAAAATAACTGTGCAATTTTCGCCTACTTCTCCAAGTCAACCTTGGAGTAACAGTAGTAATGGTTTAATTGGTAAAACTTTAGATTCAGCAACCAAATCTATTGATATGGCGTTATTTGTCTTTTCTGAACAGCCTCTTGCCAATATTTTAGAAAAACGCCATCAAGAAAATGTGCAAATTCGCGCTTTAATTGAACCCCAATTTGCTTATCGTCCTTACAGCGAAGCCTTAGATATGATGGGGGTTGCTCTGAGTAACAAATGTAAATATGAAATTGACAATCATCCTTGGTCAAATCCAATTACTACCGTAGGTGTACCTGTATTACCCAAAGGCGATTTATTGCATCATAAATTTGGTGTAATTGATAGTCAAACAGTAATTACGGGTTCTCATAATTGGTCAGATGCTGCCAATAATGGTAACGACGAGACGCTTGTAGTGATTGAAAACCCGATAGTTGCCGCTCATTATGTGCGAGAATTTGCTCGTCTTTATACCAAAATTAAACCAGGCTTGCCACCAGCAATTCAAGAAAAAATCAAATTAGAACAAACACGATGTCCTCAGATAAAAACTTCTTCATCAACTGAGCTACAAGCGATTCAAAAAGTCAATATCAACACTGCAAATTTAGAAGAATTAGAAACTCTCCCTGGCGTGGGTAAGAAGTTAGCACAGCGAATAATTATTAGTCGTCAACAGCAAAAATTTACATCTTTACAAGACTTAGAAAGAGTTCCAGGAGTGAGTGCTAGAACTTTAGAAAAATGGGGCGATCGCGTAACTTGGTAGGGATGCACAGATGTGCTACCCTACGATGTCCTGTATTTTAACTAGTTAAAAACATCTAAGATTACACAAATGCGATCGCTAGCTAGCTAAATCAACTAAACTGCGGAAATGCCCATTCTGAGAAAATCGTTCTGCGATTATTTGTTGATAAACTGCCTCATAGCCATCAGTCATGTGCTTAACGCTAAAAAAGTTTTCGACATAGCGACGACAGGCATAACGGTCTAACTCTACGACGCGATCGATCGCACTGACGCACTCTTGAATATTATTGCAGAGGAAACCCGTCTTACCGTGGGAAATTACCTCTTCAGTAGACCCCAACTTCATCGCAATCACTGGCGTACCTGAAGCCATTGACTCTACCATCACCAATCCAAAGGGTTCCCGCCAAGTGATGGGGAACAGAGTTGCTACTGCACCTCCCATCAGGGCATTTTTTTGAGCGTGGTTGGCTTCACCCAAATACTCAATTTGCTCTCCGTCAATATGTGGTTTAATTTCCTTCTCAAAGTATTCCACATCAACGACATCTATCTTACCCGCCATTTTTAAATGCCAACCAGCAAGTTTTGCAATTTCTATGGCTAAATGCACTCCCTTTTCTGGAGACATCCGACCTAAAAATGCTAGGTAAGGAGGATCTTCTGGTTGGGAGTGAAACTTATAACTGCTAACATCAATCCCGTTGTAAACCGTCGCTATACAGTTCAACCCTAATCTTGGTTCTCGTTGTGAATTGGAAATACTGACGTAGGGTTGTTTTTTCCCAAAACTAAACATCTTTTCGTTATCAGGGGTAAAAGTACCGTGCAACGTGTGAACTGTAGGAGTTTTTACTAGATTTGCATAAGGCAGTGCCCCATACCCGATATGGGAGTGAATAATATCAAACTCTTCTGCGCGTTCATACACCGAAGCTAGATTTAGCATCTCGTAAATGCCGTAATCTTTGATAGTAGGATCGAGTCTGAGGGCGCGGGGATGAACTGAAATTAGTTTTGCCAGACTAATCGAATCTCCCGATGCAAATAAAGTTACTTCGTGTCCGCGCCGGACTAATTCATCAGTTAGTAACCCTACTACTAACTCTATACCACCATAAGCTGGAGGTGGAACTCTTTCCCACAGTGGAGCTAATTGAGCAATTCGCATCATAAACCTCCTAAAAAATCAAACTTGAATTAGAAGTTTTTTATTTCTGTTATTTTAGTGCTTGTAATTGATTCACTTCGCATGAATAAAGTAGCTTCAGATACTAACTTCTTAACAATTCCTTTTAAATCTTATGCTGCTATTTCTATATTTTTCATCTATCTTAGTACGGAAATTACCCACTCCTTAAGAGGTAAATACACTCTAGCTTATTGTTTTTTGATGATTTGGTGCAATTTTAAATATAGACTTTTTTACAGCCAAGAATTTCCTAAAATCGTCAAAAATCAAGTTAAATGCTGATAATAGGCAGAAAAAGTCGGCTATTAGCTATGAATTATCTGATTTACAAATATTAATTAAAAAATAATTCATGTAGATACTCTTTGGGCGGCTTTCCGTACTCTCAATAATCATCTGTAGCCACCTAAAGGTAAAGTCGGTAGCTTGAAATCAGAAGCGGCAATTTTTCTTATAAGTTCTATCCAAGTTCTTAAAGGTAGCAATTAACTATTAGACATCTTCACAAATTAAATATGCGTTATCCAGAACCGTTATAGAAACATAGCAGTGCTACGTGTCTTTTTCACCAGATGTCTAGGACGAAAGTTTACTTACTTTATAACCTGTTGCTCAGAGCAATTTATCTGATTAATTGAGATGCTATTGGATTCTCTACTAGTCAAAAAGGAGAAAAGATAGTTAAATCATTGACTTATTACATAAAATATGATATTTTGTATTGCTATCTAAGAAAAATCATATATAAACGTGAATATCTCTTCATCTATCAAAAAACCGCGTGTCTCATGGCAAGCGGTTTTCTCACTGCTGATATTTGTGTTCATGTACCTGCCTATACTGGTACTTGGCTTTTATAGCTTCAATAAATCGCCTTACAGTGCAACTTGGCAAGGATTCACTCTCGATTGGTATCGCAAGTTGTTCAGTGACGATCGCATCTTATCGGCTTTGCAAAACAGTATGATAGTTGCAGGTTGTGCTGTGGCAATTTCCGCAGTGCTGGGAACCTTGATGGCGGTTGGGTTGGCACGTTACGAATTTCCTGGTAAGAAATTGTATCGGGGTATTGCTTATCTACCATTGATTATTCCCGATATTGCGATCGCAGTGGCTACCCTAGTATGTCTAGCAGCCTTTGCAATACCTTTGAGTTTGTGGACGATAGTTGCAGCCCATGTGGTGTTTTGTCTGGCTTATGTCGGACTTGTGGTTGCTTCCCGGCTGACTAATTTAGATCCGCACTTAGAAGAAGCGGCACTAGATTTAGGCGCGACACCAACCCAAGCTTTCATCAAAGTATTGCTACCTCAATTAATGCCTGGGATTATCGCTGGTTGTCTTTTAGCTTTTGTTCTTAGCTTAGATGATTTTCTGATTGCTAGTTTTACTGCTGGTAGCGGTTCTAACACCCTGCCAATGGAAATTTTTAGCCGCATTAGAACCGGAGTTAAACCTGATATTAATGCTCTGAGTGTAATGTTAATTTTAGTATCTGCGATCGTTGCCCTTGTAGCTGAATTAATTCGCGCTTCTGGAGAAAATAAAACTTTTAAATAAGAGTCGCAATTGGCAATAAAAGTTATGGGGAATTTGGTTCTTGATGAACTTTTTTGGATAGCGAACAACAGCTATATTAAAATATCAAGCGCATTACGGCAAGCCTAGCGCCTGAATATTATGGCAATATGCCGTACTTTCTGCTAACACAACGTCATAGTATAAATAAGTAATACCAATTGTAAAAAAGAATGCGACAAATATAACATTTGTAGAGACGCGATTCATCGCATCTTAACCCAAGTATATGTTGCAATCATTAATTTAATTGGTATAAATAAACATAATTTATTCATCCTTATGCCCTCGTGTGAAAGATAGTTTTAAACACATGAATAAACTTCCGTGTTCGCTTCTCTACATAACTGTTTTCAATTAGATAATATTGGGGCTAACTTTGGAGAAGATGCTATTTCCCCCTCATTATGCAAATCTGCCAAAATCCCAATTGCTCAAATCCATTCAACTCTGATAGCAATAGATTTTGCGTGAGTTGCGGACAAAGCAACTTTGGTAAACTTCTCAGAAACCGTTACCGCGTATTAAGACTATTAGGTGAAGGTGGATTTAGTAGAACATATTCTACAGAAGATGTAGACAGACTAAACGCCCCTTGTGTTATCAAGCAATTTTTCCCACAATTTCAGGGAACAGGACAACGCACTAAAGCCGCAGAATTTTTTAAAGAAGAGGCTTTTCGGTTGTATGAACTAGGAGAAAATCATACCCAAATTCCTAGATTACTAGCTTATTTTGAACAAGGTACTAGTTTGTATCTCGTACAAGAATTTATTCAAGGAAAAACTCTCTTACAAGAAGTTCAGCAACAAATTTATGGCGAACAACAAATTTGGAAACTTTTAGCTGATTTATTGCCAGTTCTGGAATTCATTCATACGCATAACGTCATTCATCGAGATATTAAACCAGAAAATATCATCCGCCGTGCAAGTGATGAAAAACCCGTTTTAATTGACTTTGGCGGTGCTAAACAGGTAACACAAACCAGTATCGGAAGACAAGCTACGGTAATTTATACCCTTGGCTATGCCCCAACAGAACAAATGGCTGGATTTGCTTGTCACGGCAGTGATTTGTATGCTTTGGGTGTAACTTGTGTGCGTCTTTTAACTCAATGTTTGCCTTTGCAGGATGCTTCTGGACAGATTAATGACCCTATTTATGATGCCATGAGCGCTAAATGGTTGTGGCGCGAACGTTTACAAGAAAAAGGTATTACTATCAGTGACGAATTAGGGAAAATTTTAGATAAATTACTCAAACATTTACCAAGCGAAAGGTATCAAACAGCAGTAGAAGTTATCAACGATTTGAAGTTTGCCACATCGAACATTGAACCTGTTGCTTTAAAAATTGTTTCGATGCCTCAACCTATATTACCGCTACCACCACAAAAAGTAATCGTACCATTACCCCCATTAGAAACCTTTGAATTTGACGTAGTGACATTAGACACAGGTGGTAGAGAAGTCAACCGCATGAACTGTAATGCCAACTTCTTTGCTGAAGAATTAGGTAAGTCTGTCACATTAGAAATGGTATCGATTCCTGGTGGTACTTACATGATGGGTTCGCCAGAATTTGAAGGAGATGCTGACGAACGTCCTCGACATAAAGTTACCGTCGAACCATTTTTTATGGGTAAATTTCCTGTAACTCAAGCACAGTGGAGAGTAGTAGCAGCTTTACCTAAAGTCAAACAAGCTTTAAATCCCCATCCATCGAAATTCAAAGGTTTAGATAGACCAGTAGAAAATGTATCTTGGTATGAGGCTATAGAATTCTGTCTCAGGCTATCAGAAAAAACTGGACGCGACTATCGTTTACCGAGTGAGGCTGAATGGGAATATGCTTGTCGTGCTGGAACTACAACCTCATTCCATTTTGGCGAAACGATTACCTCTGAGTTAGTCAGTTGCACTATAGAACCAAAAAGCAAATTCCGTAAAGAAACAACAAACGTCGGTAGTTTTGAAGTCGCCAACGCCTTTGGATTGTACGATATGCACGGGCTAGTTTGGGAATGGTGTGCTGACTCGTGGCATAACAATTACAATGACGCACCCGTAGATGGAACAGCTTGGGAAGTTGGCGGCGATCTAAATCGTCGGGTGCTACGCGGTGGTTCTTGGAGTTTCAGTCCAGAACTGTGTCGCAGTGCTAGCCGTAGCTGGAATGAGTCAGACGGTGGACTAAGGGTTTGTGGCTTTAGAGTAGTATTTTCTGTAGAGGAGATTATTTAGTAATTTAATTACAAGGCTATATAAATTATGAACAATAGAATTGAGAAAGGTGACATAGTAGTTATAAATAAAAATGGAAAATATCATCAGCAAGTGGGTGAAGTTAGCAAGGTAGATTACAACATTTTCTTTGTAAAAATAGTATTAGTAAAGTTAGGTAATCAAGAAGAAGCCTTTGAAGAAAAAGATTTACAATTACAAACTAAAAAGCCGAGTCTGCAAGAAGTTATTACATCAATAGACAAAATTTTAGAACAAGTTACTCAGATTCCCCACTTGCCGACACAAGAGCAAGTAGAGTTACCCAACCGTTTGAAATATCTGAAATTAGATATTCCTAAACTAGATAAGCAATTGATTCAAAAAAACTTCGACAGTATAGATAAAATACTCGCAGTAACAAAAGAAGTAGACTGTTCAGGCAGCTTTTGGCAGGAAATAGATCATAATTTGGAGAAAGTAAGTTGGTGGATTAGAACAAGTCTGTGAACTAAAAAGTAAATCAGCGAGAATAGATCAGCTTTTTCTAGTTCTATGCTAGAGGCTGCAAATACCTAATTAGACTTATTGCATGAATCAATGAGCTTTCACCTTAAATCCCTCTCCCAAATTTGGGAGAGGGATTTTGAAATTGGCTCCTAAATAATTGGCATTAGATATAATTAAACGTAACTATATTTTTTTCATGTTCTATGTTTAATACCTTATACCTTATACTTTACGCCTCATTATGAATAGTGATTTTTATTTGTACCTCCTTCCTTAACATTGTATTTGTAACTGGATGGTTTAAACTTTGTTATTAGCTGTATATTTAGATAAACTTAAGCTTTGCAAATATTTTATATAGTAAATTCTGACTTTATAGATTAAAAAAAGAGATTTTTTTACTTAAAATAAATATGAAGATCATCAGAGATATATATGCGTTTCTTTCAGTTTTTAGGGATTGTTGGTTGTACTACAGCAGCTTTCATCTCAGTAGCACCCATACAGGTAGAAGCTGCAACTTTTAAAGTGATATCTGGAGTCACCAGCATCGATCGCGATCACGAGAAGATTCTTAGTAGTATTGGGCTAAACTTGACAGGTACTAATCAGACAGTTGCACCAATTCCTAGCAATTATTTAGTTGGCTTCAATATTGACTCACTTACTAACTTCACGTTCAGTGACGAGGGCGGTTTTACTCCACTCTCAGGTACAATCGAGCATACTGGTACTGTTACATTCAACAATCAAATTACTGTTGGTGACTTTTCAATCGGTTTTGCTCCAGGACGTACTGTCACAGGTGCCAGCGGACTTGTTTTAAGAGACACATTTTCTTTAAATACAATTTTATTTGACTTGAGCGCTCCGGGACTTGTAGCATTTGATGGCCAAAATTTAACTATCCCTGATGTGAAATTGTTGGTTTCTCCAGAGTTTGCTAATATATTAGGCGACTCTAAATTGACCGGTTTGTTTGCTGGAACTGCACGAATTGATGCTCAAGTTGCTGCCGTCCCTGAACCTAATAGTGTACTAGCAACTTTAGTAGCAGGTGCGGCTCTTTTAGCAGCTAGATTTTATACTCAAAAAATTAAATGCACCTGATATTTTGAAGCATAGCCAACCAAAAGTTCGCTCTACAACCTAACACTTCATCCTTTTCAAATCTCGTTCCTAGTCTTTGCTGGAACGAGACAACCCAATTATCAGGAGTGCTGAGTGGGGAATGGGTTTGGAGGTATTGGGTAAAGGATAGACTTCTTGGCATTTGTCGGGAAAAGGGAAAGGGGGAAAGGGTAAAGGTTTTGTATTTTCCCTTCCCCTTTAACCAAAACTTTTTCCTACGAGAGTGCAAAAAGCACTTTTGCCAAGAGGTTTGATGTATTCAAAACCAATACCTTTTCCCTTTACCCTTTAACCGAACTGTATTGGAATCTCACTTCTTTACTCAGCACAGACTAAATGTCCCGCTACCGCTAACGAAATTCGGATAAGAAGTAAATGCCCTATGACCTATGACCAAATACTTTCGCTCTAATGTTGATGCAATGGCTAATACCAATTCAATTAATGGTTGCAACACATCCTTGGGTAAAGACGCGATGAATCGCGTCTCTACAAATGGTCTATTTGTCGCATTCTTTTTTCAAATTGGTATAACTATGTTTCCGGTGAGCAACTTCAACGTTGGTACACGGATTATTAAACTTCTCTGCTTCTAAAATTGCTTGTTGTAAGAAGTTTACTTTCTGAGCGCTGCACAGCATATATATAGTGCGGTATGTCGCGCCAGAGTATCTCCTGAACGACCTTGAGTCCGTTCTTTTCAGCTACACGACGAGAAGGAATGTTTTCTGGGCGAATCAGGGAGATAACGCGATCGCAACCCAGCACGTTAAAGGCGTAGTCTTGGCAAGCATACGCAGCTTCGGTGGCGTAACCCTGCATTTGTTGGTCGCGGCGGACATGATAGCCAATTTCGAGTTCTTGATGTCCCTCGACCTCTTGCCAAACCAGTCCGCAGTCGCCAATTACCTCGCCCGTTGCTTTAAGAACCATCGCCCATAAGCCGTGGCCGTGCTGTTCGTAGTTGCGGCGATGCCGATCGATCCACTTTTGCACCATCTCGCGGTCAAAGGGTTTTGGGTAGTAGCGCATTGATTCTGCATCGCCGAGGACAAGCAGTAGCGCGTCGAGGTCAGAAAGCGTCATTTCCCGCAGGAATAGGCGTTGAGTTTCCAATATCATTAGTGAATCCTCCTTTAGCCATTGTCCAGTTTATCTTTGCCTGGTACGTAGTAAGGACTTCAGTGCTTATAGGGCTTTTCAAGTAATTGAACTAGACTAATCCCCGCGCGATCGCGGTCTAAATACCTGAAAATTGCTATAAGACAACGACTAAAGTCCTTACTACAAATTTTTTTATCGCAATTAAGCCCAGTTGCGTACTACCACAATCTTGAACCTCCTTTCACCAGACAAATCGTAGTCGAAAGACCCGTAGTGTTGCAAAGCCCACTCTTCCAAATCTTGAATTGCACGGGCAAAGATATCATCCGGGATGTGCCAGGTATGACTATTAACTTTTTTTCTATGATATTCAAGCAATTTGCCCACAGTTACTTCAGGCTGCCATTTGGCTGCAACAACTGTTTCTAAATTTGCTCCTTGTTCGCGCAACTCTGTTAAAACTTCTTCTTCTATTGCACCATAGCGGAGTAAAGGGTAACTATAGCTAGCAATGATATCTTGCCAATGTTGCTGAAAATCAAACCTACCCTGATTGATATCTTCATTAACTTTGCTGAAATTCATATTACCGTGAGTGTAGAGATAAATTCCTCCCGGTTTAAGGACTCGACGAATTTCTGCTAGTGCTTGCTTCCAAGCAGGAACCAGGTGAAACACATGAACTGTCAACGCCACATCAAAAGAATTGTCAGCAAATGGTAGAGAAGTTGCATCTCCCTTAATTGCTGTTAGTTGATGAGACACACCTTCTAGCTTTTGGTGCAGTTCAGCTAACATTTTTTCAGAGATATCTACACCAGTGTAGGAATAGCCTCTTTTTGCGATCGGGACAGCAATTCTACCAGTGCCGATACCTGTTTCATAGAATTTGGTTTCTGTTGTTGCTGAAACTAGATTGAGGATAAAATCAGTGATTTGCTCGGAAATCTCAGGTGATAGTCCCCGCGTTGCATCGTAGATATCAGAAACGCGATCGAATGAAATGGTTGCAGTCATTTATCTTTTATCCTTAATTATTTCATTGAATGCGCGTTGCTAAAATTACTGCACTTTTGGCTGTCACGCGGATTTCTGTGGCAGCAATCCGAGGCTCTTTGAGCCAAAATTCCCTGATTGGATCTGTGCGTCCGTGCCATTCTGGTGGCCAGTATTCTTCGGGTGTGAGATCGTCTAATAAGATGAAGCCTCCAGGTTTGAGTGCTGTGATTAATGTCTGAGGTTCTGTAAGTTTTGCCTTTCCGCCATCGGCAAATAACAAATCAAAGGGAGCATAGGTGAGCAAATCGCGCCAGTCGCCTTGAACTGCGCGGACATTAGACTTATCTGCAAATAGCTGTTGCACAAGTTTGGCAAGCTGGCGATCGCTTTCAATAGTAATCAATGTAGTATTTGGCTGTAATGCACTTACAATCCATGCTGCACCAACCCCACACCCGCTCCCAATCTCGCCAATTTGACCCTGTGTGATGTGGCTGGTGAGGACGTGCAACAGGCGACCAACTTCTGGGAGTGAGGATTGGGTAAACTCAAGTTGTGTAGCTAGAGATTCGGCCTGCTGCACTAATGATGGACTTGAGGCAATGGGATAGGTTGTCATGTCTACTTCTTGAGCAAAACTTCTCGCAACACAACTGCTAAATCTTGCAATGCACGTTCACCATCTCCCACAAACGTTGAACCATGCATTGTCGCCAGTGTACGCGGCTTGAGATCTGCTAATTCCTGGAGAATGCGATCAGTATGTGTTGTATATGGTATGTAATTGGGAAAAGGACTGGCTTCATAATTGACAATTGTTTGACGAAACCGTTCAATCACATCAGACTCAGTTATTGCTTCCACATCTCCAAACTGGTGGAAAAGGTCTGAGCAAAACAAGGTTTTATGAGTAGTTTCAAAGAATAATCCTGCATCCCAACCGTGAGGAACTTGTGGTGTATGGTGAAACTGAAAACTATATTTACCAGTGTTTAAAACTTCAGCGTGTTGCATAATTTTGGATGGACGAATTGCAAAATCATCTACGCTCACAAAGGCTGCTATGGGGCTACAAACTGTCTGAGCATTTGGCGCAATGGACAGCCATTCATTTAGCGATCCACATTCATCAGCTTCAAAATGGCTAAAGCTAATCCAGCGAATTTGTGATGGATCAATAATCTTTGCCACTGCATCATGTACTAGTGGAAACATCCCCTTTAGACCCGTATGAAATAATAATGGTTCTTCATCCTTCACTAAAAACTGGATGAATTGCATATCTATTTTTGAGTCATAGGTTGAGATGCGATAGATATCTGGGGCAATTTCGGTAATGCTAGTCATAGTTTTAAAACTCATACTGGCAATAATGAAACATGGGCTGAAACTACCTTCCAGCCTTCGGTAAACCTGTACCAAGTCTGGCTTTGTCGCCCGAAACGCTCTATACCATTGATAATCCGGCGAAATTCTAAAGTCACTGTTGCTGCATCTTTCCCAAAGGTTACAACCTTGAGGTTCGAGATTTCTCGCTCTATTTTTGGGTTTGGTCGATTCTGACGAAAGTTACGAATTTCATCGCTGCCATAGAGGTTTTCTGTAATTCCAAAGCGCACTACTTCGGGTGCATCCCAAAACAAGCTATCCATCACCTCCAAATTGTTATTAGAAAGGGCTTCTTCATACTTGAGGTACAAATCGGTTACTTCAGCGACAACAGCAGGGTCATTTATAGTAGTCATTGTTGTTAACAATTTTTGGTATTATGCACTCTTTTAAATAGTCAAAGCTATTTTTCTTTTAAGCTCTTTCAGTACGTAAATTTAGACGAAGCAGATTGCGGAAGGTGGAGATTTGCTGCATAAAAAAAATTGAGCCTGCAATATAAATACTTGCACCAAGGATGACAGTATTGTTACTACCAATTTTACTTGCTAGTGCGCCAGCTATTAAGTTGCCGATAGCAAATGCGCCTGTAGATGCCATAACGTAAAGACCTGTAATTTGCCCGCGATTTTCATCAGTCACTAACAGTTGAAGCAAGGTGCGTCCGGCAATTATCTGCAAAATAAAGCCGAAACCAGCTGCTAATAATGAGAGCAGTGAAAGCCAGAACACACGGGATAGGGCAAAGACAATCAAGCTTATCCCCATAAAACCTATGCCCAATGCTAGAACTTTACCTGACTCCAGTACATTGCTATGCTTAGTTAAATAGATACCACCTGCTAAGGTTCCTAAACTGGAAGCTGTCATCAAAAAGCCAAAGGTGTTAGGGCCACCCTGTAAAATCTCCTTAGCAAAAATCGGCCCCAAAGCTAAATAAAATCCCCACACGCAGGAGGCTAAAGCCGAACCAATCAAGACTGAGCGAATTGGCAAAAATCCAAAGGCGTAGTTAAAACTAGCTTTCAAATTTTCTAAAGGTTTGCGTGTGGAAATAACAGCTTTTTTGGGGTCAAGGTTCATTGCAAGAAGGGCAATAATTACGGCGATGTAACTGATACTATCGAGCAGAAAACAAAGCCCCGATCCCACTGCCGCAATTAACAAACCTGCGATCGCAGGCCCAACCATAAGTGAAACGCTGACAAGGGAGGAGTACAAGGCGGTCGCATTACCGAGATTTTCCTTACTGACCGTTTCTGGTAAAAATGCCTGTCGGGTGGGAATATCGAAGGCGTTGATTATCCCTTGCAGTACACCAAGAAGTACAATCTGCCAGACGTTAATAGTACCATTCAAGGCCAGCCAAGTCAGAGCCAAAGACTGAAGCATTCCCAGAATCTGGGCAATTAGTAGAATTTGGTGACGATTCCAGCGATCGGCAATGATTCCACCCAGAGGAATCAATAGAAGTGTGGGAATTTGGCTGGCAAAGCCCACTAGACCTAGTAACCAAGCGGAATCGGTGAGGCGATATACTAACCAACTAGTAGCCACTTGAGTCATTGACGTACCAATCAGAGAAATTGCCTGACCTGTGTAGTACAGGCGAAAATTTCTAGAACTGAAAGCACGCAGCATGACTTGTGATTTGTTTGATGCTTCCATACATCACTCCTGAGTAGTTCCCAGTTCTTAACCGTGAATAAAAAAGTAGGCAGTCATCGTAAAGGCAACAATTATCACAAATTTCCGAATTAAGTGGGGTTCAAGTTGGCGAGCATAATGGGCACTTAAGTAACCACCAAGAGAGCCACCGACTGCCATCAAAATAGCTTGATGCCAAGCAATCACACCTGCAAAAATAAATGGAACGATCGCAATACCATTGATACAACTCCCTAAAAATGTCTTAAAAGCATTCATTTTGTGAATACTTTTGATGCCTAAAAACGTTAGAGCTGCCAGCATTAAAATCCCTATACCTGCGCCGAAGAAACCGCCATAGATGGCGATCGCTAGTTGAGCTAGTAGCAAATTAAACAACGGTACAGATTCCGGTGATGTATTCTGGTTTTGACGCTGCAACCACTTTTTGAACGATTCGCCAAAGGTAAACACAACTGTTGCTAGCAGCAATAGATAGGGAATCAGCTTTTTAAAGACATCAGGCGATGTATACAACAAAGCGATGGAGCCAATCATGCCACCAAATAAACTGACACCACATAAAAGTAAAAAATCTCGCCGCTCGATGCCCAAATCTTGACGATATGCTCCAGCACTGGCTAGGGAAGCCACCCAAATTGCAGTATTATTGGTGGCGTTAGCTGCGATCGGCGCGACACCCGTAAAGATGAGAGTTGGAAATGTGATAAAACTTCCACCACCCGCTACAGCGTTTAATCCGCCTGCAATGAAAGCAGTACTAAACAACAGCAAGCTATGGAAAAGTGTTAAAGATGGTGGCATTATTTACGAATTATTAATTTAGGAATATCACTTGGAGAATGGGCAATCAAGTCAGCACCATGAGCTTTTAATTCCTCCTCAGTTCCATAGCCATAGGTAACACCAATTGAGGCGATGTGATGGCGCTTGGCTCCAATGATGTCATGTGAGCGATCGCCTACCATCACCACAGTAGAGGGTAAAAGTTTTTCTGTTAATAAAATATGGTGAATTAAGTCACCTTTTATGCTCCGAGTTCCGTCAAGTTCGCTACCATAAACACCATCAAAAAGCAATGATAAGCCAAAATATTTAATAATTTGCGTAGCATAAATATATGGTTTAGAAGTAGCAACAAAAGTTTTATAACCAGCAAAACGAATTGCTTTTAAAACTTCTATAATCTGGGGATAAAGTGAGTTTTCAAATAATCCAATTGTCGCAAAGCGACGACGATAAAGCAAAATTGCCTGTTCAATTACTGTGCCATCCAAGGTATTGAGTAATTGCGAAAAGCTATCTTTCAGTGGTGGGCCAATACACCAATTTAATTCATCAGCATTCGGTGGTTTGTAACCGAGTTCAGAGAGTGCATACTGAATACAACCAGTGATGCCAGGTTTAGGATCTGTTAAAGTTCCGTCGAGATCGAAAAGGATAGCGGAGAAAGGCATATTTGATATTAATAATTAGTAATTCGTAAATTATAAAATTACCCCATGCCCAATTCCCCATGTCCAATTCCCAATTTCCAATTTAACCCCTAAATTTGAGCGATTTCACAAACCCTTCTGCACTAAGTAAGGCGATCCCCAATGTGACAACACCAATCCCGACGCTCTGAATCACGTTTAAAGTTTCGCTAATGGTTATCCATGCAACTAACGCTGTCAATGCTGGACTGCTAGAACCAATGATGGAGGCGGTAGATGCGCCAACCATCCGAATCCCCACATTGTTTAAAGTATGTCCGAGAAAGCTGACCAGACCGGAAAATATGCTACCAATCCATAGGGGTGTCCAGTCAAGTTGGGCGTTTTTACCTGGCCAGAACAGTAAGCTAACACCAGAAAGCAGTAGAGTGCAGGCAAAACTGAGCCAGGTAAAGGGAATTGGATGGAATTTTTCTAAACATTTTTGAGCAATGATGCAATAAAAGGCATAAACGATCCCAGCGCCAAAACTAGCGAAAATACCGATCGCAATGGTATGACTACTGTAGGTGGCAGAAGATTGGGGAATGGTGAGAGCGCTTCCAACCAGAATAATAGCCATTACTAGCCAACGGAATAATGTGGGGCGATCGCCAAAAAACTTCCAAGACAGCAGCGCTGTAAATACGGGATAGGTGAAAAATAGGGTCAAGGCAATACCTGTGGGAATCAAGCCAATAGCAATGTAGAGTGCAGCAATATACACAAACATCAGCACTCCACAGCCAAGAGCTTGGATTAGAACATCCCTACCCTTGCGTGTGAATAAGTATTGAAGTTCTGTCCAAGCAGATGGATATAGCTTGAATGATAAAGATGCCATGAGTGGAACCACCAGCAGCATTCGCATGAACATTAGCAAGAAGGAATTCTGCAAATCCGGTTTAACGTATCCACCGAGTAAAAATAAACCTAGTACGAGATGTTCTGAAAACAAAACTCGGACTGTAACGTTGTGAAACGTCAAAACAAAGGAGGATAGAAGAACCGTCAGGATGCCCAACACGATAAAAAGTTTCCTTAGAGACGACTTGATTGTATTGTTAAAACCACTGGAATAACAAACCAGATGAAGTTTGAGGAAATCAAAGCCGTCGCTTCAAAAACACTTCTTGGCATTGTGGGGAAAAGGGTAAGGGTTAAAGGGTAAAGGTATAGAATTTTCCCTTACCCTTTAACCTTTAACCTTTTCCCAACATCTTGGTATTTGTTACTTTTGCAAGATGTCTAATCACAACTATGCAAAGGAACCAACGCCTACAGGTTCAGGAGCAGTTTTTGTGGTGAATTGGTTCACCGGACGGGGCAAACCAAGATTCTCGCGTAAAGTACTGCCTTCATACTCAGTACGAAATATTCCTCGGCGTTGCAGTTCGGGAATTACCAAGTCTACGAATTCCTCTAAACCCCCAGGCAGCCAGGGTGGCATAATGTTAAATCCATCAGCTCCACCATTGACGAACCAATCTTCTAACTGATCGGCAATATGTTCTGGTGTTCCGAGAATCGTTCGATGTCCCCGCGCTCCTGCAATCCACAAGTACAGTTGTCGAATTGTTAAATTCTCTCTGCGGGCAAGATCGGTAATCAGTTGCAAGCGGCTTTTGCCACCGTTGGTATCTGGCAGATCCGGCAGCGGCCCATCTAGGGGATATTTGGACAAATCATGGCCGCCCACTAGCCCAGAAAGTAGCCCTAATCCGACCAAGGGATGGATCAACTCCTGAAGTTGTTCATATTTATCCTTAGCTTCCTGTTCAGTCTTACCAATTACCGGGAATACCCCTGGCATAATTTTAAGATGGTCAGGGGAACGTCCGTATTTAGCCAATCTCCCCTTGACGCTGGTGTAGAAGGCTTGAGCTTCTGCCAATGTCTGTTGTGCAGTGAAAATCACCTCTGCTGTTTGGGCAGCCAAATCCTGTCCAGGCTCGGAAGATCCAGCTTGTACGATTACTGGATATCCCTGCGGTGGACGCGCCACATTGAGCGGGCCGCGCACCGAGAAATATTTACCCTTGTGGTGGGGAATATGCAGCTTTTCTGCATCAAAGTAAATACCTGACTCCTTATCGTGGAGAAAAGCATCATCTTCCCAACTGTCCCAAAGTTTGGTGACAACATCCACAAATTCCTTCGCCCGTTCATAGCGCAGCGAGTGTTCTAGGTGGTTTTCTTGGCTGAAATTCTGCGCTGCGGCTTCAGCAGCAGAGGTTACAAGATTCCATCCGGCACGACCACCGCTGAGATAATCTAACGAGGCAAACTTGCGGGCGAGATGATAAGGTTCATCATAAGTCGTTGATGATGTCGCCACCAATCCGATATTTTCTGTCACCGCAGACAGAGCCGATAATAAGGTTAAAGGTTCAAAGTGGACACTGAATTGTCCCGAACGGCTAAAAGCCTCAGCCCCTTGCCCTCGATCCCAGACGGCTAAACCATCTGCGAGGAAAAGCATATCAAATTTGCCTCGTTCAGCCGTTTGTGCTAGCTGCTTGTAATGCTGGAAGTTTAGACCTCCATCAGCCGGGGTATTGGGATGCCGCCATGCTGCGACGTGATGACCACTACCGGGTAAAAATGCTCCGAGTTTAAGTTGTTTTTTCGTACTCATATTTCTATTTGCGAAGGCGTACTTATGCTTTTTTCGTTCTCTTGTTTGGAATAAGAAAATGTTAGTTATTAAGACTCTGGTCTTGTTGCTTGGATGGAAGGCCGTTTAGAGAATTCATTGTACCAATGGGCAAGTTTTGGATATTTTTGCCGCCATTGCAGATCGGGAAGGCGGATTTCTAGTCCAAGTGCAGAGGCGAGAGTTATATGAGCAAGTTTAGGAGTTTGGTCGAGTTTATCTGATATCTTCTCGAAGTACTCCAAAATTCTCAACGCTCGCGTAGACTCAAACTCGATTACCCCAGGAGACTGCTCGCTGTGGATACGCCTTAACTCCCTTACCCAAACAGCAATGCCATCTATAAACCCACCAGTCATACCTTCAAGTTGCTGTAAAAAGCCATTAGAAATGTCAGCAACTAGTTTGATCTCAGGATTTAAGTGATTAAGATAGACGCATATTATACGTGTTTCACTCAAGATAAATCCGTCATCAGTCGCTAAAGTTGGAACTTTACCTGTAGGGTTGTAATTCAATAGATCGCTGTTCGGATCTCGTGCAATAACTTTTTGCGTTTCGATCCGATCGCACAGATTCAGTTCTAGTGTTGCTACCCGTGCAATGCGTGCATAAGGTGAGTTAGGTGTATAGAAGAGTTTCATAAAAAAGCGCGATCGTCATTAGTCAGCAGAAAGTTAAGCCAGCAAAGGAGAGGGGACAGGGAAGTGGAGTTCAAAGGCTCATTAATGAAGCTCAAAAGCTCATTAATGGAGTTCAAAGGCTCATTAATGGAGTTCAAAGGCTCATTAATGAAGCTCAAAGACTCATTAATGGAGTTCAAAGGCTCATTAATGAAGCTCAAAGACTCATTAATGAAGCTCAAAGACTCATTAATGAAGCTCAAAGACTCATTAATGGAGTTCAAAGACTCATTAATGAAGCTTAAAGACTCATTCACGAGTATTAAACACTCGTTCACAAGTATCAAAGACTGATCTCTCTCCTATTCCCCATGCCCCATGCCCAATGCCCAATGCCCAATGCCCAAATATTACGCAGTCACGGCCTCACGTCGGTTGTACTGAGAAGCATCTCCCTTGATAGCCTCACTTTGTTTACCATCGATGCCCACTGGGAGGTCGCCGACAATTGTGACTCGTTGAACGTGGCGGGGCTGGTCGCCATAATCTGCGATCGCATAATGTTGAGTAGCCCGATTGTCCCAAAAAGCTACGTCACCAACTTGCCAACGCCACCGGACTGTGTTCTCAGGACGTGTTACATACGCTTGTAACAGCCGGAGAATATCATCTGATTCAGTTGTTGATAAGCCACGGAACTGGCGCACAAATCCGCCGATGAATAGCCCACGCTCCCCAGATTCGGGATGGACGCGTACAACTGGGTGCAGAGTCTCGTACACAGTCGAGGTGAAGACAGCCCGATAAGCCTTGACATCTTCAGGTAAGTCAAATGCAGTTGCATAGTCGTATTTGTTGCTATGTACTGCCCAAAGTTGGTCTGCGAGATTACGCAGATGGATAGGTAAATCTTGGTAAGCAGTTACTGAGTTTGCCCAGATTGTATCGCCACCAGTTGGCGGAATATCAAGCGCTCGTAAGATAGAACCGAGAGGAGGACGGTCTACAAATGTTACATCTGTATGCCAGCTATTGGCGCGGGAAGTAGTACGACCATAATTCAGGTCTAAGACTTCTGGATTTTCTGGCAGCGATGGTACGGTAGGGTGGGCTGTAGTGAGTTCACCGAAACGACGAGCGAAGGCGACTTGTCCATCAGCATCAAGCTGTTGCTGACCGCGGAAAAATATCACTTTGTATTTGACTAAAGTCTTGCGAATATCGCTGATGATGTCATCACTGAGATTAGAACTCAGATTAACACCAATAATTTCAGCACCGATACGTCCTGCAACTGGTTTGATATCAAAGTATTGAGAACCCATGTTTTTTATCTCCAAGAAGTTTATCTTTTGACAAATTGTAGAGACGCGATTCATCGCGTCTGATTCTGATTCATCGCGTCTGATTCGTCGCGTCTGCTAAACACCAGGGGTAGATCCGCCATCAACGATAATCTCTGTTCCTGTAATCGATGCAGCTAGATCGGACACCAAAAATAGCGCCAGCGCGGCAATTTCTTCTGGCTGGGCGATTCTTTTTAAAGGAATACTTTGGATATTTTGTGCCTTTACTTGCTCAACAGTGATGCCTTGCGCTTGGGCATTTTGCCGAGCTAAAGTCTCGGCACGCTCAGTAGCTGTAGCACCAGGGGAGATAGCGTTAATGCGAATCTTGTACTCGGCTAGCTCTTTAGAAATGCCTTTTGTGAAGTTCAGCAAAGCAGCATTACTTGTACCGCCAGCTAGGAAGTTAGGGCGAGGTGTGCGTCCTGCACCACCAACTATATTGACAATCCGCCCATCACCGCGACTTTTTTGATGGGGAACGACGGCTCTAACTAAGCGGATATAGCCCAATAATTTTAAGTTCCAAGCATCCAAAAATAAATCATCAGTGGATTCTAGGAAAGACCCAGCACGGGCTGATCCGGCATTGTTAATCAAGATATCAATCTGATTAAATTGGGCTAATGTTGTGGAGACAACTTTCTCAACATCTTCTGCTTTCGTTAAATCAGCACTAATGGCAATAACTTTAGCGCCAGAAGTTGGTAAAGACTGGATGGCAGCTACTGCATTTTCTAGTCTTTCTTGATTGCGGGCTGCGATCGCAACATTCACCCCCTCACTATAAAGTGCTTTGGCAGTAGCTAAACCAATGCCCGCGCTTCCTCCTGTAACGATCGCTGTTTTACCTGATAGTTTTAGTTCTAAACTCATACAAACTTACCCTCACAAAAATGTAAGTAATTTAATTGCAAACCAATAATATTGCTGATTGAGAGCCTGTATTGTGGATATCCAAAATGACTCGGCTTTCCTCAGATGTACAACCTAGAAGTATCTTGATTTCTGTATCTCGCTTTTCCAGATCGACACTACAAATGACGGCAGTTACTGTTTGATTAGACAAGCTACCTATCCAGACATCAATATCGGCTCCATCTCCAGAGCGAGTGTCTTGTAAATATCCATAATCCAGGGGATAAACGAAAGATGGATAACGTGGATGTGATGTCCCTTTTGGGCGATCTATCTTGAGATTATTAAGGGCTACAAGCCGATCTAGTTTGAACCAGAAATCAGTACTATCCCTCATACCATCTGCGATCGCTCAATTTGAAATGTGCAACACAGCTTTGCCAGGAAAACGCCTATCGAGTAGTTGTTGGGCAACATCAGCTATTTCTGTCCAAGAAGCTTCTAAATCAATGTGAGGATGTAACTCACCTGCTTCTACTAGACTCAAAAGCCGTTTTAGACCGACTGCTGCTGATTCAAATCTCAATTCATCGAACAGACGTAAACCATACAGGCTGACGCTACCAGTCCCAAAAAATTGAGCCGCGTTGAATGTCACTTCATCTCCCCCAGATACTCCATACAGCACAGTTTTCCCATCCTGTGCCAGTAAGCCAAGGGCTACCCCCAAAGTCTTGCCACCCACTGACTCTACAATTAGATCGTAGGGCCCGTACTCGCTGGCAGGTGAGAGGTCTTCGCCAATCACCACCGATTGCGCCCCTGCGTCTCTAACTAGAGTTTCATAGCCAGCTTGACGAATATGTGCCACGACTTGCGCTCCTGACAGTTGTGCCAATTGAATAGCGAAGTAACCAACGCCTCCTGATGCGCCTGTAACCAGAACTGACCGACCCAAAAGTGAACCACCTTTTAACACCGCATGGTATGCAGTTAAACCTGCTACAGGAAGTGTGGCGGCTTGAGCAAAAGATACCGATGACGGCACTACTGCTAAGGCGTTAGTGGGAACAGACACGAGTTCTGCCCAAGCACCAGCACGGCGCAAGCCAACTACACGCGCCCCTTGGGGAGGCCCCGATCCATCGGCGGCGGGGATTTCCACTACACCTGCCAAGTCCCAACCAGGCTGCCAACCAGCCTCAGCAGTGGTTGAACGTTTTATCTCTCCCCGATTGAGGGAAATTGCCGCTACCCGCACTAGAGCTTCATCTGGGGCAGGCTTTGGTGCAGTCACTTCACTCAGTGCCAAACGCCCCGGCACATTGGGATCAACAATCACAGCACGTATTTTGCTCATAAGGTTGCCCTGGCTTAGAGATTAATTTCTAGTTCGTTGGTTCGCAATCTTATACCTGCAATAAATAATCTCGATAGGTTAGCTATTTATTCTTAACTTCAAATCCTTGCAACTAGGTTAAAGAAATTCAAAAAACAGCGGCATCTTGATAAACTTACAGTACTTTATGGCTTGTAAAAAGAAAACTATCACAGACAGCCAGAAGAATCAAGCACCTTGTGGATAAATTCGCTGTTGACACTTGCACTTTTGTCAAGCCAAATGGCTTTCGTATTGTTCGGCGTTCTTTTTATGATTTCTCCATGTGAGTCCAAACAGTGCAAACGCAAAAATAATTAGCAGGTTTGCGTTATGGTGTTTTCGCCTTTATTGTTGAGTTTGAACCTCTACCTTTGCATCCGATTCATCTCCACTTTGAGAAACTTTTTCTGGGCCGCACTGTACCGGAGTTACTCCTGTACCTTGAGTGAGTCCGTGTTTCGTTGTGGTGTCGTAGGCGTTGTTATCAGTATTCGCTTGGGCGTAAGTATCGTTAAAAATCTTGTCAGATGCTGAGGTTGTTTTGCCAAGAAGCTTTTTGTGTAAATCTTTAAAAGCCTTTTCGTCAATACTAATGTGCCCATTCTCGTGTGTATCAAGAGCGCTATAAAACCTTGCCCATTCTTTTTTAACGGGTTCGCATTGTTGATCGAGTTCCGTCCAGACGGGCATTGCCTTAGTTTCCGTTACTAAGACATCTGCCTCGTAGACAATTTCATCGGATTTATCTTCTGCTTGGTAAGTTTTGACATCTTTTTCGGGGGCACAGGTAACACTGCCCGCTTCGCCCTTTCCTTGTGATGTTAAGTTTGTAATTGCTTCGGTAATATTTTTTCCCGAAGCAGTAATTGTGGCATTCTTTTTGTCAATTTTAGTTGTCCCTTTTTTGGGCGGCATACCACTAGATGTCTGTTCAACAGGGGCTGGTGCTGTAGATGCATCGCTTTGTTTCTGCACTTTGCCTGTCTGCTGTACTACATGGGTTAACTCATGGGCTGTCAACTCGTTATTACCAGGTGATTTCTCGGCGCTAAAGTAAACATCACTACCATGAGTAAAGGCCTGCGCTCTCAATGACTTATTCATCTGCATCGCATTGGAGTCAGTATGTACTCGCACATCGTCGAATTTACGACCAAAGCGCGGTTCCATAAAGTTTCGCACTTCGGGAGATAAAGGGCTTCCTCCACCCTTACTATTATTTAACTGACTCTCAATATTGTCTTGGGTTTGAACGCTGCGATCGCTAACGCGTTGTAGCGACAATTCGGTTTCTACTTCCTCTTTTTCTTGCTCACAATCTGCACATTCTCGTTGTACTATATGTGAATCTATTGCACCGATATTTATATTTGACTTAAGTCTAGGTAGAAGCATAATCTGGTCAGCTGACTGCTCATACTGGTCTTTTGGCTGGCTACCTATAAGTTGCGGCTGTGGACGACGCAAAGATATGCGACTAATGTCGTGAACAAGAGGTTTTTCTTTGATGGCTTCTGATTCTAATAATTGCTCGTTAGCAGACGGGGCTTCTTGAAGGTCGCCATTGAGCGCAGTATTATTATTTGTTGGTAAACCAAAACCGCGTGTTGGATTGGCCAATGTGGGAATATTGGATGAGACAAGCGATGGATTCGTAAAATTTGATGTCCCTATGTGGGGCCGCTTCCATGTGGGTAAAGGCAAAGCGGCTTGTCTTTTAATGTCGCTCATCTCTCAATTCCTACATTTTCTAGATTAATTAGTAACCTCTTATATATTGCATTCCAGTATCTTCTATACAAAAATTTAACTATTTTATTGACATATTTATATATAGACTTTAGTCTACCTTTGTCATCATTCAGCTACCAAATATTCAAGAATTGACATCTGGTGAAATTAATTATGCGTTATTCAGAACACATAATTAATTTCACCAGCAGATGTCTAATAAATAGCTAACGAACCGTTCCCCGCAGGGCTTCAGTATTAATTGGTTTGATGAGGTAAATTAACAGCAGATTCCAAACAATTGCTGCAATCAAAGGTAGTTTGCGAATTAGCTTCACCAATTTCGGATTATAACTGTCTTCAATCTCTGCAATTTTCAAGTTGTAACCTGCACAGCGTTGCAGACGTGGGAAAAACTTGGGATGTTCGGTATTCAACATTACAGGAAAAGCCCGTCCTGCGGTTTCATTGGTGTTGCGGACAACTTGGATATCAAATTCTGTGGCATCAAGTCCCAATGATTTGTAGAACCCAGAACGTTCATGAACTGTCAGGGTGTGAGTCGCAAATACTGATAGCAAGAAAAAGCGACTCCACAGCCTAGATTTCCAGGTGTTCCAGAGTTGGGGTTGAGAACGCAATAATGCTTTGAATATGTCTCCGTGGCGGTTTTCGTCTTGACACCAACTCTCAAAGTAGCGGAATATCGGATAAAACTGGTTTTCTGGGTGCTTTTCTAGATGCCTGAAAATAATAATGTAACGCCAGTAGCCGATTTTTTCTGAGAGGTAAACGGTGTAAAGTACCCATTCAATCGGGAAAAATGTATAAGTGCGGGTTTTGGTAACAGTGCCTAAATCAAGGGAGAGTTTAAAATCGGCCATTGCTTTGTTGAGAAATCCGGCGTGGCGGGCTTCATCACGCGCCATCATTTGAAAGATTTCCGCTAGCATTGGACTGCGATTTTTCAGCTTGCGGGATAATTCCTTGAATAGCAAGAAGCCAGAAAACTCAGAAATGCAAGAGCGTTCCAAATACTCTATAAACGCCTGCCTTGCTTCACCATCAATGTGTTCCCAAGACTGCTCAAACGCTTCATCCCGAACAAAATGGTGGCGGTTGTAGTCTGTCCGCATTTCTGTCAACATCGCCTGCAATTCCGTTTCCTGGGCAGACAAATCCAGATTGGCTGCGGTTTCAAAATCTGTAGTGTAAAACCGGGGGGTGAGTACAGTTTCTTTGCTGGGGGTTTTGATTTCTGGCTTGGGTAGGGTGTTAACCATGAGTGATGAGGCGATCGAATCAATAGTTCTATAACTATAAAGTTATGACAAATGCAATTATTTTGCTAGACCTATTTACAATCCTTCAGTAAAGTCGGAATTTCTGAATTTTTCTTCAACGGGTCACGTCCAGGATTCCCCAATTTCGGCGTTGCAGAACAGTGGGATGAATTGGGACAAGCAGGGGGAGCAGTGTTTCGACTACGCTCAACAACCGGGGCAGAGGGGGAATTTTGGAAGTTGCTAAATCATCCCGCAAATATGCAATGCCCCAATTTCAGCCAAGCTTGAAGGTGAGTAATGGTCGTTCTGGGACTGGTTACTGGGTACTGGGGAAGAAATTTTTTAAGAATTGGTTGGGGTCTGAATCCCCATTCAAATCTTCCCAATCCCCAGTCCCTAACTCAATCATAATTCTTTCCTTCTGCCTCCTCCCTCCTGTCTCCTGCCTTCTGCCTCCTGCCTCCTTCACCGCAGTAATTCTTCAACTTGATGTTGGCTCCACAAAGTTCTATATAAACCCTGTTGTTGTAAAAGTTCTAAGTGATTTCCGACCTGAACAATTTTTCCCTTTTCCATGACAAAAATTCGGTCAGCCGCTGCCGCCGCTGATAATTGGTGCGTAATAAAAATTACTGTTTTACGTTCAGTACCACTGGAGAGATTTTTGAGGATTTTCGTAGCTGTTTGATTATCCACACTAGAGAGAGCGTCATCCAAAATTAACACTGGAGCATTGACCAACATTGCACGAGCCAAAGCAGTACGTTGCCGTTGACCGCCAGAAAGATTAATACCGCGTTCGCCAACAATAGTTTCATATTGCTGGGGAAAATTCTGAATTTCTGATTCAATTTGGGCAAGTTTAGCGACAGATTCTACCTGCTGTTGTTCGCTAACTGGATCGCCGTAGCGAATATTATTTTTGATTGTAGTGCTAAATAGAAAGCTATCTTGAGGAACGTAGGCGATCGCACCTCGTAAATCTGTCAAAGCAATCTTAGTAATATCTACCCCATCTAAAAACAATTGTCCTGATTCAATATCTAACAAGCGCGGTAAAGCATTGGCCAAAGTAGATTTTCCCGAACCAATTGCCCCAACAATCGCTACAGTTTCTCCAGGAGCAATGGTAAAGTTAACATTTGCTAAAGCTGGAGTCGTGGAACCAGGGTAATTGTAGGTGAGATTTTTAGCTGTCACTTCGCCTTTGAGTTCAGCCGCTGGCAGATGTATGGCATCGGCTTCATCTTTAATTTTTGGTGTGACAGAGAGAATAGCTTCAAGCCTATCGATACTAACTTCACCGCGTTGATAGGCGGTAATTGTGAATCCTAAAAGGGCAGTGGGGAAAACTAGACGCTCTACATAAATTAATAATGCTAAAAAATCGCCAACTTGAAGTGTGCCAGCAGACATCCGTGCCGATCCTAGCCAGATGATTACCAGCGAACTGATATTAGCTAGCCCACCAATTAGCGGAAACAGTGTATTGCGGATTTTTGCCAATTCCAAATTAGCAGTCAATAGCTGCTGATTTTTCTTGGCAAAAGCTCGACGCTCGTTAGCTTCTTGAGCATAGATTTTAATTAAGGCAATGCCACTGATATCCTCTTGGATGAGTTCGCTGATGTCAGAGAGTTGCTCTTGGACTGCTGCTTGTTGTTTGCGTAAGCGATCGCTAAACAGACTCACCAACAAGAGCATAAAAGGGTACACTGCCAGGGCGGCTAGGGTGAGATCCACACTAATTGCCAACATTACTGGCAGTGTCAGGGCGTAGGCAAACATCGTATTTGCCAAACTCAAGACCGCAAAACCTAATAACCGCTTGATATTGTCTACGTCACTAGTAGCCCGACTAATCAAATCGCCAGCAGTATTAGTGGCAAAATAACCAGGCTCCAGTTTCAGTAGGTGTTCAAAAATCCGTTGTTTCAGGTCAAATTCCACCTGACGACCCACCCCAAATAGCCAAATGCGTGATGCCATTCGCATTAGCCACATTGCCGAACTGAGCAAGACAATCACTACTACGTAATGTAGTATTTGGTTCCAGCTGAAGGTTGTCGAGAGTTTGTCAACACCAGCACGAATCAACCAAGGGATATAAACACCCAGTGCATTGACAGACAACAAAGCGAGAATGCCCAAGGAGGCTTCTTGCCAATGGGGTCGTAGGTAAGCACTGAGTTTAGCGATTCGTCGAGATTTTGCCATTAAAGCAATTGTGCAACTTTATCATCTAGATTAACTGCTAGTCCCAGAAGGCAGCTATGCAGAGGGAATATCGCTTGTGATAAATTCAGCTTTTGTTACCTCTTTTAACTGGATAGTTATTGCCGTTCGCTACTAGTAGTCCACCACAGCAACTTTAATGAAGAAATAAGTTCGTAGTCAGGACTTTAGGTCTTAAATTAAGCGCTCAAGCGCTCACTACGAACCAAGTACAGTTCTCTTGCCCGATTACCGCTGAACACGCAAGAACCTGTAAATTTCAACGAGATAACTTTCCCAAGTTCTTGTTGTCAATTGCAACGTTTCCGAATTTGGTACAAAGTCTTCAAGTCGTAAACCGCGCGTGCGAATATCTTGAGGACTTCCTTGTAATAAATAGGGAGGCACTCTCAAATTATAAGAAAGAATGCGATCGCCCGTTATATCTGAGATGTTACCTGTGGTGGGTTGCCCTAATGCCACCAGTGTCCCAGATGTTGGTGTAGCACTTGCGACAGATGTTTCACCCGTCATTGCTAGTGGCGCTCTATAAAGGAAATAGGCGACTGCTGGTGTACTTGCTAACAGCAAAATCGTCAGTGCCCAACCGATCAAGTATCCTCCTGGTTTGTCTATTCCACCTCCTTTGATTTTCTGAGCGGCAAGAATCATCAGTAAAACAGAGGCTCCTAAAGGCTTGAGTGGAAAAGATAGCATCCTCCACAACGACGCCACAGCAGGTTCATTGGGATTAAGAAATGATAGGGCTACGATTACCAAGATAACGACTAAGATTAATCGCCCGACAAAAGTTCCAGAGGGATAAAATCGCTGGAACAGAGAATAAACGATAGTGCCAATCAGCAGCCACAGCAGTACCCGGCTTAACAATAGAAACATAGACTAACTCTCAAATTTTCTGGTGCAGTGAGCCAGTGTGGTGGTGTTCGCGTAGCATCTCCGTTAGGAGAGGCAGTCCGTTTCGAGCGGGGTTGCCCCCAGAAAAGACTGCCATGCAGGGAAACCATGCATGAAACAACTGGCGACTTCTTACTGATAGCGACGTTATAAGCGCCACCCGTAAGGGTCAACCTAGAGGTTTCGGGAAATGGATTTATTTTATTGTCAAATTGTAATCGTACTGTTTGACTTAAAATTTCTCAAACCTCACACCCAATGACTACCGTCGTAGTGATTTTAGTGCAATTTTTTGACACTGCGTCTATTATTTATAATTTTCCAGAAGAGTAATCTGGTACCGGTAAACTAAATTAATTAAGTAATCTACTCAAAAGGAAAAACTATGTCGCCTGGAAAGCCTACCATTCTGGTAACAGGGGGAGCTGGATATATTGGTTCCCATACAGTGCTTGCTTTGAAAAAAGCGGGTTATAGCGTTGTCATACTTGATAATCTGGTCTATGGACATCGCGATCTAGTAGAAAAAGTTTTACAGGTAGAACTGATAATTGGAGACACCAGCGATCGCGCCTTGCTCGATCGTGTATTTAAAACCCACGATATTGCCGCAGTAATGCATTTTTCTGCTTATGCCTACGTAGGAGAATCAGTGAGCGATCCGGCCAAATATTACCGTAATAACGTCCTTGGTACTTTGACCCTGTTAGAAGCGATGCTGACAGCATCTGTAAAGAAATTTGTCTTTTCTTCTACCTGTGCCACCTACGGGGTTCCGGAATTCGTGCCCATTCCAGAAACCCATCCCCAAAATCCGATTAATCCCTATGGTGCTACAAAGCTGATGGTAGAAAGGATTCTCTCTGATTTTGATGTTGCTTACGGTTTGCAATCAGTGCGTTTTCGCTATTTCAATGCTGCCGGTGCTAATCCCGATGGCTTACTGGGCGAGGATCACAACCCAGAAACCCATTTAATTCCTTTGGTGCTAATGACAGCTTTAGGGAAACGAGAGTCCATCTCAATTTTCGGCATTGATTATCCCACACCCGATGGTACGTGTATTCGAGATTATATTCACGTTAACGACTTAGCAGACGCCCATATTTTGGGATTGGAATATTTATTAAAAGGTGGCGATAGCGAAGTTTTTAATTTGAGCAATGGCAGCGGTTTCTCCGTCAGAGAAGTGATTGCCGCAGTCGAAGAGGCGACAGGAATTTCGATACCAGTAGAAGAACGCGATCGCCGTCCTGGCGATCCCCCAGTTCTCATTGGCACCAGCGATAAAGCCAGAACAATCTTAGGCTGGCAACCTCAGTATCCATCCATCAAAGATATTGTTACTGACGCGTGGCAGTGGCATCAGAAGCGACATAAGTAAGGCAGAGGGGCAGAGGGCAGAGGGGAAAAAGGGTAAGGGGTAAAGGTTAAAGGTATGGAATTTTCCCTTCTCCTTTAACCTTTACCCTTTTCCCGACAAATGCCAAGAAGTCTAATAATTCCCCTTGTCCCCTTGTCTCCCCTGCCCCTCTGCTTCTTCCCTACTCCCCACCCCTCCTCATACTTTGCATGACGACAACTAAGATGCCGATAAATCCGAGAATTGGCAGTGCGATCGCCCAAGTTGGTAATTGTTGAGATTGACCCTCTACTAAATCACCATTGACATCTCGCAAGTTTCGTGTATTCTGTGTAGACCCGCCTCCTGCCACAGTCACTTCAAATTTGAATTCAAAGGGTTTGAATCTTGCCCCAGAAACAGGTTTTCCATTTAGTTGCAATTCATAAAGGCCTGGTTTGGGAAAGACAACTTCTGCACCTGGAATGCCTTTATAACGTTCGGCTGCCACAGGTTGTAACTGTGGTTCTAACAACGGTGGCTCTCCGGCTGCATAAGGTTCGGCATAAACAGCCAACTGACAATTACACTGTGATAGGGGAATAACCTTTCCACCTCTGCGGGTAAGTGCAAACCAGGCTTGGCTTGCTTCTCCAGCACGGGGATTATCATTTGGTTCAATGTGGAGAGTGCCGCCAACATCTGAGGCTACTTCTACCTTATGAGCAAAAGCAGGGTAAAGATTAGTTATTGATATAACTAAGCAACTCAAGAATAATAAATACTTTATCGTTCCTTGATTTTTCCAGAAAATACCTTTTTGAGGGTAACGCTTCTGTTTTTGACTCGTTGAAACGGAGCCAGATAAGGATGATTTACCGCGATTTGGTTGGGGGAACATAAAACTTTTCTACGGCTAACTTTGACCAGAAAAAGCGCGATCGCACTAGCAAAACACTGAGAGTAATCATTACCATCAGTACTGCCGCTAATTTATTTCCCCAAGTTGATTGCAAGGAACCCAGATAATGGGAACCAATCAACACAGTATGAATGGCACTCAAGAGCAAGGCTGGCACACCCAATAGATGAATCTGTCGCCAACGCTTGCCCAAAGATTTTTGCAACGATTCCCAACTTGTAAAAGCGGCGGGGGACATTAATACCAATGCTACAGCACCCGCAGCCATCCCCCACTGAAATTCTGGGGGCAGAAACGAAAAGGCGGCAAAATTCCATTGCAATGAGTGTTCTATCATGTGGAAGGTGTGAACCACAGAAAGCACAAAAGATCCCACACCCAAGCCGCGACGATAACGCAGTGGTGAAGCCCACAAGCCACTAATCGGACGCGCAATTAACGCCAAAATTAAGCAGATTAAGGCGGCGTGTCCGGTGTAATCTACCATTGTGTCACCAGTCCGCAGCAAGGTGATAACGCCAATGGTGAGTGTTACCCAACCGCCTAATCGAAACAGCTGACTGCGCCTGTCTTTACTTACCAAAGATGTGGAAACGCCTACACCTAGCATTGTGGGCAGGGTTCCCAAGCCAAAAGCCAGCATAGTAGCTGTACTCATCCATAAATTGCCAGTTTCAGCGGCTTTAATTTGGGCAGCATACAGGAAACCACAGGGCATTAAACCCCAAGTCATCCCCAAAAGCATTGGCGTCCACCATTTGGTTTTTAAGGAAAGTTTAACCATTCCGCTGCTGAGGCGATCGTGTAAACTACCTTGCAATAGGGGATGTAACACCGGAATGCGCGGTAGTAAATCGGGTTTTACTTGTCCTAAGCCAAACCAAATCAACATCACCCCAGTCAGAATAGCCATCCAGCGCCGGAAGTCGCTGCCAATACCCGCTAGCTGTCCACCTTGCAGCAATACCGAACCTAGCGCCCCAATGCCAGCACCGACTAGAGCATAGCTCAACATCCGCCCCAGGTTTAGCAGGATATGAAATTTTAATTGCTGTTGCCAAGTATCGGGCTTTTCTAAGGTTGATATCCGTCCCAAGGAGACTGTTTGTGGACTTTTCGGCTGATGAGACAGAGAAAATGCCACTGTTAGAGGGCCACACATCCCAAAGCAGTGTCCAAAACTCCCCAGAAACCCCAGGATTGCGATCAGCAACAAATCTACCATAAAAAAAGTTTTGAGTTCTGAGTTATGAGTCCTGAGTGTCCGAATAAAGATTTTGAAGAAGTAATAAGAAATTTTTTCTTTTCTTCTTACTCAGTACTCAAAACTCCTCTAGTGCGGAACTGTAAGTGAAGTTGCGATCGCTGTCAAAAGACAAAGCGTCAAACTTGATGTTTTCTCTCAGAAATGTAATTTATCTAAACTTTTGCTGACAATTGCCTAAATTCTGTTATCAAGTGCTAAGTAGGTATAGCGGTTCTTAGTTGAGTGAGATACAAGAACCCCACCCCCAACCCCCTCCCCGCAAGCCTACGGTGTACACACAAGTTTTGGCGCAGTGTATCTATCCCGCCTCGGAATCAATTCCGAGTCTCATTGCGCAAGTCCTCTAAAGAGGACTCAAAGAGAAATTCCATTTAGTCCACTTGAGTGGACTTTAGCTATTAGCCTAGAACTTAAGTTCTAGGCGGTATCAGGGTTCAGCATGAAAATGTTGGACTTGTGTGTACACGGTAGCCTTGTAGGAGAGAGGTTATACCAATTCTGTATGAAGATGCGCCAAACTACGTCAAACTTATAGATGGGTGCATTTAGTAATTTTGTTATGAGTCGTCCATTCCAAATCG
>NZ_JBALDN010000091.1:0-29088 GCF_036917375.1 Nostoc sp.
TATCGTACAGACTAACTAATTTAAGATGATTGCATTTACGGGCTACAGCCTAGCCACACAAAGGCTTTAACTGTTTTCGGAGATGTCTTTTGATAGAATTTGCTTATTTTGGGTTTATGCTAGTTTTTTGTAAGCGCAAAGTCTATCTAACCTGGAGAGGTGACAATTATGCTTCAAAAGCTTGCAATTGCTTTCGCACTACTTTTAATTAGCTTTGCATGTCTAAAACAAAATAATTGTACCAAGGCAGTATTTTTTGGTGATTCAATAACTGAAGGCGTGGGTGCATCTAGTTTGTCTTTAAAGTGGAGCACGCTACTTGCTAAAAACAAAGGTTTATGCGAAGACAATCAAGGAATTAGTGCAACCGTTCTTCAGAACACTTATCCAAGACTTGCTAATAACGGACGCGATCGCTATGTTAAAGATGTTGTTAGACATTACCCTGAAAAAGTCTACATTTTATATGGATTAAATGACTTGCGATATAGTGGTCAAGCTTTTTCTGCGGAGGAATACAAGACTGATTTAAGAGAAGTCATACAAGGACTTCTTGCATCAGGAATCAAGCGTTTAAATATTACAATCGGCTCTCCTCCTTATATAAAGCCAATTGCATATCACCTTTATCCAAATTTTAGTAGCGGTACACCTAATAAACATCGTATTTACAGAGATGCGGCAAAAAGTGTCGCAAAAGAGTTTGGTGTTAGGTGGGCGGATGTCTACCAAGAGATGATCAATGCTGGTGGTGATGTGTTGATTTCTCCAGACGGCATACATCCTAACGACCAGGGACATAAAATTATTTTTGCTTCAATGGCTAATGCAATTCCACTTAATACTTACAATGTAAAGCTTTCTACTGCTCAAGGTCTATTACAAGCGTTATAAGCAATTAACATCGACTACGCCGTAATATTCGCACAGATACCGTCTTTTTCAAGAATAGAGGCGACATTACCAAGTTGGGTCGCTAAACAAATTAATCGTCAATTCTTGACGTGGCGGTACTGCGCTGATACAAGCGCGGATGATTTCTCCATCCTCTAATTCGACAGTGCAAGCGTGACAAGACCCCATGAGACAACCGGTGGGAATAAATACCCCAGCCCGGTCTGCTACATCTAAGAGGGCTTCTCCCACTTCCGCATCTACTATGACATCATCTGGTAAAAAACGGACACGAACAATCATCAATATTACGCTTTTAATAGAGTTGTCATTTGTCAGTTGTCCTTTGTCCTTTGCAAATGACTAATGACATTTCAACGCATTTTAGCTTAAGACAAAAATAGACTTAAGTCTAAATGGCTTTCAACTTCAATGGCTAGAGAGTCCAAAATTTGCTCTCGCTGTTCTCGATAGTTCGCAACACCGGTAGGCAAAGATTTTAAACCCCGCTGTTGACGGAGGCGATTTAACCAAGCCCGTCGCCAAGGCCCATTGTCAAAAAGCCCGTGGAGGTAACTTCCCCACACCGATTGACAACTATCTACTAACCCTAAATTAATATCGTCAAATAGGGCATGGTAGGATTGAGGATCTATGCCTTGCTGTTCAATACGCGATCGCCCTTGGTGGATTTCAAAGCCATTGACTGGCAAGCCCTGTTGGGGATAATTTGAGCTAACTTGGCGCTGGCGGGCGATTTTTTGCCCTGTAATTACAGTTCTGATTGGTAAAAGATTTAACCCTTGAAATCTGCCAGCTTGTCCCTCTATCCCTTCTGGGTCGGCGATGATTTGACCGAGCATTTGATAGCCACCGCAGATACCTAAAACTGTTCCCCCAGAAGCAGCGTAGTTTTGGATCGCTTCTGCCATACCGCTTTTTTGCAACAGTAGCAAGTCAGCAATTGTGGTCTTTGTACCAGGGATAATCACAGCATCAGGATGTCCTAAATCTTGCTTAGGACTTAAGTATTTAATTGAAACTGTACTTTCTGATTCCAGTGGGTCAAAGTCGGTGAAATTGGCAATTCTTGGTAAGCGGATGACGGCAATGTTGAGGTCAGTTTGGGCTTTATTCGTAGACGATTGACGCTCTAGCAGGTCAAGAGAATCCTCTGCTGGAAACATTTCTTGCAAGTAAGGTATAACACCGATAACGGGGATACCTGTGCGTTCTTCTAACCATTTTATCCCCGGATCTAAGAGCGATCGCTGCCCTCGAAACTTATTAATTACTATACCTTTAATTAAGGCGCGTTCATCTGGTTCCAATAACTCTAGGGTTCCAACGACATGAGCAAAAGCACCACCCCGGTCAATGTCAACTACTAACATAGTCGGTGCATTTAAATGTTTTGCCACCCGCATATTAGTTAAGTCGCGGTGCTTGAGGTTAATTTCCGCTGGACTACCGGCACCTTCACAAACCAGCATGTCAAATTCTGTTCCTAAATGCTGTAGTGATTCTTCAATTGTCCGCCACCCCAGTTCAAAATATTGCTCGTAGTAATCTGAGGCACTCACTTTACCTACAGACCTACCTTTAATAATTACTTGAGAAGTCATATCCCCTTGGGGTTTGAGTAAAATTGGGTTCATTTCTACCCAAGGCACCACTCCCGCAGCCCAAGCTTGCACTGCTTGAGCATAGCCAATTTCTCCACCACTGGCGGTGACATAAGCATTTAAAGCCATATTTTGACCTTTAAAGGGAGCCACTCGCCAACCACGCCGCGACAGAATGCGACAAATAGCTGTAGTTAAAAGTGATTTCCCTGCATGGGATGTTGTCCCCACTACCATAATTGATTTCATAGTTGCTATCACTTAGTTTTTCAAGATACAGAGTTAATTTTTAGGAGCGAACAACAGGAGAGCAGCACTTCGGCTACGCCCATCGGCTACGCTCAGGACAGGCTCAGTGACCGAGGTAGCAGTAAGTTTTTCCCCTCTGCCCCTCCGCTCCTCTGCACCTCTGCCTCTTATGCCCAATGCCCACTATAACCATCACAAATTACAGTTGGATGATTATGGTAAAGACTTCATGAATAGATATGATGTTTCCGTGTATATTGTTCCCTTTGATTCCCTAATCCTAACTCTTGGATTTTTTATTCTAAAAAGGTATCCGTAACCAACGAATCACAGCATCATAGAAACGATCGCGCCATGAAGGAGTACGCCAATTTTTACCCTGGTACTGCTCCACTAACTGGCGACCCAAGGGAGTGAGGCGAAAACTATCTGTAATTCCCTGACCATCGACCTCTCGGCGCAATACACCTACTTGAATCAACCAGCCCAAAGCGTCATCACAGGCTAATTCTGATAAAGGGCGTTTAGTATAGCCCTGCTTGAGTCCATTTTCTAGAGCGATCGCAGTTACTGATACACTTTGGTGGCCCATCACTTCAAATAAAGATACATTAAAAGGCGAACAAACTAGCGATCGCTCGGCTCTTTCTACTGTGCTTTGAGGATAGACAAAAATATTTGGGTTTTGGGAATCAACAACAGCCATTGTGTATTGCTATAAATTTTTCTTCTAACAAAGATTAATTTAAGAATATATTTTTTCTTGTACCGAATACCCCATTAAACCAAAATTAGTTACCTAAAGTGTATTTATCCTATTTTTTAGTAATTATATTTAAACATTATAAATTAATGTAAAATTTCAAGTGCATCAACAATCTGAAACAGGAAAGGTTAATTATGCCTCTAGCAGTTGGTACGGATGCACCTGCATTTACCGCCAAAGATACAAACGGCAACACAGTCTCGCTATCTGATTTTGCCGGAAAGACGGTTGTTTTGTATTTTTACCCCAAAGATGACACGCCAGGCTGCACCAAACAAGCCTGTAGTTTTCGGGATGCCCAGTCTCAATATCAAGGTAAAGATATTGTAATCTTGGGAGTCAGTGCAGATGATGAAGTCTCTCATCAAGCATTCACCCAAAAATATAATTTGAATTTTCCCCTACTGGCTGACAGCGACAAATCCCTCATAAAAGCTTTCGATGTGGATGGCGGTGGTTATGCCAAGCGTGTCACCTACGTAATTGACCCCAGCGGCAAAATTACTCATGTTGACAGTGCTGTAAATACCACCACCCATGCTAGCGATGTTTTAGCTGCACTTGGGCTGATCTGATAATTCAGGATTTTTTAAATAGTCTTAGCCCCAAGTCTCTAAAGGCTTGGGGTTCTTTATTTGAATTCAGTTTCCTGATGGTGGTGTCACCAATGGCGGCGTAACTGATGGTTGTGTAACCGTTGGCAAATTGAGGGTAGGTTGCTGTTGTTGACCTTGAATTAGTTTTTGTTGCCTTGCTTTAAAGGCTGCTGCTGCTGAATTTAGTTCTTCGTTCTGTTGGTTAGAATCCCAGTTAAGAGTCCCGAAGTTTGCCCGATGAATCAGATCGAACATATTGAAATTGTCTGAGTTGGAACGGGCGAAAGGATCGGTATTTTGGTCTGTTGTACTATTACTGGGGAAAGCATCCGCTGGGCTACTGACTTGAGCGGAACTTGGTTGAGCCATGAGTAAGGAAGCAAAACTAATTCCTGCTGCCGTAGCTACAAAGAGTCTAGTAATTTGTAAAAATGGTTTTTTCATGGGGTTTTGACCCTAAATAAAATTGATCTATTTTATCTTTTTAAGCCAGAGTCCGCCGCAGTTGGGGTTGAATACTCACTAAGGCGACTAGGGCAAAGCCAAACAACACCAGTAATGCTCCTCCAAAGGTAACATCGCCCCAAGGAGCCTGCATCACTACACTACCTAGTTCCCAACTACTGTGAAAATAGAGATAGCGAATGGGTTCGATCGCATAACTGAGAGGATTCAAAGTAGCCACAACCTGCAACCACTTAGGCATGAAGGATAGAGGTGCTAAAGCAGTACTAGCAAATAATAATGGTAGGTTGGTGACGAAAATCACTGCAATCAATTCAATGTGTCCGGGTAGAGCGAAAGCTAAACCGAGGGAAATGGCTGTTACACCCAAAGCTAAGAGTAGGACAATTAGAGCGATCGCACTTAAACCTGCTAAATCTGGAAGTCCAGCCCCCAAAAATGCTGCTGCTGCTACAATGACTGCTGCTTGAAGCAAACTTTGGCTGATGATGAAAATTGCTGAGGCAAAGACAATGGAAAACCGCGATGCCAACGGTGCTACCAGCAAACGATTCAAAAAGCCGAACTCGCGGTCAAACATTACAGGTAAACCAGCATTCAGCGCCCCAGCAAAGGCTGTAAACACAATGATGCCAGCAGCCAAAAATTGACCGTAATTTGTTGTATTGCCAAATATACCCTTGGGAGCATTTTGGAACAAAGCACCAAATAGCACTAGCCACATTACCGGCTGAATAATTCCAGCAACTAAAGATGAGGGACGGCGTTGCAACTGAATAAACAAGCGACGAGTTAAAGCCAACGTCTCTTGTACCAATTCACCGAAAAAGTTAGGTGCAGTATTAACATCTGCTCGTGGCGATGCTAATGGTTGCCAATTGATATCAGATTTAGGAGTAACACTCATAGCAATTTTGGATTTTGGATTTTTGATTTTAGATTGGGCATTAGGAAGGGGGAAAGGGAAAGGGGTAAGGGGGAAAGGTTAAATTTATCCCTTTACCCTTTACCCTTTAACCTTTTCCCCTAGCTCCCCATTCCCTATCTCATATTCTGCTTCTTTTCAGCTTTGGGATCGCGGGTGGCGACGGCTGCGAGTTCTGCATCCAATAAGGTGCGTCCGGTGGCAGCGAGATAAACGTCATCGAGGCTGGGGCGAGATTGGGCGATGCCAAATATGGGCAAGCCAGCGGTATTCAGCGTTTGCTGTATGTTAATGAGAACATCATTCTGAGGTGTCACTACCAAGTTGAGTGAATTACCTTGAGCGCTGTTGATGATGACTTCTTGGACAAAGGGCAAAGGTTTCAGGAGGTTTTTAGCTTTTTCAGCTTCCTCAATGGGGGAAAACTCGCGGATTCGCAAAGTGATGCGATCGCCCCCGACTTGATCTTTCAATTGCGAAGGTGTACCACTGGCAATTACAACGCCGCGATCTATAATTGCCACGCGATCGGCTAAAGCGTCAATTTCTTCTAAGTAATGGCTGGTAATTACTACCGTCGTCCCAGAGGCGCGTAATTTTCTCAGGAAATCCCACACCACAAAACGAGTTTCTATGTCAAGTCCTACAGTTGGCTCATCCAATACCAGAACATCCGGTGCATGGAGCAACCCAGCAGCCAAGTCTAGGCGCTTGCGTAAACCGCCTGAGTAGGTTCCTGTCTTTTTGTTGGCGTATTCTTGCAAACCGAGTAAATCTAATACCGTTTCAATACGCTGTTTGGCTACTGCGCCTGGGAGGTGATAAAGTGCTGCTTGCAATTGCAGCAGTTCTTTTCCAGTCAACACCTTATCTATAGCGACTTCTTGAGCCACGTAGCCTAGTCGTTGTCTTGCCACTCTGGGATTATCTAACACAGAGATGCCAGATACTTCAATTTTGCCATCATCCGGTGTGGTCAGCGTACACAAAGCACGCAAGGTTGTAGTTTTCCCAGCACCGTTGGGGCCAAGTAAACCAAAAATTTCTCCTGGTTCTACCTGAAAGGAAACATCCTGGACGGCAACCACTGTACCGTAACGTTTTTGCAGATTTTGAATTAAAACGGCGGGAGCCATGACAGCCGATCCCCAACTATACAAATCTCAATAAAGTCTATCTTTATTGTAGAAGGTAGAGAGCAAGGAAATAGCGCATGAGCGAAAATCTGTAAACAAATTCGCTTCATGCGCTATGCTGCCAAAAATTTTTAATTATTCTAAACAAGTTGCTCGATTGCGTTTGTAGCGAAACAAACCAAATACTACAGCAACTAATCCTAAGCCTGCAAGATTTGCAGGCTCTGGAACCTGAACGCGAGTGGGACGCTTAGGCGGATTGTAGTACCTCGTTGGGACATCTGGCAGATCGCCATTAAATAGATAGTTGTGAGATTCGCCATTTCCTGTCAAAGAAGCTACCACTACATTGCCATTAACTTGACCGTTATTAAAATTGAAATTAGCCAAAGGCGCAAGAATAGTACCTTGGATGCCAATTCCACTAGCAGTTAAGTTTGTCGCTTCATAGAAGTTGTAGATTACTTTTTGTTTATCTGCACCAATGATATTAAACCCAAAGTTTTGTAGTGACACATCCTTACCGCTGATATTGACAACGATAGTTGAATTTGCGTCCCCCTTAATTTCAAAATAGTTTGTCTTGGAGACAGATGAGCCTGCAAGATTAAAAACATTGAAAGCAGTACCACTGCCACTAAGGTTAATAGCACCCCAAGGTTGAACTGTTGTATTACCAGTAGGAGTCAAGGTTGCTAAATATTCAGATAGTCCTCGCAGTTGTTTCCCTGCTTCATTGAAGTCGATGGGATTACCCTGGCTGAGAGTTCCTTGAGGAAATCCCACATTGCTGGATACATTGGCGCTGCCTCCATAGACAGCATTACCGTGGTAGACTTGACCGTTGCTCAGAGTTAAATTCTGTCCAGCGACTACTACGTTGCCGCTATTACCAGAAAGTTTGCTTCCAAGTCCGCCGACGAAATTTATGTTACCGCCAGCAGCAACTTTTCCTTCGATATCTGTATATTTTTGAGAGATATCTCCCAAAACAAATACATTGTAATCAGAGGCAGCACCTAACTCAACTGCATTTGCTCTTGCTGAGAAACCCAGCGCTAGAGTGAATACAATCGGAGCTGCTACTTGCCCCCAAATATAATCGGTTTTTGATTTCATCTTATAGTTTAGGAATCATCAAGATGATCCTATGGGTATAAATCAAAGATTGCACTAGTCTACTAGCTATTTTATTGAAGTTTCACATTAGTATAAATACTGTATATTCTCTCCTAGCTCATTTTAAAAACCGCACATTTACTATTGACTTTATCAATGAGACTTTTATGAAAAATTCAGGAGTTATAAGGTTATTTCACAACTTTCAAACTTTTGAGGCTAATGTCATTGCAACCACTGATAAATCCCCCCATAGCCTGGATTTGTTGTAGGTATTCAAGGACTGATTTGGTGATTACTTCTCCCGGCATTAACACAGGAATTCCTGGAGGATAGGGACAAACGATTTCAGCACAGATGCGTTTATCGGTTTGTGTCAAAGGTAGTATTTCACTGACAGCAAAAAAAGCTTCGCGGGGAGAAATTTGTAAAGCATAATCTAGTGTTCTGTCTAGATTTAGCCAAACCTGGTTTTTAACAGTCAAGTTGCTTCGTAGATATTCTTTGGCGAGGGTGGTGAAACCTTTCACTAATTGTTCAATATCGGCTGGGGTGTTACCCAAACTAATAATAAAGGTGAGATGTTGCAGTGAGGCAAATTCAGCAGTAACACCTAATTTTTCATCTAAAATTTCATCTGCCTCGAATCCGGTTAAACCTAAACCAGAAACAGTGATAGTTAGTCGCGTTTTGTCTAAAGTTACAAAACCAGGAGATCCCCCCAAATGAGGCATTTCCAAAACTGATAATCCAGGAATTTGACTGATTCTGGTTCTAGCTTCTTCTGCAAGTTGCAAAGTGCGAGACATCAGCATTTTTCCGTGGAGTGCCATTTGCTGACGCGCTGCATCTAAAGAAGCTAAAAGTAAATAACTAGGACTGGTAGACTGTACGAGTTGCAAAGCTTTACTGATGCGATCGCAATCTATCTTGTCACCTTGAACGTGCAGCATCGATGCCTGTGTCATCGCACCAAGTACTTTGTGGATGGATTGTACAGTTAAATCTGCACCTGCGGCTAAAGCTGATGTTGGTAATTCTGGATGAAAGGCAAAGTGTGCGCCGTGTGCCTCATCTACGAGTAGAGGGATATTATATTGATGTGTAATGTTGGCGATCGCACTCAAATCTCCACAAACGCCGTAATATGTTGGGTAAACTACCAACACTGCTTTCGCATCGGGATGTTGTTGGAGTGCAGATTGTACAGCATTGGGCGTGATGCTATGGGCAATATCTAAAACTGGATCGTATTCAGGATTAAGAAAAATTGGTATTGCACCAGAGAGAATTAAACCTGCGATCGCCGAAGAATGCACATTGCGAGGCAGAATGATTTTATCGCCTGTGCCACAGGTAGCGAGAATTGCCGCTTCAATCCCACAGGTAGAACCATTGACAAGGAACCATGTTTGCGAAGCACCAAAAGCTTCTGCTGCTAGTTGTTGTGCTTCTTGAATAACGCCTTGGGGTGCAAAGAGATTATCTAAATCTGCTAATTCGGTTAAATCAGCGCGAAAGACGGCTTTACCAAGTAAGTCAGCCAAGGGTTGAGAAATTCCCTCACCTAGTTTATGTCCTGGGGTGTAAAAAGGCGCATGAGGTCTTGCTGTATTGGCTTTTAAGGCATCTAATAGAGGTGTTTGGTTTTGATTGAGCATTTAATAATTCGTAATTGAAGGTACAAGAAAGTTAAATTTATTAGTGTACAGAAATAAATTATTCCTGATGCACAGCATGAGGTAATAATTACGAATTACGAACTTGTACTGAGCGTAGTCGAAGTATTACGAATTATTCACATGAGGCCTTATCATCAAATCCCAATTTTCGAGTGTGGTGAACCGCTAATAGCAATTCCTTTAGAATTATTTGCGGTGGAATCTCCTCATCCTTATGAAAAATTAGGTGCGCCTTATGGCGATCGCTCTCCTTATTATCTACGTCAAAGCGTTATCGAAAATTTGATCCAAGCGCAAAATTATCTTAATCTTCTGCATCCTAACTGGCGTATCCAAATCTTCGATGCTTATCGCCCGATCGCAGTTCAGCAGTTTATGGTAGATTACAGCTTCGCCCAAGCAGTGCGGGATAGAGGACTAGCTGAGGTGGAGTTATCGCCAAACCAACGCCAAGAGATTTGGGAAGCAGTTTATGCAATATGGGCTGCACCAAGTTTAGATGAAAAAACTCCCCCTCCTCACAGTACTGGTGGGGCGATAGATGTAACGCTGGTAGATGATGCAGGGCAAATAGTAAATATGGGTTCGCCGATTGATGAAATGTCAGAGCGATCGCACCCAGATTATTATGCCAATAGCGATCGCTCAGAAACGCAAAAGTATCATACTCATCGTCAACTATTGCAAGATGTAATGTTAAAAGCCGGCTTTCAACGCAATCCTAGAGAGTGGTGGCATTTTTCTGTCGGCGATCAAATGTGGGCTTGGCTGAATAATCAATCTAATCCAGCCAATCCTGTCACAGCACGTTATGGACGGCTTACATAGATGCGTTATGCATCTTGAGGATTCAATTCTTTTAACTCGTCGGTGGTGTAAGTACCAATGGGAGTCCAAGCTAGATAGGGAAGGAGTAACAGCGCCGCTTTTAAAGAAATCGGTAAAACGCAGATTGCCAGAACAACACCTGAAATTAAACCTATCAGCCCAAGAATTTCCCCAGCTTTGAGACTGCGAAACCTCAACATTATAGGTATGTAGGCGACGGTGATAATTTCTACCACAAGATACAAAGCCATTAATAGCCAAGTAATTAGGCTTCCGGGATTTTTTTCCCAGACAATATAAGCTGAAGCCGCACCGCAAATAAAAATCACAGTCCAGATGACTGGAATCAGTGGCTCAAAAACTAGCCAGCGAGGGCGACTTAAATTTGCAAACCATTTAACATCACGCGGCGTAATCAAGAAACTCCCAAGGGCGACGAAGAAAGTTACAGCCCCAATTATTATCCAAGATGGAATCATAATGCACTCAAGTTTTGTGTATTTTGTCAAGTCATACACTGCAAGTTTGACAATTTAGGCTAGATGTTTAATCATTCTCTGGGGCGATTCTTAGGCATCTTGAGGATTGAGACGGATCATCTGCCAAGTGGTATAAGTACCAATGGGACTCCAGAGCAAATAAGGAACTAATAGCAATGCTGCCCAACCAGAAATACTTAAAACTGCAAGTATCAATAAAGCACAAATTATAAAACCTGTTCCACCGAGAATTGTGCCCACTTTCAGACTGCGAAGCTTAAACATTACAGGCGTATAGGCAATGGTAACAATTTCTAATAACAGATATAAACCCATGATTAACCAGGTTGAGGTGCTTCCTGGGTCTTTTTCCCAGACAATATAAGCTGACCAAGCAGCGCAAATAAATATTACAGTCCAAATAACAGGAATTGCGCCCTCAAAAGTTAGCCATCTTGGTCGTTGTAAACGCTTGAACCATTGGCGATCGCTAGGCGTAATCACGTTCGCGGCTAAAGCAACCAAGAAAGCCACGCCCCCAATCACCATCCAAGATTTAATCATGCCCGTTAGTCCTTTACAAGCGCTATCTATCGCTTAATATCACTCTTTATAGTGTGATTTTGTCAATTTTATTGCTAATTACTCATCATCCCTGAGTTTGAAACCTTCACATCGTTTGGCAGGATTTTAAATTATGGGCATTGGGCATTGGGGCATTGGACATTGAGGGTTATCTACATCCAGTTTTTCAGAGGGGATCGTCACGTTGAGGGCTGTCTTCAAGTAGACTGCGATCGCCTCAACCATTACGATTAAGAACGTGAGTATAAATCATAGTTAATTTTTCCGTATAATAACTAGTTAAACTTCTAAGTTATTGATTAAGACGTAGTTTTAAAGTGGTCTGTGGGGTGATAATGCCGGAAGAAACAATTCTGATTGTAACGGATGATGTAGAAGAATCGAGCATTGACGGACAAAGAGGTTGGGGAAGTGTTCAGCAACGCTTGAGTAAGGTAACAGAGATTCCTGTATCTGTGTTGGAGCAGAATATGAACAGCCTCTTGCGGATAGTGGGGCGATTATTCCAACAGGTTGATCAACAGGTGGGAGCACAATCCGATCTTTGCTTAGATGAAGTCACGCTACAAGTAGAAATCAGCGCCAAAGGAGAGGTTAAGCTATTTGCAGGAGGCGAAGCTGCTGGAAAGGGTGTGATTACGCTAAAGTTTAAGCGACCGAGCTAGAAGTAGATAATGAAGAACTGGGCAATTGTCATCGGGATCAACTACTACGAACACTTGCCGCTTAAGAAGCATCTAAAGTGTGCAGTACAAGATGCAGAAGCAATGAAAGCGTTCCTGTGTAACAGTGCTGGATTTCCATCTGAAAACATCCTATTTTGTTCTGATCGCTCCCAACCTATCAGCAATATCCCCACCCGTCCTTCTCGTACAAACCTACGTCGGATTCTGTTTGAGAAGAGTCTACAAGCTTTTGAAGCTGATAACTTTTGGTTCTTTTTTGCTGGACATGGAATTAGCAAAAACTGGCAAGATTACTTGCTTCCCTGTGACGGCGATGCCAATGATCCCGAAACCGCTATCTCAATTCGAGATGTTGTTGATTGCCTACGTCGTTGCAAAGCAAAAAACATTGTCCTAGTTTTAGATATGTGCCGCGAAGGCGAACTTCAACCAAGTGGTAGTCGCGGAGTTAGTGAAGTGGGCGAAGAAACGATTAAAATCACTTACCAGCAAGGTATCATCACTATTTTTTCCTGTCAACTTGGTAAAGAATCATATGAAATTGCTGAACTCAAACAGGGAGCCTTCACTCATGTTCTTCTCAACGGCTTGCAGCAGAATATGATTTTGCGGCAACTGGAGCAATATCTTAGACGAGAAGTTCCGGCTCTCAACCGCAAATACGACAAACCCGTTCAAGAACCGCTGGTCATCCCTGAACCAGGACTTAAATATGACTTGCGTCTGTTTCCAGAACTTGCGAAGACAAAGGGTAATAATAATAACTTAAGGTTTGAGCCGACTGCCACAATCGATGTAGATAGTCGAGGGCAATTGCAAACTCCTTCACAACGCGACAGAATACAGCAACAAATCCAAGTGTTAGAGGCAATTATTGAGGACGCAAAATCTAACCCAAGCTTTGCAAATGTACGTGAACGTTTTTTGCAGTTAAGGAAAGAGACAACTGACTTTCTCTCAGAAGAAGTCGGCAAAAAAGAAGCGCTAACCTTAGTTATGATATGTCCACGTGGAGACTTTAAAACTGATAAGGCTCGCCTACTCAATGAGGCGACACAGATTCGCAATTACTTACTCACATTATCCCAGAAACTCAATTGAGAGGAAACTCAGGATGGCATCAAAGAATTTTTCTAGCAAAGAAGTTGATATAGATGTGTTAATTACTGAGTTACGTGATTTTTTTGAAACAAAAAACTACAAAATAGACTATAAACAGGGAACATCAGGAGCGATCATTTTAGATACGAATAAGGCTGGCAAGCCTTATGACTTCCTTGGTCTTTCGCTCAGAGTAACAGTCAGGTTAAACTCTGGATCTGAAGTAACCCGTATTTGGATAGGGAATCAGAAGTGGGTTGACAAAGTTATTGTAGGGTTTAGTGGTTTGGTAATTTTTGTTTGCCAGGGAACTATCGACTTGCGTTGTTATAATTTTGGTTTGCTTGAGGTTGGCCTTCTACTTCTGAAATTGTTTTCTATTTTACTAATAGTGCTTCCTGCGCTAGGTGCATATTTGCAGTACAAAGTTACACAGGATGTATGGAATATGATTGAAGATCATGTGGCACTTCGATCCACAGTAAATCCTTGATAACCTTATCTACTAAACTCAGAACGATTAGACAAGAGAATAACAATTCAAAATTCAAAAATAATATTAGCGATCGCACTCTGCAAGGGGACAATAGCATATATGTTGAGATTTCCGAAACAAGCAGAGCTAGGATAAAAAGGTAGTCTGTTGCATACAAGCTAACTATATTACATCCACATCACGTGTTGTTCATACTGACCCCGATATATTGGGAGGAACCCCTGTTTTTGTTGGTACTCGTGTGCCGATAAAAACCTTGCTTGATTATCTAGAAGCTGGTGACTCACTGGATGAGTTTTTAGATCGCTTTCCCAGTGTCAGCCATGAGCAAGCGATCGCTTTATGCAATAACTCTATTCTTTTTGATGATGAAATCTAATTCCTAAAAAGATGTCATAAACAAACTCAAAAAAGTCTTTTTTCTGCAACAAGCCTGAAGTTTGATAACATCCTTTTTCATCTAACAGTGGCTTCATTACATAGTACGCAGGTTGGTAATTATACCAGGGAATAGAAGGCCACAAATGATGAATTAAGTGGTAATTCTGTCCCATAATTAGGATATTGAGAATCGGGTTAGGATAAACGCGGGCATTTTTCCAGCGATCGCGCTCGGCAAAAGGACGATGGGGCAAATAGTCGAAAAATAATCCTAGTGCTATTCCCACCACAAAAGCCGGTATAAACCAAAAATTGAGAATGTAACCCAAAAAGTGGTACTGCACTGAGATATAAACAATTACGCCGATAATTAAGCGGCTGATGAACCATTCTAATAGCTCATATTTACGCCACAGTCGCCGTTGAAAGAAAAACACCTCGTGGTACAAAAACCGCACTGCAATCAACCACAATGGCCCACCTGTAGAGACATAATGATCTGGGTCGTCTTGAGGATGATTGACATGACCATGATGCTGTAAATGCACTCGCGTAAATACAGGAAAAGCAAAAGCTAGCATCAACGCACTGCCATGTCCTAACATCGCATTCATCACCCGGTTGCGATGGGCAGATTGGTGACAGGCATCATGAATTACTGTTCCAGCACAATGTAAAGCAATAGTATTAACGCAAAAGCATAGCCAGTGAGGCCATTCCCAAAGCCAGTAACCAAAGTTGGATAACACCAGCATGGATACAGCTACAGAAAACAACAGCAGCGTCGGATTGAAATCACCAGGAGGCGCTAAAAATTCCTTGGGTGGGATTGTCAGTGGCTTTTGTGCCTCCGATGCGATCATCTCTAACATTGACTCCTTCTTGAGCAGACATTACGAATATACGATAAATATTAGTGAATGATAAAGTTTTGCAAATTTTTGTATAGCAAGATTTATCCACAGCTTTGCATATCAGCAGATGAATAACGCTATGATTCCAGACGAAGCCTAGTCTTGACTGATAAGTAGGGTATGACAATCGGCAAGAAGTTAATGGAATAAACTCCTTCGTTCGGAGGATGGATACAAGATTGATGTACTATATCTAGTCTATCCCACAGCCCCCACTCTCCCATAAACCCTCATCTAACTGCTTATATCTTATTGATATAGCAGTGACTGAAAAGGAGATGCCACTTAAGTTACGATGACTTCCCAGATAGCTCCCTAACTTCAGCCCCTATGCAATTACGAGATTCTCTGCGCCGGACAAAAATTGTCGCTACTATTGGCCCCGCCACTAGCAGTCCTGAAATGCTCAAGGCGATTATTGAAGCGGGAGCCACGACGCTGCGGCTAAACTTCTCCCACGGAACTCATGCCGACCATCAGCGTAGTATTCGCTTAATTCGGCAAACCGCTTTTGAATTAAATCAGCCAGTGGCTATTCTCCAAGACTTGCAGGGCCCAAAAATTCGCTTGGGGAAGTTTGACAACGGGTCTATAGTTTTGGCAAAAGGCGATCGCTTCACCTTGACAAATCGTCCGGTAGTAGGTACTCAGGAAATTAGCTGTGTCACCTACGATTATTTAGCCGAAGAAGTCCCAGTCGGGGCGAAAATCCTCCTCGATGATGGACGAGTAGAAATGCTTGTAGAGGAGATTAATCGGGACAAAGGTGATTTGCATTGTCGCGTCACCGTGCCTGGAAAACTTTCCAACAATAAAGGCGTAAACTTTCCCGGCGTTTACCTGTCAATTAAGGCAATGACCGACAAAGACCGAGAGGATTTGATGTTTGGTCTAGATCAGGGTGTCGATTGGGTGGCACTTTCCTTTGTCCGCAATCCCCAGGACATGATCGAAATTAAAGAACTAATTTCTAGTACAGGCAAGCAAGTGCCAGTAGTTGCCAAAATTGAAAAGCACGAAGCTATTGAACAAATGGAGGCGATTCTGGCTTTGTGTGATGGCGTGATGGTTGCCAGAGGCGACTTAGGGGTGGAATTGCCAGCAGAAGATGTGCCGGTACTGCAAAAGCGGCTAATTGCCACAGCAAATCGCTTGGGAATTCCGATCATCACCGCTACTCAGATGTTAGACAGCATGGTGAGCAATCCCCGTCCCACTCGCGCTGAAGTATCGGATGTGGCAAATGCGATTTTAGACGGCACAGACGCGGTGATGCTCTCCAATGAAACCGCAGTGGGTAGCTTCCCTGTAGAAGCAGTGGCGACGATGGCGCGAATTGCCGAACGTATGGAACAGGAAGAAGCTCAACACCTAAACCTACGTTCTGTGAGAGATGCTCGACGCTCCATTCCCAATGCGATTAGTCAAGCTGTCGGTCAAATTGCCGAACAACTAGGTGCAGCAGCAATTATGACCCTAACGCAAACGGGGGCAACAGCTCGCAATGTCTCTAAATTCCGGCCTCACACACCGATTTTGGCAGTGACACCCCATGTAAATGTGGCGCGGCAGCTACAGATGGTGTGGGGAGTCAAACCGTTGTTGGTGCTAGGATTACCTTCCACTGGTCAGACATTTCAAGCTGCGATTAACGTGGCTCAGGAACTTCAGTTACTGTCCCAAGGAGATTTAGTAGTGATGACTGCTGGCACACTCCAGGGTATTTCTGGCTCTACAGATTTGATTAAGGTAGAGGTGGTGACGGCAGTACTAGGTCACGGAATTGGGCTGGGACAAGGTTCAGTAAGTGGTCGCGCACGGGTGGCAAGTACTGGTATGGATGTGAGTAACTTTAATCCCGGAGATATTTTAGTTGCACCCCGCACTAGTGCCGATTTTGTTGAGGCAATTCGGAAAGCTGCCGGGATTATTACTGAAGATGAAAGTCTTACAAGTCACGCAGCAGTAATTGGGTTGCGTCTTGGTGTACCAGTCATTGTTGGTGTGAAGCAGGCAACGCAGGCGATTCGAGATGGAGCGATTATAACGCTGGATCTACAACGGGGTTTGATTTACTCTGGGGCGGTGAGAACGGCTTAGAAGTGGGGAAGAAGCAGGGGAGCAGGGGAGCAGGGGAGCAGGGGGCAGGGGGCAGGGGAAAAGGTTAAAGGTTAAAGGGAAAAGGAATAAATTTAATCTTTCCCCTTTTCCCCTTACCCCTTTCCCTTTCCCCATACCCAATCCCCAATGCCCCATGCCCCATGCCCTTTATCAAACAGTTGCGATCGCAGCCCCCAGCCATCCAGCAAAGTTTTGCTGCTGTTTGGAGTTAGGATGGTCAACAGGCTTTACCTGATATTTAGTTGGATGTGGCGAGGCTAGGGTGATGGAATAGGTACGCAGTTCGTCTTGGTGGAAAACTGCGACTTTGATGGTATTGTTTGGTTGGTAATCTTTCAGGCGATCGCTTAAGCCACCCGCCGTTACCTTAATCCCATCAATTGCTAACAACTCATCACCTGCATCAATTCCCCCCGCTTGTGCAGGTGAACCAGTCTCCACAAACTTAACGATCTCCCGCCCATTTTCTGTATTTATTCTCACGCCTAAGTAAGGTTCTTCCTGCTGTTCGGCTACCAACTGTAAACCAAAGGGTTCTAAATACTGATTGAAAGGCAAATCCTCAGTACTATCAATGTAGCGTTTAAAGAAATTAGCCAAATCGATTCCGGCAACAGATTCGATAACTTCCTGTAACTGTTCTGGGGTATAGCCGATTTCATCTTGCCCAAATTGCTGCCACATTTTCAGCATCACGTCATCAAGGGAGCGCTGATTGTTGTGAGTAGAGCGAATCAGCAAATCCAGCAACAACGATACCATTTCTCCTTTTAAATAGTAGGAAATTTGGGAATTACCGCTATTGGCATCTGGGCGATAGAGTTTAATCCAAGCATCAAAACTCGACTCGGAAACGGGTTGTACCTTGCGCCCCGGTGTCATTTCATATCTGGTAATTTCCTTACCTAAGTTATTTAAATACGACTTAACATCATAAATTCCCGCCCGCAAAGGAATTAACAAGTCATAGTAACTAGTAGTGCCTTCACAAAACCACAATGATGGTGTGTAGTTTTCTTGGTCGTAATCAAAAACCTCTAATGCTTTTGGGCGAATTCGCTTGACATTCCACAAGTGAAAGAATTCGTGTGCAACTAATTGCAGAAAGCGATCGTATTTTTCCTGAGCGCGAAACCCAAAACGCTGGTAAATTAAGGAGCAAGAGTCTTTATGCTCCAAACCGCCAAAAGCTTGGCTAAATAAATGTAGCAGAAAGACATATCGTTGATATGGCAAACCGCCGAACATCTGCGCTTCTACCTGAATAATTTTTTGGATATCAGCAATCATCTGCTGGGCTTGGTAATTACCTTGTCCCCAGATTGCCAATTCATGAGGTTTTCCTAATACCTCAAATTTATATAATTGGTGGGAACCAATCTCAAAGGGAGTATCCACCAGAGTATCAAAATCGCTAGCTAAGAAAGTATTCGTTGCTTCACCAACGGATGATAAAGCGGTAGTTACCTGCCATTCCGGCTGTGGTGGTACAATGGTGACGCGAATGGGTTGCTTATCCCAGCCAGGTATTCTAAAAAATAGTGCCGCTCCGTTAAAATAACCGTGGGTACTATCTAAGTGATTTGTTCGTACCGAAAGCTCGTTGGCAAAAATCCGGTAACGTACAGTTAATTCTGAAATACCTATTTTGTCTACCTGCCAGTGATTTTTACCGAGCTTCCGCCAAGTTAAAGGCTTATTCTCTGCAAAAGCTTCAAAATCCTGTAAATTCTTGGCGTATTCTCGGACTAAATAGGAACCGGGTGTCCACACTGGCAATTTTAAATCGAGAATCGGTGAGGAATAATCGACAAGCTGTAAAGTCACCTCAAACAGATGGGTTTCTGGTTGGGGCATTGCCACCAGATAATGAATCGTTGGCCCAGGTTCCTCGACGTAGATATTGGGACGAATTGCTGTTGCTTCAGTCATCTTGTTTGCTGAGGTAATTGTCTAATGGGCTTTGCTCTCAAATAAAGATTACACTTTATTTCTTTTCCATAACTAAAGTTATAGAGCTTTTTTAGTACATAAGTACTATATATTTGGGTATTTCAACCATATTTAGCTGTCTGCAATATCTACGACGATCACTTAGCTTGTCGTACCCTTCCGGGGAAGCAAGCTACGCGCAACGTCTCGTAGAGAAGTGCGGGCTACGCCAACGCATCAAAAATCCGCACTAGTGAGTCCTATTTAGAAGTAAGGGGAATGGCGCAGATTCTCTGATTGGAAAACTCTATTTTGAAAATCTAGTTTTCAGCTATAACTTATAAATGCTCAAATATAATACCCGTATCCTTGACTTTTCACCAACAGTCGAAGTTCCATCTACTAAGGATTTATCGAAAATCAAAAATCCATGACCGATTATGACTGGATTTGATTGATTATTAGCCTGAGTAAAAGCAATAGTAGTGTAGTATGTGCGTTGCGATCGCAAACAACTATATGTTTCCTTTCTCTGTGTAACTTGCCACAGCTTCAAATCTTCAGCGCTTTTGCTGGCTAGGGTCTGGGTATCCGTATTAAACTTCTTGGCATTTGTCGGGGTAAAGGTGAAGGGGAAAAAGCTTATAAATACAAAGTTATGGAGTCTCTCAATTAACAATTGCTACAACTATAAATTAGGTTAGCGATCGCTCGAAGTAATTTAGCTGGCTCCACTGGTTTGGTGATATGCTGCCCAAATCCAGCAGCAATTGCCTGTTGATAATCGACCTCACCAGCATAAGCTGTAAGGGCGATCGCAGGAATTTTTCCTCCAAGTTCTGGTGACATAGCTCTAATTTGACGAATCAACATATAGCCGTCTACTTCTGGCATTCCAATGTCGCTTAACAGCAAATTTGGCTGGAACTGAGGCATAATTCGTAGTGCTTCCATCGCAGATGCCGCCTGGATTACTACCGCGCCAGATTGCTCCAAAATGAAAGCAATTAATTCTCGTGTATCCCGCTCATCATCCACAAGCAGAACTTTCAACCCCTTGAAATCGGGCAAATCATCAGCTTGAGAGGTAATCTGATGGCTATTTAGATCGACCTCGATTAACGGTAGCATGACTGTAAAGGTTGCTCCCTGTTCTTCCCCCGAACTTTCTGCCTTAACTGTGCCGCCGTGTAACTCGACAATGTGACGAACAATAGCTAATCCTAAGCCCAGTCCGCCAAATTTTCTAGTGGTTGCGCCATCAGCTTGTCGAAAGTAGTCAAAGACGAATGGTAAAAAGTCAGGGCTAATTCCCTTACCTGTATCGCTGACTCGCAATTGAACTTGAGAACCAACAGACTCTAAACTGATTTCTATCTTTCCACCTTGGGGTGTAAACTTAATAGCATTGGAAACTAGATTCCAGATAACTTGCTGCAAGCGACTGGAATCACCTCTGACTAAAAATTTAGAATTTGAAGTTTGGCATTTTAAATTGTTAAGTTGCTGATTAAAATCGATAGAGTCTAAATTTATTTGAGAATTGTCTAATCCAAAACCGTTCGATGGTTCCTGAGCCTTGTCGTTCGCGTAGCGTCCCGCAGGGAAAGACTGAGTGCCCGTGTCAAAGTCTAAAATCGTAAATTGTAAATCGATTGATTTGGCTTCAGCGGCTAGACGTACAGTTTCGATTGCTGCGGCGATCGCAGTTTCTAAATTTACAGAAGCAATATTCAAACTCAGCTTACCTTGGAGAATGCGAGAGACATCCAGTAAATCTTCGATTAATTGGGTTTGCAGCTTGGCATTGCGCTCAATGGTTTCGAGAGCGCGAGTAGTGGTTGCTTCATCGTACTTTTTCGTTTGTAGTAATTTCGACCATCCCAAAATCGGGTTTAGTGGGGTGCGAAGTTCGTGGGAAAGCACCGCCAAAAACTCATCTTTGATTCGATTAGCTTGGATTAATTCTTCTTTGCGTCGCTGTAACGAAGCCATTAACTGAGCGCGTTCCAGAGCAACCGCCACCTGATCGGAAGTTGCTTGTAATAGAGCTATTTCCCCAGAGGTGAAATTGGTACGGGTGCGACTGGCAAAGCAGAGGACACCAAGCAGCTTTCCTTGAGCAATTAACGGTTGACCTGCATAGGCTGTAATTCCTAAAGCACGGAGGATGTTGGCATGAGGATGGGTAGAGTGCGGCACATTATTGACGACGATTTGACGGCGTTCTTGCACCACTAGTCCGCATATCCCTTGATTAAATTCCATATATTCAATTGCTTGAAATACTTCATCAGTAATGCCGTTCCAAGCTACTAACCGGAGTTTCTGCTTATTTTCGTGTGTATCGATTAAATAGTGAAAGTAACAATGCAAATCCATTTGCGCCGAGAGTTTGCTAAACAAGCTGTTCATTAGATCCAAGGGGCGCTCGGTTGAAAGCAAATCACTGGTCGTTTCCGAAAGCAGTTTCAGTCTTTCACTGCGCTCTTGTAAGGCTTGTTCTGCAAGCTGACGTTCGCGAAGGGCGCGTTCGCGTTCGGTAATGTCAATTGCAACGCCTCCTACCAGGCGTTGGCCAGAGGCATCGGGAATGGGAAACTTATAAACAAAAAATTCGCCAAGGGTGCCATCTGTGCGTGGGACAGACTCAATTGTTTGAACAACCTGATTCCTTTCGGCAACTATTCTAATGTTATCGAGGAGGGATTGAGCAATTTGGACTGGGTATAGGTCAAAAATGTTTTTATTAATCGCCTTATTTGTTGGCACATTGAATGTGCTGAAATAAGTTGGACTGAGGTAAACTACACGTCCGTCTGCATTTGTAATCCATGCGGCGGCGGGAATATTATCCATAAAAGCTTGAAATTGCTCTTGGCTCTGACTCAGCGCTTTTTTAACTTGTTTGAGATCGCTAATATCCAGAATGAATGCGACTGATTTATGCCGAGATTCTCCTAAAAGGGAGTAGCCAACTACAACTGGGACGCTGGAACCATCTTTGCGAATAATTTCCTTCTCATAAGGAGTACAGGTTCCCTTCGCTATTGCTTCGGCAATAGCCAATTCGTCTAAATATTGATACTCAGATGGCGTGATCTCAGTCCAGCTTAATCTACCTGCTTGGATATCCTCTTGGGTATAGCCGACAATTCGCAAAAACTCGTCGTTGGCTTCAGTGATGCTACCATTCACATCGCCAAAGAGAATGCCAACTATATTCGCTTTCACAAAACTCCTGAGCCGTTCCTCACTTGCTTGGATTGCTGCTTCTGCCTGTTTGCGTTTGCTGATATCTGTAGTGCTACCAACTAAACGTACTGGCTTGCCATCAGCATCCCGTTGCACCACTATCCCTCGATCTAATACATAGATATACTGATTGTTTTTGTTGCGAATTCGGTATTCGGCAGCATAGCGATCGCTATTTCCCAAAGCAAGTATCGCCTCTTGTACGCTTGGCAAATCTTCTGGATGGATAAGCTCACACCACCAATTACCACTTGCTTCAGCTTCTGCGAGGGAATAGCCCAAAATTCGGGTTAACCCCTCGGTTCTTTCAACGCTATCCTGTTCTAGATTCCAGTCATAAATCAGACAGTTGACCGCAGATGCTGCTAACTCAAACCGTTCGTTAGCTAACTTTAGACGTTCTTCTTTTTCGCGCAAAGTTCGTTCTACTTGTTTGCGATTGCTGATGTCGCGGAAGAAAATGTCAAGACCATCTTCACTGGGATAGGCGTGAATTTCCACCCACAAGTCATACTTGGGTGGTAAGTAGTAGTGATACTCGAAATGGACGGGAATTTGCTCTGCCATCGCCCGTCGGTATTGACGCTCTAAATTCGTGCCCAATGATATAGGCCACTCCTCCCACTGCGACTTACCAATGACTTCTGTCCGGGGTTTACCGTTAATTCGCTCTGCTTCGGCATTTTGGTAGATGATGCGCCAGTCCCGGTCTAGAGTAATAAATGCATCACTCATGTTTTCTAGAGTGCGTGTATTCCGCTGATTGGCTTGCTGTAATGCCGCTTCTGCTTGTTTGCGTTCGCGTAGCGCAGCTTGCTGTTCGCTCAAATCGACAACAAAGGCAATAACCGTTTCTTGAGTATTTCCCAGCGTCACAGAACCGAGCAGAACGGGAATGCGATCGCCTTCTTTACAAATGTATTCTTTCTCAAAAGGCTTACACATTCCAGTAGTTTTCACTTCTTCCACTGAACGTTCGCTCAAAAGAAGATACTCCGGTGGGGTAATTTCGCGCCAGTTTATTTGGTTAGCCGAGAAATCTTCTCGCGTATAGCCGATCATCTTCAGAAAAGCATCATTGGCTTCGATGATAAAGCCGGTGTTCATATCAGTTACGATTACCCCAATGATGTTGGATTCTGCCAGTCGGCTAAACCGCATTTCGCTATTTTGCAACAATTTGAGGCTTGTCTCTGCTTTGCGTCTAGCAGTTCGCAACTCTGAAGAAAGCGCAGTAATTAAGAAAGATACTAGTGAAAATGTGGTTAATCGTACCAGAACTTTGAGGCTGAGGAAATCGAAGGAGTAGACTGGATCGATAAAAAAATAGAGCGCAGTTGTCACAGATAAAGCGATCGCTAGTACTCCCAGTTTCATACCACCATACCAGGCGCTGATTGCCACAGCAGCATAAAATAGTGTAAATACGCTCGGCTCGAAAACTGGCAGTAACACTTTTGTCAACAGCAGTGCCGTTATGACTGCCAAAATCATCACACTAAAAGCTATGAACCGATAACGCATTATCAATATTTTTTCAGGTACTTTCACCGTCATCCTAAAAGTCCTCCCGTTGCTCCGGTTTCGGGAGATACTCGTTCGCTAATCTTTTATCTGCTTTGCCCATCCTTTCTAACATTTCTTCAATCAGCTTTAGTGCCATCGGTGAAGGCACTGTAGATCCGTTCTCCCAACGATTGATTGTTCGTAGGGAAACTCCTAACTTGGCTGCAAACTTTTCTTGAGAAAGATGGAGTTGCTGTCGAAGTTCGCGGATCGAATTTGGAATTTTGAGTGATTTTCTTCGTTCCATAGTAGGAAGAGTAGGACAGATGTCTCGCCATTCGTCTCCAGCTTGAGGATGAGTTTTAATAATCATCAGTCGTTATCAATTTCATCTTTTGGCGGAACATCAATATTCAGTTATCAGTGTTCGTGGCTTACTGTTGGCTGTAGAAGGTATATCTAAAATAAACATTAAATTTTGCCCGATCTAAGATTCACAATAGTATTATCTAAGGCGGTTTAATTAAATTATTATCAGCGATCGCACACAGTTAAAAAATTGGTGGTGCGTCATATTTTGATGAATTACATTGAGATTAGTTTTTCATATTTATTATATAAAAAGTATCTATATACAAGCTCATTTTAGATTTGATAAAAGCTTTTATATCGCTAGTTTAGTAACTACGGCAGATTGCAAAATGGTGAATTACAGATAATCGTAAGGGCACAACATGTTGTGCTTCTACCCGTGTACTTCTCCAGTAAGATGGCAGTTACAAAACTAAGAAGCTATAATGCGCTCTTAATAAAATTCTTTTGCCTAATCCTAATCTTTAACTGTTTTGATTAATCAACGCTCGGAAAACTTATTAAACAGTCAACAGGAAAATGCACCAGGTGAAGGCTATATATTTAACTGGTTTGATTGGTTTTGTCTGTGGTATCCTCCAGGGTGGCTAATTTTATTCAATCGCCATTGGCAGCACTACCACCCAGATCCAGATGGTTGGAATTGGCTAGAATATGGATTATTTTTAATTCCTGGTGGATTTTATCTAGCGTTGCTGAGTCGTTGGTTGCGTCTGGGTTTTCGTTCGCCTCGAAAAGAAGTTGGGGAATTCGATCCTAAATATCAACAAGCTTTTGGCAAAGAAATTCTGGCCCCTATCGTTAAATACTATTTTCGGGGAGAGTTACAACAAGTTGAAAACTTGCCGCCAACAGGGCCATTGATTGTGGCAATGAATCATGCCGGGATGTGTTTTCCTTGGGACTTTTTAACCTTGGCTTATCTATTAAGTGAAGCCAAAGGATGGGTAGTCCAACCGATAGCAAATCCAGTATTATTTGAGCATCCTTGGGTGATTTGGTGGCTACCACCTCAATGGTCGCAGGTTTTAGGTGGAGTGCGAGCCGAATTAGATGATTTTGAGTCAGCTATTGCCCAAGGTAAAATTCTTTTATATGCACCCGAAGGTATTCGCGGGCCTAGTAAAGGTTGGAGAAAACGCTATCAACTAGAAAAGTTTCATGTGAGTTTTATTCAGTTGAGCGATCGCTATCATATTCCGATTCTGCCAGTAGTTTGCATCGGCAGTGAATCTCTGCATCCTTGGGCTGTTAATTTCACCAGATTACAACGACTAGTCAAACTACCATTCTTACCTTTATCGCCTTTGATGTTTGCCTTACTTCTGTTTCCCTCAATGGGAGTTTGGGCGATGAGAACTCGTTTGCGTTACTTTATTCAACCTTTGCAACCAGTAGAATTGGACAACCACTCAAAGAAAGGGCGTGCAGCAGCTTATCAACAAGCGCAACAATTACAAGAAAAACTGCAACTCCAAATTAATCATTTATTGGGTAAATCTTAATGTACAGTGACAAATTAAATGGCGTTGAGACAAATTTACGTCATCAATGCAAGCCTTACCTACTTTAAACTTGCAACTATTGCTGTTGATATAGCTTGTAACTTTCCTTGTTACTTTTAAACTTAACGCTCTTTGAGTACAAGCTTTACAGCCCTGATCACAGTAATTTGGCATCACGACAAATAAAAAGTCACTGTACAAAAACTCACATCAGAAAATTAGGCTGATTTGGCGTTGTCACCTATATGTCATTATGCGCTTTGTTCTTGTTCCAATGGAGTCAAATGAATCACTACTCGCTGATTAAGAGCCTGAGCGATTTTTTGGAGTATTGACAGAGAGTGTCCTTCGTAATCAGCATCTTCCAGCCGTGCAATCACAGGCTGTTTTGTGCCAACAAGTTCAGCCAGTTGTTTCTGTGTTAAACCTGCTTTTGTTCTAGCTTCATAAATCAACTGTGCCACTTCTGCATTAATTGAAGTTTCTGCCACCATTGCCTCAAGCTCAGGATCGCTGCTAGTCATTTTGTCAATAATTTTTATAGCATCGCTAGTCTTGACCATCTTCTCGATCCTCTACGTAGGTGTGAACTTCTGGGTTTTCTTCAAATAAAAGCTTTCGAGCGATCGCCCGTTCAATATCAATTGGTGGTACAGATGCTTCTTCTTTTGTGATAGCGTGAGCGAGAATTGCCACATTTTGACCATGAAAGAAGTACAGAATGCGATATTGCATACGGATATGCTTTGCCCGAAGCTCATATATCCCATCGCGCAAGTAATCAGCAGTCGGGCGACGGAGTTCATAGCCTGAAGCCGCAAGTTGTTTGATTCGAGCAACACAGTTTGCATAACCTTTGCGGTCTTCTTTCAAAAGTCGTGTCAGCCATTCAAGGACAGGAACTTCCCCTTCCTCTTCTTGGTAGAAAACAACACGGGTTTCAGGCACAGCATCCCCTTTTACTATAACAATATTGTTATAGTAGGGCAATATATTGAACTTATATATACGCTCTTAGAGAAATTTGGTTTCTGTAAATAGAAGTAAATTTGAGCGTTGCGAAGAGTTAAACAAAACTATTCCCAATATAATTCCTTAACTTATGGATTCTTACCAACACAACCTGTTTTGTTACCAACACTTATTCATTAGTAACGACAGCTTGTCCGTTTGTTACTAACATAACCTGTTTCGTTCCCAATGCTTATCCGTTAGTAACTGACTCCATTGATGAAGCGCCGAAACGATAGCCTTTGCCGTAGACTGTGTGAATCAGCGTAGCTTCTTTACCTACCTCAATCTTACGCCGCAGCAAGCGAATTAATGCCGCTATCACATTGCTACTAGGTTGTTCTTCTTCTTGCCACAAATTTTGCATAATCTGGGCATGAGTCAGAAGTTGTCCAGTGTGTTCCATAAAATATTGCAACAACTGACTTTCTTTTTGCGATAGTTCAATTATTCGTCCTTGGCGATAGGCTACTTGATTTTCACAATCGAGTTCTAAATCAGCAACGGTTAAACGTCCGCTGGTGGTTTCATAGGTTTGAGTACCGGAACGACGCAATAAAGCACGGACTCGTGCTAATAACTCCCGCAGTTCAAAAGGTTTTACCAAATAGTCGTCCGCACCAGCATCTAAACCTTGTACGCGGTCATCAAGAGTATCTTTAGCTGTAAGAAACAATACGGGAGTGGTTTTGCTTTGGCGGCGCAATTCCTGACAAATCTCTAACCCCGTTTTTCCTGGCAGCATCCAATCTAAAATAAGTAGGTCATAACTGCCAGTCTGTGCAAGTTCGCTGCCAGATGTCCCATCATAAACGGCATCTACGGCATAACCCTCACGAGTTAACAAGCGGCTCAAAGGTTGAGTTAGTTCAACTTCATCATCAACTAATAAAATTCTCATGCTGCTTGTGGTAAGCATATAGAGATATTCTCAATATTATTCAACTGCCAAGACGCTAAGGATACCAATAAAAAAAATGCTGACTGTTGCATTGCCAAAAGGGGAACTACTTAAAAATAGCATCCGCTTGCTACAAGCTGTCGGATTAGATTTTAGTGCTTTTTTAGATTCAGGAACTCGTCAACTTCAAATTCCTGACACTAAGGGAGTTGCAAAAGCTTTACTGGTGCGCGCGCAAGATGTACCTGTTTATGTGGAATATGGTCAAGCACAACTAGGGGTTGTTGGTTACGATGTGCTGCGAGAGAAGCAGCCGCAAGTTGCCCACTTGGTAGATTTGCAGTTTGGTCATTGTCGGATGTCAGTGGCGGTAAAAGAATCAAGTTCTTATCGATCGCCTTTAGATTTACCACCGCATGGTAGGGTTGCTTCAAAATATGTAAATTGCGCTCGTGAATATTTCCATAGTCTGGATTTACCTGTGGAAATAGTGCCATTGTATGGTTCAGTAGAGCTAGGCCCAATTACTGGAATGTCAGAAGCGATCGTAGATTTGGTTTCTACAGGGCGGACTTTACGCGAAAATGGTTTGATTGAAATTGCTAGTCTGTATGAAAGCACGGCGCGATTGATTGCTCATCCTCTGAGTTACCGCTTGAATACGGGTAATCTAAGCGATGTGATTGGCAAGCTGCGCGAGGCCGTTTTGGTAGAGGTTTAATATCATGTAATTCGTAATAACGCTTCTTTTGATGCTCGTTCCTAACTAACGCTGCACTATTTGTTTGTACAGCGTTTCGTATTCAAGTGACTTGCAGAGAAAAAATACTCAATTGTTATACCAATTCAATTAATGATTGCAGCACATCCTTGGGTAAAGACGCGATGAATCGCGTCTCTACAAATGGTCTATTTGTTGCATTCTTTTTTCAAATTGGTATAACTTCTAGTTAAAAACTAGCGTTCTCCGACTTGTAGCAACTGGCGCGAAACTAAGAAAACATGGCAAGGTAAATAAATTGAATAAATAGAAGAGTTGCAAGATGAAAGGGTGGTACAAGGACGATCTCGCATATATCCACGATGTCGGTCATAGTAATTACGCTCTCAAATCTGCTCCCGGCATTATAGAAATCCTGAATCAGAGTGGAATACGCGACGGGCTAGTGGTAGATTTGGGGTGTGGAAGTGGATTATCAGCACAAGAACTGACGAAGGCTAATTATCGTGTTCTTGGAATTGATATCTCTGAGTCAATGATTAAAATCGCTCGTAAAAGAGTGCCAGATGCAGAGTTCCGAGTCGAATCGTTTTTCAAAGCTGAAATTTCACCGTGTCATGCCGTGATATCGATCGGTGAATGCTTTAATTACTTGTTCGATCCAGATCCCCATTCTCAAATGCTGGTTGAGCTATTTGACCGCATATACAACGCCTTAGCTTCTGGAGGTGTCTTAATTTTCGATGTGCGAATCGTTGGCTAGAAACTAAAATCCATAAGGATTTGGAGGATTAGCCGCAAGGTACATAACCTTGACAACTGAATGACCATGTAGGT
>NZ_JBALDN010000092.1:0-118278 GCF_036917375.1 Nostoc sp.
GATTGATTTTTTTGCACAAGCACTGCTGGCTAATTCCAATAATTATCTGTCTATCCCATCCCTGCTTCCTAAATATTAGACCTGAATCCTTACATCAACAATTTCGTTTAACGAATACAAAAAAACTGATTTTTCCAATTTTCCAAACCATTTATAGTGGCTGATACTTAAGCTATTTGACTCTTTATCAAAATTACAGTCGATAAATGAACCTGACGCTATAATTAATAAACCTAATAATAGACAAAATATGGTTATGCCAATTACAGCGTAGCCAACTAAAGTATCATCTTGCTTAACTACTAAACTTTTTTCTAAAGGTTGTACTAAGAAATTCTTAATTTTTAATATAATAAACTCTGCTTCTTCAGAAAAATAATCACTGTAAGTAGTTCGTCTAAATGGAATACTTTCTGTTTTAGTTAATAACTGAACTTGATATTTATATATTATTTTTCCCTCTATATCAGTTTTAGTTTGTTTTTCTAAACGACTTCCAATTAATCCAGAAATTGGTTTTTGGCTTTTTTGATGACCAAAAAAATCAAATTCTCTCAGTTGACATATAATTTTTGATGACTTTTGCTCAATATTTGAACTATCTATATTTTGTAAAACACGGTTACAATCAAGTTGTGTGACAGGTATAAACATAAAAATAGCATATAAACAAATTATACCTATTTGTCCAATAAAGAACCCAATAAATCTAAGTAATTTCGGTTGAACAATACACTTAAGCTTATTTTGTGTTTGCTCATAAATTTGTATCTTTTTATCTCTGAACAAATCCCAAATTAAAATCAAATCGATAGCGAATAATACATATTTTAATAAAGAATTTGTATTTTCCATTTTTTCGCAAAAATGTCTCTGTTTTTATGTTCAACGCTGAGATTTTTTACCTACAACCCAAACTATCTCGCGTTGACATCCCCGTAACTGGATTTACGCCATCGGCTCTTTCACACAGCAATGACACTTGATAGCGGTCAATTAAAGCATCGGTAAAATCAGCACCAGTGACATCAGCATCATAAAAGCGGCTGCGGGTCAAAGTTGCTTCAGTAAAGATGGCATTTTTCAGGTTAGCACCATCCATAGTGGCGCGATCGACTAAAGCGCCGCTCAAGTTCGCATCTTCCAAATTTGCCTTTAATAAAACTCCTTTAGTCAGAATTGCGTTGGTTAAATTCGCTCCTTGAAAATTTGTCCCCCGCATTTCTGCTGCGACAAAAGTTACACCTGCCAAATCAGCATGAGAAAAGTCACGATTTTCTAAATTTATGTTGTTGTAATTGATTGTGTTTATCTGAGCAAAAGCCGGTTTGGGATTAAGTATTATCCACCCAAAGGCTAGTAGCAAAATTACAATCAAACCCAAAAAGCGTAGTAAAATCTTTTTCATAACTTTATTATTTCTCAGTAGTCTTTTGTCATTAGTTCTATCTTACAAAGTTCTGAGCGGAGGAAACCCCCGCTCAGATTTTGCGTTTTGTCATTTAACCAATGACCAATGACTCATGACTCTTAGCTATTTCCAATCTTTCCCAATGCGGATTGTCAGATCGGATTCTAAATCACCAATAGCAGACACCTCGATTTGACCTAAGCCTAAGACTTTTTGCAAATCAACCCCAACTCGTCGGTTGCCTTTTTGGACAATAATCTGAGTTTGACGTTGGGTATCTGGCCAATCAGGCACTTTGTAAATATTATTAAAGCCTTTCTGTTTAAGATAAGCAATAACTTTTTCTGTTAGCTGAGGTTGATTTGAAGCATTTTGAATAGCAATTTTGAGGTTAGGAACCTGACGCATATCTGGCTTTAAACCAGGTACATTTACCCCAACATAATCATTCAACAGGCTCTGTTGTCCAGTCATATTTAGCCAATAGCTATCAGGGTCTTTACTGAAGCGGCTAAAGGTACCAGGCAACACAGTCATTTGGAAATTATCCCGATCTAGGTTGAGTCCGAAATTGACCAACGCCATCATTTCTTCCATCTTCAGGTTGGTATCAAAATACTTTCGCATTAGGCGAGTTAATTGAGGCAACCTGGGTAAGATGGTGGGACTATTTAAGCGTTGCAGTAGGGCTGCTGTTAGTGCTTGCTGACGCTGTACTCTCGGCAAATCTCCCAAACCTGGTTCGCGGAATCGAACAAACTGTTCTGCTTGTTCGCCATTAAGGGTTTGCCAGCCACTAACTAAATTAATCGACAGCCGACTACTGGAGTCTTTATATTCCATTGATTTGGGAACAAAGACTTCTACTCCACCTAATTGATCGACTAGCTGGCGTAATCCACTAGTAGAAATACGGATATAACGATCGATTGGGGCGTTGTTTAAGGTACGGCTAACTACCCGTGCAGCTAAGACTGGGCCGCCTTTGGCATTGGCATCAGATACCTTAGTTAATCCCTTTTCTCCCTTCTCGGGGATGGCGATCATTGTATCTTTGGGAATGGAAAGCACCCTTACAGATTTTTCGCTAGGGTTCAGTCGTACCAGCAGCATGGAGTCGCTTTTCCCGGCAAAGCTTTCTGGTGAGCCATCAACGGTACCGCTGACTGGTTCAATCCCCATGATTAAAATATTCATCGGACGTGAAAGCTTGTACTGGGAGAGTTTGCCCCATAACTCTCCTGGTAATGGGATTTTTACTTCGTCTTTAGCAGTAGTTCCTAAATCGTCGTCTGTTCGATCTAGATTGCTCCATAAAGGAGTCCACAGCGCTAATGTTGACACCAGCAGCCCAGATAAGATGATGCCAATGACAACCGTCATAAACCATAACAGCCATCGAGGCATGGTTAAGCCCAGTCTCTCAGAAAGCTGATTGGGAAACGCGCCCACAGATTCGATGATGCTACGGTTCGGATTCGCTGGCTGGTTTAGTTCGACCTGCTCCTCCTCTGAGTCGGCTACTGGTGCTGGTGTTACTTGATTTTCTGTCCGTTGAATTTGCGACGATCGCACGTCACTTTCAAACTCTACTACTTGCTGAGACGTAACCGGATTTTCCGACCATTCGACTTGTTTTATCACAATTATCTCCCCACTCAACCACTCCCTAAAAGTATGTTAATCCAAGCTACAAATATTGCCAGTGGAAAAGCTCACTGTAAACTTGTAATGTTCTTCGGTAGGCGTGTATGACAACATGAATACTTTATTGTTCCCCGTAATCCTAGCTGGTGGTAAAGGTGAACGTTTTTGGCCCCTAAGCCGCAAAGACCGACCCAAGCAATTTTTAAGTCTTGATGGTAGCTCTAGAAGTCTATTACAAGCAACCGCCGATCGATTGATTGAACTCGGTGGCAGGTGGGATTCCCTGTGGGTCATCACTTCTAGTCAGATAGCTGAAGGCGTAAGACAACAACTACCCGATTTACCAGTTGAAAACTTGCTGATTGAGTCGGAAGGCAGAGACACTGCCGCAGCCGTTGCTTGGACAAGTTTAGAAATCAAGCAGCGCTATGGTGAAGACGCTGTGATTGGCTTTTTCCCTGCTGACCACTGGATTGCTAACCAAGAGGCGTTTGCACACACATTAAATGCAGCTACGCAACTGGCAACAAGCACAGCAGCGATCGTTACACTGGGGATCAAGCCTACTTTTCCATCAACCGGTTACGGCTACATTGAACAAGGTGAAAAAATAGGTAGCTTTAATGAGTTGCCAGCTTATCACGTGAACCGCTTTACTGAAAAGCCCGACCGGGAAACGGCAGAAACTTTTTTATCTACGGGACGTTTTAGCTGGAATAGTGGAATGTTCGTTTTTCGGGCAGGGGTTGTTCTCAAGGAACTACATACCCATGCTCCAGAAATTATCGAACCTTTAGAACAACATGGCCCTGATATCTATCCCCAGTTGCCTAAGAAGAGTATAGACTATGCGTTAATGGAAAAGACAACTCTAGCATACGTTTTGCCAGTTGATTTTGGTTGGGATGATTTAGGAGATTGGAATGCGATCGAACGCTTACTGAAAACGGAAGATACTCCCAATGTGGAACTCGCTACTCACGTAGGTTTAGATACGCAAGGGGCGATTATTTACGCTTCAAATCCAGAGGATGTAGTTGTTACTATTGGTTTAGAGGATGTGGTGATTGTGCGCGATCGCAATGTCACCCTCGTTGTCAAAAAAGAACGTACCCAGGAAATCAAGCAGATCCTTAAAATTCTCCAAAGTGATTCCCGATTTACCGATCTGCTATAAAAGTTAGAACCCTTGGCAGAGGCGAAAAAGTCTATTTTCACATTATAACTTGACTGTCTGTTATTCTATCTGACAGTTATGGACATTATTAACTTTTAGCCTCTGGCCAAGACAATGGCAATCGATTCTATTACTGCCTATTAAAAATATATTTCTCCGTCCAAAGGATTTTCTTGCTCCCATCGCTTATTGCACGGTGGGGATTCCTACTCTAGTTATGTCAAACGAATGCTGAACGAACAGAAGCTCCACGAAGCCGTACAATCATCCATAAAAAGATTTCAAGATTGTGCCGCAGCTAGCAAAACTTGTGACTTGCATCAAAACTAGAGCCGATTTCCGTTGTATTGTCATCCCCTGCTGTCTACCTCTTTAACTCCTCTGCCTCTTTGCAGTTTTTTACAAAATGTTCCTCACCCAAACTGTTCCCCGTCAACGAGAAATCCTGGAAGTCTTCCTTCGCAATGGCTGGGACTATATGCGAAGGTTACTTACTGGTGGCAAAGCTGATGAACCCCAGCTGCCGACACCTGCGGTTCTAAAAAATATTTTGGTAGACTTGGGGCCAGTTTACGTCAAACTTGGCCAGCTAATGTCTACACGTCCAGATTTACTGAACGCTGCCTACATTGAGGAACTATCAACTCTACAAGATGAAGTACCGCCAGTTCCTTGGTCAGAGATAGAAATAATCCTTCGCAAAGAATTAAAACGTCCATTAGCAGAAACCTTCAGCACTGTTAACCCGATCCCCGTAGCAGCAGGATCGATTGCCCAGACACATCGAGCTACACTAGCAGACGGTCGAGAAGTCGCTCTGAAAGTGCAACGTCCGGGAATCGATCTGACCATTGCTCAAGATATTGCTTTAATTCAAGGTATTGCCGATTTAGTAGCGCGGACTGATTTTGGGCAAACCTACGAAATCAAATCCATCGCCGAAGAATTTACCAAAGCTTTAGAAGCTGAGTTGGATTTTACACGGGAAGCGGGTTTTACAGACCAACTGCGGCGCAACTTATCCAAGAGTCGCTGGTACGATCCTACACAAATAGTAGTTGCGGAAATTAACTGGGAATTGACCACAGAGAAATTGCTGGTAATGGAATGGCTCGATGGAGTACCGTTCCTGGCGGCGGATTTGGATAATGACCCCAACGTTAAAGACTCTGCCGAAAAGCGTAAAGAAATAACTACTTTGTTATTTCGGGTATTTTTCCAACAACTATATATTGATGGTTTTTTTCACGCCGATCCCCATCCAGGAAACTTGTTTTATCTCAAAGATGGGCGTGTCGCTCTTTTAGATTGTGGCATGGTGGGAAGACTCGATCCTCGGACACAGCAGATATTAACAGAGATGTTGTTAGCGATCGTTGATTTAGATGCTCAAAGGTGCGCTCAGTTAACTTTACAGCTATCTGATTCTGCTCAACCAGTGATTTTATCGCGGTTAGAAAATGATTACGATCGTATGTTGCGAAAGTATCACAATGTCAGCCTCACACAAATAAACTTCAGTCAGATAATTTATGAAGTTTTACAAGTTGCCCGCAACAATAAAATTAGGTTGCCTAGTAATATGGGTTTGTATGCCAAAACCCTAGCGAATTTAGAAGGGGTGGCGCGGACATTCAACCCAGAGCTTAATTTTTTTGATGAAGTCAAACCATTAATTACAGACTTGTTTCGTCGGCAATTACTGGGCGATAATCCAGTGCGATCGCTATTACGGACAGCCTTAGATATTAAAAGTCTGTCTCTCCAATCTCCCCGCCAAATCGAACTATTATTAGACCGAGTTACCTCAGAAACCTTACAGTGGAATCTATCACTGCGGGGTTTAGATGGTGTCCGGCGCACTATGGACGATGCCGCTAACCGCCTATCTTTTAGTATTTTAGTGGGTTCGCTGATTATGGGTGCGGCAATTATTTCCACCAGAGCGCAAACAACTCAGCTATCTTTTTTAAGCACCATCCTGTTTGCAGTCGCTAGTTTATTGGGTTTGTGGTTAATTATTAGTACATTGCGATCGGGACGTTTACGGTAAAATAATTTTGAATTTTGGACTTTGAATTGAAGGAAAAATCTAAAATTCAAAATTTAATGACTCCCAATACTGTTCGGTTAAAGCAAAAGACGCGATGAATCGCCCTCTCTACAATAATCAGTCTTTCGTAGAGACGGCGATTTATCACGTTTTTAAGCGTACAATTTTATACTTCAACATAGGTTTGCATTGTCACTTTTGCCACAATTGTTATTAACTGAATAATACTCCTGCAATCAATACGGTTCAGATAAGCATTTTTCACTTTCCTTATGGTCTGGGGAATGGGTTTGCGGGTAAAGGTAAAGGATGTATTCAAAACATGAGTCCCTTTCCCCTTTCCCCTTTAACCGAACCGTATTGCTCCTGCAATACTTGTCAATTCCATAATTTTTTCGAATTGAAAATCATGAGCTAAATTCTTGATAAAATTTTGCAGGACAGCATTTTCTGAGGGTATTTGCTCAATCAATTCTAAAATTAGGTCATCACTACATTGAGCGGCGGCAGTATATAACTGTTTCACCCATTCAGGCGACATTTCAGATAATAGATTCACTAAATCCGTGAGCGTCAATATTGATTTTGGTCTTTGTTGTTTTAGGTTTGTTAGCTGATAGCTTTCTTCTTGATAAATATATTGAACTCCCAAATATTCACTTAACTTTTCTAGTAATTCTTCCTCGCGAAAAGGCTTGTTAATATAATCATCGCAACCCGCTTTGATTATTGCTTCTCGTTGTTCCTCAAAAGCATTAGCAGTTAAGGCAATAATAATTGTCTTCCAATTAGGGATTTGAGATTCGGTATTTTGGATTGAGGTTTTTTCTCTAGTTTTAATAAGTTTTGTGGCTTCGTAGCCGTCCATAATTGGCATTCGCATATCCATTAAGATTAGATGTGGTTGCCATGTCTGCCAAAGTGCGATCGCTTCAATGCCATTTATTGCTTCCTGAACTGCAAAACCGATAGATGTCAGAATTTTCTTTAACACTAAGCGGCTGTCTGTGGAATCATCAACTACTAAAATACGATATTCACTTTGAGCAGGCGCTAAACTAATAACTTGGGGTCTAGTTTGTTCAATTTGAATTTCGCTGGCTATAGCTAGACCAATTTGAATATCAAAAGTAAATTTACTTCCCTCGCCAATAGTGCTAGTGACGCTAATATCTCCTCCCATTAGTTGCACATATTTGCGGCTAATTGCTAAACCTAGTCCTGTTCCCTGTTGCGATTTTCTTCCGGTTTCAGTTTGCCCAAAAGCTTCAAAGAGCAAGTCAATTTCTTGTGGGGCAATACCGCGACCAGTGTCTTGTACCTCAAAGGTTAGGGATTGGGCATTGGGCATCCCTTCGACTTCGCTCAGGACAAGTGGGCATTGGGCATTGGGCATCCCTTCGGCTACGCTCAGGGCAAGTGGGTATTGGGGATTAATTATTCTCTTGTGCTCCCCTGCTCCTCTGCTCCCCTGCTCCTCTGCTCCTCTGCTCCCCTGCTCCCCTGCTCCCCTGCTCCCCTGCTCCCCAATCCCCACCCGCAGCGTCACCCTGCCAGTATCGGTAAATTTGATGGCATTTCCCAGGAGGTTAAGCAAGACTTGACGCAGTTTACTTTCGTCAACTTGAATGTATTGGGGAAGCTGAGATGTATATTCAAAGACCAATTCTAATCCTTTGGAGGTGGCGCGGAAGCGCAACATCTCTTCAAGGTTTTCTAAGAGGCGAATTAAGTCAAAGCTGTTGAGATTTAAGGTTATTCTGCCAGCTTCGATTTTAGACATTTCCAAAATGTCGTTGATTAAATTCAGGAGATGTTCGCCAGCACGATTGATGATTGCTAGATTTTGCTGATGTTCAGTTGATAAATCGCGATCGTGGCTCATGACTTGGGTAAAACCAAGGATGGCATTGAGTGGGGTACGCAGTTCGTGACTCATGTTGGCCAGGAATTCGCTTTTGGCACGATTAGCAGCATCAGCAACGATCACAGCTTCTTGCAATGCTTGTGACTGCCTTTGAGTTTGCGCTAGCAATTGTGCCTGCTGTAAAGCAACACCCAACTGATTGCCAATTTGAACTACGATGTTGATTTCTCCTGGTTTCCATTGGCGGGGATCGGAATTTTGATAACTCGCCAGCAATCCCCAAAGCTGACTACCATGTAAAATCGGAACAATAATATAGGCTTTGGCCTGAAAACGCTCTAAGAGATGGATATAAGCAGGATGAAATTCAGCGTTGTAAATATCTGGGACACAGAGGAAACTTGCACCTGGGGTTACTTGCAGATCGGGATATTCCACCTGGTTATCTGCGCTATCCAAAATTTTCGCTAGACAACGCCCATCTTGTAAAACACCTTCTGTAAGATGAGGATCGTTGTTATGTTCTTCTATAAGAGAAATCCAATCGTTACCCACTGATTCAGAAACAAATTCCCCATTCCAGTCGGGATTGAAACGATAGACAACAACCCGATCGCAGTTAAGTACTTGGCGCAATTCTTCGGTTGTCGCCGCAAATATCGTCTCTAAATCCAGTGTTTGGCGCATTCTTTGAATCACTTGCGCGATCGCTCTTTCTCGCTCTGCACTCTCACGCAAGGCTTCTTCTGCCAATTTTCTCTCAGTAATATCTGTAATTGTACCGATGTAGCCTTTAATTTCTCCATCATCTCTAAATTCTGGCAAAGCATGACAAATTACCCAGACAACTGTACTATCATCATGCAAAAAACGATGTTCGTATTTATAGGTTGACTTAGCAGCTGTTGCTTGATTCCATGCCAACAATAGCTGCTCGCGGTCGTCTGGATGTACGGCATTTGCCCAATGTGTTCCCAGAGATTCTTCTAAACTATATCCAGTAATTTCACTCCAGCGTTGATTAAAATATAAAACATTGCCATCTACATCAGTATGAAATATACAAGCTGGTGAGGCTTCTGCGAGAAGTTGATATCGTTGCTGACCTGATTGCAAAGCCAGTTCTGCCAATTTGCGAGCGTTAATGTCTGCCCAATAACCAACCCATTCGATCGGGGAATTCGCTTCGTCACGAATTAACCTCATCTCTTCGTAGAACCAGTGATAAGTTCCGTCAGCGTGTAACCAACGGTATTCGTAAGAAATGTACTCCTGCTTAATAAGATGGGAAAATTTTTCTGAGATCGGTTTAATATCTTGTGGATGAACGCGATCGAGCCAAAAACTGGAGTTCTCGATAAATTCCCGCGCTTCATAGCCCACCATTTCTTTAACGTTTTCACTAATAAAAGTAATGCCAAAATCCTCTGATGTTTTGCTGCTATAAATGACTACAGGGCTAGAGGTGAGCAGATATTGTAGGCGTTCGTTGACTAAACGCAGTTCTTGTTCGACGTGTTTGCGTTCGCGTAACGCTGCATGTAGTTCGCTTATTTCTACTAAAACTGTGCCAACACCAGAGGGGCGATCGCTTTCACCAATAATCGGAAAATAAGAAGCTAAGAAGTGGCGGATAATATCTGGTTGTTTGATTGATATACTGCTTAATTCTTGATTAATAATCGGTTGACCAGTTATCAGAACTTGTTGATAAATTGGTTCTACTAAAGGGGCGATGTCGGGTAAGACTTCATGGATGGTCTTGCCAATATGAGCTTGCTGGGGTAGTCCATTAATCTCCGCTAGCAGTTGGTTAATTTGCACAAACCGCAGCTGGTTATCTACAATATTCATGCCGACGGGAGCACTGCTAAAAAAAGCATTGAGACGAGCTTCTCTGAGCGCTAATTCTTGTTCTAAGGTTTTGCGCTCAATCAACCCACCCAATTGAGCCGCAACAGCACTGACTAGCAAGAGCAAACGCCGATCTACCAATACTGAGCTACGTTTAAAAAACACTAAAACAGCTAATACTTGGTTCCCAGCCAGTATGGGAACACCAAAACCAGCTTTGAATCCTACCTTTGCGGCTTGTGGCGATCGCAAGAAAACTGGTTCTGTAACTTTAGAAACATCTTTTATCCATTCTGGTTCTTGACTCTGCCAAACTCTTCCTGGTAATCCCGCTCCCAGAGCAAATTTAAAAGTTTGGCTTTGCTGGCAGAATTCTTCTAAGCTGCTTTCCTCTCCGTACCACCCCAGACTGTGTTCTAAAACAGTCCCATCTTCATTAGGTATCCAGGCTTCACCAAAATCCCAGCCAATGGTGTGACAAATTAAGCGCAAGACCACTGCTAAGGCGCTGTTGACATCACTAGCGCGAGTAATAGCTTGGGTTGTCAACAGCAACAAACGGCTTTCATTTTCTGCCTGTTTGCGTTCAGTAATATCTTTCGCGGTTCCCAGTACGTACCATCGCTCATCAATCTCGATCATTTCTGCACTCAACAGTGTTGTCTTGATTTCTCCTGTTGAAGTGCAGACATCAATTTCATAGTTGCGGATGGCTTTTGCTTGTTGCAGAATGTGGGTAAGAAAATTATATTCTTCTGGATTCACCCAAATATGTAATTCTTCATCGGTGCGATCGATCACTTGAGAGCGAGAATAACCAAAAAACCGACAAAAGCTGTCGTTTACTTCGATATAGCATTTGTTGGGAACAGTAATTAAGGCAATTGGATCGGGAGATGACCGGAAAGCGGATGCTAACTTTTCTTCAGAAGCTCGTCGTGCTGCTTCTGCGCGTTGGCGTTCTTTTGCCTCCAATACCAAAGATACTAAATTACCCAGAGAGCGAGCGAAATTTTGGTCTTCTAGCGTCCAATGATGAGTAACTTCTACTGCCTCCAGACATAAAACTCCTACGGTCTTTCCCTCCAACCTAATGGGTGTATCGAGTATAGAGGTGATGTTTAATCTTGAGTAAGAGGCAGAAAATTCTTTAATTCTGGGATCGGTATGAGCATCATCTGCGGCGATTGATTGGTTTTGCTGCAAAGCTGCAAAATAAATTGGATAGTCTGCCACTGATAAGGAAAGTCCTTCGCTATGTTGATTGCAACTGCCCTCAAATAGATCGAAACACTGGATTTCTATGCCTGTTGCGTCATACAGCCAGACACTAGCTCGTTCCATGCCAATATTTTTGACAGCTGCTTCTGTGATTTTACTCAAGGCTGTTTTCAAATCACCTTGATAAAGCGTTTGATTTTGTGCCAATTTTGTCAGCACGAGATTATGATTGCGGAGCTTAATCGCGCTTTCTTGGAGTAATTTTTCTACACCTCGGCGCTGCGTAATATTACTAGCAGTGCCCGTCATGCCTATAACTTGACCCTCTTCGTTGCGTAATGCGATCGCATTCAACATTAGATAAAGTAAAGTACCATCTTTAGCTACACAGGTAGTTTCATGCTGAAAGATAGACTTTCCCTGAAGAACACCCTCAAAGGCTACTTTATCTTGAGCAACTTGTGTAGGTGAGATGAAATCAATTAAGGCACGCCCGATCATTTCTTGCGGTTCGTAGCCATAAATCTGCTTGACTGCTGGATTGACAAAGGTAATTAGTCCATCAATGTCCACCGACCAGATCATGTCCTGAGATGTCTCCACTAGGAGCCGATACTGACTTTCACTCTTCTTCAGGGCGGCTTCGACTACCAGGCGTTCGCTTTGATAAACTTCTCTACAAAAGGCTTTGCTAATGCTAACGGGAATTTCTTTAAAAATATCTTCTATTTGTCTGTTGCAAATATTTAACTCAACTGTAATCCGTTGACGCTCTTTAATCTCCTGTTGCAGCTGGGCATTTTTTTCTTTTAACTGTTTTTTCAGTCTTTGGAGAGTGAGTTGATTTTGCACCCGTAATAAAACTTCTTTGGTTTGGAATGGTTGAGTAATATAGTCAATATTGCCTAAATTGAAAACGCTTACTTTTTCCAAAAAATCATCGAATATTCCGAAAATAATTATCGGAATATCCTGAGTTTGATCGTTGGCTTTCAAATATTGACATAATTGATAATTATCTTTCTTTATAATGAGAACATTTAGCAAAAGCAAATCCGGGAGAGAAGCAAGTGCTGTATTGATTGCCAATTGTTCAGAAATGACACTTTCTACCTGATAACCTTGGTGTTGAAGGATGTCTGATAAAAAATGTAAATTCTCTAAGTTGTCATCAACTAATAAAATTTTTATTTTTTGAGCATCCATATCAGTTACTAAGTTAATTTTCAATCAGAAAGAATTTCTGGAATAAAACTGAACATAAAATCAGAAAGCAAAACTCTGTCACCAGATTGTAAATAAAATCATCGTCGCTTACAACTATACTTCAGCGCTGGGTGTATATAAAAGTTGCATATAAAGCAGGATAACTGTTTATCTCATGTCTGCTTCATTACTTAATTAAATCCGAAGAATCCCAAACAGCCAAAGCTACAGTGTACACACAAGCCCTAAAAACCTAGCTTGATGAGGCTTGACTCGTTCTCAGTCTCCGACTGAGAATGCATTCATTGAGTCTCTGACTCCATGTCTAACTAGAGGCAGCCGCAATCAGCCATTGCCATGCTCTGCATGGGAACGAGATAAATCTGAGAACAATGGGAAATCGAGCTTTTTTCTACTTGTGTTCACACCATAGCCCTTCGAATTGGGGAGACGCCAAAAGCGTTAGCAAGTCTTCATACGGCAAGCTACGTCCAGCGTCTTTGTCAATCTAACCCTTAGATCGGGCTAGAGCTTCTGACTACAAGCGAATTTAATTAAATTTACATTACATAATATAGTTTAATTTACGATTGCCTATTTACTTTGGACATTAACTATTCTCAAGCTTTTCATCCTTTTTTTGTTTGATACGGTAAATCCAACCTATGGCTGTACGGTTTACCCAACTGTTTTTAGATTCTTCTTTTATTAAATTACTTACTAGAGAGAAGAAACAAAGCAAATAAAGCTCCTCTCTAAAAAATACCTCTAAAACTTTGTTTGATTACCCAAGATTGAATTAGAAAGTTAAGGAGAGATTAAAGTATGGCACTCATTCGTTGGGAACCATTCCGTGAAATGGAAATTCTGCGTCGTCAAATGGATCAATTATTCTCTGAGCTTACAGTAGCCGAGCGCGGTAACTCCGAGATTTCTGCATCACCGAGAACAGCGTGGGTTCCTGCGGTTGAATTACATGATAATGGTTCAGAGTTGCTATTAAGAGTTGAGATTCCAGGCGTGGAAGCTAAAGACTTGGATATTCAAGTTACTCAAGATGCAGTTTCGATAGCTGGTGAGCATCGTTACGAAAAACATTCCCAATCTAACGCTAAAGTTCATTCTGAATTCCGGTATGGCAATTTCACTAGAGTAATACCTCTACCAACCAAAGTTCAGAATCAACAAGTTAAGGCAGACTTAAAAGATGGGATTTTAATTTTGAATTTACCGAAACTGGAGCAAGAGCAGAACAAGGTATTCAAAGTGAATTTAGGCCAATCTCAAAGTGCTACAGCTTCTATAGAAGCTGGCAATGGTAACACACAACCCAATATTACATCACAGCAAAGCGTTCAAACTACTTGAGAAGAGGTTCTATTTTCTCATTCAATAGTTCCAATCTTTCTGAAATAGGTAAATCTTGATAGAAACCCCAGCTAAACTTATCGGCTGGGGTTTTTATTGTTTTTTTACTTAGCACTGTTTCGGTAATACCAATTCTGTATAAAGATGCACATTAAAGACCCCTTGTTAATCCCCTGATGCTTTAGGAAACGGCGTAGCCGGAGGTAAAGATATGCAGCTTCACATAGAAACGGTATCAATTCAGGCAAAGAGTGCTATTCCTCTTGGACATCAACCCAGATACTGCCCTCTTCAACACGAATCGGAAACACTGGTAGTGCCTTTGGTTGTGAAACTAACGAGAGTACCTTACCTACACCAGGTGGCCAAGAACACCAATCTTTTACCTCACCAGTCCGCAGGTCAAAAGCACTGTGATGGAAGGAACAAACAATTGCGCCATTCTCATTTATTTTCCCACTTTTCAAAGGTAATTTTAAGTGAGGACAAGTGTTGTCTACAGCATAAAGCTGACTTTCGTGATTCAAAAGCAAAATTTTCCGGTTGCCAACTTTCACCACTTCTCGCGTACCTGGGGAAAGTGCATCGGCTGCAAGAACTTTAGTCCAACTCATTAGGTTCTCCTCTCCTAATATATCTGCTTACAGTTTCCCGCAATTGTGACCAGTGCGATCGCCTTTCAGTACCAGAGAGTCGAGAATGCCCATAACGGGCTTTGTCTACGCTGGTAAAGTACGAAAACTATAAAATTTTACATTAAATTCCATCTCTATACTGAACAAACTTATTTCTGGGTAAACTAAATAAAGCACTTATTGTCTATGTATTACAAGGCTTGTAGCTGATAAAAGACAATTCTGAGGAATATAAAAAATGATTAAGACAAGTTACGAATTTGACCAATCTATCCTCACCGCAGGATCTTCATTAAAGACAAATATTCTGCTACGTTTTCGTGCTGACATAGCTAAATCTCCTCGACGTAATCTTAACCTTTCGCTTGTAATTGACCGTTCCGGCTCTATGGCAGGCGCTCCTTTGCATCACGCACTCAAAGCCGCTGAGTCTGTGGTGGATCGACTTGAGCCAGATGACATTCTCTCAGTAGTCGTTTACGACGATGAAGTGGACAGCGTTGTGTCACCCCAGGCTGTGACTAACAAAGCCGCACTGAAAAATTCTATTCGCAAGGTGAGAGCAGGCGGTATTACCAACTTATCGGGGGGATGGCTCAAAGGTTGTGAACACGTGAAAACGCGACTCGATCCGCAAAAAATCAACCGTGTTCTCCTGCTTACCGATGGTCACGCCAATATGGGCATTCAAGACCCCAAAATACTGACGGCGACAGCAGGGCAAAAAGCTGAGGAAGGCATTATCACAACTACGTTAGGTTTTGCTCAGGGTTTCAATGAAGACCTGCTGATTGGAATGGCAAGGGCAGCCACAGGCAACTTCTATTTTATTCAGAGCATCGACGAAGCAACTGAAGTGTTTAGTATTGAGCTAGACAGTCTCAGAGCAGTAGTGGGACAGAACCTCAAGGTGACACTTGAATTAGCTGATGGTGTCAGCCTGGTTGATACATTAAGTCTGGCTAAAGTTAGCCAGAATGACGCAGGTCAAGCTGTCATCACCTTAGGAGAGCTTTACGAGGATGAGGACAAACTTCTCGGTTTGAGTCTGGGGATATCAAGCGCTCAAGTTGGCGATTTACCTGTGATGAAGTTGCATTACAGCGCCGATGTTGTGCAAGATGACCGCATTCAAAGCGTTTCAGGTACAGTTGATGTCGTTGCCAAAGTTGGCACTGTTGAGGAAGCAGCTTTTGCTGCTACAAGCCATATCATTCTGGAACTGAGTCGCCTTACCATTGCTAAGGCCAAAGAGACTAGCCTTAATCTCGCTGAACATGGCAAGCATCAGGAAGCTGAACAAACCCTGCGATCGCTTGTGAAAGATTTGCGGGATAAAGGGTTGAATGAGAATTTTGAAATTGCTGAAGAAATCGATCAGCTTGAATATTTCGCCAGTCGGATCGCTCAAAAAGCTTTAGGCAATGCTGGACGGAAAGAGATGCGGGATCAGACTTACCAAACGATGACGCGCAATCGCAGCGATTTGGTAGGTCGCGGTGTCACTACTGGCGATGAAGTGTACGCCATGCCCATTGTGAATGAAGTCGGTTCAGGTGTTGAATTGCACTGCGTTCGTGAAGGGGGTAAACTGCGGGTCAAGGTCATGTCCGCAGGCTACGATCCAACCAAGAACATCCAGTTTCCCCGCGCCATTCGTGCCGAGGGGGCACGCTATGTTGTTGAAGGGTTGGAACTCTCAAGCGATGCTACTTTCTACCGGGTACGTGGTAAAATCACTCGTTTTGCTCAACCCGGTGAAGCAGATATCTTTGTTGCCCCTAGACAATCCAATAGAGCTAACACAGGTAAAGCTTCCAAAGGCCCTGCCAGTGCTGCCGATCTTCCTACAACTGACAGTGTAGGGGACAGCATTTTAGTTCAATGTGTTAAAGATGGCAGCAAGCTACGCGCTAGGGTGGTTTCCGACGGATATGAACCAGATTGGAATATGCGTTTTCCGCGATCGGTGCGCGAGGAAGGAATGCTTTACGTCGTTGATGAAGTCAAAACCGCACCAGATGGTAAGTCTTATATTGCCTGTGGTGAAATTAAGCGGTTTGTCCAACCTACTTGAATTGGGGGCAGGGGAGCAGGGGAGCAGGGGAGCAGGGAGATGAGGGGACAAGGAGATAAACAAAACTCCTAACTCTTAACTCCTAACTCCTAACTCCTAACTCAGCACTCAGCACTCAGCACTCCTAATGCCCCATGCCCAATCCTTAAAATATGCCAAGTAAATATGCCTTAGCCGACTGAGACTGTCAGGATCAAAGAGTAAAGAGTAAAAGGCAATCTATTTTGACTTTTAACTTTCTCCTTTTGTTCAACTTCCACAACGGGAGGTTTAATCTTGACTAAATTGAAAGTTGGTATCAATGGCTTCGGTCGAATCGGACGACTTGTGCTTCGTGCTGGCATCGATAACCCCAACATTGAGTTTGTGGGCATTAACGACCTAGTACCACCAGATAACCTCGCTTACCTATTAAAGTACGACTCAACCCACGGTAAATTAAAGCAGAAGGTTGAAGCCAAGGAAGACGGCATCCTGATTGACGGACATTTTATTCCTTGTGTATCAGTTAGGAATCCAGCAGAGTTACCTTGGGGAAAATTAGGTGCAGATTATGTCGTGGAAGCTACCGGACTCTTCACTGATTACGAAGGAGCTGCAAACCATCTGAAGGCAGGTGCAAAGCGAGTGGTAATTTCCGCTCCCACCAAAGATCCAGATAGAGTTACTACCCTGTTAATGGGTGTCAATCATCACCTATTTGACCCTAGTAAGGATATCATTGTCTCCAATGCTAGCTGCACTACAAATTGTCTAGCTCCCATCGCTAAGGTCATTAATGACAACTTTGGGTTGACAGAAGGGTTGATGACCACAGTCCATGCCATGACTGCGACTCAGCCAACTGTAGACGGCCCCAGCAAGAAAGACTGGCGGGGTGGTCGAGGTGCATCCCAAAATATTATTCCCTCTTCCACAGGCGCAGCGAAAGCCGTAGCACTGGTTTTACCAGAATTGAAGGGCAGGTTAACTGGGATGGCATTACGAGTTCCGACTCCCGATGTCTCTGTAGTTGATTTAACTTTCAAAACAGCCAAAGCCACCAGTTATCAGGAAATCCGTGCTGCTATGAAGGAGGCTGCCGCAGGTTCACTAAAGGGTATCTTGGGCTACACAGATGAAGAAGTAGTTTCCACAGATTTTCAAGGTGATACCCATTCCAGTATCTTCGACGCAGGTGCTGGGATTGAGTTGAATTCCAACTTCTTCAAGGTAATAGCCTGGTATGACAACGAGTGGGGTTACTCAAATCGCGTGATTGACTTGATGTTGTCTATGTCACAGAAAGAACAACTCGCCCCGACTGCGGCTGTGGTTTGATTAGTCATTAGTCATTAGTCATTAGTCATTGGTCATTAACTTGTGACTGCTGACTCTTGACTAGGGACTTTTGGGATTTGGGTCAAATGGTAAATACTCCGAAAATAAAACGGAATCTAGTATTTTTATTTAGCAAACCAGTGATATGAAGCACGTGTGAATTTGGATGTTTTGTGCGAGCGCTCAAAGCATCCAAATTTGCAGGTTACTCCTCAACCCCCAATCCCTATGCGTCGAACCAAAATCATTTGTACTGTTGGCCCGGCTACATCTGCACCGGAAAAGCTGCAAGCCTTGGTAAAAGCTGGAATGAACGTGGCACGGCTGAATTTTTCCCACGGAGCTTATGAATTCCACGCCCAAACGGCTCACTATCTCAGGCAGATTAGTACTGAGTTGCAAAAGCCGATCGCCATTATGCAAGACCTGTGTGGCCCCAAAATTCGCTTGGGAACTTTACCACCGGAAGGCTTAAATTTAGAAGCTGGTACTGAAGTTACTTTTGTTTTGCAAGAAAAGGGTGAGAGTATTGACGAACTACCCTTACCATTACCAACTTTGTTCGCAATGGTGCGACCAGGCGAACCAATTTTAATTAATGATGGTCGTGTCAAATTGATAGTTACCGATCGCGATGCCGATCGCATTCGGGCCCAAGTGAAAAATGGCGGGTTAATTTCTACGCACAAGGGAGTAAACCTGCCCCAAACTCCTTTACCTGTCAGTTCAATCACCGAAAAAGACTTGCTGGATCTGCGTTTTGGGATTCAGTTGGGTGTAGACTGGGTGGCGGTGTCTTTTGTGCGATCACCACAAGATTTAGAACCCGCCAAGCGCATGATTGAAGCCGCTGGCGCTTCGATTCGCTTAATTGCCAAAATCGAAAGATCGGAGGCAGTAGAAAACTTTGACTCTATTCTGAACGTTGCCGACGCGATTATGATTGCCCGTGGCGATTTAGGGGTGGAAGTACCAATTCACGAAGTACCCCTAATTCAAAAAGATATTATTCGCCGTTGCAATCGTGCTGGTAAGCCGGTGATTACAGCCACCCAAATGCTAGAGTCGATGATTAGCGCTCCCGATCCCACCCGCGCCGAAGCAACCGATGTTGCTAACTCGATCTTGGATGGAACAGATGCGGTAATGCTTTCTGGTGAAACAGCTGTCGGACAATATCCCGTCGCCGCCGTCCAGATGATGCACAACATCGCCGTGCGGACAGAACAAGCTCTAGATGAGGGTAGCAAACACGCTTGGTGTCATGAAGCGGGCAGTCTTAGCGTTACTGAATCTGTGGCAGAATCCGTCTGTCGCATCGCCTATGAAACAGGCTCACGGGCAATTCTTTGTAACACTTCATCAGGAAGTACGGCGAGAATGGTTTCTAAATATCGGCCGACTTCTCCCATTATTGCCCTCACCTCCGACATTACCGCTTACCGTCAGCTAGCACTTTCTTGGGGTGTGGAAGCTTTGCTGATTCCACCAGTCCACAATGCTGAAGAGATGTTTACTAATGTAGTGAACACAGTTGTAGACATGGGTCTAGCGAATAAGGGCGATAAAGTAGTAATTACCTCTGGTGTTCCAATTGGTAAATCAGGAACAACTAGTTTAATCAAAGTGCATTCCATTGGACAGCCAATTTCGGCATAAGGCACTTAGAATAAGGCTGTGGCTCAAGATAGTAAGCAAAATTGGGCAATCATTAAGAAAAATTGCCAGAATCAGAATTGAAGGAAGAGTAAAGAGTGTAAAGAACTGGGGAATAAGTAAATCCTGTAACAAACATCACGGAGTATTTTATGTCTAAGAATTTACTGGAACAATTGCGACAAGTGACTGTTGTAGTCGCAGATACAGGGGATATCCAGGCAATTGAAAAGTTTAAACCCCAAGACGCTACCACCAATCCTTCGCTGATTACTGCTGCGGCACAAATGCCAGAATATCAGGGAATTGTCGATCAAACTTTACTCCAAGCGAAGAAAGATGCTGGAGCCGGAGCCACCCAAGCACAGATAGTTTCTCTGGCTTTTGACCGTTTGGCAGTTGCCTTTGGACTAAAGATTTTGCAAATCATTCCCGGTCGCGTATCTACGGAAGTGGATGCTCGCTTGTCCTATGATACCGAAGCTACCGTAACTAAAGCACGGGAATTAATTGCCCAGTATAAAGCTGCCGGAATTGGCCGCGATCGCGTTTTAATTAAAATCGCCAGCACTTGGGAAGGTATTCGCGCTGCGGAAATTCTGGAAAAAGAAGGTATTCACTGTAACCTTACTTTGTTGTTTGGTCTTCACCAAGCGATCGCCTGTGCTGAAGCCGGCATTACCCTGATTTCTCCCTTCGTCGGTCGGATTCTCGACTGGTACAAAAAAGATACCGGACGCGATAGCTACCCAGCACCCGAAGATCCAGGTGTTTTGTCTGTCACCAAAATCTACAACTACTACAAGAAATTTGGCTATAAAACCGAAGTTATGGGAGCTAGTTTCCGTAACCTTGGTGAAATTACTGAACTTGCAGGTAGTGATTTGCTGACCATTTCACCTTCACTTCTGGCTGAATTGCAAGCAACTGTTGGAGAACTGCCACGCAAACTTGACCCTGCGAAGGCAGCAAGCTTGGAAATCGAAAAGATATCCATTGACAAAGCTAGTTATGACAAGATGCATGCTGCTGACCGCATGGCAACTGACAAACTAGACGAAGGTATTAAAGGTTTCACCAAGGCACTAGAAGACCTTGAGAAACTTTTGGCAGACCGACTGGTTCGCCTGGAAGGACAGGTAGTGGCAAGCCATTAGAGACTTCCAATTAAAAAACATCCAAAGTAGTGTGGGTTACGGCTTATGCCGTAACCCACTTACAAATATCATGTCTGGGTAATTAGCTATGATTTCCATAGTCATTTCACCCGATACGGCAGCTGCTTATGAAGAAAACTGCGACAAGCAACAGCAATGTTTGTCTACGTAGACGTAGCCCGTCGTAGACATCGCACTAATCTTCGTGGTCATCGAACGGATCGTTCAATTCCTTGCTAGGAGGGCCAAAAGAAGTATAAATCGAAACTCCAGTGATGGCAATCACCACGGCAGCCACAGAAATGCTAAGAACTATTGCGGGTTCCATAATTGAGAGATAGATGATGAGTGCTATTCTTATAGAATATTACAGAAGATTAAAAAAAGCTTTGGCAAGTAATCTTAGGTGAACTATGGCACAAAGGACTAGGTTGGGAGATATCCTGAAACCACTTAACTCTGAGTATGGGAAAGTGGCTCCAGGTTGGGGTACTACCCCTGTGATGGCTGTTTTTATGGCACTATTTTTCGTGTTTCTGCTGATTATTCTGCAACTTTACAATAAATCACTGTTGGTTCAGGATGTATTTGTCGATTGGCGCAGTTTAGGACGCTAACACATACACAGCGAGCGAGTTTGGATAACAAGTTAAGTTACACCCGGTTCTTCCGGGTTTTTTTGTGAGTTGCGATTTCCGACTAGACTAACTATATATGTAAGTTTCTGTAGTGGTTTTAGAGTTTACAGGAGAGAAAAAATGAATATATTTGGTATCGGTCTGCCGGAAATGGCTGTAATTATGGTAGTAGCGCTGTTAATCTTTGGCCCAAAAAAGCTACCAGAGATCGGCCGGAGTGTGGGTAAAACAATTCGTAGTTTCCAAGAAGCTTCTAAGGAGTTTCAAAACGAGTTTCAAAAAGAAGCAGAACAGTTAGAAGAAGTTGTACAGACTACTGCTGAATTGGAACCTAAGCAAATCCACCCTGCGAAATCTGAGCAGGATACCGCTAATTCTTCCCAACCTAGCTAGTCTGTCAAGTTCGTAGTAAGGACTTTAGTCCTTATTTTCTAGGCACTAAAGTCCTTACTACAAACCCTTCATTACTAGCTTAGAGATTGTACTGGAAGAGTGATGAATATCAATTGACTGTAGGCAAAATGACAGAAGCTGTTACGCAACCAGCTTTGGTAATTCCCCAACTAATCGTCGGATTAGGGAATCCAGAAGCTAAGTACGACCAAACACGCCACAATATCGGTTTTGCTGCTTTAGAAACTCTCTCCCGTTCTTGGCGCATTTCCTTAACAGAAAACCGGAAGTTTCAGGGTGAGTATGGCGAGGGTATAGCCCCAGGTGGAGGTAAGATTCGCTTGCTAAAGCCGTTAACTTATATGAATCGCTCAGGGCAAGCAATACAATCGGTGACAAGTTGGTATAAATTGCCGCCTGAGTCAGTGCTGGTGATTTATGACGATATGGATTTGCCCTTGGGAAAAACTCGTTTGCGTTTATCTGGTTCGGCTGGCGGACATAACGGTATGAAAAGTGCGATCGCACATCTTAATACCCAAAACTTTCCCCGTTTGCGAATCGGTATTGGTAAACCCAAAGATGCAGCTAATAAAGATGATTCCGGTGCGATCTCTCATGTGCTGGGGCGGTTTTCCGCTACCGAAAATCAGCAGATGTCTCTTGTACTTCAGTTCGTAGTTGAGTGTATTGAACTAAGCCTCAAGCAGGGAGTAGAAAAGGCGATGAATGTTTGTAATAGCCGCACCATTAATAATTCTGAGTCTTAGGGCTGGATGAATTATCCTATCAGCTGATTAAAGAAAGCTAACCGATATATAAAGGCGCTTATTTTGGTTGATGGGCAGCGATTTTAGCTTGCTCCATCTAACCAAGATAAAGTCTCTAACGCTCTCTACGTATAGGAAAAGTAACTCATTTACACCCTAATTAGCGGTGCGGCAGACTTTGCTTAATGTTTGTATGAATAATGGCGCAAGCGCTATTGCCTGTTTTTGGTCATAACCTCAAGCAACGCCGATATCACACCAAATAGGTTTATTTAAAACGTCTTGTGCGTCTAGCTGCCACTGCCTTACGTTTGCGTTTTTCTATTGGTGTTTCAAAGTGCCGATGATATTTTACATCAGCTAATATCCCAGCTTTGGAAACCTGGCGTTTAAACCGACGCAAAGCTGAGTCTATTCCTTCGTTCTCTCCTAGAACCACCTGGGTCATTCTTCCCTTTTCCTCATCATCAATAGTTTCCATTCTAATATTACCCTCAACCTTAGTAAAACCCCTCTGAGCTAAAGTCACGATTAAGAGGCTATTCGTCGGTTTGAGGCGGGTTCTGCGTGCTTCTGCCTCTTGAAATCGGTACTTAACTAAAAGTTAATCTCAGTGCCCTAATGCACTCTCAGAACCAATAGCGAAGATGGAGAAATTATAATGCTAAATTTTTCTGACTGTACTCTGAATAGGCTAATAATGTAATCTTAGTTACTAAGATATATAATGAAAACAGATTTTAAAAGTTGATTTTGCCCTCATTTAGTAATTTATATCCAGTTGCTAATGCTGTAAAAGCAATGATGAAATTCCATAAGCTAGTAGGCTTTAAAATAACTCCACCGCTTAAGAAAATTAGTACTATACCAATACCCAGAAAAATCCATCCCAAGTTACCAGTTTCTCTTTGGAAAAAGACTAATGCAAATATACCTATCATCGTTGCCAAAACTGAAGCTGTAGCAGGTAAGCTCCGATAAAAATATGAATAGTAACCGCTAACAAATATGATGTTTTGACCAAAAAAGTATAATCCTGTAAAAAGTAGAATTAAACCTATAAGCTTTGATTAACAACCTGCCCATAATATTTTGATATTTTTAATGACCCAAGCCAATTTTTCTCCGATTATAGTTGGGTTTTTATATGTTGCCAATATTACTTGTTTAAATTTTAATTACGTAAATATGCTTAAAAAGGTTTCAAGTTGTCTAAAAATGCCAGTACAAGTAATGTTGATTACATCAAGTAGTCCTTGCCAGCGTTTTATCAAGGTGCTTTAATAGCGATCGCATTCCGCAAAATAGTTTTACTTACAAAATATGTACAAAACGTGCAGCGACCCGACATCGCTGCCGATGTTGATAAAATTACAGACTCAAAACATTAAACTCAAAGATATGACAAGCTAGTAGCATATCTTTGACACTAAATTCTCCCCAAAGCTGAATAGGAGCATACATGGAGCCAATTATTGCTATAGTTTTAGCCCTTATAGGTTATGCATTAGGTTCTGCAAAACTGATTAATCAAGGAAATGAAGCCTTAGTCGAACGTTTAGGGCGGTATCATCGAAAACTTAAGCCAGGGCTGAACTTTATTGTTCCCTTGGTAGATCAGATTGTCATGGAAGATACAACACGAGAGCAGTATACAGACATCAAACCTCAGAATGTGATCACCCAAGATAATATTTACGTAGAAGTGGATGCTATTGTATACTGGCGTATTCGAGATATCGAGAGAAGCTTTTACGCGATTGAGGATCTGCAAGGAGCATTAACACAGATCACCACAACTACGCTCCGAGAAATCATTGCCCAAAATACCCTAGAGCAGACCAACGTCTCTAGAGCAGAGATGGACTCAGCTATCTTAGATCAGTTGAATCATGTAACGGCAGATTGGGGAGTTGAGATTCTTCGGTTAGATATTCAGAGAATTACTCTACCTGAGAGTGTCCGAAAGTCTAGGGAAGAGGAACAAGCCGCCGTCATCAAAAAACGGGCGTTGATTACCGAAGCAGAAGGGGAAAAGGAAGCTGCGATTAAGAAAGCAGAAGGAACTATGGCTTCAGTGCAAATCATTTCTCAAGCTCTCCGTTCCAATCCCGACAGTAGAGACATTCTGCGGTATCTTGTGGCTCAAGATTATGTAGATGCTAGCCAAAAACTTGGTGAGAGCAGTAATGCCAAAATTGTCTTTGTAGACCCAGCTAACTCAAGTGAAATGTTTCAGGAGTTGATAGCCGAGTCGGTAACTCAAGAAGGTAACGGCAAAAAAATCGAAGAACGGTAACACTTAAGAGTCACGCTGTCTAGCTTGTCTCAATAGGGCATCGGCGACTAATGAAACATCGCGCATTTCTTGAACATCGTGAACTCGGAGGATATCAGCGCCATTAAAAATAGCAGCACAACAAGCTGCTGCCGTTCCCCAAACTCGTGCTTTGGGATCTGGTTGATTTAAAATGCGACCAATGAAACTTTTACGGGATGCTCCTATCAAGATAGGACAGTTAAGTGGTGCGAGCGATCGCAAGCCGCGAAAGATTTCTAAATTTTGCTCATAGTTTTTAGCAAAACCAATACCAGGATCGATAATAATTTTTTCCAGGTCAATGCCAGCAGTAGTTGCTGCCTCAATTTGTCGAGCCAAAAAACTATAAATTTCACCGAGCAAATCTTGATAATCGGTCTGTTGTTGCATTGTCTGTGGTGTTCCCCGGATGTGCATTAAAATCATCGGCACACCTAACTCTGCCACTGTTGCCAACATTTCTGAGTCAAAAGTGCCGCCAGAAATATCATTAATAATATCGGCTCCAGCTTCTACAGATGCCTTGGCTACAGCAGCACGGGTTGTATCTACAGAAATTGGGACTGAAATCTCTGGTCTTAGCGCCTGTAATACAGATAATACCCGGTCAAGTTCCTCCACCAGAGTGATTTGCTTTGCCCCTGGTCGAGTTGATTGACCGCCCACATCGATGATGTCAGCACCAGCAGCCACCAGTGCTTGCGCCTGTACTAAAGCGGCTGAGGAAGTGTTAAACTCACCCCCATCACTAAAGCTATCGGGCGTTACATTTAAAACGCCCATCAAATAAGTCCGCTGTCCCCAATCGAAACAGCGTCCTCGAATTATCAAGTTCCTTGGCATAAATCTACATTAGGCATTCCCATGCTCTGCATGGGAACGAGGAAAAAGCACATCACACTGACTTAAAATTCACAATCCGAGCGAAACTCTCAGGTTCTAGACTTGCTCCTCCCACGAGGACACCATCAATTTCTGGTTGAGCCATAATCTCATCAATATTATTCGGCTTGACTGAACCGCCATATTGAATTGATACATTCGGATTAGTCAACTGACTGCGAATTAAGCCAATTATTCGATTAGCTTCCTCTACTTCACAAGTGTCGCCAGTGCCAATCGCCCAAATCGGTTCGTAGGCAATCACCAAATTATCCTGATCGATATCTACCAAGGCTTTGTCAAGTTGGAGAGTAATCAGAGATTCAGTTTCTCCCGCATCTCGTTGTTGTTTGCTTTCGCCAACACAAAGAATTGGAGTCAAACCAAACCTTTGAGCAGTTCGGAGGCGCAGATTAACGGTGGCGTCCGTTTCTCCAAAGTATTGCCGTCGTTCGCTATGACCGACAATCACAAAGCGTACACCGCTTTCTGTCAGCATCGGGCCAGAAATCTCACCCGTATATGCTCCATATTCTTCCCAATGGATATTTTGTGCCCCCAGTTGGATGAGGCTACCGTGCAAGGTCTTGGACAAAACACTTAAATCAGTGAAAGGAGGACACAATATCACTTCTCGCCCTTGGGGGGTTTCCTCTAAGTGGGGCAGAAATCCCTGTAAAAACTCCTGGGTTTCTGCCTGGGTTTTGAACATTTTCCAGTTGCCGGCAATAACGATTTTCCGCACAGGTAATTTAGTCAAGATCCTAACGCGTTATATTAGATGCATTTTTCAGTTTATGACTTTTTGTTAGCCATTAGTCATTAGTCATTGGTCATTGGTCATTGGTCATTAGTTATTTATTATTCTCCTCCGCTCCCTGCCCCCCTGCTCCCTAATCTGCACAAACCTCTGTTAAAAATAACTAGGATAAGAGACAGGGCTAATTTAAAAATCCCAAATTTCAAATTTCCAATTGATATGACTTCGACATTGCCCGTGCCTGAACCTCATCAAAGCGATTCCGCTAACACTGACGCAAATTCTCTCAGCTGGGAGGAAGAATTGGATAGTGCTATTTTCAGTTTTGAAGATATTCAGACGGAACTGAACTATAAACAAGCACAAACAGCGTTGCGAAACTTGGTAGCCAATCTTGACCTTACTCCCCAGGAAAAAACCGGATTGGAGGTAGAAATTGCTGATTTGGAAACCATGCTAGGGAAGTTAGACCGCATGGTGGTGCAGATTGCGGCTTTTGGTATGGTGGGACGTGGTAAGTCTTCGCTACTCAATGCTTTGGTTGGGCAAACAGTATTTGAAACTGGGCCGCTGCACGGTGTCACCCGTGCTGCACAAAGAGTTAATTGGAGTATTAGTGAGGAGGCGATTGGGGAAAATGAACGTGCTTTGCGTGTCACTCTTCCTGGTGTAGGTCAATCCCAGGTGGAATTAATTGATACTCCTGGGTTAGATGAAGTAGATGGTGCAACCCGCGCCGCTTTAGCTGAACAGATTGCAAAACTTGCAGATTTGATTTTGTTTGTGATCTCTGGTGATATGACAAAGTTAGAATACGCCGCCCTTTCGCAATTGCGGGAAGCAGGTAAACCGATCGTTCTGGTGTTTAACAAAGTAGACCAGTATCCAGAAGCAGACCGGATGGCAATTTATCACAAAATCCGAGATGAAAGAGTGCGGGAATTACTCACACCTCTAGAAATTGTCATGGCGGCGGCATCGCCATTGGTGAAGACGGCGATTCGTCGCCCTGATGGTACTAGGGGCATACAGTTGCGTACAGGGAATGCCCAAGTCGAGGAACTGAAGCTGAAAATCTTGGAAATTCTGCATCGTGAGGGCAAAGCCTTGGTTGCTCTAAATACCATGCTTTATGCCGATATCGTAAATGAGCAGTTGATAGAACGAAAACTGATGATTCGGGAACAGAATGCCAATCAGTTGATTTGGAAGGCTGTAATGGCTAAGGCATTAGCGATCGCACTCAATCCTGTAACTGTGGTAGATATTCTCAGTAGTGTGGTAATTGATATTGCTCTGATTTTGGGTTTATCTAAACTCTATGGCTTCTCTATGACCGAAGCTGGGGCTGTACAGTTGCTACAAAAAATCGCCCTGAGTATGGGCGGCATCGGTGCTAGTGAATTGCTAGCAAATCTAGGCTTGAGTGGATTAAAAACTTTACTTGGAATTTCTGCAACAGCTACGGGTGGTATTGCGCTAGGTCCTTATATATCGGTGGCGATTACACAAGGAGGAGTAGCTGGTGTTTCTTCTTACGGTATTGGACAAGTTATCAAAGTTTATTTAGCCAACGGCGCAACTTGGGGGCCTGATGGGCCGAAAGCAGTGATTAATCGGATTTTGACTAATTTGGATGAGACTTCAATTCTTAACCGGATTAAAGATGAATTACTCCAGAAAGTAAAACTCAAAAAGTGATGTATAAATTAGGTTTAGTCAGCTATATTTAGCTTGCATTTACTTAGTCCAGAAGGCTAAAAATTATACTTTTGGATACCGTTAAAACATCCTCTTAAAATCAGCTATATATAATTGCTTAGTTATTATTACTTTGTCAAGCTTTCTGGAAACTAAATTTTAAATATCCCCTCTCGCACTCAGCCCTCTCTAGGATACTTGCAACAAATAGGTCATACAATGACCCATCAAAAAGTAAACTACTAACATGGCAGCAGCAGCAAGAGCAACCAAGGTACCAGCTAACATTAGAGAAAATTCTTTACTCTCGTAGGCTTTTTCCATTAAGTGCAGTGACCACGCCACCAGGGCGACATCAAAAAGTAGAATAGGAAGCAACATATTTTTTAATATTTGTTAATACTTGTAAAATAATATTAACACCCTTTCAGGGAAGTGTGTCTAACCTTAGATAGATGTCATTAAATGAAAAATAGTGGATCACCAGAATGTTCTTACTGGCACGTTGCGATCGCGCAAGTAAGTTTTAATTTCTGCTACGCTTAATTGTCCGTAATGTAACAGGGATGCAAGTAATGCGGCTTCAGCTTTACCTTCAGTTAGGGCAGTGTAGATATGTTCGCAATTACCTGCACCACCAGAGGCAATAACTGGAATTTCTACAGCATCCGCAATTGCCCGTGTAATCTCAATGTCATACCCAGCTTGGGTTCCATCAGCATCCATACTTGTGACTAGCAGTTCTCCGGCCCCCCGTTTTTCAACTTCCTGTGCCCACAATAGGGCATCTAAGCCTGTATTTTCTCTGCCACCCCGCACATACACATCCCAACCTGGATTTTCCAGGTTATTTCTGCGTCTGGCATCAATAGCAACAACTATGCACTGATTACCAAAGCGATCGCTTGCCCGATTAATCAAGTCTGGTTCCCGCACTGCCGCAGAATTAATACTAACCTTATCTGCGCCTGCTCGTAACAAAGCTTTAACATTTTCTAAGGATTGAATGCCACCACCTACAGTCAATGGAATAAAGACCTGTTCAGCAGTGCGGTAGACCACATCTATAATTGTAGCTCGGTCTTCATGAGTAGCTGTAATATCCAGAAATACTAACTCATCAGCACCGGCTTCGTTGTAAACCTTGGCCAGCTCTACCGGATCGCCTGCATCTTGGAGATTAACAAAGTTAACTCCTTTTACAACCCGTCCCGCCTTCACATCTAAGCACGGTAAGATTCTTTTAGATAACATAATAACTTTTGTACTTCTGGATAATTGACCGAAATTTAAATTTTAAATTGGCGCGGGTATTCTCAACCGAAAATTTTCATAGGTATTGGGCATGGAGCATGGGAAAGAGGACAAGGGGACAAGGAGAATTGGGAACAAGGGTCTAACTTTTGTCACCCTGCCCCTCTGCCTCCCCTGCCCCTCTGCCTCCCCTGCTCCCCTACCCCGCTCACTCCCTAGTCCCTTAAAAGTAGATAGCTGAATTATGGCGATAATCTCCTCGAAAAAACAGCCTCCAGAACCCAACGGAGAACCAAAGCAGCACCGAGAGTCGGCGAAAGCACCATCCACAGAGAACATATTGAAGCCTGAAGCTGCTATTGATGAACAAGAACAGCAGGAAGAGGGTATTCGGCCACACCGATTTGCCGATTACATTGGGCAAAAAGATTTAAAGGATGTGCTAGATATTGCCATTAAAGCAGCTAAGTCTCGTGGTGAAGTACTGGATCACTTGCTACTGTATGGGCCGCCAGGATTGGGTAAAACCACAATGGCAATGATTTTAGCATCAGAAATGGGGGTAAATTACAAAATTACCAGTGCGCCAGCCCTAGAACGTCCACGAGATATTGTCGGGCTGCTGGTGAACCTCAAGCCTGGGGATATTTTATTTGTGGATGAAATTCATCGCCTCTCGCGGATGACAGAAGAAATTCTCTATCCGGCGATGGAAGATTATCGCTTAGATATTACTATTGGTAAGGGTTCTAGCGCTCGGATCAGAAGTTTGCCTCTGTCAAAGTTTACCCTCGTGGGAGCTACAACGCGTGTCGGTGCTTTAACTTCACCACTGCGCGATCGCTTCGGTTTAATTCAAAAACTCCGATTTTACGAAGTTGATGAATTGACTCAAATTGTACTGCGAACCGCTCAATTACTCAAAACCCCCGTTACAGAAGATGGAGCCACAGAAATTGCCCGTCGTTCGCGCGGAACACCGCGGATTGCTAATAGGCTACTAAAGCGGGTGCGTGATTATGCGGAAGTAAAAGAATCTGGGGATATTAATGAAAGCATTGCATCTGAAGCATTGCAACTATTCCAAGTAGATCCTTGCGGTTTAGATTGGACAGACCGCCAAATGCTGAGTGTAATAATTGAACAATTTAATGGCGGGCCAGTGGGGTTAGAAACAATGGCAGCAGCCACGGGTGAAGATACTCAAACAATTGAAGAGGTGTACGAACCTTACTTGATGCAAATTGGGTATTTAACTAGAACTCATCGTGGGAGGATGGCGACTAAGGCAGCATATAAACATTTGGGATTCACGCCTCCTAATGAACAGTTGTCATTATTGTAATTATGGGCATTGGGCAAAACAGTGCTGAGTGCTGAGTACTGAGTACTGAGTTATTCTCCCCTCTGTCCAACTCAGCACTCTTGAGGGCATGGGGCATTGGGCATTGGGCATTGGGTATTGATACTCGTCAAATGAGTCTTTGAACTCTATTCCTCTGCCCCATACCCCATACTCAATGACAAATGACAAATGACAAATTAGGTAAACCTACATGATTAAGTTGATTGGTATTTTTCTCAGTCTGTTACTTGTATTTGGCTGGGCTACTCCAGTCATGGCACAATCTCAACCACCCATTACTCAAGAACAGTTAAAACAAGGTGATGAGTGGGCAAATCAAGCGTTTATAGCGACGAATCAAGGTGATTTTGCGACGGCTGAAACTTACTGGACAAAGATTATTGAGCAATTTCCGACAAATGCAGGGGCGTGGAGTAACCGGGGAAATTCGCGGGTGAGTCAGAATAAATTGCAAGAGGCGCTGGCAGATTATAACAAAGCGATAGAACTAGCGCCAAATGTCACCGATCCATATTTAAATCGCGGGGCGGCGTTGGAAGGGATGGGAAAATGGGAAGATGCGATCGCAGATTATAATCATGTCTTAGAACTCGATCCTGACGATGCGATGGCATATAACAATCGGGGAAATGCCAAAACAGGTTTAGGAAAATGGTCAGATGCGATCGCAGACTACAAAAAATCTAATGAGATAGCCCCAAATTTTGCCTTCGCCCGTGCGAACTACGCCCTGGCTCTGTATGAAACTGGTCAAAAAGAGCAAGCAATCCGTGAAATGCGAAATATTGCCCGTAAATACTCCAAATTTGCTGATGTGCGTGCCGCCCTCACAGCTGCATATTGGGTAAATGGAGAACAAGGTGAAGCTGAAAGTAACTGGGTAGCAGCTTATGGACTTGACAGCCGCTATAAAGATATCGACTGGGTAAAAAATATCCGCCGTTGGCCCCCCAGCCTAGTTACAGCTTTGGATAAATTCTTGAAAATCCAGTAATTAGCAAGTAAATCAAAAGGGATGCGAAGCGATCGCTCCCACCTGATTCTGAGACTTTTTACACTAAGTTAGTCTCAAGAACTCGCTGATTTTGCTGACGCTTTCCAGTTACCACCATTGGTACACCACCCCCTGGTGCTAACAGGAAGCTTTTGCGAACTGGCAGTACTGACTGTGTACCAGCTAGTTTCATTTGCCAATCAGATAGTATAGTTGCCAATACCAGTTTCATTTCAAACAGGGCAAATGCCATGCCAATACAGCGACGATTACCACCACCAAAAGGCAAATATTCAGATGGAGTAAATTGGCGTTCCAGAAAACGATCTGGCTGAAACTGCTTTGAATTGGGGTATAAATCTTCTCGATGATGGCTCAAATAAATACAAGGAACCAATATAGTACCAAGGTCAAATTTGTAGCCTGCAATTTCTAAAGGTGATTTAACCAATCGATTTAATCCCAACATCGCCACCGGATACAGGCGCATTGTTTCTGAACAAACTGCATTTAAATAAGGTAATCGGAAAATGGTGTTTGCATCTTTGTTCTCACCCAGGCTATCCAATTCTTGCACCAGTTTTTCACGGACTTCAGGCTGATGATGAATCCAGTAAAGGGCCCATGCTAAAGAACTAGCCGTAGTTTCATGACCTGCAATCAATAAAGTCATCAATTCATCACGTAATTCCAAATCTGTCATCGGCTCACCTGCTTCATCACGAGCCGCCATCATTAAAGACAGAATATCAGTTCGAGACTGGTCAGCAAGCGATCGCCTTTCTTGGATTTCAGCATAGATGAGATCGTCCATTGCTTGCCGCAAACGTAGATAACTTCCCCAAGGACTGCGAGGCCCTAAATCCTGTCGTAATAATGGGAAAAACAGCATTATTGCCCGTATAACAGGTCTTTTTGGATTCAAGATAGCAATCAGTGTTTCTTTGAGTTTTTCATAACGAAGTCCGTCCTTTAGACCAAATACAGCCTTCAAAATCACCTGAAAGGAGATTTCTTGCATGGATGACAAGACTGTAAAGGTTTCCCCGACTGGCCACTTAGTAGTTACTTGCTTGGTGATTTCACAGATTAAATCACCGTAAGCCTGCATTCTTTCCCCATGTAGAGGAGGTGTCAGCAGTTTACGCTGGCGCTGGTGAGGTTTTCCTTCTAAGGATAGTAGAGAATTTGGTCCCAATAAAGGCGTTCCTGAACCTGCTGCTGCACCAGAATCTAACTGTTTGGGATCTGTCGTAAAAATCTGCTGAATCGCTTGGGGATTACTAATGAATACTTGGGGAGTAAAAACTGGCCCAATCCGAAGAGTGAAGATATCACCATAGCGTTTAGCACAGGCTTCCATATACTCTAAAGGATTAGTCAGCCACTGATACGTCTGTACCCAAGGGTGAGTTTGAGGGCCGTTAGGCAGTTTAATTGCAGACATTTTTATTAATCTCCCAATAATTAAAGCAAGATTGTTATCAGCCAGTCATTCATGCACCCCTAGCTTAATTAAGCTTAGAAGACAGATCAAGCAAATGAACTTACCAATTCTTGAATTTGTCTCGGAGTCAATTCTTCCACATTACGCAAAACTACTGCTGCTCCTGCTGCTATTAATGTCTCACTATATGCATCACTACGGGCTGCTGTTTCCTGGACGTGGGGCGGTAAAACCCCTACACCAATCCAAGTGTGAGAAGAATCTAGACTCCGCGCTTTCTCAACGGTATACATATCTGCTACCGTATCTCCCACATACACGATCGCTAATTTTTGCTCAATTCCATTTTCTAACTCACGAACTGTAGCGAAAAGCCCAGTGGGGTCTGGTTTACCTGGCGCATCTTCCATCGCAATCAACACCGGAGATTGCAAACCGAGGCGCTTTTCCAATACATAGTTAGCAGAAGCACGAGTCGCACCGCTAAAAAATCCCCAAGCAATCCCGGCTTGGGTAAGTTGCTCTAAATAGCTAGGTTGTAATAATAAGGGTTCATTACAGATATACCCTGTAAAATTATTTGGATCTGAGCCTCGGTAACGTGATTGAAAAAACGCAACGATCGCACTGTAATCTAGTTGCAATTGCTCGCGAGTCTGTCCTTGGGTTTCAAAGTAGCGGTAAATTAATTCCTGCGATGCTTCCCAATCGTTATTCCACACGCCTTCAGACTTGAGTTGGTCAATATCAAGTGGGGTTGGACGATATGCTTGGGTGGTAAAATGTTCTACGGTATCTGCGATCGCCCGGCGATAAGAACCGCTAACATCGCGCACAACGCCATCAATATCGAAAACAACGATCGCTTTTACAGAAGTTGGTTGAGTCATGGAGTAAGAAGCAAAAGAGTTTTACATCATCATAATGCGCTCATGGCTCAGGTAAAAAATCGGGGTCAAGGGCTTGCTCTGGCGAGAAGAGAGATTTTTCGGGGAAGATAGCTAGATGCAATTCAGTTTCATCGGCAGCCAAGAGTCTAGCATCGTCATAACACAGCCCAAAAACCTCATCAAAATATGGTTTGAGGCTAGGACTTTCTTCTAGAGCTTGTCTGAGGCGTTTGCGATGCTCCCGAATTGTTGCTCGCCAACTACCAGAGCGCTTCTCACCTTGATATTTATACTTCAAGAGGTGCATCAGCACCACTTCCAAATTGCTTCTTAGTGCTTTCTTTTCACTCCTGCCCATTGTTTCAATTTCATCAATCAAATTCTCTAAATCCAGTTCTGTGAGCCGACCTTGCTTGAGCAGTTCTGCTGTGGTTTGAATCCACAGGTAATAATCTTGCTCATACAAATCTGAACCAGATGTTATTTGAGATTGGGGCAGTTGAGCAGTCATAAGCATCTCTTTTAGCGCCGACTACACCTTATGCTAGCCCAATCCAATTACTGTTTGGTCATTTGATAGGGTATTGCGTTAAAATAAGCGATCGCTATCCTAGTTAAATAATGCCCGGAAATTCCCGGAGGTGTGATTGACCAAGTTTATTTTGAAAATTCTGTGGTTAGACGAGAACGTTGCTCTCGCAGTCGATCAAGTTGTAGGCAAAGGCACCAGTCCCTTGACTAAGTACTTTTTTTGGCCCAGAAATGACGCCTGGGAAGAGTTAAAAAAGGAATTAGAGTCCAAACATTGGATTACTGACGTGGATCGTGTCGAGTTGCTTAATAAAGCAACAGAAGTGATTAACTACTGGCAAGAGGAAGGCAGAAACCGTCCAATGGCAGAAGCTCAATTGAAATTTCCAGAAGTTGCCTTTACAGGTAGCGCTTGATATTACAAAATTAGCTATTGTCCCGTTCTACAAGCTGCCACAGTTTGATAGTCTTGTCCCGGCTGCCGCTTGCAATTAATTGTGTAACTTTGCTCACAGCAACAGCAGATACTGAGTCTACATGACCAGAGAGAGTAACAATCTCTTCTGCTGTGCTTACCCTCCAAAGTTTAACTGTTTTGTCGCAACTTGCACTTAGGAGTGTTTCGCCATCGGCAGTAAAAGCCACAGCCACCACAGACCAAGAATGGCCTACAAGTGTGCAAATTAGCTGACCTGTGTTTACCTCCCACAACTTAATAGTGTTATCATCACTACCCGTCGCCAAAATTTGACCATCGGGACTAAAAGCGACTGTCAAAACCGCCCATGCATGACCCGAAAGGGTGCTTAACAAGCTATAGCATGGGCGGTTTTCAACAGGAGGCAAGGGGGCAGAGGGCAGGGGGAAAGGGGCAATATCCTCCGCCCCTTGTGGATAGTTTTTTAACTTAGCACTATTCATATCCCCCTGCTGCCTGCTGCCTGCTCCCCTGTCTCTTGTTGGTATCTGCCACAGGCGAATTGTTCTGTCATAACTGGCGCTGGCTAAAAACTGTCCTTGGGGGCTAAATGCCACTGAATTTACCTTTAATTGGTGTCCAGCTATAGTGCAAATTTCTCTGCCAGTATTGACATCCCAGAGTTTGATTGTCTTATCCCAGCTACCACTAGCGAGAATCTGCCCATCTGGACTGAAAGCAACTGATTTTACAGCTTGGGAATGTCCCAAAAGAGTGCAGATTTGCTCTAATGTCTCAACCTGCCACAATTTGATAGTTTTATCATCGCTAGCAGTTGCCAGAATTTGACCATTTGGACTGAAAGCAACTGATTTTACAGCTTGGGAATGTCCTGATAAGCTAGCTAGGACTTTTTTAGTATTTAAATCCCACAATTTGATGTTTTTGTCATCACTAGCACTGGCTAAAGTGTAACCATCAGCACTAATGGCAAGGGCATTCACACTACTTAATGTCCCAGAATTCCCAGTTAAGGTATGCAAGCAGCGCCAAGGAGGATTTGGTAATTTAAAATTTTGAGTTTTACATTCCATACCCATTGCTTGCATAACTTCATCAGCCGATTGAAAGCGGCGGTTAATAGTCTTTTGCAGCAGCTTGTCGAGGATTTGCGCCAAGCGTAGACTCTTTGAGTCTTGTCGCCAGACATCGCTTACATTAGTCGTAAGATATTGTTGCCAAACCCAGCAATCGTTAGCAATATCATATAAATCAAAGGGAGGAATTTGGGTCAGTAAGTAAATACAAGTTACACCCAAGCTATATAAATCACTAGCAAAAACCGCTTTTCCCTTCGTTTGTTCTGGTGCAGCGTATTCTGGACTGCCGATACTGGTTTCCAATGTTAGCCGATCGATTTCTGTGACAATTTTCGCAGTGGAAAAATCGACTATGACGAAATCCCCCTTCTTGGTAATTGGGGATCTACGGATGATATTTTGGGGTTTAATATCGCGGTGGATGATGTGGCGATCGCTAATAAACTGCAAAACTGGCAACAAATCTTCTAACAGTTGCCAAATCTGAGTTTCATTAAAAGCGCCTTCTTCTTCAACCACCTGAGCTAAATTAGTACCTGCAATAAACTCCTGCACTAAATAGAAATGCCCATCTTGCTGAAAATAATTTAATAATGCAGGAATTTGCGGATGCTTGCCTAATTTTTCTAGCTGTTGCGCCTTTTCTTGAAAAGTAATAGAAGTCTCGTATTCTTGCGATAATTCTTGAACGACGCAAGGAATTGGAGGAAACTCACCCTCGTCTACAGCGAGGTAGGTTTTAGAGAATCCCCCTTTACCAATCCGTTTCATTAAACGATAGCGCTCTTGTAAAAGCAAAATTACTCCGCTAGAGTTACAGCCAGCCAGTCCGAATAGAATTCGCGGCGACAGAAACTTAGTCCGCAGAGGCGGACTAAGAAAGAATTGAGGGTTTGAAACCCACGGGGATGGGTTTTGTCTGTATAAATGCGGTTTCTAACCGCCCTTTTAACGTTAAGTTAACTTATCCCCCGGAAAATTCACAGCTATAGGTGGATAACCGTTTTCTGTGGTTGGTTGTCCTTTGTTAACAACTATTGGTTGTGGATGCAAAGGTGTTGGTGTCAATTCACCCTTACCAGTTTGATTCCATAAAATCATGGATAGTAGCCCATCCACTAAACCGTTATTGCTGCCATTGCTGCCAACTAAAACATCTGGTATTAAGCGGACATTGCGATCGCCGATAATCTGCATTAATTGCATTGCTGTATAACCTTGTGAACCCAAGGCTTCCACACCAGCGCGGTAGGTTTCAGCTTTAGCGTTACCTGTGGCTCGGATACCTTCAGCCTCAGCAATTGCCCGGAGTTTTGTCCCCTCAGCTTCACCAGTCGCCTGCTTAATTTGGGCTTGGGCTTTGAGGTCAGCTATATGCACACTCTGTTCCGATTTCACCATTTCTTGCTGAATATTAGCCAGTGCTGTTTCCCGAACAAGCTGCTGCCGTTGGGTTTGCGCCATCTGCTGGACTTCATAAGTCTTGCGTTCTTCTTCAGCAATTTTCCGGTCTGTCTGTGTCTGCATTAACGACGCTGGTGGCTGAATATCACCAATCAGGGTGTCGATCGCTTGCACGTCATAAGCCCGCAATGCTGTTTTAATATACTCAGCAGCCTCAGATTGTCGTTCGCTCCGAGCGGTGAGAAAGTCTAGTACAGTATAGTCTTGGGCTGAGTTGCGGAAATAATTGCCGATAGTTGGTTCTAATACGTGGTCTACCAAATTTTGCATTGCACCAACGCGAGAAATTACCTTCGGAGCATCTAAAGCACCGACATGGATAATTTGTGCTACTTCCAAATCAAAGGCAAACCCATCACGCGATCGCACTGTTAAAGAAGCCAATTTAGCATCATAACTGTGGCGTTCAGTCCGACCTGACCAGTTTAAAACAATGTTGGTCGTTGGCACGAGTTCAATCTTCATGATCCGAGAGTTAATCGGGTGCTTACCAGGATATAGTGGTTCGACCCACACACCCTTATGTCCCTGATTCACCAAATTACCGTGGGTGAAAGCTGCACCACTGACATCTTGATGTGCTTTACCTACGAAAGAAATTACCACACCCACATACCCAATGGGAATTTCCGTCATCGGTACTTGCTCAACCTGGACAAACCAAGGATTCAAGTTCCAAGAACCAGAAAGCAAAGTCTGTTCCTGCAAACCTCGCCGCCCCCCGCCATTAATAAATTTCTGACCATTTTGGAAGTTGTCGTGTCCCTCAATTATCGGGCCTGCAAGTTCACCGGCAGAGATTGGTAAACCATCTAAAGTAGTGACAATGCCAACTTTGTCAGATGCTAGACTGTAGACCCGCAACTGTTCTGGAGCCATGCCATGAGCGCTGGCATTTGCTGCCATAATGACTTTAAACAGGGCGGTATTAATCCGGTACGTACCAGCCGTCAGAAAACCCATTTGCCGCCCTTTTTCGCCACCTTGAGTGAGGAATTTCCGAGCATCTTGGAAGTTGTCGCAAGCGACAATTTTACCCAAAATCCGCTCTGGTGGGTTGGATGCGCCATCTGCTGCCACAATCAAAGCGATTTCCCCTTGGGGAACGACAACTACTGGCTCTTTTTTTACAGAATACTGCCAAGGCCAATAGCCCCAGTGCCAGCCAGGAGCTAAAGTATCTGCCTGTAAGCCAGCTTCGCCGTTGAGGGCAATTAAACTGCCGGCGGGGAGTCCGCGCCCGGAAAGGGTAAATTTCCTAACTACAATGCCTACTTCACGCTCGCCAATTACTACAAGTCCGCCAAAGAATAGGGGGACAAATATAACTAAACCGCCAACAAGTAGAATTGGAACCACTACAACAGGATTAATTCCAGCAGCTTGATATTGAGTCTTGCTAATTTGTAACTGAGCAATATTTGATGTGGTCTGATTTAGCTGGATTGATGCCGAAGTGATTTCTTTTGCAGTAGTTATTTTGACAGAAGTAGCATTGGCAGAATGAATACTACCAGCAAGTGCTAACGTTGCTACGATAGATGCTGCTAAACGAGCTACCTTATTTTGTTTACGAGTACCAAGCAAAGATGAAAAGCTTTTCATAATCTGTGCCCATCTGGGCAACTAATTAGCTAATTTAACACTCCACCAAAGCTTGCCTCGATTTCTTAAACTTGGCGTAATTTTTTTAAAATTAATAAATAAGAAGCCAGAAGTCAGAATTCAGGATTCAGAATGCTCTATCCGTAAAGGGATGGAGTTTTAGCATCCTTACAGAATTCACGTTAAATTCTGACTCCTGACTCCTGACTCCTGAGTTCTTCTGAATAAATATTTTGTAGGTTGGAAATTGCCCAACCTACAAAGTGGAAATATAAAGTTAAATTAGATCGAACCGCCAGCAGCTTGAAACCGAGCGCGGGCGCGTTTGAAGGCTTGGGTTGCCTGAATTTGGGCTTGGCGGTCGTCTGCGGAAACTTGACTTAGACGCGCTTCTGCTTGGTTGTAAGCAGTACGAGCTTCATCAAGGTTAATTTTGTCGCCACGTTCAGCGCCGTTAACCAGAATTGTCACTTCATTTTCTTCGACTTCGGCAAAGCCACCCAAAAGAGCGATCGCTTCCCAATTCTGATTTTTAGCGCCACGAACTCGCATAACGCCAGTATCTAGAGCAGTCAAAAGTGGTGCGTGTCCAGTTAGGATACCTAGTTGACCTGTAGTGCTAGGCAAAACGACTTCTTCAGCTGGAGCATCCCAGACTGTTTTATCTGGGGAAATTACACGAACGGTTAATGTCATTTGTCTTTTGTCCTTCGTCCTTCGTCCTTCGTCCTTTATCCTTTGTCTTTTGTAATTGCCATTAGTCATTAGCAATTTAACTAATGACTAATGACTAATGACCAATACTTCGGCTTCGCTCAGTACAAGTGACTAATGACTAACCTTTGATTTTTTCAGCTTTGGCGATCGCTTCGTTAATATCGCCAACCAAGTAGAAAGCCTGTTCTGGCAGAGCATCCAACTCACCAGACAGAATTTTTTGGAACCCTTTGATGGTGTCTTCCAACTTCACGTATTTACCAGGTGAACCGGTGAATACTTCTGCTACAAAGAACGGCTGAGACAAGAAACGCTCAACTTTCCGGGCCCGCGCGACAATGAGACGGTCTTCTTCAGACAATTCATCTAGACCGAGAATGGCGATAATGTCTTGGAGTTCTTTATAACGTTGCAGAGTTGATTGCACCGCCCGCGCTGTATTGTAGTGTTCGTCACCGACAATATTGGGTTGAAGCATGGTGGAAGTTGAACCAAGGGGGTCAACTGCGGGATAAATTCCCTTAGCTGCCAAACCACGAGATAGTACTGTTGTACCGTCTAAGTGGGCGAAGGTGGTAGCAGGTGCGGGGTCAGTGAGGTCATCCGCTGGTACGTACACTGCTTGAATGGAGGTAATCGAACCCTCGGTAGTTGAGGTAATCCGCTCTTGCAGTTCACCTACGTCGGTTCCCAATGTGGGCTGATATCCTACCGCTGAAGGCATCCGACCGAGTAACGCCGATACTTCTGAACCTGCTTGTACAAACCGGAAAATGTTGTCAATAAACAACAGCACGTCCTGCTTGTTCACATCGCGGAAGTATTCTGCTACTGTCAATCCCGAAAGACCAACCCGCATTCTAGCTCCGGGTGGCTCGTTCATTTGACCGTAAACTAGAGCAATTTTTGATTCATTGAGGTTGTCTTTGTTGATAACCCCAGATTCAATCATTTCATTGTAGAGGTCATTACCTTCACGGGTGCGTTCACCCACGCCAGCAAAAACGGATACCCCACCATGCTGAGTAGCGATGTTGTTGATCAACTCCATCATGATCACGGTTTTACCAACACCAGCACCGCCGAATAGACCAATCTTACCGCCGCGTCGATAGGGAGTCAGAAGGTCAACAACTTTAATCCCAGTCTCAAACACGGAAGGCTTTGTTTCCAGGTCAGTGAATTTGGGAGCAGAGCGGTGGATGGGTAAACTTGCCTCAGCATTTACAGGACCCTTGTTGTCCACAGGTTCGCCAAGGACGTTGAAAATCCTACCCAAAGTGGCTTTACCAACTGGTACGTTGATGGGAGCGCCTGTATCGGTGACTTCAAAACCGCGGACTAAGCCTTCGGTAGAACTCATCGCCACAGTCCGCACCTGATTGTCGCCCAGCAGTTGCTGTACTTCAACGGTGATGTTGATTTCCTGTCCAGCTTCGTTGGTGCCAACGATTTTCAAAGCGTTGTAGATTTGTGGCAATTTCCCGCCGGGAAATTTAACGTCTACAACTGGGCCAATGATTTGGGTAATGTAACCAATGTTTGTTTTTTCTGCGGTTGTTACCATGCTGCGCCTAATGAGTGAAGCTAGATTTCAGATTAAGGTCGGAGAAGACATAAGAATAAGCAATGTCACCTTTCACTCTAGCATCGGACGGGGACATAACTCTCTTAGTAATTCCTTAAAAAGGAGTTTGGCGGCTGTGGTTGCGATCCTCATCCTGACCAGATTGACAGAATATGCTCAAGTCGATCTTAATCTTATTTTTTCAGATGCGATCGCCCTAGCTATCCTACTTTGTATTAAAAAATACTACTACTCTCAATTACTTAGATGCTTACACTTGCAAGCAAAAAGCTAGATATTTGATATCTAATTTTGGGCTTGAAATAATGTTTTGTATTACGTTATGTACTTTGCGTGAGTACAGCCCATTGAAGACATCACCAACACTGCATTTGTTAAAAGTTAGTTAGTAATAGATATATGTAAACTACATTTCCAAAACTTCTGAATATCCATAAGATGAAGATAGATATAAAAAATAGCTTTTAGCCAAGCTATGATGCCTGAGTTGGGCGTACCTGCGGCTTCATCCTCACACCTCCACCGAGCAACAGCTTATGAATTTATCGTCAGCACGACAATATTTTTACCAGGAGATTCAGCAGTCTGACGAGCAAATTGACTTAGCAAAGGCAGCTTTGTACATTGCACAAGAAGAATATCCCAAGCTAGACCCAGAGGAATATCTCAACGCCCTTGATACAATGGCGTGGGAGCTACAAGAACGTCTGCCTGACTCACGCTATCCTCTGCGGATAGTTCAAAGTATTAATCAGTATCTCTACGAAGACTTAAAATTTTCTGGTAATAAAATTGACTATTACGACCCGCGCAACAGCTTTTTCAATGATGTAATCGATCGCCGATTGGGGATTCCCATTACCTTAGCGCTGGTTTACCTGGAAGTTGCTCGACGGATTGATTTTCCAATGGTGGGTATAGGAATGCCAGGACATTTCTTGATCCGTCCAGATATTCCCGATATAGAGATTTTTGTGGATGCTTTTAATGGGGGTGAAATAATATTTGCCCAAGATTGTGAAGAACGCCTGTCTCAACTTTATCAGCAACCCGTGACGCTACAACCAGAATTTTTAGCTGTAGTCAGTAATCGGCAATTTTTAGCCCGGATGTTGACAAATTTAAAATTTATTTACCTCAAACAGCAAGAGTTAGAAAAAACCCTAGCAGCAGTTGAACGAATTTTATTGCTATTTCCTGGTTTAACTTTAGAATTACGCGATCGCGGTTTGATCTACTATCAACTCGGTTACTACCCCCAAGCCGTAGATGACTTACAAAATTATTTAGCAAAAGTTCCCGATGCCGACGATGCATCTGTGATTCGGCGGCTACTTACCGAATTGGGTAAAGACAAGTAGGGGAAGAGGCAGGGGAGCAGGGGAGCGGGGGAGCAGAGGAGAAGTTGCAGTAAGTTTTTTCCGTCTGCCCCTCTGCCTCTTGTGCCCAATTACGAATTACGAATTACGAATTATTTTCTTCTTCTGCGACTCGTTTGAGGCGACGCAGTTGGGCTTGCATATCTTCTTTTGTCCAAGATGCAGCAAAGGTGTTGAAGCCCCAACTTACTAAGGGATTAGGGATATCATACTCAAAGCGATTGAGTAAAAGCGTTCCCTTTTCTGTAGGTTGACATTCCCAGCGATCGCGCCCTTGAAAAAATCCCTGAAATTCCCAAACTACTAAACCCGGTTGTCGTTCTACAACTACGCTATTCAAGGTGGGTTTTATTAGAGGAATTTGAATAATAAAACGACTTTTACTGCCGACATCGGTACTCCAAGCTCCGCCCACAGGTTCGCAACGGAGAACGGGGTTGAGCCAACGGTGCATGAGAGCTAAATCGCTAATACAGCGCTCCACCACCGTAGCTGTAGCATTAATTTGAATCGATTGTTCCAAAACTTGGGACATTCCACATCTTTGGTGCTGTTGCTGCAATTAGAGTAACGCAAAATTCAGCGCAGTGGAAGATGAGGGAGAAGGCGAGCAGGGGAGAAGTTGCAGTAAGTTTTTCCCTCTGCACCTCTGCCCCTCTGCCCCTTATGCCCAATCCCCGTATATTAAATCAAATATGAGTAAATATGTATGTTTTTACTGGTAAATTGATAGGCAAAACACTGACTCAGTGTTTGCGGCGAATACTTAAGCATAATTCCCGAAAACCATGAACACAACTTGGCAAGAAATAACCCAGGTGATGTCTACGACGGGCTACGCCTATGGAGTTGGTTTATCCACGAGGGTGCAGCAATTTTTGGCACAATCGCCCAGCCTGCAACCGGTGCAACCAGCAGTAAATCAAGGAATCGCTGATCTCCAAGGTATTGGTCAACAGTTGATTCTGTTTATACCCCGTCTACTAGGGGCAGTGGCAATTTTGGCAGTAGGTTTGCTAATTGCCTTCTTAGCAGCCTGGCTGACGCGAAGAATCCTCAATCGCACAAACATTGATAACCGCATTGCCGCAGGGATAACGGGTCGTCAAGATGTTCCCCAAGTGGAGAAATTAATCTCCAGCTTAGTTTTTTGGAGCATTATCTTGTTGACGGCGGTAGCTGTTTTACAAGCATTGGATCTTGAGGTAGCCTCTCGACCTCTAAATAATTTTCTCAATCAACTTATTGGCTTTTTGCCAAAGTTGGTTGGTGCGGGAATTCTTTTGGGAACCGCCTGGTTTTTGGCGACCATTGTGAAGATTATCACTGTGCGCTCATTACAGGCATTGAATTTGGATGAGCGTTTGAATCCAGAACCAGAAGACAGCCCACCCAGCCTGAATCAGTTGTCTCTAAGTGAGACTATTGGCAATGCTCTGTATTGGTTTATATTTTTACTGTTTCTCGCCCCAGTTTTGGATACTCTTGGCCTACAGCAGGCTTTACAACCAGTACAAGCTTTAATTACAGAAGTTCTGCTAATTCTGCCGAACATTTTAGCGGCGATCTTGATTGCTGTAGTTGGCTGGTTCATCGCTAATGTAGTACGGCGGATTGTGACGAACTTGTTGGCGACAACTGGTCTTGACCATTTAGGTAGTCGGTTGGGATTATCTACAAGTGCGGGGGTACAACCTCTATCGAGTATTATCGGCACAATTGTCTATGTTTTGATTTTGATTCCTGTGGCGATCGCAGCGCTGAATGCTTTGCGAATTGATGCGATCTCTGTACCTGCGATCGCTATGCTGCAACAGGTTCTCAACGCCCTACCTGCCATCTTTACAGCCGCAGCAATTTTGATTGTTGCCTATTTCATCGGGCGATTTATCGCGGACTTGGTTACAAGTATCCTCACCAATTTAGGGTTTAATAACATTTTCACTATTTTGGGTCTGGCAACACCCAGCAGACGAATCGTCATTTCCACAGAATCAGCAACCCCCCCGATTCCAACTCGCACTCCATCGGAAATTGTAGGCATTGTTGCCTTAGTGGGGATCATGCTGTTTGCCACGGTGGCAGCGGTGAATATTTTGAATATTCCAGCCCTGACAGCATTAGTGTCTGGGATTGTGATTATATTCGGGCGGATTTTGGCGGGATTGGTAATCTTTGCCATTGGCTTATTCCTGGCAAATCTGGCTTTTAACATCATTACCAGTTCCGGCGATCGCCAAGCCCAGATTTTGGGACAAGTGGCGCGGATTGCAATTATTGCCTTAGTTTCTGCAATGGCACTGCAACAGATTGGAGTTGCCAGTGATATTGTGAATTTAGCCTTTGGACTTTTACTAGGTGCGATCGCAGTTGCTATTGCCCTAGCCTTTGGTCTTGGGGGGCGCGATATTGCACGAGAGCAAGTTCAAGAATGGCTAAACTCTTTCAAAGGTAGAAACTAAAAATTGATGAAGGCACAATTTATCTGTAAATCTGGAAAAGTGTAGCCGTAAGCATCAATAGTGCAGAAAATCTATCGGCAATTTTGCTTAAGAGGTTGAAAGTTAGAAGCTCAGAAACTCGGAGTTTGAGTAGAGAACTGCTGATGTCAGGTTCTGAAGCTCAAGTTCCGAGTTTTGAAGCTCAATAATAATCGGCGATCGCTTTCAAGTTTAAAAAAAGAATGCAACAAATAGACCATTTGTAGAGACGCGATTCATCGCGTCTTCACCCAAGGATGTGTTGCAATCATTAATTGAATTGGTATAACATACACAAACAATATAAAGTGATTACTATCTCTTTAAAAATTTTGGAAGTAAATTCGTCATGAATGCTGAGGTGCTTCTTAGTTTTAGAAAGAGAAACTGGAGCAAATACTCCACGGCAGAAAACATGGATTTTATCAACGAAGCACAAAAGTTGGCAGATACAGTTCGAGATAAAGCTCAAGAAGCAGCCAACAATGTAGTAAACGGGATGAATGAGGTAGTTGATGGAATTAAGAACGCTACTAGCGAGATGACTACTTCAAGTGTTCATGCAGTTAATGATTTACAAAGTTTATCAACCATCGCAACACAATCAGGTTTTCAAACTGTTCAAAATGTTAGTCAAACATTTCAACAAACTGCTGTTGGAGTTGCTGCATCTAGCATGGTTATGGCTGATGCTTTGCAAAATTTACCAAAGACAGCTGCCGAATTAGCTCAAGAAATGCCCAAGATTGCAAATAGGCTAAGATATCGTGCTGGTGTTCGAGTGGGGGACTTACCTCGCTCTGATGCAGATGTCATGAAGCTTTTTGAGAAAATTCCTGGCACATCAAAGCTTGGAGGTAAAGAATATACAATTCGTCAATTTCTTAGAGATAAGCATGGTAGCCACATCAATCCACGTTCCCAAGGTGGCTCGAATGCTGCTGATAATATTCTTTGGGAAGTAGGTATTGACAATCTCCGCCGAGGAGCCAAAGTCATGACCGTTGGCGAACAGTTTTATATTCGGGTTTATAATGCGGTAGATTCTATTGTCAGCAATTCTGGGACGATCGCGAAACTTGGGATTACTGCAACGGGAACAGCTATTCTCACTCAGGTTGTAGTCACGGCAATTTCTTACTCTTTGGATCTTTATCGAGGTGACATCACTGTTGAAGAGTATAAAAATCTAATTTTTGAAGCAGCGAAGGCAGCAGGTATTGCGACACCAATTGTTTTTTTGGTCTTGGTGGCTGTGTTAGCTTTATTTCCAGAATTTACAGTTATTTTGTCAGCACCAGTGGTTGTTGCAGGCTTCAATGCTTTATTTGGTATTAGTATTGCTACACCCATTATTCAATCGCTAGTTCGTCATCTCGAAGCTGGAGGTTTTGGCATAGAAACTACATCGGTAGAGTAATAATAAATTTTGTCCCCTCACCAGGTATTGACAAGCATTTGACTTGTCCGTTGTGTTTGTCAACAATAATTTGGTAGCTAATCGCTAATCCCAGCCCGGTTCCCTTGCCCACAGCCTTGGTTGTGAAAGATCGATCGAAAATTCGAGATTGCACCTCAGTAAGCATACCGGGGCCATTATCTTGGATACAAATTGTGACGGTTTTTTGTTGGGGATCAACCGATGTGGTAATGGTGATGATGTTCGGGCAAGCAGCAATATCTCGATCGCAATTGTTTTGATGCAGTTCATCAAATGCATCAATGGCATTGGCGATGATATTCATGAACACCTGGTTCAGTTGTCCGGGATAACAACTGATTGGAGGTAACTCACCGTATTGTGTGACAACCTGGATTTTAGTACGATCGCCATTACCTTTGAGTCGATGTTTCAACAGCATTAAGGTGCTATCAATTCCTTCGTGAATCTGAAACTCCACCTGAGATGAAATATCTGCGCGAGTAAAAGTTCTCAAAGAGAGACTGATATCTTTCAGACGGGTAATTCCTTGGTGCATTGATGCCAGTAGTTTCGGCAGATCCTCTGTCAGATACTCCAAGTCAATTTCTTCAAGAAGCTCTTGAATTTCCGAGTCTGACTGCGTTAGCTTCTCCTGTTGCAGGCTCACTAGGCGAAGTAGATTATTTACATGTTCCTCAATATAAGATAAATTTCCGCCAACAAAACCAACCGGATTATTAATCTCATGACCAATACCTGCAACCATCTGCCCTAAAGTGGACATTTTCTCACTCTGGATCATTTGTAGTTGGGTTTGTTGTAACTGCTGTAGAGATTGAGTTAATTCTGCGGTGCGTTCTTGCACGCGTTCTTCTAATGTACGGGTGAGATGGGAAATTTTGAGGTGTAACTTTAAACGGGCAATGACTTCTTCGTGTTGGAAGGGTTTGGTAATGTAGTCAACTGCACCTATTTCCAATCCCGCCACCTTGTCTGTAGAATCGGATAGGGCAGTCATGAAAATTACTGGGATATTCTCAGTGATAGGATTGGTTTTCAGTCTGCGACAAGTTTCAAATCCATCAATACCTGCCATCATCACATCCAAAAGAATCAGATCGGGATGAGCATATTCTATTTGTTCAATCGCTGACTCTCCATCTGTTGCCATGAGGGCTTTCCAGCCGCACCTCTGAATCGCTTCCGATAGCACCTTGAGGTTGTTTGGATTGTCATCCACTAATAAAATATGTATGGGTTTCGAGATAGGAACAGCGATCATGGATGTAACTCCGTTGTGACAAATGATTTGAGTAACTTACGGATTTTTCCGGTTTGGAAATTGGCAGTGAGTTTGCTTAACTCTGCTGCGAAAGGAGCTAGTTGACTGTTTTCCTCAATTAGTTCTCTTAACATTCCCTCAATCGCCGAGATATCTCCCATCATTGCCAGATGATAGAGTTGTTGCAAAACATCTTGGGATGGTAGAACCCATTCGCTACCAGTAATCTGCTCGCCTTTGGGAGGCGAAGATTCGGCATATATCCATTCCACTCCCAAGAGCGATCGCAGTCTATTAAGTAGTTCGTCAATCTGGAGAGGTTTAGGCAAGAATGCTGTTGCCCCTGCCTCTAAACTCCGCTGACGATTTTCCTCAAAAACGCTGGCACTAGAGACAATAATCGGAATAGAACAGGTTTGTGGATTCGCTTGCAGGTGAACCATTAGTTCAAAACCATCCATATTGGGCATGGCTAAATCGAGTAGAATCACATCTGGATTGTGTTCAATTGCTACTTGTAGCCCATGTTTGCCATCGGTCGCTTCTAGGGTTCGACAGCCAATTTCTTGCAGCAGACTGGTTAACATAGAACAGTGGTTGCGATCGTCATCAACAATCAGAATCTGAGGCGCACTACCCTGAATCCCAGTAATTTTCTGGGGAGTTGGGATGTAATCCATCTTAGACATCTCTCCTCCAAGCCAGTCATGATCGAGTGGTACTGATACTGTCAAATCCAGCCAAAATAGACTTCCTTCACCCAGGTGACTCTGCACCTGAATTTGGCTATCCATCAATCCTGCAATTCTTTGGCTAATCGCCAATCCCAAGCCAGTACCTTCAGATCGCTGTCCTGCTTCACCCACTTGCTCAAAGGGCAAAAAGATTTTCTCAAGTTGGTCTGGTGACATCCCAATACCCGTATCTTCAATTTGAAAACGAATCTTTTGATGTGTCATTTGTCCATTGTCATTAGTCATCTGTTTAGACTCTTGACTAATGACTTCCACTTTGAACGTTACGCTACCGCTATCTGTAAATTTGATCGCGTTGCCCAGCAAGTTAATTAACACTTGCCGCAGTCGCTTTTCATCAACTTCAACGGCCAGTGGTAGGCGATCGCTAATTAAGATATTAAATCTAATCCCTTTCTGTTCAGCCCGGATACCACAAATCTCAGTCACACCATGTAAGAAACTAGGCAGATGCACACTAGTAACAACTAAATCCAATTTCCTTGCTTCTATCTTCGAGAGATCGAGAATGTCATTGATCAGCATCAAAAGATGCGAGCCGCATTGGTAGATAATGCTGACTCCTTCTAGATTTTTAGCTGTCATGTTTGGCGATCCTTCTAGTACCTGGGCAAAACCAAGGATGCCATTGAGAGGTGTACGTAGTTCGTGGCTCATGTTGGCGAGAAACTCACTTTTGGCCTGATTGGCAGCATCGGCAGCTTGCTTTGCCTCCATTAATTCATGAGTGCGTTCTTCGACTTTTGTCTCTAGGGTTTTGGAATAATCCAATAGTTGACTGTTGGCAATTTCTAGTTGGCGATTTGTTTCTTCTAACTTTCGCTGTTTATAGGCATTAGTTGTTGCAATCACACTACTGATAAACGCGGCTAAGGTGGGTGTTACCGGAATTAAAACACCAGACAAAAACATCCCATAGCCACCCCATATACAGACTCCACTGATGCCTACAGTTGCCCAAAGAATTTTGCCGCCGGGAATCCACAGCCTGTTACTGGATAACAACCAACTGCCTGTAGAACCAATGACAGACGACAAAACAATCCAGAGTGATAAATAAATGCCAGAAACACCGTGCAGACTGGCATTTCCTGTTTTTGCTCCTCGTACTAGCTGATGAGCAATATTGGCATGAACAACCACACCTGGAGTCGGTTTTTGAGCAGAGATCCAGGAAGAGAAGGGTGTACTGAAGAAATCATTGGTACTGGAGGCAATCGATCCAATAAATACCATGCGATCGCGCATCAAATCTGCTGGAATTTTCCCTGCTAACACATCGCGCATCGCAACTGTCCGAAATGCTGCTTCTGAACCATGCCAATTGAGCAGAATTTGATAGCCTCCTAAATCGGCATCGGTATAACCTGCTTCTTGATTTTGCAGTGGTAAGTAAATTTCCTTACCCAACTTAAACTTTTGTTTTTGGGGGTTAATGCTTTCTAAACTAATTTTTTCAGCTTCGAGGTACTTTAGAGCTACAAGGGTTGCCAGTCCGGCTTTAATCGTGTTTTTCTCTTTGGCATCTTCAGCTGTCAAGAGGGCGCGACGTACAAAGCGATCGCCATCCAAGACTAAATCTGCTAATCCTACTCGATCTTGTTTTTTCAATTCCGGCGGGGGATCGACGCGTTCGCCAGTAATTTTCTCAACTCCGATTAAATAGGGAGTATTGCGAAAGACTTGAACAAGTTGCTCGTGTCCGCTTCCTTCCGGTAAATCTCGATAGAGATCCAAGCCAATGGCTCTCGGCTGCTGCGCCCGGATTTTTTCTAGTAATCGTGCTAGCGCCCAGTCTGGAACTGGCCATTTACGCACCGATTGGATATCGCGCTCATCGATTGTAACAATCACAATCTCATCAGCGTAGGCGTAGCCCGCCATAGGCATCGCCTGTGAAGATCGCTGACGAACCCATTCGTCGCGAATTTTCCATTCCGGTAAATTGAAAAGTCCCAACGATTGCCCAACTATAACCGTCAAGGCAACGCTAGGAGTAATAATCAAAACGCTGCGAGTACGTTGGATAAAAGCCTGGAATCTGCGCCACATATTTGTGTCATGCAATGGGGATTGGGGAAGGTGGGGTTCCCTCTGGGGATAGATAAGAGGTAATGGGGACTGGGTGGAAGTAAGAAGAGTGGAACAAAGGGGACAAGGAGGAATTATTGAACAAGTTTCTTCTTTGTCTCCCCCCTCTCCTTTGTCTACTTTGTCTGTTCCCATACCCAATGCCCAAATTGGGATTAGTTAGTAGATGCTAATAAGTTCGCTGTTACAATCTCCTTCAAACTAACTGAAGAGAGAAGTTCTTCCCATTGTTTGCGGAGAGTTGCATTGTTAGGTTGAGTGGTATATACCGATGCAAGTGTTGCCACACAGTCATACCAAACACCGTTTTTACCCAAAATAGTAGCCCGCTTCAAAGCATCTTGCTCTTGGATTGCTGTTGCCAACTCCGCGCTGGGCTGGATACGCTGAATCCAACCATCAACGTAAGGCGTACTCGGACTGAGTTGACCATCTACTTTGAGTGCTAGGAACCATTGATAGTTTTTACCAACGGCTAAAGCAGGTGCATTAGCTGGTAATTGGATCGCGATTACCCCAGTTTTTCCTGCAACTGAAATGTTCATCTGATGTTGCATATTGCCAGCTTCATCTTTGAGGCTGAACACTGCTTCTTCGGCATTGGAAGCTGGGAGATACACCAAGATTGTGGGACGTTCAGATACTGTTGTGCCATAGAAATTTTGGGGTAAAAGGGCGATTAGTGCTGCTGGTTGCGTTGTACTTATAATCGATGAATTCAAGTAGTAAGTACCAACGCGAGAAGCACCCGCACTTGCTTGTTGGGGAGCGCCTTTGCCAGGGGCAGGTGTAAAGAGGTTGCCGCGAGAAGCTCCTCCAGTTGCCTGTCTGGGTGTACCTTTGCCAGAGGCAGGTGTAAAGAGGTTGCCACGAGAAGCTCCTCCAGTTGCTTGTCTGGGCGCACCTTTACCGACAGCAGGGGCAAACATACTACCGCGAGAAGCTCCTCCAGTTGCTTGTCTGGGCGCACCTTTGCCGACAGCAGGGGTAAATATACTACCGCGAGAAGCTCCTCCCGTTGATTGTCTAGGAGAGGTACTGTTGGGGGGTGGGGTAAATGTAACAGCAAGGGCAGTAGTCCATATACTGCTAGCGATTAGAGCGATGACGCTCAATGTACTAGCTAAATATCGACGTTTCATGATTTTTTCCTTATGTCATTGAAATGTGATACAAACAAAATACGTTTCTTTCGACTATGTTCAGAAGCTCAGAGAATAAGTCTAAGTAAGAGTAAAATCAGGGAACTTCTACTAGCAGTATAGGCGAGCTTTAGATGAAACGCTGTAAAAAATAGCCTAAATTATTTGCAGTGAAGTCCGTTGTATTACTTAGCTAAATCCAGTTGCCGATCAAAACAAAGCCAGACCAAAAGAACGGTTCGTGGAAATCAGTTTGGCGAATTAGGCTAATTTGTGCTTGTCTTAGTGCTTCAGCTTTAGTGATTTTGGGTTGTCGGAGTTGGTCATAGAAGCGAGTCATGAGCATCGCGGCTGCCCGATCTTTGACGGGCCATAGGGTGGCGATAGTTGAACGAGCGCCGGATTTGACAGCCAAGCCCGCTAGTCCCAGGACGGCGCGATCGTCGCCTGCGGCAGTATCGCAGGCACTTAGTACCAGCAACTCGATGGCTTTTGATGGATCGCTACCGCGATTTTTCAGGAGTTCAGATAATTCTTTAACATTGACTTGTCCATCCCAAGTGAGCAAGAAGGTGTCTTCGAGGCGGGAACTAAACTGTCCGTGGGTTGCTAGGTGGATAATACCTGCACTACTAGATTTCACACGTTCAGCAAGGGCTTGACTGGTAAATTCCTGATTCAGTAACATCCTAGAAGATACCGCCTTGGAGATTTGTTTCACTTCTGATTCAACGGCGGGCAAAGCACTAAAGCCAGCGCGAGATTGGCTAATGCCACCCACGATCGCACTGATGTGGTTTTGCGATCGCGTTGCCATTAGTTGCAATCCTGGTGAGAGTGCCACAGCATACTTCTCAATCAGATATTGCTTACCGTCAAAAAGAGCTGCTATGGGAATATTCCGCAATCGACCATCCAAAACAAACACCAATGTTTTGGTATCAATAAATGCTCGATCTGCTGACTCTGGACGAATCAACCAACCATAAATTTGTTGAGACAATCGATCTCGATCTTTAGAATCTGAAACAGGGTTAAGCGCAACCAAAAAATTGTCTAGAGTCTGCTCAATTTCAGCTTGCGATTTATGAGTGACATAGGAACGGAGTGGTTGCCCTGCTTTGGAGAGAATTACTGTTAAACGATCTGGCAGGATGATTGGATAAATGACGGTTGCAGTGGGATCGACCCGATCGATCTGTTGAGTTTTATCTAAACAGGCTTCCCGAAAAAAGTTATCGAGTTCCGCAATTTGGAGGGACTCAATCAATTCACGAGCTTGGATTAGTTCTGCTTGACTGGGTTGATTCTCTAGAAGTAAATCAACCAGTTCTCGGTAGACAGGCTCCACACTGGTGCGAAAAGAGAACTGGACATCAGGGTTGATAGCCACCAAATCTCCCCGCAGTGCCTTTAAAGCGTTGACTGCTTCTGTATAAGCGGTAATCGCTTTTGAGCGATCGCTTTGTTGTTTATACAATTGTCCTACCTGCCAAGCAGATTGAGCAATGATATCGTTAGCTTGAAGTTGGCGGGCAATGTTAAGGGATTTCTGAGTTAACTCCTGTGCTTCAGATAATTGCTGTGTACGCTGATAGAGTTTTCCCCACTGATTTAGTGCATGAGCTTCGGCTTGAGTATCCTGGATTTGCTGTGCAGATTTGACTGTGACTGCCATCAGTTGCGCCAAATCTTTCAGCGGTAGGATTTGCTCGCGATTTGACTGGTGGTTGAGAGTGGCAACAAAATTGATCGCTGCGTAGAGTGAGGTGTGACTGGGGGTCAGTTCTCGGAGTTGTTGGAGTAGTTGAGGTGCGAGTGGGTTAGCAAACTCCAGTTTGTCGTAATTGAGAAAAAGCTTGAACTGAGCTAAACGCGCTTGTAATCGATCGCTTGGGTTAGTTGTTAAGAGTTGAGCCTGTTCAAAGTAATCTAATGCGGCTTCTGGATCTTGCAAGTCAACGGCAGTTTGGCCCAGGGCGATCAGAATAGAACTTAATTGGGGTTGGGCTGAAATTTGGCGAGCGATCGCTAAACTTTGCTCTAAAATCTGTTGACTTTTACCAGAGTCGCCAATTATTTGCAAGGCTAAACCAAGCGATCGCAGTCCACTGACTTTGACTTCTGAATCTGGCATTGCTCCCAGCTTTTGAGTCAGTACCTCTAACTGTTGTTTAGAACGACGATAAAATCCTAAAGTTTGTAAAGCTTGTGCCTGGTTGATTTGACTACCCAGGCTTCCCATTGTGTCGCCTGCTTGCTCATAAAATTTTTGAGCTTTTTGCCAACTTTCGAGGGCGGTTTCGGCTTTGCCAGTATGCAATTGCAAATTTGCTTGGGTATTGAGCGCTTGTGCCCAGAGAATTGCATCAGCAGAGGGAATGGAGGTTTGCAACAGTTTCAGACTTTGCTCAATAGACTGTTGGGCTGCTTGCCATTGATTAAGCTCCTGTTGTGTCAGTGAGAGGTAACTTAAACTTAGAGCTTCGCCCTGGCGATCGCCTTGGGTATGATACTGTTGTGCTGCCGTTTGCCAAATTGTCACTGCTTCTGCAAAGCGTCCTAAATGGTAGAGGTTTCGTCCCTGTTCTAGCCAATTGGTCGGTTGAGAAGTAGATGCTGACACATTCAGGGTAGAAGTTGTTGGTACTGGCAGAGACGCTCTACTAGGTGTAATAGTTATTGCCAAACACAAGCTCAAAATACTCAGACTGATATATAGCCAACGAAGTTGTTTAATTTGAAAACCCATAAGTAATTATCACTACAATAGTTGAGTGGCTTGTATACTATATCACTTTAAAATTTAATCAACTTGGTTATAAGATTCCTGAGCAAATTAACTCTTGGGCACCGCAGCACAAGTTAAGGGCTGTTGCACATGAGCGTCTGGTTGAGTTGCAATTAACTCAATTTTTCCTTGTGTATTAAGTCGCCAACCTGTAGCCTGGACAAGAACTGCCTCTTTTGTGGGTATTTGGGCTATCACTTCGCCTGTTTTGCGGTATGCAGTTAGATTGCGGATATCAGACCAAGTGGAATCACTCGTTACTTGTTGATTGGGATTTGGCGGCACACCACCCCGTCCCGTTGCCACAAATCGACTACCCTCACTAGCAGCGCAGCCTGTAGCAATTTGTTGGGATGGATCGGTGACATTTGCAGGCAGTTCGACTAAGCCGGAATTTGGATCGACACCGATAGTATTAACTTGAACTGTACCACTCACTCCAAATTGGGAACTGGCGGTGATGTCGCTTTCTGGGGTGAGTTGGGGACGGAATTTCAGCCCAAAGATGCCTTGAGTGGTGATTTGAATATTTCCACCGCTTCCGAGTACTGCATTGGCAACGATATCGCTATCTTCGTCAGGAAGGGCAATAATAGCTCCAGCAGTAATATCAATGTTACCTCCGGTAGAAGTACCAGTGGCATTAGTTGTAATATTACTGCCACGACGTAACAGCAAAACATCATTTGCTTGGAGGTGAATGTTACCTTGACTACCTCCTTTAACTTCCGATCGCAGACTGGCTTTATTGTCGAGGAAAATATTATTGGCTGTAATATTCAAATTACCTGCATCTCCGCCTCCTATATTGCTCACGGTCACTTCCGCGCCATTACGTATTTTAACCGTATTAGATATAACTTTTATTGTTCCAGCGTTAAAATTAGTTGTTGAAGATGCTGCGATCGCACTGGGTACAATTTGACCGTTAGTTAAAGGTTGAGACATACCCTGGATATCAATGTTTTTAACCTGTAAGTTAATATTCCCCGCATTTGCCTGACCCTGGCTAGAAGAGGTGATCTGTCCTCCATTAAAGAGCCGTAGGTTGTCAGCAGTTAGGGCGATATTTCCACCTGAACCTACTGAATTATCACCCACGGAAACAGTAATGCCACCAGGTAATTTGCTGATAACATCAATTACTGGATCGCTAACTGCTACCTCTTGCGCCTGAATGGTGATATTTCCCGCTTTCCCTTTTCCTGATAAAGTACTGCGGATAGACCCGCCGTTAAAAAGATGCAAACGTCCAACATCGATTGAGATATTTCCTGCGTCTCCTTCTGTTTGACCAATTCTCGTACCCACTCCAGACAGTAGTAGAGAGGGTGTGTATCCTGAGATATCAAGGCTCTCAGTTGCTCGGATTGAGATATTTCCAGCCTTGCCCGTGGGAGGAGAAACACCGTTAAAGGGTATCAAAGATGTACTGACGATTCCACCATCTTGCACCCGCATCCGATTTGTTTCGATGGAAATATTTCCACTCTGATTGTTCTTGCCACTAAAGAGAGTGGTGGTAATCGAGGTGGGGATTTGAAAAAATGGATTAGAACCTACCACCTCTACATCTGAAGCCCGAACAGTTACATCTCCCGATCGAGAATTGTTGCCATTAGAAAAGGACTGAAGCCAAGCTCCATTTGCTAACTTTAAGTGTCCTGTCTCTACTGTTACATCTCCAGCTCGTCCAGTTGCTGGAGGCCCAAAAAAGCTACCTAAAGAAGTTCCAATGCCAGGATTAATTTGTCCTGGGAGAGAAACACCCAGCAGATCAACAAAGTCTGTGGTGTTGACAGTAATTCCCTTACCTTGCCCAGCAAAGGTAGTGGAACTAATATTCGACCCATCCTGCACCGTCAACCCACGTCCACGGATGTTGATTGCACCCCCGTTAATTCCACTTGCATCAACCAATGAAGCTTGTTGTAACGTAATTGTGCCCCAATTTGTCGTAGCCACAGGACTCGTCAGTTGCCATTGAGCTTGATTTTCCATTTGAATCCCAGCATTCTGCACAGCCCATAGTTCGATATGCCCATTTGGTGCCGTCAGTTTTGCCCCTGTCATGTCGATTTGACTACCAACTAACCCTAGTGTTTGTCCGGTTTTAACTCGCAAGTCTGCCCCTTGAACTTGTATCGCTCCAGCATTTGCCCCAAGTTGCAAACCCACAGGTACACTTATAGTCAGCAAAGGAGTACCCGAAGCATTCACAGCACTAAATTCCGTCCCATCGGCAAACTTAATACTATTCGCCGTCGTCCCCAGAAAGGAGCCACCAATATTCAAGCGGGCATTTGCCCCAAACACAATCCCCGCAGGATTCATCAAAAACAAATTTACCGGGTTACTACTATTAAGCGTGCTAATTAACCCATCAATATTGGAAACATTTCCACCTGTAACCCGACTGAATATAGTTGTAATATTTGGTGTGTTAATTAAATCAAATCTGGCTGAACCACCTGTAGGTACAGAGAAATTACTGAAGCTATGAAATAAATTATTACCTTTTTCAATTCCGTTAAGAATATTAAAATTATTACCACTTGGATTGACAATGGTGTTAGTTGTGCCATCGGATGTCACTTGAGCGATCGCACTGTTACACCCCAAGAAGATTACCCCCAATGGTAGCAGCATCTTACAAATTCTATTACTGACACCGAACCTAGTAGAAGTTAATTTCATCACGGAATTTCCAATTGTACCTAATTAACTAGGGTTCCCAAAATGGTGTCATATATAATAGTCACTTTTGGAATTGAACGGCGATCGCGTTTCACCAATTTAATTTGGCACAGCCATACAAGTGAGCGACGGCTGTATATTGCCAACAGAAGGAGCGGCAATTAATTCAATTTTGCCGTCAGCGCGGCGATGCCAAGTTATAGCTTGAACTAGAATATGTGGAGATGGGGGTATTTGAGCAATGACATTGCTAGTTTTGCGGTAAGCAGACAAATTTCGTATATCATCCCAGGTTCGTAAGCGTAGCCCGTCGTAGACATTGCTCATCACATCTTGATTGGGATTTTGCGGCACACCACCCCGTCCCGTTGCCACAAAGCGGCTGCCTTCACCGCCTGCGCAGCCTGTAGCAATTTGCTGGGATGAATCGGTGACATTTGCAGGCAGTTCGACTAAACCCGAATTTGGATCGATACCGATAGTATTAACTTGAACCGTGCCACTTACCCCAAATTGGGAACTGGCAGTAATATCACTATCAGGAGTGAGTTGGTTGCGGAACTTCAGCCCAAAGATGCCTTGGGTGGTGATTTGAATGTTGCCCCCCCGGCCTTTAATGGCATTAGCAATAATGTCACTGTTTTCTGAACCCACAACGAGCGGAGCGTTGAGCGTGATATTACCACCATCCCCTGCTTCCTTGGCTTCAACAGAAATTTTGCTATTACCCCGCATTAGCAATAGTTGTTGAGCATTAACAGCGAGATTACCTCCGTTGCCAGATTGTGTAGCTGCGGAAATCGTTCCGCGATTAGTGAGGAAAATCGAGTTAGCATAAATCTCGAAATTACCTGCATTACCCGTACCCTCATTTTTCACCCCGATGTCAGCTCGATCCGTAACGCGCAATTGAGGCGTCATTAAGATTACCCCTCCCGCATTACCACTAGGAAATTCCGGCAGATGATAAGTCGCACGGGTGACAGGATCGAGGCGTAGTGCATTAGATCCAATACTGCTACTGACAATGCTATCTTGTGATGTGCCGCTCACTTCGATAAAGTCTGAAGCCAAAATCTTTACATTACCAGCATTTCCGGTTGCGCCAGTTGAGGAGGTGACTAAGCTTCCATCCCGCACTGTTAATCGTGCAGTTGTGATGGTCAGATTCCCAGCATTTCCACTTCCTACTGTTGATGACGCCACAGTAGTAGGGAGAAATGTGACCTTATTAATTCCAGAAACATCTATCGAGTCTGAGGCATCAATTTGGACATTGCCACTATCACCAGTTGTAAGAGTAGTTGACCCAATACTGGCGCCGTTCGTAACTGTAAATTTTTGAGTTGAAAGAGTAACGTTTCCTGATTTTCCAGAACCAAGCGAGGTTGTCAGAATCGATGTCATTACTGAAGGATTGACAGGATTAAATCCACTGGCTGAGATAGACTCGGAAGCCTTAACTACGATATTCCCACCCCGCCCCGAACTCAAGTTTTGAGACTTGATTTGCGCTCCATCCCGCAGCAATAGTTGCCCGGTTGAGATAGTAATGTTTCCAGCCTGCCCTACCCCGATTGTATTGCTTGCCAATTGGCTGCTTTTAGTTCCCTGTGGGTTTGTTCCTGCGAGGGCGAACGACCGAGTACCATTAATCGTAATCCGATCTGATGAGAGGGAACCTTGATTTCGAGTGATAACAGTCGAACCTTCCAAAAAACTGATATCTCTACCCTGCATTTGAATGGCAGTACTTCCAAGCCCAGAGCCAAATATTTGTGCTTGCCGAGTCAACCTGATATCGTTAAATTCGCCAGCATTAGAATAATCAAATGTCCATCCCTGACTTGTGGGAGTTAGGCGAACTTGTCCTGACTGCACACTACCGAGTTCGATGGAGCCATTTACGGTTTTGAGAACGCCACCCGCTAAGTCAATTCCATTTCCTAACAAAGCAAGGGTCTTACCTGAACTTACCTGTAAACCTAGTGGAGTTTGGGGGATGCCATTAATCGAGTTTTGTACTGCGATACCTACGGCAGGCTGCGCCAACGCGCCTGAGTTTTGCCCAAACTGCAAGCCAACTGGCACATTGATTGTCAACAGAGGTGCTGCTGTAGTGTTGCTGGCACTAAACTCTACCCCATCAGCAAACTTAATGCTATTTGCAGTGGTACCAATAAACGAACCCCCAATGTTTAGTTGGGCATTGGGACCAAAGACAATGCCACTAGGATTGATCAAAAATAAGCTAACGGGGTTGTTGCTGTTAATGGTTTGAATCAAGCCATCAATGTTAGATATATTACCGCCAGTAACACGGCTGAAGATGGTAGAAATGTTGGGCGTGTTCGTTAAATCAAAAGTAGCCGAACCGCCTGTGGGAACCGAAAACTGCTGGAAACTGTGAAATAAGTTACTGTTGGCGGCACTACCATTAGTAATGGTGAAGTTATTACCGCTTTGGGAGACAGTAGTATTAAGGGTGCCATCAGGAGTTAGCTGGGCACTCACAGAGGCACACCAAAGGAGCATCCCACCTGTCAGCATTATATCGATCAAACCCCAGCAAACAGAGGGTGCTTTCATCGCTCACTTTCTATCAATACTTAATATATATAGGGTTCCCTAAACGGTATTGTGTTTGAACAGCATCAACAGTTTTAGTAGTCATCTTGGTGTAGCTTTCTAAAAACGAAATTTGCCGCAGGCATTGCAATTCCTGGAACTTCAGTTTGTGCACCACAGGTTAAATATGGTTGTACATGGGTTGGTTGAGCCGCAATTAACTCAATTTTGCCTTGGGTGTTCCGATGCCAGGAAGTAGCTTGGACAAGAACCTTTGAAGATTCAAGCATTTGTGCTGTGACTTCCCCAGTTTTGCGATATTCAGAGATATCGCGGACATCAGACCAAGTGCTTAGGTGTAGCCCGTCGTAGACATCGCTCGTCACATCTTGATTGGGATTTTGCGGCACACCACCCCGTCCCGTTGCCACAAATCGACTGTCTTGCTTTGCAGAACAACCACTGGCTATTTGTTGCGATGGATCGGTTACATTGGTTGGTAGTTGAACTAACCCAGAGTTGGGATCGACACCAATATTATTGATTTGAACGGTACCGCTAACCCCAAATTGAGAACTAGCGGTAATGTCATTTTCGGGAGTGAGTTGGGGACGGAACTTGAGTCCGATAATCCCTTGGGTTGCGATTTGAATATTGCCACCCTTTCCTTTTACAGCATTGGCAATAATGTCACTATTTTCTAAACCCACAATGTTGGGAGCATTAATCGTAATATTGCCACCATTACCACTGCTACCTGCTTCTGCACTGATAAAGCTGCCATGACGCATCAGTAGTAAATCCCGCAGTTGTAAATTAGTGTTACCGCCACCGCCTGCTTTTGTGGATGCTGAAATACTGGCCCTATTGTCGAGTCGTAAGGTGTTCGCCTGAATGTTTAAAGTACCAGCTTTACCTAAGCCAAGGTTTTGGACAAAAACTGTTGCACCATTACTGATGTTAAGAAGTGGGGTGTTAATTGTGGTGTTACCTGAAGTAGCGCTGGAAACTCCAAAAACAGGACGAACAGCAGTACCAATATAGCTGGGATTTTCTGCATCTTTGACACCATTCACATCAATCAATTCAGACGCATTGATAGTCAGTGAACCCGCATTTCCTAAAACTATGCTAGAAGCTGACACTCTGCCGCCAGCTTGAACCGACAGCTTGCGGGTATCGATTTTCAAATCCCCTGCATTACCAAACCCGAATGTGGCAGTAGACAACAAACTAAAATACAAACCCTTTGGCGCTCCCTCATTTGTCACCTGAATTGTATCTGCCTTGACGATAAGATCGCCGCCATTACCGAAACGGTAGGGTCTTGCTGCTATATTGCCGCCAGCTAAAATAGACAGGTTTTGAGTGGAAATGTTGACATCTCCACCTTTTCCAGCCCCATAGGAAGCGGCTAATATCTGGCTGACTGCTCGAAAAGGAGAAGGATCGCCAAATGCAAAACCATTCACCCGCATTCGATCGGTATTGATTGCAATATTGCCACCCGGTGCTGTGCTAAAGGTACGGTTTAAGATATACCCACCCCCATCAATATTCAATTGTGGGGTGGTAACGATAATATTCCCTGCCGCACTTGGGGATATAGTTTCATTAATTAAACTGCTGGAACTTTGAAAATCAGGAGACTTGCCGATAATCTGGAGGGACTCTGTAGCATTGATTGCAATATTACCAGCAGTTTGGTTGCTGCGATTTTGCACTAATATCAGCGAACCATCTCGGATGCTGACCTGTTTACCCTGAATTTGGATGGCTCCTCCCCTTTGCCCACTGAGGTCGCGTGTAGATGCTAAAGCTCGTTGAGTTATCTGAATATTGCCAAAACTCGAAGCATTAGGAAAACTCAGTGCAAATCCTTCAGGGATGGAATTGAGGGTGACGCTTCCGTTAGTGATGCTACCCAATTCTATTTGCCCTCCTGGTGCGGAGAGTAATCCTCCATCTAAGGCAACATTCCCACCCAGCAATGCCAGCATCTTTCCAGGTTGCAACTGTAATCCTCTCGTACCAAGGTTTAATCCAGAAACCTGAAGTGAGTCGCCTAATTGGGCATTGTGTCCTGACCCTCGGACGGTAATGGCTCCTGGACTACTACCAAATTGCAAGCCAACTGGCACATCGATCGTCAACAAAGGGGCTGGTGTAGTGTTGGTAGCACTAAACTCCACCCCGTCAGAGAACTTAATGCTGGTTGCAGTTGTACCAACAAACGATCCACCAATATTCAGTTGGGCATTGGCCCCAAACAAAATACCCGCAGGATTGAGCAGGAATAAATTGGCGCTACCGTTGGCACGGATTAACCCATCGATATTAGACGCACTACCACCTGTAACACGGGCAAAGATGTTTTGGATATCGGTGGCATTATCGAAGAAGGCGGAACCATTTGTAGGCAAAGAGAACTGGCTGAAGCTATGGAACAAGTTTTTCCCAATCTGATTGCCATTGATGATGGTGAAGTTATTACCACTTTGGGAGACGGTGGTGTTGAGGGTGCTATCAGGTGTCACCTGGGCGTTGGTTGAATTGCTCCAGAGGAGCATAGCAGCCAGAGGTATAAACATCCCACTTCTGAATATACTATTCACCAAACCCAGCCAAATAAAGGTTGTTTTCATTTAGTTTGCCAACATTTCAAATTGCCTAAAACCATGACTAGCAAAACTCTAAGAGCTTTTTGAATAAAACTCTCTGAGCAATCCGTATTTATATATTCATAGTCATAAGGATTATTGATTGTCTCAAAACGCTGAATAACTCACTGAGAAGTACAATCCATTTTCCTGGAGCGATCGCTTTTCACCGTCCACCGAGATTAGGGGAATGCCCCAATCTACGCGGGCTGATAAGTCATTACCCTGTTTCCATAACAGCCCTAACCCAGTACTAACAAGCGTACTCGGTGATGGATTTTCGCCTTTGGTATTCCAGCCTTTACCTACATCAATGAAGGGTGTCAGTTGCAACACTCCGCCAATTTTGGCAGCCCGGACAATTGGGACTCGAAATTCCGCCGAAAATAACAGACCATTATCTGTGAGTAATGCATCTTGGCGATAGCCCCGTACACTTAGCTGTCCACCAAGACCAAATTGCTCTAAAGGCACTAAGGAATCTGTTGCCAATTGGAAATCGCCCCTAGCTAAAAATAGAGTATCGGGTGCTAATTGTCGCACCCACTGCGCCTGTCCCCGCCACGCGAAAAAGCGGCTATCTGGTTCATTCTCACTGACATTAGCATCGAACCAATCTACACCAAAACTCAATTGCGATCGCGCCGCAAATACATACTGGTTGCTTCGCTGGGTATATTCTTGAAAAAAGCGCAGGGCAGAAATATTGGTTTTTCCGTTCGCATCTGCACCTGGGGAAAGCCGAAACGGCCCAATATTATCAATACCTAACTCAGTTTGGCTTGACTGGCGCGAGAACGATAGCCCCACTGCCAACTCTTGGGTTGGTTTTTGCACCAGTGGTTGCCGATAGCTCAATTCGTAAGAGCGGGTATTTGACTGAATATCAAGGACACTGAATGGTTCTTCAATCACGTGGTTCCACCCTTGGCTAAAACCGAAGGATACAGTGCCATTACGGGCATTAATCGGCAGCGTGTAATTGGCATTGATTGTATTGCTGCCATCGGTATTGGCGTATCCCACGCTCAGGGTATCGCCCAAACCCAATAAATTGGCTTCTTGCAGATCCACTCCCCGGCGGAAACTACCCACACTTGGCGATCGCCCATTATCCAGGCTTGCTGTCAGCTTAAAAGTTTCTGCTTCTTTAACCTCCACTTGCAACACATTGGTTCCCGGTTGCACGCCTGTCTGCAACTCGGCTGACAGGTTTTGAATCCGCGGATCGAGACGGAGTAGTTGCAGCTTTTCTATTAAACGCGGTACATTTAGGGGTTTACCTGCACCAAGTTTGATGCGATCGCGAATGTATTGAGTGTGTAATCGCCTATTACCGACAATCTTAATTTCTTGCAAACTACCCTCAATCACCTGAATTTTGATTGTTCCAGCTTCTATTGTCTGCGGTGCAATCAATGCGCCTGTGGTGACATAGCCGTTATCAGTGTAAAGCTTGGTGATGGCATCTTTAACTTGCAACAACTCTGCAAATGTCAGTTCCCGTCCCACAAAGGGATTCGTGACAGCGGCAAACTGTTCTGCTTTGAAAACTGTACTGCCCAAAACTTCAATGCGATCTACCCGAAATTTGGTATTAGGGTCATTCTGCTCCAGAATCGGCTGATTCGGTAATTTTAGGGATGGAAGCAATTGATTCTCGTCTGGTGGCTTGGGTAGCACATCCGAGGGTAACGGAGTCTCAGGAAGATCGTCTAACCGACCTGGGGGTAATGTCTGAGGTTCGGGAGTTTGGGCGATTGCATCCTGATAGTTACACAATATTGCGGCGATCGCAAAGCTGAGTGTTATAAATCCAGCAAAAATTCTCAGTTCGCCCAAGGACTTGCTTACCTTCGGCTGATTTATAACCAAGGTTTTTCTAAGCATTATTTGTAATTAAATAAATTAGGAATTAAATTCTTAATACTTTGGAAAGTATAAGTAAATAAGTGGTAAGTACCATATCTAACTTAAAAGTTTTCCGAAAAGATCAGTAATATTACTAATTGTCAAAAAATAGTTCAGGAGGAAAGCCAGATACAAGAAGGGTATTTTGCGCGAAAAAATGGATAAATTACTGCTTAAAAACAGCCACAAAATTTCAAATTTGGTGGTTTACAAAACACTTGCAGACTCACTACCGCTACAAGTAAGCAAGCTAGTAAAAACATCTTGATGCTGAATTCTACCTTTTATTCAATTAATTTGATATTTTTAATTATGTAAGTGTATCAAGATGATTGCACGATATTCAAAGCAAAAGTCAGAGCGAAGATTTCCTCGGCTCTGAACTTTGTAAGAGAGTATTCTTATTTAAATTCCCTAACTTTAGTTATAGGGATTCACTGTTAGCTGATAACTGTTAAGCAGCATATTTCACTGACAAATTAAGATGTACTTATCCTGTTTCACTTTTTTGCAGTTTGATTCACGAGCTTTCAGAGGGTTTTTCATCTTTAGGATAAAGAGAGCGAATTAACTCCCGAATTACATCAGTTGCTGGTCTGCCAGTTGTTGAACAATATTGTTCAAGCTTCTGTGCCTCACCTGATGTGAGATTGATTGTAAGTCGTTTAACAGCCCATTTTTTATTCATGTACTAGACAAAGTATGTTTTGAAACTACTTCTCTAATATCAATCATCTAAACTGCTCTTACAATGGTATAAGTAATGACATTTAGTTCAAGTAATCATGAAGTTAAATAGGATATTTTTCCTAGCAATAGCGAAGATATGAAGTATATTCTAGATTATAAAGTTAAGCTACTTTCTAGGCAGTAATTATAAATAGAATGTAAAACTAATATTAAATATATCAATACAAAATAAGTATTCTCACAGAACAATTGAGGATAATAATATAGAAAAGGTTGACAGCCCTAGCAAATAGAATTCGCGGCTACACACATCAAACCCACCTCCCAATACTTTTCGCGTTTTGGGGAAAAATAGGGGCGCAAGGTCTTGCATAGGTGTCAACTTAAGCTGGAAATAGCTTATCTGTTGGCTTCGATGCCCGCCCGTCAATAAATTTTCGGGCTAATAGCTTAAGTCTACTTCAGTAGACTGGAGATTTTTGGCAATCTTTTAGTCATCTGAAGATGACTTTAGCTATGAGACGGGAATTTCAATTCCCGGCGGACGAGCGGTTTCACGTTAAGTTGACACCGATGAAGGTCTTGCGCTCCTACCGCGTGGTTTATTTATCTGAAAATAGCTGTAAAGCCTGCATCTTGTTTTAGACAATCTGGTGAGAAGGGCTTGCCTGCATTTGTATCGTAGCGAATTTCATTTTTCCAATCTTTTTCAAACTTAATTGGTTTTAATTGTTAATAAGTCATGTGTTAATAATGTATCGGCAGCAGATTTAATGACATCAAATGATATTCCCGACTTTTCTGCAATATCCAATAGAGTATGCTGACCGTCAGATAAATTTAAAACCCACAAGATTGCCATTTCATTTAGCCCGCTATCTTTGTTACCACCAACTGCCCGATATATTCCTCTTTTACCTAACTGTGGCTCACATTTGGGATTTTTGTTGTAGTAGATTTCGTTATTGTTGAGGATATGCAACATCGAATGACATTGAAAGAATGACTCGGCTAGATATTGGGGTTGAACGAAATTTAAATCGTCTGCTGAGGTATGGTATTCAGGAAAACTACCATGAGGCGATCGCATGAAGCAACCTACAGCTAAATTAAATCCTGGCGAGCAATATTGTCGCTCATCATAGCCATAGGGGAAGAAATCTATAATTTTGTGATCTTGCTTTGAGTTTTTGAGTACATAAGCAGCAACTTGATCGATTTCAGTGTCACCTCTACGGCTTTTTTTGTAGGTAAAGTTGCCTGCATCTCCTAAACAAGTTAATACCAAGCCATGTTTAATGTTCTTGACTTTAGCTTCATTGACAGCCAACCATGTAATTGAGCCGATGGTTCCGGGAATCCAGAGAAATCTGTAGGAATATCTTGGTGTAGTTTGCCTTAAATATTTAGCGATAAAAGTAGCGATCGCAATTCCCGAAAGATTATCATTACAGAGTGAAGGATGACAAGCATGGCAAGAAATCAAAACTTCATCAGTACTGTTTCCGGGAATATAATACTCACCATAAGTCAAATAACCTGGTTGCAGAGAAGAATCAATACATACTTCATATTCTTCATCTTTTAGTTGCAAATACTGATTGTGAGTCAGGCAAAAACCCCAACTTTCTTTGTAATATGAAGTTCGGTAAGGAATCCAATTAGGATAATCAGCAAGTGTAAATAGATGTGATTTAAGTTCTTGAAGAGATATTTTTTGATGTATAGGAATACTATAGTTAACAACGTGCAAATTTGAATTAGTAAAATCTACAATCTTTTCACCTTGAGAGTTTTTGATATAGGCATCTTTAATATTCCACTCATTTGGAACTGTCCAATCAAATACCTCTGTTCCTGTTGGCACTTCATGAACTGACAAAGGAATATACTGCTGGAGACTTTTTAAAGTTTCTCTAAAACCATCACCTGTAATACTACGACAAATGGGATATAAATCAGAAATTAGTTGGTAAATTTCTAGACTGATATCCTTTAAGTTAAATGAATTTTTTAGATCGACTAAATTAATATTCTGAAGTCTATCTGCAACCATAAATAGAATCCTTGTTAACTGGTGTATCCAATCTTTTGTTGATGTTTTGTATACCAATTTACAGTTAATTCTAAGCCGTTCTTTAGAGAAATTGAAGGTTGCCAACCTAGTTTATCGTATGTATAAGCCGTATCAGCTACTCTTATTCTTTCCATCGGCCGCTCAGGTAAAGCACCAAATAGTGGCTGGATTTGAGGGTTGACCAAATTAACAAGCTGGGACACAACTGCATGAATGGGTACTAGTTCTCCCGAACCCAAGTCGAATGTACAACCCTCTACACTAGGAACTTGTGTTGCAGCGAGAAGTCCTGCAATCACATCATCGACATAAATCCAATCAACTTGACGCTTTCCACTACTAAGTTTTGGAGCTTGCCCTTGCAACAAGGAAAGAATAACAGAAGGAACGATCTTATACACATTTTGTCCTGGCCCGTAGGTCATAAAGGGTCTAACAAGAACTACAGGTGTCTGATAGAGTCGATGGAACATCCGACCATAAGTACTACTAGCAAATTTAGCAATAGCGTAAGGAGAAGAAGGAACTACTTCAGGACGATCTTGTTCTGGTTCCTCTAAAGAAGCTATTAACACAATGCGACTACAACCAATTTCGGCAGCTACCGTCAATAAGTTAATAGTACTAGTCAGTAAACTATGAAAGGTAGGCAATATGAACTCTAGATTAGGAACTGCTGTCACAAGACCGGATAAATGGAAGATTACGTCAGGTTTAATGCTGTGGAAAAGATTTTGAACAAACTTAATGTCTTCCATATCACCGTGCCACCATCGCAAGCAGCTGATATCAGAAGTATGAAAACTGCGAGAAACAGCATGTACTTCTGCACCATTGTGGCATAAATGACGGACTAAATGAGATCCCAGAAATCCGCTAGCACCTGTAATCAGTATTGTTTGTCCAGACAATTTTTCAACAGAGTTCACCATTTATTGCTCACAGACTGGATGGAAAACAAAAGTTCTTCTATAAGAGATTGTTTGTTGTAGACAATAACAATGTGTCAGTAATCGGGTAAAAATCAGTGCCTCGTAAGAAGTCGCCTAAAGAAGTTCCTGTACAAGCTGAATCAATATTTGGCGCACCCTTTTGAGCTATGACATCATCAAAATGTACAGTTCTAAAGTCAATACTGAAACGAGTATAGCCTGATGTGTTGGGAATAGTGGAGTGCATCTGCGCTCCTGAAAAGAGAATCATACCACCGACTTGTGTAATTAACCGCAATTGCGGCTCCATTTCTAAAGTTTCTTCGGCATGGGGTTGCTTGCGCGTATCTGTTTTAATGTGCTGTGCCGCATTTTTGCGACTTTCTTTAATCCACTGAGCGTAGTTATAATCTCTTGAGCTATTCTTAACTGGTTGACTCCAGTAGCGGGGATGGAATGCCATCGCATTCTCTGGGGTAATATCGTAGACAGGAATCCACCAGTTAATCTGGCACAGAGGAGCAGAATACCAGGTGTCACGATGAGGATGGAAAGCGTAAGCAATACCAGCAGTCAGATAGCGATCGCTAGTTGCTGTTCTCAGGCGAGGTACATCGAAATAGGTTTTGTTCAAGTCACATCCACTTTCTTTCAAGATGCCTTGAATGAGTTGTTTAGATTCAGGATGATGGATAAAAGTTGGCTTGAGTTGTGCTAAAATCTCAACGTATTTCTCTACAGGCAGGCTATGTTGTGCTTCTCTCGGATCTAAAGGGGCAAACGCTTCTTCAACCAGACCACGAGCAAAATCACATAGTGCGATCGCACTAGCGCAAGGAGAATAGACAAACACTTGTCCATTATAAAGATGCTTGCGTCTGATTTCATCACTAAAAATCGAATCAAAATAAATTGTACTCACTTCGCCCCTTATTTGCTGTAACAAAGTTTGAACACAGTCTTAAGTATGAAAATCAAAATTTGAAAAATTAAATTTTGATTTTCTGTGTCTCTGCGCCTGTGTGCGTTCTTAATCCTATATTTACTTAGTAACTATATATTTTTAAATCGATCTTAAAAGTCTTACATCACCGTAGGCGTTACAATTTTTTTCGATTCAAATAAACTCCAAGCCCGATCTTTATCCGAAATTTCAGTCACAGATAGAGGCCATTGAATACCAAAAGCTGGGTCATCATAGCGATACCCACCAGCATATTCTGGTGCATAAAAATCACCCATTTGATACATCACCTCCGTCTCATCGCTCAGAGTTTGAAAACCGTGAGCGCACCTATCTGGGATATAAAGAGCAAGACGATTTTCAGCAGTTAACTCTATACCAATATGAGATAAATAGCTAGGAGAATCTGGACGCAAATCGATAATTACATCATAAATAGCCCCCCTGATACAACGTACCAATTTTGTTTCCTGAGAAGGAGGCATTTGATAATGCATACCCCGCAATGTTCCTTTTTTATAGTTAAAAGATAAATTGCATTGGGCAATAGTAGGTTTTAAGCCACGATTTTGAAATTCCTGAGTACAGAAACTCCGAGCAAAAAAGCCCCGAATATCTCGGTGCAGTTCTAAATCAACAATAAATGCTTCTTTTATTTTAGTTTCAGTAAATATCATGAATTTCCAAACCTGAGATTAAATTCAAATTTTAATTTTTCAGAAAACTATTTTTCGACAGTAAAAGGCTTCCGCATATTTACTCGGTGAATTTGATTCAATCCCCCGAATTCTGAGAATTGAACGAAAAGTCTCTTCTGTAAACCACTGCTTATTATTCTGGGTAGGAAACGCATCCAAAATATATTGAATTTTTCGGCGGCAGAGTGTTTCATTTAAATGCACAAAGAAATTAGGAATACCCAAATCACCATCATATTTGGGTATTTCATATTCTAAAATTAAATGATTTCTAAAGGTATTCCAAGTAAAGTCAGAAATTAGGCGGTGATCTTGGTGGCGATCGTCTCGATGATGAGTAAAGATTATATCTGGCGAAAATTCTTGCTTCAACTGTTCAAAGCATTCCTTCACCTCTATCCCTTGAAAAGGTAGAAAGCCATCTCGAAAATTTTTAATGATAATTTTCTTGACTGGGATTTCTTCTAAGAAGAGATTAGCGCTTGTGGTTGCTTCCTCTGCTCTTTGCTCATTGGAACTAAAGACAACCCAATAGATAACAACATCTTGATAATTCTCTATCAGCTTTAAGATTGTGCCTCCACAACCAATCTCGATATCATCGCAATGAGAGCCGAGACAAAGAATTTTGTACTCAGATTCTTCTATTTTATTCAAACTAAGTTGGATCATATATGGTCGACTTGTACTTGTTCATCTCCCCAAACTTCCCAAGGTCTTCTACCTTGAGCATACATATCATCCAACTGTTGTTTCTCTTTAAATGTATCCATGACTCCGAAAAAGCCAGTGTATTTATATGCAAAAAGTTCTTCTTTCGCAATCAATCTTTGAAAAGGCTCCATGACCAGTTCTTCACCATAATTTATATGGTCAAAAATCTCTTTTTTAAAAATAAAATATCCTCCATTAATCCAAATATCACATTGCTTTACATCTTGGATATTTTTTACCAAACCATCCTCTTGCATATCAACTAAGTGAAAAGTTTGGCTTGGTCTGACACATAAAAAACTACCAATCTTATCACGCTGATAAAAATTATTGATATAGGTTGGTAAGTGTAAGTCTGTCAAACCGTCACTGTAGTTAGCTAAAAATACTTCTTCTCCTTCTAAATACTTTTCTACTGCCTTGAATCTTTGTCCAATATTGGCAGTTAACCCTGTATCTACAAATGTAATATTCCAATCTTGAATATCCCGATTAAATAACTGAATTTGGCTACCGTTGGAAAGGCTAAAGTTATTAGAAAGCCATTCATTGTAATTTAAGAAATAGCTTTTAATGAGGTCGGCCTTGTAACCAAGACATAAGATGAAATCTTTGTGCCCATAGTGAGCATAGTATTTCATGACGTGCCATAATATTGGTCTATAACCAATATTCACCATTGGCTTAGGAATACTTTCTGAATATTCTCTCATTCTGGCTCCTAAACCACCGCAAAATAAAACTACTTTCATGTCACTTACCCCTTTTTGATAATCAAAAATATTAAATACTTAAGAGTAGATATTAACTTCAGGAATTGGTACAACAAATTGACCTCCCCAATCCCGAATGTAAGCTATTTGTGTCATAATTTCATTTTTCAGATTCCAGGGCAAAATTAGTATATAATCAGGCTTTGTTTCGGCAATTTTGTCTGGATGAAAAATCGGAATATGAGTTCCTGGTAAAAATTGACCCTGTTTGTAAGGGTTACGGTCTACTGTATAGTCAAGAAAATCTGTGCGGATGCCACAATAGTTTAAGAGAGTATTTCCTTTACCTGGAGCACCATAACCAACAATTGATTTTCCCTCCTGCTTAACTTTAATCAAGAAATCTAATAACTTGCGTTTAGTTTCTTTAACTTGTTCGCCAAAGGAAAAATAGTATTCTAATTGTGTAAAACCAGCCGCTTCTTCTCGATATTTCAGTGCTGATACTTGTTGAGTAACGGGTCTAGAAGAGTCTTCGTTGTGGCGCGCATAAATTCTCAAAGAACCACCATGAGTAGTTAATTCTTCTACATCAAAAATTGTCAACCCGTGAGCAGCAAAAATCTTGTCTACAGTAAGAAAGGAAAAATAAGAGAAATGTTCGTGGTAAATAGTATCAAACTGATTTTCCTCAATTAAACGCATCAGATGGGGAAACTCCATAGTAATTATACCATGCGGTTTGAGGATAATTTTCATTCCCTTGACAAAATCATTCAAATATGGAGTGTGAGCAAGAACATTATTTCCAAGTAATAAATCTGCTTGTTTACCCTGAGCAACCTGTTCTTGCGCTGTTTTCTGTCCAAAAAATTTTACAACTGTAGGAATACCTTTTTTAATTGCTACTTCAGCAACATTGGCTGCTGGCTCTATTCCCAGCACCGGGATACTTTTGGCAACAAAGTATTGCAGCAAGTAGCCATCATTACTAGCAATTTCTATTACCTGACTTTCTTGGTTTAATTGAAAACGTTCTACTACTAAATCAACGTATTTTTTGGCGTGTTGTAACCAGCTATCAGAGTAGGAAGAGAAGTAAGCATAGTCGCTAAAAATATTTTCTGGACTAATGTATTCTTGGAGTTGAACTAAAAAACATTCCTCACAAACATAGACATGTAGCGGATAAAATGGCTCTACTTCATTGAGTTGTTTGAGGCTACGATAACTTTCGCAGGGTGGAGACATACCTAAATCTACAAAGGTATGGTGTAACCCTGTTCCACAGAATAGACAGTTACCAGTTATTAGCTGATTATTTGTTGGTTTTAGCAAATTCATAACTTATTATCTGAAATTTTTAAACAGTCTGCCAGAAGAAATCTCGATCGATTTGTTGAGTGCGAATGAGGTATTCTAGTTGTTTCAAGCGAGTAAAGCCTCTAGACTCAAATGTTCCTCTATCCATATCAATTTGCTGAAAAACATTATATAGTTGTTGGGCACCTCGTTGGGCATCCCATTCACATTTGAATCCTGGTAAATTTTGGTTAATTTTATTAAATAAAACTCGATAGCTGCGGTTATCAGGATCGTGTTTACCAAAGCTCAATTGACAGTCTGTAAAAACATCTGCAACTATTTGAGCAATTTGTTTGACTTGATAGTTGCTATTTGTATCGCCGACATTGAAAATTTGGTTATGAATTACATCACGCGGAGCTTCTAAGGTACAGATAATTGCTTTGCAGATATCCAATAAATGTACTAGGGGACGCCAAGGTGTACCGTCGCTGTTCATCTTGATTTCTTTAATTGTCCAAGCCCAACCTGCTAGATTGTTTAAGACAATATCAAAGCGCATTCTTGGAGAAGCGCCATAGGCTGTAGCATTTCGGAGAAAGGTGGGAGAAAAGCTATCATCAGCAAGGAGTTTTACATCCTGTTCGACAAGTGCCTTGCATTTGGCATAAGCCGTTTGGGGATTAATTGTAGACTCTTCGCTAACGTAGTCTTCAGTGGCAAAACCATAGACACTGCATGATGAAGTATAGACAAAGCGTTGGACTCCAGCTGCTTTCGCCAGTTTCGCTATATGTACTGAGCCTTTGTGGTTGATATCGTAGGTGATATCAGGGGCTAACTGACCTAAAGGGTCGTTAGAGAGTTCTGCCATGTGAACTACTGCTTCTACACCTTGTAGGTCTTCTGTTGTAATGTGGCGGATGTCTTTGTTGAGGGTTTTGGCAGTTAACTTGGTGCCGTTATATAGCCAACCTACTTTATAAAAGCCAGTATCTAAACCAATAACTTCATGACCTTCTTGGATCAAGAGAGGAGCTAATAATGAGCCGATATAACCTTCAGTTCCAGTTACAAGTATTTTCATATCCTATAGTGCGATCGCAGTTTGTGGGGATTTTAATTCAGTAGTAGGAGTATTGTCTGGAATATTTTCTCCAGGAATAGCAAGCAACTTGGTAGCAATCTCATTCCGTAAGGGAGCAGCTTCATCTTTAGTCAACCAAGCAAATAACTTGGCTACTGCTTCAGGAGAACAATCGATTTTTAGAGCTTCTTGGAGCATACGCAAAGCACCAGTTAGTTTACCGGCTCTTAGAGGAATGATTACTCTCCTTTCTAAAAGATATTCAAAGTTATAGCTACGCGCTTTTGCTGTCATCTCTGTACAAAGATCGTCTGGAAGATAGCTCTCTGTAATCTCGATAGCACGGCGAAGAAATACTGCATGATTTCCTGTCAAAAAAAGATTATTCGACATTTTGTTAGTGTACCAACTTGTATCTACGCGATAACAAGCCAAAATTTTTGGTTCATACCAACAATCATAAAAAGTAGCAATTCGTTTACAAATTTCCCACCCGTTAAGATCGCTCAACTCAGAACAATATCCCCCTAGTCTTTCATAGGTTTGCCGACGAACAACTATTGCCGAGGGTCTCAACGGATTTGTCACTACAATCTGTGACAGCCAATCTTGAATAATACCTCTGTGCTCTCCATACCAGTAAAAAATATCTCCTTTGGAAAGAAATACCCCTTTTTCGTCAATATTATCAAAACCTGTGAAAGCTGCTCCAACAGAATCCGAACAATTTTCTAGACTCTGCTTGAGTTGAGAATAAAAACCAGGGAGAACATAATCATCATCGTGAAGTATGTGAATCCATTGCCCTCGACTGAGTGTAATACCTGTGTTATGGTTTCCCGCTAACCCAATATTTTGCGAATTACGGTAGTAGCTTACTATACCTCTGCCAATAGAATTCACTAGATCGAATAGTGGTGGCGTACTGGCATTATCCATTACCAGAATTTCCATTTCTTCTTCTCCAGTCCATTGTGCTAAAACACTAGCTAGACATTCGAGAAGATAGTCAGTGCGTTTATATGCAGGAATCACCACACTCCAGAATGGCCTCTTTTTTTCACTAGCCACAACTGCTGGAATCTTGGGAAACTTATAGTTTCTCACAATTACCTCTTCTTGAGGAAGCTCTGGTGTAATCGGCACTTCCTGATGTTTATCGGTTTCTGCATCAGCTACAAATGCTTTGAGGTAGTGGCGATTTGTGAGCTTCAAACCTTGTTGATAGGCAGATATTGCCTCTGGTAATTTGTTTTGATCTTGGTAAATTTTGCCTAATTTGAAGTAAATTTCTCCGTTGTGAGGATAGAGTTCTAATATTTTTTGATAAGAGGCTACTGCCTCTTCAAAATCACCTTGTTGTTGAAGCGCAATTCCCAAGTTATAGTGAGCATCGAGCAAATCAGGCTGTAAAGCGATCGCAGCTCGATAGTAAGCCACGGCAGTCTTTAAATCTTTTGCTTGGTGCCGACTTTTGCCTAACTCATTGTTTAACGCCCCGTATTGAGCCTGTTGTTGGGAAGAAAGCTTTCCTTGGGCGTGCAATGCGTTACCCAAATTCGCTTCAGCTTCAATACAGTTGGGCTGTAACTCTAATGCTTTTTGATAGCAAGCAACTGCCTCTTCCCATTTGCCCTGTAGTTGTAAGGTATAGCCAAGGTTATTATAAAGTGGCGCTGAGTCTGGCTTTAGGGCTATGGCTTGCTGATATGCTGCCACCGCTGCTGGTAACTCACCTTGGGCTTGATATAAATTACCTAGACTGAACCAAGCCTTGACTGAGTTGGGCTGAATCTGGAGGAGTTCATTGAACAACTGTTCGGCATTTTGAAACTGACCGACTTGCTGTGCCAGTATGCCTAACCCATATAAAGCTTCTGGGTGGTTAGGCTCTTTTTCCAAAATCTGACGGTACAGTTGTTCGGCTTTGATTAAATCATTGGCTCTATAATGTTTCGATGCTATTTGGAGAGATTCAGTAATTGTTGTCATTTTAAGTATTTTTATGATTTATTACTCCCAGTTGGCTCATTTTCTAGGCAGTTATAAAAAAGATGGAACGTAAAAATAAGGGTTATAGCGTTTGTCCCAGATTGCGATCGCTATTATCAAAAATCTTATTTATACCTCATTTACCAATTTCTCTAACTTCAAAAAAATGGGCGAACTCCCAGTATTTAGTTAAGGTTTTGACTATCTAATTATCGAGAGGCAAAGAGATCAACCTGGAGGCGATCTCATCCCTCAGAGGAGTGGCAATATCTGTTCTTAGCCAAGTAAATAACTGTGCTAGGGACTCAGCAGACCGATCGATTTTGAGAATCTCTTCAAGTGTGCGAAAAGCGCCAGTAAGATGACCAGCGTGGAGAGGAACTTCTGTATCTGCTAAACAACTAATGAAGTAGTGTTTACGTGATTGTGCTGTAATTTCTGCACAAAGATCGGCTGGAAGATAGCTTTCAGAAATCTCAATAGAACGACGGATCGATGCTACCCGATCTCCAGATAAGGAAAGTTCAGTTCTCATACTTTGGGAATGCACGCGATAATGAACCAAAATTTCTGGCTCGTACCACCAATCATAGAAGGTAGCGATCCGTTTATAGAGTTCCCAGTCGAGAGTAGAGGTTAATTCTGGATGATATCCACCTAGCCGTTCATAGGTTGTTCGACGAATCACAACAGCAGGTGGATTCAATGGGTTTGCTACACCAACATATAGCAATAAGTCCGAAACTATACCTTTGTCTGTTCCGTATAATTGTTGGCGGAAAGTAATTTCTCCTATTTCATTGATATTTTCATAACCTGTAAAAGCTGCTCCAACGGAATCTGGACAACCTTCGAGACCTTGCTTGAGGCGAGTATAAAAACCTGGCAACACATAGTCATCATCATGAAGTAAGTGAATCCACAATCCTCGACTATTAGTAACTCCTGCATTCCAAGTTCCTTGCTGTCTGAGATTTTGCGGATTGCGGTAATAGCGTACTATACCTCGCCCGATCGCATTTACTAGTTGATACAGAGGTGGCGTACTTGCATCATCAATCACAATAATTTCCATTTCCTCAATACCTGACCATTGAGCTAGGACGCTGACTAAGGACTCTAGCAGATAGTCAGGACGTTGATATGCAGGAATAACCACACTCCAAAAAGGTCGTTTATCTTCCGTTTCCGATACTGGAGGGATTAGTGGAAAGTAATACTTACCTATTTGCACTTCTCCTTGAGGCAATAGAGGAGTTACTGATATCTCATCTGTGTTTTCAAGTGCTTGGGTAGCTGCTACTACTTTGGCATAGTGGGGATTAATTAGCTTTAACCCGTGTCGATAAGCAGAAATTGCCTCTGTTAAATTATTCTGCTGTTGGTAAATTTTGCCTAAATTGAGGTAAGCCTCTCCATAATTAGGATTGAGTTCTAAAAGGTTTTGATAGGATGCGATCGCCTCTTGTAATTCTCCTTGTTCTTGCAGCGCTAAAGCCAAGTTATAATGAGCTTCTAAGAAATCTGGCTGTAGTGCGATCGCTTGCTTGTGACAAGTAACAGCATTTTTCAAATCTCCTGCTTTTTTCTGGGCAACACCTAATTTATTATTTAATTGTGCATAGTAGATTTGTTGATTGCTGGAGAGCTTACCTTGAGCGTGTAACGCATTGCCCAAATTAGTCTCTGCTTCGATAAAGTCTGGCTTTAACTCTAAAGCTTTTTGATAATAGCTAATTGCTTCATCAAATAATCCTTGTTGTTGCAGAGTATATCCCAAGTTGTTGTAAATTGGTAATGAATTAGGTAATAAAACTAAAGCTTGCCGATAAGCTTTCTCTGCTTCGGAAAACTGTTCTTGAACTAAATACAAATTACCTAAACTGAACCAAGTTTTAACAGAATCTGGTTGAACTTGTGAAGCCGCACTTAACAACTGTTCAGCAGTTTGAAGTTGCCCCATCTGCTGCGCTAACATCCCTAAACCATATAAAGCTTCAGGGTTATCAGGTTGTTTTTGCAAAACTTGACTATATAGCTGTTCCGCCTCCAATAAACTATTCTCTCGTTGCTGTTGAGCTGCTAGTTCGAGGATTTCAGCTACTTCTGTTTTATCTAGCGATTCAGCTTCATTCTTGTCACCTGAATGATGCGTTTGTAGCGCAATTTGAATAAGAGATTTAGCTTTAGATTCTGAAATGTTTGTAGTATCCATAACTATGGAGTATTTATAATTATATTTAATTCGATCTTAGATTGTTATAGATTACTATAACTTCAAAACATAAGGGATAACTATCAATAAAATATTTTATTTATCTATTTTTCGCTGTTAATAAAGCAAAGTCATTAAATTAAGATAAAAAAGAGATTTTGTCAACAGTATGTCCGAGAAATAAACCTTAAGTTAGTAATTAAAAATTACACCAACTCAAGTAATTTCAGTGCGTACACCATAGGGGTTCCTGTTGGCAAAACCTCTTCCAGAAAAGGTATCTACATTTTCTTGCACAATCAGAATTTTTACTCACCCGATTGTTTTGACTGAGATACTTGTAAATCAGAGTCTATTAGGAAATGAAACGAGCAATTAGCCTTAAGCAAATTATATTACCGAGCTGATATCACTTGCACTCACGTTTGAAAATAGTATGCTTTGTTGAGGATTAATACTGAGAAACGAAGAATTACCAAGAGACAAAGAATTACCAAGAGACAAAGAATTTAAGGTGAGAAGAGCGCCATCGCTAGTATCTGTAATGTTACCTCGACTTCCCCAGCCATCTAATACAAGCTTATCAACACCAACCTGGAAATCTTGAATGACATCGAAGTCTTTTTTAAACAAGGTATCGCTACGTTTGAAAGTAAATGTATCATTACCATCGCCACCAACTAAGACATCATTACCACTACCACCATAGAGTGTATCATTGCCTTTACCGCCATAGAGTGTATCATCGCCATCGCCACCATCTAGCGAATCATTACCTTGGCCGGCGTCGAGGTTATCATTACCTCTTTTTCCAGATAGCTTATCATCCCCCAAGCTGGCATAAAGTTTGTCTGCCCCGTTGGTTCCCGTCAGATTATCCTTGCGAATCGTGCCATAGATAACATCTCTACCCAGGTTGCCGATTAAAGTATCTCCTGCCAATTCAACAGAACTAGTATTAATTTTGACTATAGTTAGGTTGGTATTGCGCTTAAAATTCCGTTCGTAAGTCCCAACAGCATTACCATTGAGGAAGTCACTACCATTGTCGCCATCTATATCAGAATCTTTATTACGACTGTCAATTGTGACATTGCGACTACGACCAAATGTTAGATCCCCGATTTGATCGGAGGAGATTAATTTACCCTGGATGCCAAAATAATCTAATACTTTGGCCTTGTTAGGATTTGTAGTATCTAATACCAAAAAAGTAGTTGTAGACTGAGCCTTGTTATATTCAACGTCAGGATTTTCAATTTCTTTGGCTGCCAATTCTAAATCTGCTGAAAAATCAAAAGAGAAGCTTTCATTACGACCAACTGCAAAACTAGCAAGTACCTTTGCTTCGCTGTTGGAAGTACCTTCAAATTGACCACTTAATCCAACTACAGCAGCTTGAGTGAAAAGTGATGAAAAAGTTGGATCAAAACTTGCTTTAGCTTCAGCAATTGCAGCAGTTATACCACCTTTAACTAAGGTATCTGCCTGGGTAGTAGTTAAAATGCTTGCAGCACTTTCACTATAGTTAGAAAAATTAGCATCCCCTTCAGCGGTGGCAAAATTAGGGCTAGGATCGGGCTTGGGATCGGGCCTATTATTGAGATTAGTTCTACCATTGAAAGAAAGTAACCTTGGGACTGTCAGTGTTAGACTTATTCTTGATGCCATAAAAAACCTGTGTTGATTTTGTTAGTTAACAAATTTGCACGTAAAGATTTGCGGAGTAATTCTCTCCTAATTTACGAGCTAAATCTCTTGATATCCCTAATGAACCTGTTAGCTTTTATCCAGGATTTGTTTCGCTTTTAACAGCACTTTGAAATAGGTTAATTGACTATTCCAAGCGGAACGTGGAAGTAGTGGGATTTTCTCTAATTCTTGAGATGGTGATGACTCAAGGTCAGTTTTCTCTTCTGAAATTGTGTTAATTTCGGAGTTTTCTGCCATGATTTATTATCTCACAATAGAGTAATAAAATTGGGGTTCTTGTTGCCAACTTTCTGACCACTGAATGCTGTCAGCAGTAAAGTGTAATCGGTCATTTGCTGGCAATAAAGTATCTGTAGACTCGACAATTAGCTCAAATTCGCCATTATCAAATGGCAATCCTTGCGCCTTGACTTTCGGAACTACACGCTCTCTCATACCTTGTTTAGCATGAACAAGAGCGCGATGATGACAGTAAGGATTATTACCTCTCTTATTAAAGAAAACATGGGCTGTCCAACTGCAACCCCCACGACAAAGTTCAGCATATTCGCAGGTTTTACAGAAACCCCACAGGTGTTTTGTACCTTCAGGTGTTCCTGCTCCTAGATTGAAGCGTAGTTCTTCTGCACCTTCGATAATATCATGCAAGGTCTGTTCTCGAATGTTACCACCTGTATAGGCAGTAGTGGGCAGTGAGGGACAACCTTTAATCGCTCCGTCAGCTTCAATTCCTAAGGTTGAGAGTCCTGCACCGCAACCTTGCCAAAATAAGAAGTCATCCTCCTTTCCCCCTCCCCGTAAGAGTCGTTCATAAGGGCCGTAGTAACCAATGTTATTTCCCGCCTGAAGTTGCACGCCTTCTTGGTAAGCACGACGCGCCACACGGGCAAGCATGGGGTAAATATCTAACAGTTCATAGGGTTGGAGGAGGATATCTGCGTTATCGGCTGCATTACCCATTGGTACAGTTAGCTGAACTTGCCAAGCACGAGCACCTGCATCACGAATGCACTCATAGATGCACGGAAACTCTGGCGCTGACAGACGGTTAATTTGGGTATTGCAACCAAAAGAAATACCCACTTCTCGCAGATGACTCATGGTCTTAAATGCATATTTCCAAGAGCCTTTCTTTCCCCGCAAGCGGTCATGAGTTGCTTCCAAGCCATCAATAGAAACAGAGACGGTACGAATTCCTGCTTCCTTCATTTTTTGGGCGGTTTCTAACGAAATGCCATAGCCGCCCGTAGTCATACCACATAACATTTCCGCCTCATTGATAGCTTTGGCAATTTCTAGCCAGTCTGGACGCAAAAATGCTTCACCACCAATGAGAGTAACTTCTTTAATTCCAACTTCTGCCATCTGCTTGACGAGATCCAAAGCTTCCTCTGTAGAAAGTTCATTGGTGCGTTCATGTCCTGCACGAGAACCACAGTGACTACAAGCTAGATTGCACTTTAAGGTAATTTCCCAAACTGCGTAGCTTTTGCGGTGATATGTCATAGGTTAATTCTCAATCTCAACCCTCAAAATAACCCTCTTTTCTCAGAATAGTAAAATCCAATTACTAAAACCCTTTTGGAGCTTCACTTCCCACTATTTAATTAAAAATAGCTATTGTTAGAAAATAAAGTCTCAAAGCTTGATTAATTCAAAGTCTCAGAATTTGGGTTCGATTATTGTTTTCCGAGAGTGACAAAAGAGGGATAAACTAAGCATTCTATTTCTTAATCGTTTTATCGTGTTATTGTACTTCTGTTGGACTAACAACTACTCCATATAACGGTCGTATAATTGGAGCTATTGGCTTTGGATTTGGTTTAGGAATCCATCTACATTTTTTAACTGGTGGTTTTCCACATTCTTCGGGAGGTGAGACTACAACTCCATACAATGGTTGAACGACTGTGTTTGTAAGCCCGCCAAAGGCTCCTACTAATTCCTCTTCACTGAGGTCGTCAAACTGGCCTAGTTCTTTTAACTCCAAGATTTTAATTGAGGCTGTTTCAAATTCTTCTTGAGAAAAATTATAGCCACCTTCTTCCATGACTTTTATCACTTCCTCAATCTTATCACTCATCAATTGAGTGTAAAAAGCCTCGTCTTTGACTAGTCTGATTATGAACTCTTTAACTTTCTCGAAAATTGTTAATGACATAAATTTTACCCCCTTAATTTGAAAGTTGAAGTTTAGATTGATGAAAATTGACGATCGCGTGAAATAATCCGTTTAGTCAGAAACTTTTAGTGAGTCAACTTGTGTAACTTTTTGTTGCTGGTTTTGGTAAATCTCTCCTAGTTTTATGTTGGCTTCCTGGTGTTGGGGATTGAACTCCAAAGCTTTTTGATAGCAAGCGATCGCTTCTTCTAGCTCCCCTTGTGCTTGCAGTACCATCCCCAAGTTATAATGGGCTTCTACCAAATCAGGCTGTATTGCGATCGCAGTTCGATAGTAAGCAACAGCAGTTTGCCAATCATCTGCTTCTTGGTGGGCAATACCCATCTGATAATTCAATTCTGCGTAATAGGCTTGTTTCTCTGGTGAAAGCTTTCCTTGAGCAAAAAGCGCATTCGCTAAATTGATTTCTGCTTCTATGCAGTTGGGCTGAAATTCCAAAGCTTTTTGATATGATGCGATCGCATCCTCCCACTTATCTTGTTGTTGCAAGGTGTAGCCCAAATTGTTGTAAATTGTCCCTGCATCTGGTCGCAAAGCAATAGCTTTTCGGTAAGCGGCTTCAGCTTCTGGTAACTGTCCTTGGCCTTGAAGTAAATTGCCTAAACTAAACCAAATTTTCACCGAGTTAGGCTGAACTTGCGAAGCTGCACTCAAATGCTTCTGAGCTTCCTGCAACTCACCTTTCTGCTGTGCCAGCATCCCTAAATTGTATAATGCTTCTGAATAGTCTGGTTGTTTTTCTATCACCTGACGATATAGCTGTTCGGCTGTGTCTAAGCGATTAGCTCGATGATCTTGAAGTGCAAGTTGAAACAGTTCAGCAACTTCTTCGGCGTTAAATTGTCTTGGTTTGTTAACCAGTTGCAAAATAAAATCTTCCAGCGCTCTGACTGGCTTTAAATCGCCATATAATTTATGTTTATTTTCTGCAACTTGCTGGGAAATATATTGCCGATATTTAGCATCTTTCCCCAGACGGATGGCAATTTGGACGTATTCTGATTTATCTGAAGCGATCGTCTCTTCTATACCCATCATTTGCAATATTGCCAGAGAATGCCGCGATCGCATCAATTCTCCTGGTAAAGTCACAACCGGAACATTATGAGCAATAGATTCGAGCGTGGAGTTACATCCAGACCAACCAATACTATCTAAGAAAACATCTGCTAAAGCTGTAGTCCCAGCAAACTTACTGTTATTGAGGAAAGGCAAAAACAAACAGTGATTTTCATAATCCAACCCTAATGCTGCAAAAGCGTGGTCTAAGCGCTGGCGAAATCTTTCTGTAATTTCTTCACTTTTGCTTTTAATAAACACAAACTTAGAATTTCCTAATTCTTTAGCAATAGAGGGGAAAACATCATCATGATTGGGCAAATATTTATATAATGACTGACAACACCAGAAGAAAATATCATCCTCTTTTAAACCTATATCTGATTTCTTAATTTCTTCTGTTTGAATTGCTAAAGGCATGTAATGAATAGATAGATTGGGTAATCTAACTAATTTTTCTGTATAATGTTCTTGAGCATTTTCTGGTTCCATTAAGTCACTGCTCAAGTAATAGTCAATTGTCGGGAGTCCACTAGTCTCAGGGTGTCCCCAAGATGTCATTTGAATTGGCGCTAATCTCAAACAACCCAGTTTGAGCGTCATTGGGTCCATCCCAAATTCTGGGAAAATCAAGATATGTAATTTATCTTTTGTGATTACCTCACACCATTGTTCAGTTGAGCGAACACCTTGAACAAATTTATCAAAAGCCTTGCTGGCACTCATTGTTGAGTAATCTGTTTTGTCCCCAGTATAATAACCAAATAATTCAAACTCACTTCGATCTATATTTTCTACCCAACCTTTAATAGGGATTTTCCAATTAGAATGACTAGATAAAAACCCAGAAACAATACCAATACGAACCTTTTGATTTTTATCCAAATTTGGCAGAACCAGTGGCTGACTATCTTGGGGATAGCGACTCGACATAATCTGGAAAATCATTTCCCCATAAGTTCGCTGTAAATCTCGGTCATTTAAGCCTTGATATGTCAAATAAAAAGGTTGAAATACTCCCACAGCTTCAGATGCTTTTGCCCGTTCTTCCCAATTAGTTAATTCATAATATTTAGCTAAACTTTGCAAATACTGTTGATACTGATTGCGTCTGAATGCAATTTCTTCAACATCAGAATAGATAACTGGTAGTTGGCTCATACAAGCACCAAATTTAGCCAGATCGTAGTTTTGTGTCACTTTTACGGCTTGCTCAAATGCCTGGACTGCTGCTTCTATTTGGTTATCATCTCTTAATGTTGTTCCCAAGTTGCAATATATATAATCAACATCAGGTCGGATTTTAATCGCTTTTTGATAGGATTCTATGGCAGCATCGAACTTATTTTGTGCCCTGAGAATATTTCCTAAGTTGTTATAGGTGATTGCAAAATCAGGTTGAATGCTTAAAGTTTTTTCGTAAACTTCTATTGCTTCTGCAAATTTTCCTTTCTCTTGGAAAAGATACCCTAAGTTGTGATAGGCGTAATGATAGTCTGGTTTAATTTTTAGTGCTTGTTGGTAAGAATCGATGGCCTCATTGAATCGCCCTTGTTTTTGGAGTACTTCTCCTAAATTAGTATGAGATGATACTAAATCTGGCTGCAATGCAATAGCTTGGCGATAATATAATTCTGCTATCTTGAAATCGCCTGCCTGTTGCCTACTTAAAGCAAACTGCTCATTCAACTCTGCATAGTGGGCTTGTTTTTCTGGTGACAGCTTACCTTGAATGTGAAGAATATTACTGATATTGATTTGTACTTCTATGCTGTCAGGGAGAATTAAGAGTGCTTTTTCATAACAGGCGATCGCTTCTTCTAGTTTACCCTGTTGTTGCAGACTAAACCCCAAACTGTTATGTATTGACCCTGCTTCCGGTTGTAATTGCAAGGCTGCTTGAAAAAATTGTTCTGCATTCTGATATTGTTCCCGTTGCAGCGCCAGCAGACCTAATCCATAGAATGCCTCTGACTGCTTGGGATCTACGTCTATAATTTGACGATAAATCTCTTCGGCTTGGGTGAAGCGCTTGGTTTGGTGATATTGACTTGCGAGTTGGAGAGCATCAGGAATTGTGGTCACGTCGCTTTGCTCCAAATTCAAAATTAACAATCCCCATAAATAAACTCAGGAGCTTATATCCTGTTATTTATGGGCTATATTTATACAATTTTTTTATTTAAAATGTCTTTTGTTCCTATATCTGCAAGGAACTCAAGCTTTTGGAACTCATAACTGATATCGATTGATATCATGTCTGCTTGATTACTTCCTAAACTTAATCGAAAAGAATTTTACCCTTCTCTACTTTCGGGGGTCTACGAGAAGCTTAAGGCTACGGTAAAATACTCCTGTTATAACTATTAGCCCAGAGTTTTAATTCAGGGTAGGCAAAAACACAGACTGTAAACTGAGTTGAGAATTAAATGTTGTAAATTGTAAAATTTTCTTGCACAAACAGTTTTTTAATATCAAAAGATGTACTTTGCTAAAAGCCGAAGGCTCAAATGAGCAAAGAGCCTTCGGCATTTATCAATATACTAAGCTTTCGAGCCTAACTCTACTTGCAGAAGTTAATACTTTTTGTGAGTAGAGTTTAATTATTACTACTAATTACGGCTTGGTACCTGTAGTTTGAGCAAAGCTTGATGAGGAAGCAGTAGCACTAGTAGGAGTGACGGTAGCGTTAGTAAAGGTTACGGCTACGTTGTTACTGCCGCCAGTTGCTGAAGCATCTGCATCAGCTTGTGCAACGCTGTTGAATTTTTTGATTACAGGCTTAACGATTACAATCTTCTTCCAACCACCAAGAATTTCTTCAGAGGTATTTTCCAAGTAGTTCAGGTCAGAAATGATCATTTGAGTTCTCCTAAATTTTGTAACTGTTGTTGGGAATGTTTGGTCTAACCAACTTGTTTCGTTTGGCTATACATCTAATATACTTTATTCCTCAAAAAAGTCAATGCTTTTTTGAGGAATTTATGATTAAAAAAACTAATATATTTATGTTGGAAAATCATTATATATAGCCCTAATTGAAGTTAGAAAAAATCGTATGACAAATTTAAGCAGAAATTAAGATTATTACTGCCTAGCAAGAGTTATAGCGGTTTAATTTAAGTTTTAAATAGCGCAAATACAGCACTTTGTAGATATATTTACAAAACACTAAAAACACAAAAGCTATTAATTTTTAAGGTAAATCAAAACTGTATCTGCAACATTTTTGAATACTAGAGAAATCTACCCTAAATCAGGGGAGATAATTAGCGACAAAAACATTTGAGATTTCCTTAACTATTTAGTCTTGGTGAATAACATATTTAATTCCTCTTGCGAACTATCTGAGTCTATTTGAGTAACTATTTTCATCGCGTTGATTTGTTGCTTTAACCAATCAGAAAAGGATTCTGTAATGATTTTTTGGCGCAACTGTTCATCTAATTTGGGTTGAATAACTTCTTCCACCCAAATTAAATACACTCCCTTGGGAGTCGTTATCGGTTTGAGAGCTTCTGGTGGTGCAGCAGCAAAGACAGCGGCTGCAATCTCTGGACGAAAATCTTTGCGGTATCGGAGTCCTTTGTATCCATAAGCACGACGGGCTTCTGGTTCTGAAATATATAGACGAGCAATATCTGGAAAACTGATTTCGCCTTCTTCTAGAGCATAAAAAAGCTCTAAAGCCAAGTCTCGATCCTCGAAGACAACTTCGTAGGTAACAGCGGCAATATAATCTAGCTGATGTTCGTAAAAATGCTTTTCCAGTTGATTGGAAAATAGATGATTCGCTAACTTCCGCGAAAGGATGTTGTTATAGGCTAATTCTTCAAACTGATCCACAGAGAGGTGGTGTTTTTCTAGCCATGACCAGGTGTCTTTAGCTTTGACAAGTTTCTTGGCGAACCTTAAGTTATCTCCTTCTTGCTGTAGTTCTTCTGGCGTGACTGTAATTCCTACCGCTTGAGCAACTTCGGCAATAATACTTTGCGATGCGATCGCTTCCACAACAGCAGGTATCTGACAGGAGAGTTTAAGACTGTGAATGATATCTGAGGTAGAAATGGTCAGATTGTGGGGCATAACACGATATCTCCAATAATTAAGCGGATTGGGGATTGGGCATCCCTTCTCTGCGAGACGCTACGCGAACAGCTTCGCTCAAGGCAAATAAGTACGGGGCACTAATTATTCCTCCAATCTCCCTTGTCCTATTTCCTGATTCCAGTACGATACCTTTAACTACATCTCCAAACCGCCCTTTTTCAGTTTTTTGAACGGATCTAGAACAAAGTCAATAACTCGCCGTTGACGAATGATGACTTCAGCATTTGCTGTCTGTCCCGCACCTAATGGAATACGTTTGTTGCCATTTTGGACATACTGCTGGTCTAAAGTGATTTCTAATTCATAGGTTTCGATGTTGCCTTGGGGTGTTTGGCTAACTTTCGAGTCAGGCGAGATCCAAGTAACTTTTCCTGGCACGATGCCATACTCTTGGAAGGGATAGGCATCAAACTTGACTTTTACTGGCATTCCTAACTTCAAGAAACCGCTATCTTGATTAGGCATACTTGCTCTGAGTACGAAGTCTGTTTTCGTGGGTGCAATTTGGGCAATCCTTTGACCGACTTGTACCACCGCTCCTGGTTTAGTGGTGGGTAATTCAAAAATCACCCCATTAATCGGCGATCGCACCACGCGCTGCTGAATTTGCAATCTTGTAGATATAAGCTGACTTTTAGTCTGAGCGATTTCCGATTGCGTTGCTGTTATTTGTGCCTGTATATCTTTTAGCTGCTCTTGATTTTTCATTACAGCTAGTTGTCCAGCTTGCACGGCACTTTTATAACTACTTTGTTCTTCTTGCAGTCGGAGTTTTGCTTGTTTGATATCAGACTCCAACGTTTTGATAGTTACTTGATAATTATTTACCTCTTGGGCTAAACGCAATTCGGCTTGTTTAATATCTGATAGAGACTTTTTATAAAGTCGTTTGCTTTCTTCCTCTTGTTTTTTGCTTTCCTCTAATTGGATTGCAGCAACTACCTTCTTGTCAACAAGTCCGTTATAACGTTCAACTTGGTTAGAATTTATACTCAAAAGTTTTTTAGCCGATTCCAGGTCATCTTGACTGGTGGAAATTTGCTGCTGTGCTTGTTTAACTGATGATTGTTTTTCTAACTTTTGCAGGTTATAGCTACTCAGTTTGGCATCCAAGTTTTGCTGCACCTGGTTGAGTTGAGCCAATTTTTCTAATTCTTGGGATTTATTTTGTTGTTCTAAAAGACTCGTTGACATTAGGAGTTGATTTTTCAGCAGTTCCAGTTGAGATTGCCGATTTTGTAGCCCTTGCAATTTGCTCTGGACTTGTTGCAGTTCTGTTTGCAGCAACTCAGAATCCAGTTCCAGTAAAACCTGGCCGGCTCTAACTGTATCTCCTTCTTTGACCGTAACTGCTTTCACACTTCCAGCAGCTTGAGCGTCTAATTTTTGAGTTGCGCCTTTAGGTTCTATACGCCCTCTGGCGCTACCAGTTTCATCGACTTTCGACAGGGTTGCCCAAGGCAAGAATAGACCAGCAAAGCCGATGAGCGTATATAACAAACCACGAGTCCAAATTCGAGGTAAGGCATTGAGTAGTTTTTCTGTACCGTAGTACAAATCTTGACTTTCATTTTCTGCCTCTGTCTGTTCGTCAAATACCGATTCCTCTTGCTGTTTATAACCTTGATATTCATCTTGCTCATCTGGGGGAAGTGGGGACGATCTATTGGGATGTGGCATGGTTTTTTTTCCAATAACAGTAGATGGGGAGTGTGGGAGAAATCAATTCAAAATTCAAAATTCAAAATTCAAAATTCAAAATTGTTTACGCAGAGTCTCGTCGAGAATAAAAAGACTGCCCAATGCCCCATCAACTAACTTGAGACATCTGTTGTTGATTCAGGTAGTAATAATGACCTTTTTTAGCGATTAATTCGTCGTGGGTACCGCTTTCTACCAAAATACCTTGATCTAAAACCAGGATTAAGTCCGCGTTGCGGACTGTAGAGAGGCGATGGGCAATAATTACACTTGTACGTCCTTTTAGAATTGTTTTGAGGTTGTTTTGAATAATCCGTTCTGATTCTGAATCTAGGTGACTAGTGGCTTCATCAAACAGTAATAACCGAGGATTTCCGAGCAAAGCACGAGCAATAGCTAGGCGTTGGCGCTGTCCACCAGAGAGCATTCCGCCGCTTTCACCAATTTCTGATTCGTAACCCAGCGGTAATTTTTGAATAAATTCATCGGCTCCAGCATATTTTGCTGCTTGGATAATTTCTTCTGAAGAAGCATTTGGATTAGCGATCGCAATGTTTTCGCGAACAGTTCCACCAAACAGAAAAGTATCTTGGTCTACAACGCCGACTTGGGAACGGAGCGATCGCATAGATACACTGGTGATATCGTTACCATCAATGAGGATTTTGCCATCTGTCGGTGGGTATAAACCCAAAATCAATTTACTGAGAGTTGTTTTTCCAGAACCGCTGCGCCCTACGACTGCAACCATCTGTTCCGGTTTAATTTCAAAGTTGAGATTTTCTAATACGTTAGTGTCGCTTTCTGAGTGATAACGAAAGGTAACATTTTGAAAACAAATGTTACCGCGAAGTTTACCCAACGACTTGCGGGGTTTAGTTTCTAAGTCTTCTTCTGGTTCCGCCTCCAACACATCATTAATGCGTTCAGTGGAAATCACGATTTCCTGTAATTCATTCCACAGTAAAGCCAGTCGCTGGAAAGGACTCAAAACGTTACCCACCAACATATTGAAAGCAACTAATTGCCCAATAGTTAGTTCGTTATTAATTACCTGGGTTGCTCCATACCACAGCAATGAAGTATTTACAAAGGTGTGAATTACGCCACTGATAATTTGCAAGCGATTGTCAATTATTTGAGCATTAAAGTCTTTTTTGATTAAATCATTTAGCAGTTCCTCCCAACGCCAACGCACTGTCTGTTCAATTGCTAATGAACGGACTGTACGAATTCCGCTTAGGGATTCGATGAGATAGCTTTGTTCTTTGGTAGCTGCATTAAAAATATCTCTGGAGATGCGGCGCAAAATACTTGTGCTGGCCAGCGCCAAGATAAAAAATGGCGGTACAGTACATAGCACGAATAATGCCATCCGCCAGCTATAGGAAAACATCAAAGCCAGATAAACCACTAATGTCAGCATATCCAACACAATCGAGAGTGTCTGACCAGTCAGGAAGTGCTGAATTTTTTGGTTTTCTTGGATGCGCGAGATTATATCCCCAACGAAACGAGACTCGAAATAAGCAAGGGGTAAACGGAAGGTATGTTTGATGAAGCCTACGAGTAAGGCAATACTAATGCGGTTAGCAGTGTGAAATAAGAGATATTGCCGTACACCGTTGACAGCAACACCAAACAACCCAAAAACAATCATTCCCAAACCAATGGCGTTTAAGGTTGGAACGCTGCGTTGTACAAGTACTCTGTCGAGCAACAACTGGGTAAATACTGGCGTTACTAACCCAAATAATTGAATAACTATCGAAGCTATGAAAATTTCTAGCAGTGTTCGATAGTGAGGTTTAACTAACTCAAAAAATTTCCAGAAGCTTCTACTTTCGTCCTTAGCACTTTTTAGTAGAGCTGTCGGTTGCAGTAACAATGCATAACCAGTCCAACCCGCTTGAAATTCAGCTTTTGTCAGACTGCGTTGACCAAGAGCTGGGTCGCATACAATCACCCGCTTTTTGGTAATTTCATAGACAACAATAAAGTGTTTGCCTTCCCAGTGAGCAATTGCAGGTAAAGGTTGTTCTGCAAATTTATCAAGAGTAGCTTTCACTGGACGGGTGGCAAAACCCAGGTATTCTGCTGTTGCTGCCATAGCCTTTAGGGATGCACCGTTGCGAGTGACATTGGTCATATCCCGTAGACGATTGATACTAAAATGTTTGCCCCAATAGTTACCAATCATCACCAAGCAAGCAGAGCCACAATCAGCTGCACTTTGTTGGGCATAGAAAGGATAGCTTTTGGTGATGCGTTTCCACCAATGCCCCACTTGTACTTTTGGGCTGGGAAAGTAAAAACGCGATTTTTTTGTTGGCTGTTGTTGTGACTGCTTCTCTTTTTGGGGAAAAGGAATAATTTTAGATTTTGGAGATGGGAAAGTTTTTTCTCTAGTACCCAATCCCCTGCGATGTACTGAGCCGGTCGTTGTGTCCTCAGTCTCCAATTCCGTCCCGCTGACACTCATGGCAAAAGCCCACTCCCCTAACTCCGGGAAGTATTCTAGTGCTGTTTGCATCTGGTCGTTTTTTAGAATGTAAGCAATCGTTGGTTGCGTTGTTTCCCAATCTCCTTGTTTTGGTTGAGCAAAGATTGTACCTGGTGTCAAAGAATCGCCTTCAGAATGCCGCAGTTGACCTTTGTACAATAACCACAACTGTGAATCTTGAGATATTTGTGGACTTACTGAGCCAGTGTCTAACTGGTGTCGCTCAAACAAAGATAAGGCTTTGAGCATTCCCGAAACTTGTGATGTATGGCGTGGGAATTGCGATACTTGGCGACATAACAACAACAAATCCCAAAGTTCTGCACGGGCAAATAGGCGATCGCGAATGTTAGGATACTTGTCTATCAACCTTTGCAATGCTTCTTGCCTGAAATAGCCAAGTTTTAAGCTTGTCGAAGCTCTAGCTACATAAGAACTAAAGTTAGCTTCGGGAAACAAGGTCAATTCACCAAAAACAGACCATGCACCAAAGGTAGTAATTAAATTTTCAGAGCTATCTAATAGTCGGACTTTACCTGTAAGAATAATGTATATACCAGGATTCGTCTGTGCAGATTCCCAGAATTGCTTTGCTGATGGTGGCTCGACAATCTCCATTTCTGCCAAGAAGTTCTCTAATTCTTTTTCTGAAAGTTTTGTACCCAAGGTGTACAAAATTCTTTCACCCACATGTTGCTCAGAAAGCACTGGTGGCATTTTCTAATCTCCACAAAAAAATTTACTTATCAGTCGGAATCCAATTCAAAACTTTATTAAAAATATTATTTAATCCCGTATTTTCACCGAGGAAACTCTAAGCTTTATTAAAGTAGAGTTTAGAGAGAAGCAGTACGCTAGGAAAGCATCTATCTTTTACATACCAGGTATTTTTATTGAGTGGGCAAATCTACTTGTTGCAGCGAGTTATTGATGTAGCAATAACTAGTGTAAATGCCAGAATATCGAGCTAGAGCTTTATTTATCGGCATTTAGCTTCAAAAGCAACTAGCTGCATTGACAGACTCTGCACAAATATGGATTGCTCATTTTTGCAATCAGCAGTAGTTGTAGGTGATGATTAAGAGGAACTATTTTCGCAATATAATTTGCTGTATGCAGCAATAGCTATGCAAAGTATTTCGTTTCTCAATCACAAACTTTTGAAGTTTTTTCTAGTTCAGGACAATGTTATGGTTGAAAGTTAGCTTTCATACTCTTGAACAAGACCTGACTCGGAAGAATTTTTAAAAGAATGTTTTCAGACATTCCTAACTTTTTAACAGCCTTGTCTTGACTTAAATGGTGTGACATAATTGTAGTTAGAAATTGCATTGAGTCGTAAATTCTGTGAAAACGTAATTCATTAGCAGTTGTGTAATCAAAGCCTGACAGCAAAAAAACCACAACTACAAATCTGACTAACGTTGTAGTGTTAATCAGAAATTTACACAATGTGCAATTAGCTCCCAGCATATTATTCCCTAGTGCTTTGGCGAGTCTAGGGGATAGTCTCCGGGATAGCTTCATCCCGATCGTGCAACCTGGAACAAAAAAGGATTTTGAGTAGGCTACAGGAAACAGAAGACTAGAAAAACTATCAAGCTATAAAAGCACATGGTAATTTTCGTTTAAGTAGTATTTTACCGACTAAGCAAAAATCCCCTTAAACAAATATTGCTTCAGTTTGCTTGGAGATTCCAGAATGGATCTTTTTCCAGCACTGCTTAGTATCTTTTAGGGAGCATCTAGCAAGTTATTTAACGTTTGTATTATACCTCCTATTGTGTAACAAATGCAAGTGACCAAAAGAGACTTGCGAACATCATCATATTTACATACAAACATGATATTTACATAATTAGCTTACACTCCTTATGCTCTGAAATTTAGATATTTTAGTAGTTTCTTAATGTAAATTTTCTGACAAGTCACTTAATAGATGATTTTTAACAAAAAAAATATATTTCACAACCATTTATACATTAAATCTTTAAATAGCTAAGTGGCATAACATGATGGTAGTCATATAGGCAACTATTGTTTCCTTAAAGGTAACAATTAAGTTGTTTAAATTAGCTGTGAGGTAAAACACATTAATGTTGTGATCGGGCACACAACACTAGTTAACTACCGTAATCTTAGCATTTTTAGCATCAAGGGCATAGCAGTAATACATATTACAGCTTGATAGAAGTTGAGAAATAATCATCGTGTTTAAATGAGTCTATAGTTCAAAAAATGACAATAAATCGCAAATTCGTCTTTTAAAACCTAAGATTGCGATGCGATCGAGTAAAGTAATAAATGGATAAATTGAATGGTGGTTATAGAGGCACTGCCCTGACGAAAGTGCGACACCATCGATTTGGTAAAATATAGAAAATCATCCATAACGGTTCTTAATCAGATAAGGTACATCCTCAAAGTTAAAAATTTATATATCAAGTCCAGTTATACCTCAGTAATAGAGGAACCGCTATAAAAGCAACCAGTATCACCTTGGTTGCGATCGCCAATGCTGTTGCTGTATATTTATCCATCGGAAAATCTACTTGATGAGAAAATTATCCCTGGGTTATCTAGGAATCTTTATATTACTCTCAACAGAGAATATTTAAACGCTTGTTTCTCCGTGCTTGGTTCCAAACGCGGAGATTTAATTTGAATGATGATTAGCTTAAAAGACCAGTAGAGAATTCAGTTCCTAAGTAGTTGTGGGGCGATCGCTGAATTTTCTGCTTGGCTTGCTCTATGAAAAGAGTTTGTGTCATACTGACAAAAAGCACTAAATTACTAAATCTTGGTCGATTTTAAGTAGTATTTTTAGGAGCATTAGAAGTAATACAGTTAAAGCAATGAGGATTGGGGGTAAAGGAAGACTGGCGTCGTGCGAAAAATTGATATTCCTACAAACTTGAGATGCTTCCATATTGAAAAACATCTCTGATTTAGTAGTACAGTGAATTACGAAGGAGTACTTATGTCACAGTTGGAGCAAGCAGTGCCAGACACCTTTGTAGCCCAAGGCTTAGAAACTATCCCCAATATTTTCGACCAAGTTGAGGCTCTGGCCAAAGATTTTGCCAGCCGCGCAGGGGCACATGATAGAGATGCTTCCTTTCCTTTCGAGAATTTTACAGCTTTGCATGAGGCAGGATTACTCAACCTCACTATTCCACGTGAATTCGGTGGCCAGGATTTAGGTTTGGCAACTATCTGTCGGGTGATTGAAGGGATAGCTCGTGGCGATGCTTCGACCGCATTAGTACTGACAATGCACTATCTTCAACATGCTCATGCAGCCCGTAGCCGTCGCTGGCATCCAGAAGTATATAAGCGGCTGTGTCGTGAATCAATCGAAGGCATTGCCCTGCTGAATGCAGCCCGTGTTGAACCAGAGCTAGGAACGCCAGCGAGAGGCGGATTGCCAGCGACAATTGCCGAACGCACAAAAGACGGCTGGCGTTTAACAGGACATAAGCAATACACCACAGGCAGTCCCATCCTCAGCTATTTTGTTGTTTGGGCACGGACAACCGAAGATGAACCACAAGTTGGGAATTTTCTGGTTCCGCGCGATCTGCCAGGTTTGCGAATTGTCGAAACCTGGGATCACTTAGGGATGAGAGCTACAGGCAGCCATGACCTTATTTTAGAGAATGTATTAATTCCCTCAGAGTATGCTCTAAATATCAACCCTATATCAGTTGCACCATCTTTTGATCCGCTAATTTCCACTTGGGGCAGTTTGACACTAAGTGCCTTATATCTCGGTGTTGCTAGTAGTGCGCGAGACTGGCTTGTTAAATATCTTTGGGAGCGATCGCCTTCTAATCTCAAAGAGCCACTGGCAACTCTGCCACGCTTCCAAACTGCCGTGGGTGAGATAGAAGCGCTGCTGTTTGCTAATAATAGATTGATTTATAGTTTGGCTCAAGATATTGACAAGGGTGAGTATGAGCCTAACGTAGGATTACAGGCACAAGCTGTTAAATATCTCACCACAACCAACTCGATTCGTGCTGTAGAAATTGCCTTAGAATTAACTGGCAATCCTGGTTTATTAAAAAGAAATCCTTTAGAGCGTCACTACCGTGACGTTTTGTGCAGCCGTATACATACGCCGCAAAATGATGTTATTTGCCAGTCATTAGGAAAGTCGGTGCTGAAAGTTAAATGATGGGCATGGGGCATAGGGAATGGGAAATAGGAGATGAGGAAGTGAGGAAGAAAAACTATTGATTATTTATTGCCCAATGCCCAATGCCCAATTCCCAATGCCCAATATTTAGTATCCAGCTTGCTTATCTACAACATTCCGCAAGGGCTGACCGTTTTGGTAGCGTTGAAGATTGTCGATAAATAGTTGTGCTATGCGCTCTCTCAGGCGTGGCGACAAGGCTGAACAATGGGGTGTGATAAAGGCGTTTGGTAGCGACCACAAGGGACTTTCCGGTGGCAGAGGTTCGGTTGCAACAGTGTCTAATCCAGCACCCGCAATCCAGCCTTCACGTAGTGCAGTAACCAATGCAGCTTCATCTACGATCGCACCACGAGCAATGTTAATTAGGTAAGCAGACTGACGCATAGAGCGCAACGCAGCTTCATCGATCGAGCCTTTAGTTTCTGGAGTTAATGGTGTGGCAATAACTACATAGTCTGCGGTTGGGAGGAGCGAGCGCCACTCATCAGCACCCACTACTTTGTCAAAATTTGGCAGGGGTTCCGGATGGCGGCGACTACCCCATACTGTAACTCCAAAGGCTTTAGCACGAGATGCGATCGCTTGACCGATATTTCCTGTACCGAGAATTAATAAAGTCGCGTCTGCCAACTCTTCGAGAAACACTCCTCTTACCCAAGTGTGTTCATTCTGCAAAGTTTGTAATTTCCGCAGATTCTTGGCGTGATAGAGCATAAATGCCAGTACAAATTCCGAAATTGGAATTGCATGAACTCCTGCGCCGTTAGTGAGGATAATATCCTTTTGCAAAAAAGTTGGCGTGAGGATGTGATTTACGCCAGCACTTGGTGACTGTTGCCAACGCAGCGCGGGTGCTGCTGTCAGTACTTTGTCAAGAGTAGAGGTTTTCAGGTAAAATCCATTGACATAAATCTCTGCATCACTGGCATCACCATCGAGATTACCTTCACTATCCACCTCTACTACATCGATATTAGATGGTAGGTGTGGCTCTATATCTGCAATGAGATGATCGGGTAAAATTAATTTCACAATTTACTACTCCCTAATTCCATTTTGGATTTGGATTTTGGATTGTGCAACCCAATTGGCAGCACCTCTTCAGTTTTAGTTTTTAATTTTTGCAGCAGTTTGCAACTAAATGAGGTACAGAACCAAGGATTCACAAATCAAATTATTCTTCTCCCTCCTGCCTGGTTGTTGAGTTTCGACTACGCTCAACTGCCGCGTAGTCGAAACACTGCCTTCTGCCTCAAAACCAGTGAATTTGTACCTCATGCAAAAGAAAACTGCTGTAATTGTTTAGTATCCTGCTTTTTTATCTACTACATTTCGTAAAGGCTGACCAGCTTGGTAACGCTTTAGATTGTCGATAAATAGAGCTATTGAACGCTGTTTACTCTTGGGTGAATGACCGGAAGTATGAGGGGTGATAAAAATGTTAGGAAGTGACCACAAAGGACTTTCTGGTGGTAACGGTTCGGAGTTAACTGTGTCTAATGCTGCACCTGCAATCCAACCTTCTGTAAGCGCTTTTATTAATGCCGATTCATCGACTACGCCGCCGCGAGCAATATTAATTAGGTAGGCATGATTTGGGAGCGATCGCAATACAGATTCATCAATAAATTCTTTGGTTTCGGGAGTTAGAGGTGTTGCAATAACTACATAATCCACCTCTGGCAGGAGCGATCGCCATTCATCAGCACCCACTACTTTATCAAAGTTTGGTAGCTCTTGGGGATGACGACGACTGCCAATAATTTTTAAGCCGAAGGGTTTAGCACGGGCGGCAATTTCTTGACCAATACCACCAGCGCCAATAATTAGCAAGGTTGCATCTGTTAACTCTTGGATAGCAAAACCTCTTTTCCAGTGACGTTCAGCCTGTAAAGCATATAATTCTGGCAGGTGTTTGGCATGAGCCAGTATGTAAGTAATGACAAATTCTGCGATCGGAATTCCATGTACTCCAGCCCCATTTGTGAGGATAATATCTCTTTGCAAATAAGTTGGTGTCAGGATGTGATTCACCCCTGCATTTGGTGCATGATGCCAACGTAGTGCTGGTGCTGCTTCTAGTATTTTATGCAGCGTCGGACTTCTGGATAAAAACCAACTGAAATAAACTTCAGCATCGCTAGCATCCCCATCTAAATTTCCTTCAACATCTACTCGTACAACCTGTGTATTGGGTGGTAGATGTGGCTCAATGTCAGCAACCAAATCGAGCGGCAAAATGAGCTTCATTGTAGATTACCTCTTCTTTATTTACAAGGCTATTTCTGGAAATTGCCTATATATATGTGACAAAAAAATGAGTGCCATTTTTTCTTGGCACAAATTATGATGATATTTACTAATATTTCATGGATAATTATTTAATATGTAAACACATAAACTCTAAATCAAAATATTGGTTATTATATTTATACGCTCTTTTCTCTGTTCCATATATTTGAAACCCCAATGATAAATAAAGTGGTTTTGCTAAAAAGTTACTCTTAACAATATCAAGTAATAATATTTCTACGTCTTTAATAGTTTTTGCTCTTTCAATTAATTCATTTAGTAATAATTTACCTATACCTTTTTCCCTATACTTTTCTTGAACATACATGCTACTAATATATGCTTTATGCCGGAGTTTTATTCTTGATTCTTGCTGAAATGCGACTATTCCAATTAAATTTTTATCCTCAAAACATCCCAAAATAAAGTTATTATTATCTACTGGAATTCTAGCCTGAAATTGTTCTATCGTCTTAATTGCTTCTTCTTGATAGGTTGTGCCAAATGAATCTGGATTTTTATCTAAAGCTTCTAATCTGATCTGTCTATAATCTTCTGCATTATACTTTGTTAACTTTTTGACAATCATTAGATATTTATTATTTTTTTCAATCAATCGATATAGATTATTATATTTTAGTTTATCTAGATCGTGAGTATAGAAAAAATCACCTAGACTAGCAAAGAGCAAGACTGAGAGGTATTTTGATTGTTAATTAATAATTTTTTATTGCTATATATAGCTGTTTTTTAAGAGCAAGTTTTAATCTCGAAGTAGCCTATTTACCGCAGCTACCTCAAGTTTAATATTGATTGACTACAAAAAGCTTAAATCTCAACTACTCAGCTGTAATAACTGGTTGTTTACCTGAGTATTATCATTGCTCATTACTCGTTCTAAAATAGCTTCTCTGATATTGATAAACACTTCGCTGCTTCGATCTCGCGGGCGTGAAAGTTTCACAGGTAAATCCATAGAAATCTTTCCTTGATCGATCACTATCACTCGGTCTGCCAACGCCACAGCCTCTTCCACATCGTGAGTAACTAAAAACGCAGTAAATCTTCGCTCTTGCCACAAATTTTCAATCAAATGCTGCATTTCTTGCCGAGTTAGAGCATCCAATGCTCCCAAAGGTTCATCTAGCAATAACAAACGGGGCTGACTGGCTAACGCTCTGGCTAATGATACCCGTTGCCGTTGTCCTCCAGACAAAACATAAGGCCACTCATCAGCTCTATCTTTGAGTCCGACTTTATTGAGTACCCACAAAGCTTTTTCACGCCAATTACCTTCTAAGCCCAACCCCACGTTCTGAACAACGCGCTTCCACGGCAGCAAGCGGGGATCTTGAAACATCACTGTTACAGAGCGGCTGAGTCTATGTAGTGGTTCTCCATCAAGTAGTATTCCACCTGAAGTTGCTCTATCTAATCCTGACACAAGACGCAATAAGGTACTTTTACCACAACCACTTCGTCCGACAATAGCGACAAACTCACCTGCTTCAACTTCTAAATTCAGCGAGTTTAAAACAGTTTTCTTGCCAAAAGATTTCGTCAAATCCAAAATACTTAGTTGTGTACCCTGTACATTTGAACTCACTTGCAAAACCTCCTTTTTGAGAGCAATTGGAATTTAATTATTTGATGAGATGTTGAAGAAAGGAAACCACATTTAAAATCAAGATTTTTCAACCTTTGATTCTGGTGAATTTAGCATTTATGACTTTTGATAACTGGGGTTCCAAGACAAGAATTTTTTTTCTAACCCTCTAGCAACAGCATCTGCTAATTTACCCAGCAGTGCATAGATTAAAATACTCAAAACCACAACATCGGTTTGCATAAATTCACGGGCATTCATTGCCATATAACCAAGACCGGAATCTGCCGCGATCGTTTCTGCCACAATGAGTGTCAGCCACATAATCCCCAATGAAAAACGGACACCAACGAGAATCGAAGACAATGCTCCTGGAAAAATGATTTGCCACAGAAGTTGTGGTGTTTTTAATCCATAAACTTTTCCCATTTCAATCAGTCCGGGGTCAACACTACGGATGCCATGAAATGTATTGAGATATATCGGGAAAAATACCCCCATAGATACTAGAAATAATCTAGCTTGATCGCCAATCCCAAACCAGAGAATCACTAGCGGAATTAATGCCAAATTAGGGATAGTACGGAGCATTTGTAAGGAACTATCCAATAACTTTTCTGCGATCCGGGAAAAGCCATTGAGCAATCCTAAACTGAACCCAATACTGCCACCAACTATAAAACCAGATATCGCCCGCCCAGCACTAATTCCTATATGTTGGAATAGTTCTCCAGTTGAGCCAAGTTTAATCGCTGTAGCGATTACACCACTAGGGGCTGGTAAAATCCTGCTTGAAAGTAGACCAGTTCTAGAAGCAAGTTCCCAAAGAATTAATATGGTAACAGGTACAATCCAGGGAACTATTTTCTCGATTTGCGGGTTGTTTAACACCTCGCTCAGGGATATCTTGTTTTTGCTTTTGGTGCTTTTAAAGGTAATAGTCATGGAATTTGGGATTTTAGATTGTTCCAAAGGATGAATCTAGAAGCATCACCAACAAAATTAGTAATTTGTAATTAAAGAGCAAATTACTAACTATTAGGTCATGAAGCACTTGTAAGTTGTTTCGCAAATTTTTCATTGGCGACGATTTCGCCAACAGAACTCAAGACTGGTGGTGTTAAAGGTGCAGGTTCGCTTTGCAAAGGTAGGCGGGGAAATAATAATTCAGCGGTGCGATACGCTTCTTCTAAATGGGGATATCCAGAGAAAACGAATGTTTCTATCCCCAAATTGCGATATTCCAGCATCCTAGCGGCAACTGTGTCAGGATCTCCGACTAAGGCCGTACCAGCACCACCCCGCACCAATCCAATTCCTGTCCAGAGGTTGGGGCTAATCTCTAAAACTTCTCGACTACCACTATGTAGTTGACTCATGCGCCGCTGTCCTTCAGAATCAGATTGAGCTAAGTCTTTCTGAGCTTTAGCGATCGCATCCTCATCCACATACTTAATTAGCTCATTGGCTGCATCCCAAGCAGCTGACTCGGTTTCTCGCACAATTACATGCAAGCGAATCCCAAAACGGACTGTTCTACCTTGTTCAGCCGCCAATTTTCTAACTTCGGCAATCTTTTGGGCCACTTGTTGTGGAGGTTCGCCCCAAGTCAGGTAAACATCTATATGTTTAGCAGCAACCCGCTTGGCGGCAGCAGATGAGCCACCAAACCACAAAGGTGGATAAGGTTTTTGGACTGGTGGGAATAGGAGTTTACCACCTTTGATATCCAGGTAGTTTCCTTTAAAATCGACTGTTTCCCCACTGACGATACCCCGCCAAACTCTGAGAAATTCATCGGTTAAATCATAGCGATCGTCATGACTAAGATGCAAGCCATCCCCAGCCAGCTGCACCGGATCTCCACCTGTCACTACATTAATTAACAATCTTCCTTTAGAAATTCGGTCAAATGTTGCTGCCATCCGTGCAGCAGCACCTGGGGAAGTAATCCCTGGACGAATTGCCACCAGAAATTTCATCTGCTTGGTGACAGATATGAAAGCAGCGGCAGTTATCCAAGCATCTTCACAAGAACTCCCTGTCGGTAACAATGCGCCCGTGTAGCCTAAACTATCCACAGCTTGGGCAATTTGTTGTAAATAATCAGGTGTGACAACACGAGAGCCAATATCTGTGCCTAAATAGCGTCCATCATGAGATCCAGTAGGGATAAACCAAAGAATTTGCATTTGTGTCAGGCAGGGTACAAGGGGCTTCCTACGATAGACCGATCGAATTACCGTAGTTTATAATCAGCATTTTACAGGAAATTATTTAAAACGCCAGTGATAGATTAATGATTCATAAAGAATAACTGCCCACAAGATTGACGTTTTCACGCACAATCCCAATAATCATGACACTTTTTTTGCAACAATAGCTGTCGTGAAGAATACAAGTTTTGTGTCAACTACCCACATTTTTGCGACTTTGAAGTGTTCATTTCTGGTTTCATCGACAGAAACCTTGCTAACTTAGCACTTTCTAAGTCTGTGTTTGGATAAAGGTTACGATCTTTACGTTCTTGGGTTGGCTTTCAGCAAACAGCAATTCGGTTCGAGCGCAATTCCCGCTTTGCTGCGGAGTTAAATACACTTTTAGCAAATCCTTAGCCCTTGCTGTCAATGGTCTAGTGTCCTTTTCAATAGTGCCACTGTAGTTATCAACCTACTTAGGCTTAGTAGAGTGGCCGCGGTCATCTTCATGGCTCTGATGAAAAAGTACTAGGTCTTGCATTGTACCAAGCTCTATGCAAAGATAATGCTACCAATGTACGGTAAGTCGATAGAAGTATCGTACTTGCATAACAATTGATGCTGTCAAAATATAGCTGATTAGAAAATGGTGTTTTCAATTAATGTTAATTGGCAAATAATCGCATTTAAATCAAGCTTGAGTCAATGTCAGTAGCCATTGATGAACTTTATACAGCATAACCAAAAAAAGGATTTTAGGATGTATTAGAAGGATCGGTTCATATAAGGTGTGGTTGAGTTTCCCTTAAAAATAGAAAAGTCTTTGCTAAGGCAGTCATTGTCTGATTCTAGATGTTTTTAGGATTATTTTAAACATCACAATTCCTAGTTTGCTGCGAATTTAGGATTAGACATTCAACTACTTAGTACTGGTTTCGATATTTATCAGAACTTTGCACTTTTTTCAGCGGCTAAAGCCTGGTTAATCTATGTTCTAATCGTTTTTTTAAACATTAGAGCAATGATTTGTCTTGTCTTTTATGCCAAATTAAGAGCGAATTTATTCATCTTTAAGGTTGAGGAGTTAAGGAGTCATGTCGAAATTTCGCTGGAATTATAGATCCATAGTGTTCCTGCTTTCGGTGCTAGATATTCTAGCTATACTGGTTTTTCACCCAGCTAAAAGTCAGGCTGAATTACCTAAATCTGATGTATCTACTATTGAAGTAGAAGAGAACAAAGCTCCAGAAGCAGTTGTCAATCAAACAGTAGACACTTCAATTGCACCAGTCACTCGTAAAAAAGCTCCAAACGAGCTGCAAGATCTAGTGATACCTGTATCACAATTGTTGCAAGCTACACCGCCAAGTAAGCAAAAAGCTCCAAATAATGCAGCAGGGCAAGTTACATCCGTCTCGCAACTATCAGATATTAAGCCGACAGATTGGGCATTTCAAGCATTACAGTCTCTAGTTGAGCGCTACGGTGTAATTGCAGGATATACAGATGGTACATTTAAAGGCGATCGCTCTCTAACGCGCTATGAATTTGCCGCTGGGTTGAATGCAGCTTTAGATCGCCTCAATGAACTAATAGCGACTTCGACAACAGATTTAGTTAAACGCGAAGACTTGGATACCATCAAAAAACTACAAGAACAATTTTCTCCAGAACTCGCCCAACTTCGGGGACGCGTAGATAGCCTGGAAGCACGATCTGCAAAGTTAGAAGCAACTCAGTTTACAACCACAACCAAACTTATAGGTCGAGTCCAGATTGTTGCTAGCGAACTTATAGCGGGCAATAATGTTGTCACCAAGAGACCAGCACCTAATAATGTCACACTTCAAGGCTCAACGACTTTACGATTAAACTCCAGTTTTAACGGAAAAGATTCACTAGGTATAACAATAGGAGGTGGAAATATTGAATCACTGGGACAAACAAGAGCTGGATTATTGGGAACTTATGAGGGGAGAACTGCCGATAACTCCAGTATTACTTTTGCACGCAACACTCTAATTCTCAGTGGTGTTCGCTATCGGTTTCTAGCTACTCCAAATACCCAAGTCAACATTTATCCCTTGTCCGATGGAGCTAGTGAGATAGGTCTTTCTGGTCCAGTTAACCCATATTTTGAATCGTCTTCTGCGACTGGTGCTAATGGGATTTCACGATTTTCACGGCGGTCTTTGGTCTATAACTATGGAGATAGCGGCCCTGGAATTGCCATACTCCAGGGATTTGGCAAACAGGTTCAATTAGGGCTAGCTTACAGCGCACCAAACGGTGGTAATCCCACAACTAATAACGGCTTATTTACAGGCAGATATTTAGCTTTAGCACAGTTGATATACTACTCCGGTAATAGGAATTTTCGGATAGCTGCAACTTACGTTAATACCTATAGCCCACCAAATACCATAGGTTTTAGCGGAACAAATTTCGGGCCAGCAGTTGGGAGTAACCTGGTAAACAGCACCGTGCCGGGAGCGGCAACTATAGGCAACCTTTATGGTCTACAGGCGTTTTATCAAGTTAATTCCAAGTTTGCAGTCAATGCGTGGGTAAGTTATGCAGCACACCGCTATTTGGGACGCGGAGATGGCGAAGCTATGGATTGGGCGGTAGGACTGGCATTCCCGGATCTTTTTAGTGAAGGTGCTCTAGGCGGGGTTTTAGTTGGTATGGAACCAAAAATGATTAGTCTCAGTAGGGGTGTAGATTTGGGAGCGGGTGCAGGACAAGCGGATAAAGATACTTCGCTGCACGTTGAAGCATTCTACCAATATAGAATCGGAGATAATATTGAGGTTACACCGGGTTTGATCTGGATTACTGCACCGAACTCGGATGCCAGCAATCCTGATAGTTTATTTGCTTGGGTTCGTACTGTCTTTAGGTTTTAACCTTTGACACTCCCCGGACTGAATAAAAATTTTTACATTCGTTTAATCAAAAGTCCGGGGATTCTTGAGTCTTAAGTGAGCGAATGTTAATGCCGCAAGACAAAGACAATCCAATTTCGCGTCTTTTCTATCTAGACAAAACCGTTTAAAAAAATTTATTAAACTACGGCAAACTTATCGAATTTAAGTATTTTATGAACCAAAATTGAACCACTACACAAAAGACGTTACAGAGCAAGCTATTGAGAAAGATAACTCAGTTGATTTTACATAAATTTACGTTTGAAGTTGTTTGGTAAAATACTTGCTTTTTGTTGAAAACTGTGAAAGACTTTATTATGTTATAAACTACGGTTTATCGATCAAGATAATGTATTTAGGCGATATCAGAGCTAGTAAGAACCTGTATTAAGAGATTACAATTTCTAGATTTTTAAATATTGATTGATTTTGCAGCATGGACGGGGTGAAGACTTGATGCTTAAGACTTTATCGATGGGGGGAAATGGTAGATGCTGAAGACGTTAACAACCGATTTTGAACTCGACCTCCAAGCAGATGTGCTTGTGATTGGAGGTGGCCCGGCTGGGACTTGGGCGGCATGGAGTGCTGCTTCAAGTGGAGCTAAAGTTATCCTGGTGGACAAAGGATATTGCGGCACAACTGGATGCGCTGCTGCATCTGGAAATGGTGTGTGGTACGTGCCACCCGATCCAGAAGCACGGGAAACAGCAAAGGCGAGTCGAGAATCGTTGGGTGGGTTTTTATCCGATCGCAATTGGATGGATCGGGTACTAAATCAGACTTATGAAAACGTTAATCAGTTAGCAGAGTGGGGTTATCCCTTCCCTACCGACGATGAAGGCAAACCCTACCGGCGATCGCTGCAAGGGCCGGAGTATATGCGGCTGATGCGGCGGCAAATTCAAGGCGCTGGAGTCAAGATTTTAGACAACAGTCCCGCCTTAGAATTACTGGTTGATGAAGATGGTGCTGTTGCTGGTGCAACAGGTGTGAACCGTCAGACTGGTGAGAAATGGATAGTGCGATCGCAGTCCACAATTATCGCAACTGGTGGCTGTGCGTTTCTCAGTAAAGCGTTAGGATGCAACGTCCTGACGGGGGATGGTTATCTGATGGCGGCAGAAGCAGGAGCCGAGATGTCGGGTATGGAATTTTCTAATGCTTATGGCATCTCTCCCGCCTTTTCTTCAGTTACCAAAACCCTGTTTTATAATTGGGCAACTTTCACTTACGAAGACGGTACTGTAATTCCAGGGGCAAGTTCTCATAGACGTTCAGTAATAGCCCAGACATTACTGCAACAGCCAGTTTACGCCATCATAGACAAAGCGGCGGAATCAATGCGCCCATCTATGCGTTTAGCACAGCCCAACTTCTTTTTACCCTTCGATCGTGCAGGTATCGATCCATTTACCCAACGTTTCCCTGTGACTCTGCGCCTAGAGGGAACTGTGCGCGGTACGGGAGGAATTCGGATTGTAGATGAGAGTTGTGCCAGTTCTGTACGGGGACTCTACGCGGCTGGAGATGCAGCTACACGGGAACTAATTTGTGGCGGATTTACTGGCGGTGGAAGTCATAATGCAGCTTGGGCAATATCTTCTGGTTATTGGTCGGGGAAATCGGCTGCTGAATATAGCCGCAGTTTGGGGGAACACAACACTCAACGACAAGTTAAAGGTGTTGGAGAGGTAGGATTACAAAGTGGGAGCGCTCGCTCCTTAGCAACTGATGAAATTATTCAAGCAGTCCAAGCTGAAGTATTCCCTTACGAAAAGAACTATTTCCGTACAGAACAAGGCTTAACCGAGTCTTTGGGTAAGCTAAATCATCTTTGGCAAGAACTTCGCAGTAGCCAGGTAACATCAGATAAAGAGCTAATCCGGGCGCGAGAAGCTGCGGCAATGGTAGCCACAGCGCGATGGATGTACAGCAGCGCCATAGAACGTAAAGAAACTCGTGGTATGCACAAACATCAAGACTATCCAGAACTTGATGCTAACCAGCAACATCACCTAATTAGTGGCGGATTAGATCGAGTCTGGGTGAAGAGTCAGCCGCTAAGTACAGAAAAGTCTTTATCTAAAATAGGAGCAGCAGTGTGATTGAGTTGGTCAGCGAATCGCGGTGCATAAAATGTAATATCTGCGTGAATATTTGTCCAACCAACGTGTTTGACCGTGTACCTGATGCACCGCCAACCATTGCTCGACAGAGTGACTGCCAAACCTGTTATATGTGCGAGTTGTATTGTCCAGTTGATGCTCTTTATGTTGCACCAGAAAGCGATACGAAGGCTTTAGTCAACGAGGCAGAATTAATAGAAGTTGGGCTATTGGGTAGTTACCGTGAAAACGTTGGTTGGGGACATAAACGCACCTCAACAGCAAAAGCCGATGAAACATTCCAAATTTTGAAGCAGATGAAATAGTGCGGCGGAGAAAATAGTCATGCTGTTGTTACCAGTAGGAACAGGTTATATCAATAAAAATAAATTTACTTCCAGATTATCAACCTCAGTAGCTTGTATCCTACTGTTAGTAACTACAGGATGTAGCCAAGGCGAAACTAAATCTGCTCAATCCATTGAGGCTGTTAATGTCAACAACTCTGTCGCAGCATCTAATAATATTTCTACCCTACGAATAGGTTATGTAGGTAGTTCAGAACCTACAGGGGCACTTGGTTGGGCAAAGAAAAAAGGAATTTTAGATCGGGAGTTGCAAAAAGCAGGATTTAAAAACATCACTTTTGCAAGATTTCCTAATGGGCCGGATCTAAATGAGGCGCTTGTCGCCGGACAATTAGATGTTGGCTCTTTAGGCGACACACCAGCCATAGTTTTAAGAGCAAGGGGTCAGGAAACCCGACTGTTGCGGATCAGCCAATTTAATACAACCGCCTGGTTAGTAGCGAAAAAGAATGGTGCGCGATCGCTTGCTGAACTTAAGGGTCAAACAATAGCTACCCAAAAAGGCTCTTATATGCATCGATACCTGCTGGGTCTATTAGCTGAAGCTAAAATTGCCAAAGATGTAAAACTTGTTCACTTAATGACCACTGAAGCAAAAGCGGCTTTAGAACGTGGTGATGTAGCAGCTTATGCAACCTCAAGCGATCTAGGCCCTTTTCTCAAATCGCAAGGGTTTCCAGTGATTGATTCTTCGGCAAATCATCAGGGTTTGTCAGGGACATCATTAGTTGTCGCAACCGAAAGCTTTTTGGCGAAACAGCCTGATTTTCCGCAGAAATTTAATGCAATTCTCACAGAAGCAGCTAAGGATTTAAAAGCGAATTCTGAAGAATATTATCAGTACCATGCTCAAACTACTAAATATCCTCTCGATATCATCAAAATATCGTACCCGCTCAGACAAGTTTCAGAAGAACCATTACCAGCCGAAGGCGTGAAACTTTTAGAGGGGACAAAGAAATTTTTAGTCTCCCAGGGTTTAGCAAAATCCGACTTTAAATTAACAGATTGGGTTGCTAAAGAACAGCCTCGTTAATTTTATCTGTCTGAGCTTGTTACACAAAAATACTCCTCAATTTAGAGGAAGATTTTATGAATATTGCTGTTGCAACTAATATATACAAGTTTGTGGAGAAGGATACGATCAGCTTTGCTGATTTTCGAGATTTTGTCTTTACTAATCCCGCCACATTATATGTAAAGAAAACTCTCAACTTCTTCAAAGAAATGCTGGTAAGAAGAAAGTAGACAACCTTCTTAATCAGTACTATCTACCCAATCCAATTGAAAAATCAAGGTAGAACCTATGACTATTGCACTAGACCGTCCCAGAAAAACTAAGTCCGCTCAAATTCGGGAAAAACTGGGTTATCCGATCATTGATACCGATGTACATACCCAAGAGTTTCCCCCAGCATTCTTGGATTATTTAGAGCAAGTTGCTGGAACTGCTATCGCAGAACGTTTCCAAGAACACTTACCGGGTGCATCTCGCTCTAAATGGTTTAAGCAATCTTGGGATGAACGTCGCACTTACCGCACCGCCCGCCCTCCTTTCTGGACTCGTCCCACTAACGATCCCCTAAATTTGGCTACCATTAGCTTACCCAAGTTGCTCCACGAACGCTTACAAGAAGCTGGTACAGACTTTGCCGTTGTGTACCCCAACTTGGCAACGATGGCTCCACACATCGGTAATGAAGAAATGCGGCGGGCTGTTTGCCGTACAGCTAACACTTACCACGCTGATATTTTCCGTCCTTATAGCGATCGCTTAACACCCATTGCTGCGATTCCCATGAATACGCCCGAAGAGGCGATCGAAGAGTTGGAATATGCGGTGAAAGTGCTGGGACTCAAAGCAATTCAAATCCCCGGACATGTCCGCCGCCCGATTCCCGCCTTCGAGAAGTATGGCGAAGAAGTAGCCAACGAAGCCATCTGGATTGATACTTTTGGCTTGGATAGTAAATATGATTACGATCCCTTCTGGGCGAAGTGCGTAGAACTGAAAGTTGTTCCCACCACCCACTCTTCCGGTATGGGCTGGATCAATCGGCGTTCCATTAGCAATTACCAATACAACCATATTGGTCACTTTGCATCGGCTGGGGAAGCACTATGTAAATCTCTATTTTTTGGTGGTGTCACTCACCGCTTCCCCACACTCAAGTTTGCCTTTTTAGAAGGAGGTGCAGCTTGGGGTGCTAGTTTGTACGCTGATTTGATTTGGCATTGGGATACTCGCAATAAAGACCATTTGGTGGAAAATAACAATCCCGCCAATATCGATCGCGAAGAACTGTTAGAACTCTATACCCGTTACGGTGGTGAATTAGTACATGGTCGTTTGGATCGGCTAAGTAGTGGTTTAGGTTTCCACGCTGATTTATTATCTCCCCTAGAACCAGGTGATTTAGATGAATTCGCGGTTGCAGGAGTTACCAAGCCAGAGGATATTCGCGATCGCTTCTTGAATCACTTCTACTTCGGTACAGAATCAGATGATACCCGTGTAGCTCAAGCTTTTAACCGTAAAGCTAATCCTTACGGCGATCGTGTTAAAGCATTTTTGGGTTCTGATTCTGGTCATTGGGATGTACCTGATATTACTGCGATCGCTGCTAATACCTATTCAATGGTAGAACGCAAGATTATCAGCGAAGAAGATTTGCAATATTTCCTGTCAATTCATCCCTTGGAGTTGTACACCAGCCTGAATCGTGACTTTTTCAAAGGTACGGCTGTTGAGAAAGCCGCAGATGAATTTTTGGCTGCAAAAGAGACTAGAAACTAGGCAATACGGTTCGGTTAAAGAGACGCGATAAATCGCCGTCTCTACAAAGGATTGATTCTGCGTCTTTGCCAATCCCTACAAAAAATTTGAATAATTTAGGGTAAATTATCATGACGATTGCTCTAGACCGCCCACAAAAAACCAGGTCTGCTCAAATTCGGGAAAAACTTGGTTATCCTATCATTGACACCGATGTACATACCCAGGAATTTGAACCAGCAGTCTTAGATTATTTAGAACAAGTTGGTGGAACTGAACTTGTCGAACGTTTCAAAGAAAATTTACCAGGATCTTCCCGTTTTAAGTGGTACAAGCAAAGTTGGGAAGAACGTTTTGCTTATCGCACCAATCGCCCTAACTGGTGGGGTCGTCCGACAAAAAATACTTTGAATTTGGCTACCATTAGCTTGCCCAAGTTGCTGCACGAACGCTTGCAAGAAGCAGGTACAGACTTTGCCGTTGTGTACCCCAATTTGGCAACAATGGCCCCGAATATCGGCAACGAAGAAATGCGGCGGGCTGTTTGTCGGGCAGTTAACACCTACCATGCTGATATTTTCCGCCCTTATTCTGACCGATTAACACCCATCGCTGCCATCCCACTCCACACTCCCGAAGAAGGGATTGAAGAGTTGGAATATGCGGTGAATGTTCTCGGACTCAAAGCGATTCAAATCCCAGGTTATGTCCGTCGTCCAATTCCTGCCTTTGAAAAATACGGCAAAGAAGTCGCTAACGAAGTGGTTTGGATTGATAACTTTGGCTTAGATAGCCAGTATGATTACGATCCATTCTGGGCTAAGTGCGTAGAACTAAAAGTTGTACCCACAACTCATGCTTCTAGCCAAGGTTGGACAACACAGCGTTCTGTCACCAACGCCCAGTACAATCACATTAATCACTTTGCCTTTGCAGCAGAAGCATTATGCAAATCGCTGTTCTTTGGTGGAGTTACCCGCCGCTTCCCACAATTAAAGTTTGCCTTCTTGGAAGGTGGTTCAGCTTGGGGTGCTAGTCTATACGCTGATATTATTTGGCATTGGGAAACCCGCAACAAACAACATTTGTTGTCAAATAACAATCCTGCGATTATCGACAAGGAAGCATTAGTAGAGTTGTATACTCGCTACGGTGGCGAACTTGTAGATGGACGCTTAGATCGGATTGGTGACGGTTTAGGATTCCACCATCAACTATTAGCGCCAGAAGATCCAGGCGAACTCGACGAATTTGAACTAGCAGGAATTGAGAAGCCAGAAGATGTACGCGATCGCTTCTTGAATCATTTCTACTTCGGTACAGAATCAGACGATACCCGTGTAAGCCAAGCTTTTAATCGTGCCGCTAACCCATTTGGCGATCGCGTTAAAGCCTTCTTAGGTTCAGATTCAGGTCACTGGGATGTACCTGATATCACCGCCGTTACTGCCAACGCTTACTCAATGGCAGAACGCGAAATCATTACCGAAGAAGACCTCCGCTACTTCCTCTCAATCCATCCCTTGGAGTTGTACACCAGTCTTAATCAAGACTTCTTCAAGGGTACAGGTGTTGAGAAAGCCGCCAACGAATATCTGGCTGCTAAAAAATAACTGTCATTAGTCATTAGTCACTTGTACTGAGCGTAGTCGAAGTATTGGTTATTTGCAAAGGACAAAGGACTAATGACAAAGGACAATTACAACGTTCCATGTTCCATTTCCTCTGTTCACTTGTAGCGTGGGCCTTGCCCACTCTACATTTATTTAAATTCTGCATTGGGAAAGGATGTTTTGTCTCAGATTCATAGAGCAACGAATTAAAAACTGTTTGTAGTAATTGTGTTTGCCTTAATTACGAATTACGAACTTGTACTGAGCTTGTCCTGAGCGTAGTCGAAGGGCGTAGCCGAAGTATTACGAATTACAAAAGGTGATTTAATTATGGTGCTAGATATTACAAAACCAAAGGATTACGTTGACCTAGCAACTTCTCTATCCAAGGAACTTGCTCAATCCGCAGTTGAACGGGATGCTAAAGCTGGAGTTCCAGAAGAGGAAATTAATAAACTGCGTGAAAGTGGTTTGTTGCCACTGATTGTACCCAAGCAATATGGTGGCATTGGTGCAACTTGGATTGATGCTTTAAAAATTGTCAGAAAGCTATCAAAAGCAGATGGTTCAATTGGTCAATTATATGGTAATCATCTCAATTTAACAGCTTTGGGTCATGTTTCCGGCACACCAGCCCAAAAAGAAAAATATTATAGAGAAACTGCTAAAAATAACTTATTTTGGGCAAATGCAATTAATACAAAAGATACTAGGCTGAAAATTAACCCAGAAGGCGAGAATTTTCGGGTTAATGGTGTTAAAAGCTTTGGTACAGGTATTTCCGTTGCAGATTATCGGGTATTCTCTGCTTTAGAAGATGGCGTAGAATTGCCTTTCATATTCATAATTCCCAAAGATAGAGAAGGGTTAGTTTCTAATCAAGATTGGGATAATATTGGGCAACGTCGCACTGATAGCGGCAGTTATACATTTAACAATGTCTTAGTAGAAAAAGATGAGATTTTGGGGCCACCAAATCCCCATGATAGTGCCTTCTCAACTTTTCTTGGGATTATTGCCCAGCTAACAAAAACCAACGTTTATCTAGGAATTACTAAAGGAGCCTTCGCTGCTGCTCGTGAATATACTAAAACTACTACTCAAGCGTGGATTACATCAGGAGTAGATAGTGCGACTCAAGACCCATATATTCTGCATCATTACGGAGACTTTTGGCTGGAAATCCAAGCTGCGATCGCTCTAGCTGACCAAGCAGCCGAGAAGGTACAAGCAGCATGGGATAAGGATGTCGAACTGACTCATCAAGAAAGAGGAGAAGTTGCGATCGCAGTTTCCGCAGCCAAGGCATTAGCTACCCGTGTAGGTATAGATATTACCAACCGCATCTTTGAAGTGACGGGAACCCGCGCCACAGCAACCAAATATGGATTTGACCGTTACTGGAGAGATTTACGAACCTTTACCCTGCACGATCCTGTGGATTACAAATTGCGTGCGATCGGTGATTGGGTACTCAACGAGCAACTACCTGTCATCACCCAATATTCTTAGGACATTGGTTATTTCTCTCTCCACCTTTATCCCAAAGACGCGATGAATCGCGTCTCTACAAAATCTAAAATCCAAAATTGATATGACTCAACTCAAAACACTTCCTACCTACGACCCAAGTTTATTTGAGGGAGCTGCTGAAGGCTACGCTCAATATAGAACCAAATACCCACCGATTGTATTCGACAAACTAACCGAAATATTTAATCTCAATGGTCAAGGACGACTCCTTGATTTAGGTACTGGCCCAGGATTAATTTCGATTCCTCTACGTACCCAATTTGAGGAAGTTGTTGCGATCGATCCCGATCCAGACATGATTGCAGAAGCTAAACGGCAAGCAGCAGCAGTCGGAGCAAATAATATCACTTGGTTAGAACAAGGAGCAGAGTTAATCGACTCTAGTTTAGGGAAATTTAAATTAACCACTATTGGTAGAGCCTTCCACTGGATGGAACGCGAACTAGTGCTTGAACGCCTTTATGAATTGTTAACTGATGATGGTGGATTAGCACTGCTTCAGACTGGTGATAACCCTTGGGAAAGCAATCTACCTTGGAAACAAGCTGCTGTTGGAGTAGTAAAAAAATGGTTAGGCAATGAGCGGCGGACTGGACAACGAGGACAAGGCACTCGTAAGCCAGTCGATCCTCCTCATGAAGTCGTAATTGGCAATTCGGCTTTTGCTCGTCAAGAAAACTATGAAGTGCTATTTGAAAAATCTTGGACTGTCGATAGCTATCTTGGCTACTTATACACTACAGCTTTCTCTTTGAAAATTTTCTATGGCGATAACGGCCCAGCATTTGAAAAGGATCTTAGAGAAGCGCTACTAGCAGTTGAGCCGTCTGGACATTTTACAGAAGAACTCAAAGCTACAATTTTAGTCGCTTGGAAGCACTAACAAAATTGAACATGATTGAAAAATAATTCAGAATCAAAACGCCACAAATTTCAATCTTCCACTAGCACGACCCTGGAGTGGGCCCTTCTCACTCCACTTCCTAAATTTTTCCCTCTCAATTCTTAAATTCTCAGTTCCTCGAGTCGTTATAGGGTGGGTAATACCCACTCTCTTTTCTATTTTAGACATTGCCAAAAATTATTTTTATTTATTAAAAAAATGTTCTCCATGACACGTAAACATGATAAAAATGGTTCTTGCAAAATTAGTCATAGTATCTATAACCAAATACATTTCTATCAGCACAATCCCCTTGTAGAGACGCGATTTATCGCGTCTTGGATTATCGGATTTTGAAAAACAAATTCTTTACTTTTTAAATTTGAATCACCAATAAAAATTACAAGAGAAATCATAATTCAGAATGCAATCAGTCGGAAATTTAGACCCAGTACTGAATTCTTTTTTTGATGTATATTGAGAAGGATTTTACAGGCTGCCATAGCTATTTACAATCAACAGTGTCGTACAAATTTTTTATTTACTTATAATAGATTCGCATAATTTAATGGCAATGATGATAATAGCTTGACGTAAATTAATACCATTATTTTATGTTTGAAAAAATATTGAATTAGTCTATTTTTCAACTATATTAATAAACAAGAGTTTTTTTGGTTATTTAGACCGCAGTTAATCATAATTGTTCTGACCACCGATCGAGGAATAAATAAAACAACCCATGCCAGCTTTAAAAGGAAAGTTTGAATTCAGAAAAAACCAGAGAACAACGCGTCGTTCGTTGTTGTTTGCTTTGGGCTACTGCTTAATGCTATCGACAGTCTTATCGAGTTGTGGTGAAGCCAAAAATAACACTCAGCAGTCATCAGCTTCCCCTGAGTCTGTAGCTGCATCTAGCACTACACAGAAGTCAACTGAGAAGCAAGTAGTACGGATTGTACGTTCAAAACAACTTTCTGCTTTAGCAGTTTTAGAAAAACAGGGTTCCTTAGAAAAGCGATTAGAGCCTCTGGGTTTTAAAGTACAGTGGCCTGAGTTTGCGGCTGGGCCACAACAGCTAGAAGCATTGAATGCCAATGGACTGGATATTGCATCTACAGCCGAATCGCCTCCTGTATTTTCACAAGCAGCCGGAGCGCCTCTTGTTTATTTAGCTACTACACGCCCCAGTGGTAAAGCTATTTCACTTTTAGTTCCTGTAAACTCTCCTGTTAAAAGTGTTGCCGATTTGAAGGGTAAAAAAGTAGCTTTCCAGAAAGCTTCTATCGGTCACTACTTATTAGTTAAAGCGTTAGAAGATGCCGGACTAAAACTGAGCGATGTCCAATCAGTTTTTTTACCACCGCCAGATGCAAATGCGGCATTTAGTCAGAACAAGGTGGATGCTTGGTATATTTGGGAGCCATTCGCTACCAGAAATGTACAAAATAAAATAGCTCGTGTTTTAGCAGATGGTGGTAAGTTGCGCGATACTGGCAACTTTTACTCGACCTCACGACAGTTTTATGAGGCTCATCCTGATGTTATCAAAGTGTTTCTAGAGGAGTTAGAAAAGGCAGAAATCTGGACTAAGGATCATCCCAAAGAAGTAGCACAACTGCTTGCTCCTGTAACTCAGTTAGATCCACCAACTCTAGAAATAATGCATAAAAAATATGACTATGGGTTGCTACCAATCACTGATAAAACTATTACTAAGCAACAGGAAGTTGCAGACAAGTGGTACAGCTTAGGGCTTATCCCCAAGAAGGTGAATGTTAGAGACGGTTTTTTGACACCTGAAGAGTACGCCAAAATTACTCCTTCAGAGGTTCTAGCGAATAAGTAGCTATCTCAAGAAGAAACTAAAATTCAGGAGAATATTATGCCTACCTCGACTTTGACAAAGGTTAAAATCAGGCCTATTGATGCTCCTTTGGGAGCCATAGTTACCGATCTGGATGCCAGTCAACCGATCGCACCTGAAGTCATATTACAACTTAAAGAAGCTCTGCGCGATCGCCACATCTTGATCTTCAAAGACCAAAAGCTCTCCGATGAACAACTTTTGAACTTTTCTCTATACTTTGGCGCACTCTTTGTACCATCTGATGAAACTCCAGTATTGGCTTCTAAACCAGGAGAAACTCCGGTAGTGATTCCGATTTCCAATGTCGATGGTGGCTATACTGGTACTGGAGAACTCACTTTCCATTCCGATCACAAATGGACTCCTACCCCATCTAGTGGTTCGCTTCTTTATGCGTTGGAAATACCAACTCATGGTGGAGATACTTATTGGTTAAACACCAATCTAGCCTATGAGGCATTAGATGAAGCCACCAAAGAACGGATTGCAGATTTACAGTTGATTACCTACAACCCATTTTTGCGAGATCGGAATGCACCCCGATCTTTATATCGTTTAGACAAAACTATTCCTTTAATCAGTCCGGTCTTTCCCCATCCTTTAGTTAGAACACATCCAGAAAGTGGTAAAAAGCATCTTTACTTAGATGCTGCTACAGAAGTTGAAATTGTCGGGTTAGAGCCAGAAGAAGGATCTAAACTGATTGAGCAGTTGAGACAACATCTAACTCAACCCAAGTTCTACTACCAACACAAATGGTCAGTAGGTGATATTGTCTACTGGGATAATCAAGCTACCTTGCATTACCGTCAAGCATTCGATCCAAATGAGCGACGAGTATTAAAGCGGGTTAGCCTTGCAGGTAGTCGTCCCTTTTAGAATTTATAGCTTAGAAGATTAAGCTAATAGGCATTTGATTCTATATATTCTTAAAGCAGTCAAGAGTCAAGAGTTTTCTGGATTCTTGACTGATTAAACTTGTCTAAATATCGCAGTATATGCTGATAAAGATAAATCATAAAAATCTTACTTTTTTATTTAAAACAAGTGTTAATGAATACTTTATTTTCAAACTAAGTTTGATAATATCTAAACTGAAATTGAGAGTTATTAGCACTCATTAAAAACGCCACAACGAAAATTATTAAATTTAAATAGAAAGAATATTATGGCACTTTTCAAATTTTTGCAAAGTCTCAATTTGTCTATCAATAAGCCGCAAAAATCAAAAACAAGCAACACAAAGATACTATATGACTATAGCCTAAATATTAAACCTATAGAAGCAAAATATAAAATTGAGCATAAACATATATCTTTACTGATAGCTGCTTGCTCCCTCACGATACCAATGAGCCTTATTGGTTGCAGCAAAGAAACTAAAACGACTCAAAATGAACTATCTTCAATTAGTACACAAACTCAAAGTAAAATAGTTTCTAATACTCCACAAAAACAAGAGCTACGAGTTGTTTATTCTAAACTTGGTTCTCTTGCAGTGATGAGAAAACAAGGAACTCTAGAAAAAAGTTTGGCGGCAAAGAATTTTACTGTCAAGTGGCTAGAGTTTGCTGCTGGTCTACAAGCTTTAGAAGCCTTAAATGCTGGTTCCCTTGATATTGCAGCCACAGCTGAATCACCGCCTATATTTGCTCAAGCCGCAGGTACACCTCTTGTGTATATTGCAACAACTCGATTTAATGGTAGAGGAGTTTCTTTTTTAGTACCAAAAAACTCTCCGATTAAAAGTGTTGCTGACTTTAAGGGCAAAAAAATCTCCTTTCAAAAAGCCTCTATTGCCCATTATGTCTTACTAAAAGCATTACAAAAAGAGGGACTAAAACTGAGTGATGTAAAATCTCTGTTTCTGCCACCTCCAGATGCAAATGTGGCTTTTAGTCAGGGAGGAATTGATGTTTGGGTAATTTGGGAACCTTACATTACTAGAAATGTCCAAAAAAATATTGGTCGTGTATTAATAGATGGACAAGGACTTCAAGATATTGGTAGCTTTTATACTACCTCGCGGAAATTTGCCAAAGAGCATCCTGAGATTCTCAAAGTTTTTCTAGAGGAATTTATCAAAGCTGAAGATTGGTCGCAGAAAAATATTGATAAGTTAGCAGAACTTGAGACTGGTGACGTTGGTATTGATGTACCTACTCTCAAAACAATTCATAGTAAAGCAGTATATGGTCTGCTACCAATAACTGATGAAGTTGTTAACAAACAACAACAAATAGCCGATTTATGGTATGTACAAGGACTTTTACCAAAAAAGGTTAATGTCAAAAATGGAGTACTTACTCCAGAAGAATATGCAGCATTTACACCTGATTCAATTAAATCTAATAAGTAATTGAAGAAGAATTCAGAATTCAGGAGTAAGAATCAAGATGCTCTCTACTAGAGGCTGCGTGTAGCTTGCTTCTGCCTGGGAGTATTAATGTTGCGCTATCCACCTATCTTACAGGATTCAGAATGTAAGGATTCAGGTCTAATATTTAGGAAGCAGGGATGGGATAGACAGATAATTATTGGAATTAGCCAGCAGTGCTTGTGCAAAAAAATCAATC
>NZ_JBALDN010000093.1:0-146408 GCF_036917375.1 Nostoc sp.
AAAAAGCCAAAACACAGAGGTACTGGACAACGAGTTGAAACTCCTAAATTTCATATCACTAATCAGTTTTTCAGCCTTAACTGAACCGTATTGATCGATAATCACCATTTTACCGATGTTTTCTTCTCGTTCTACTTGTTGACGAATGCTATTTTCATATAATTCTTTCGCACGTCGTCCAACTTCTTCGCGGCTTAAAAGTATGCTTTGCACGTCCTTGCTCCTTTGTTCATGTTGTGTCCTAATTCTACTACCAAGCTATAATACAAGGCGGTTTAGTAAACGATATACTAACGCAGACCGAAAAAAACGGTAGAGCAATAAATACTCTACCGTTTTCTAATTTTTTATTTGAGATTTAAATCTCAAACCTTAAATCTTACTCAACACCTTGGGGTAACAATTCCCGGCTCTGTTGAGAACTAACTTGCACAACGCCATTTTCATCCACATCAACTAAGGCTGTATCGCCATCCTTGATACGACCAGACAGAATTTCTTCTGCTAGGCTATCTTCTAACAGGCGCATAATTGCCCGACGTAATGGCCTTGCGCCGTAGCTGGGACTGTAACCTTCTTGGATCAAACGATCCTTGAAGCGGTCTGTGACTTCTAAGGTGATACCCTTTTCGGTCAGGCGACCAAATACTTCCTTGAGCATAATTTCGGCGATTTGGGTCACTTCTGGCTTGCTCAACTGACGGAAGACGATAATTTCATCAAGTCGGTTGAGGAACTCTGGACGGAAGTACTGTTTGAGTTCTTCGTTAACCAAAGAGCGAATCCGGTTGTAAGTTGACTCGCTGGCATCTTCGGAGAATTCAAAGCCGATACCGCTACCGCCTTTTTCAATTACCTTAGAACCAATATTGGAAGTTAATATCAGCAAGGTGTTCTTGAAGTCCACCGTGCGACCTTTGGCATCAGTTAACCGTCCGTCTTCCAAAATTTGCAGCAGCATGTTGAATACATCGGGGTGTGCTTTTTCGATTTCGTCGAACAACACCACGGTGTAAGGACGCCGCCGCACGGCTTCAGTCAGCTGACCACCTTCGTTATAACCAACATAACCTGGAGGGGAACCAATCAGCTTGCTGACGGTGTGACGCTCCATGTATTCGGACATATCTAAGCGGATCATCGCTTCTTCGGAACCGAAGAAGTAAGCAGCTAAGGATTTCGCCAACTCGGTTTTACCTACACCAGTAGGCCCAGAGAAGACAAAGCTAGCTATGGGTCGATTGGGATTCTTCAAACCGACACGAGCGCGGCGAATTGCCCGTGAAACTGCCTTCACAGCTTCGTCTTGACCAATTAAACGCTGGTGCAAGGTGTCTTCCATGTGCAGCAGCTTTTCAGATTCAGATTCGGTGAGTTTGTTCACCGGTACACCTGTCCAAGAAGCGACAATGTGGGCAATGTCTTCTTCTGTAACTACAGGTTCTTCATGTTCTGTGCCAGTTGCATTGGTCTTGCTTTGAGCGATCGCCCGGATTTCGGCTTTGATTTCCATTTCGCGATCGCGCAATTCTCCAGCTTTGTCAAAGTCTTGAGAGCGCACCGCGTCATCTTTTTCTTTTAATATCTGACGCAGTTCTTTATCTAACTCTTTGGCTGCGGGTGGCAGTTGAGAGTTAATCAAGCGCACTCTAGAACCAGCTTCATCAACTAAGTCGATGGCTTTATCTGGGAGGTAGCGATCGCTAATGTAACGGTCTGACAATTTCGCCGCCGCTACTAATGCTTCGTCGGAGATTTTCAGTTTATGGTGTTGCTCGTAGCGTTCGCGCAGACCATATAAAATTTCAATTGTTTCATCAACTGTAGGTTCACCAACCATTACTGGCTGGAAACGTCGCTCTAGCGCTGCATCTCGCTCGATGTGCTTCCGGTATTCATCTAAGGTTGTAGCACCGATGCACTGCAACTCACCTCTGGCCAAAGCTGGCTTGAGGATATTTGCTGCGTCAATCGCACCTTCTGCTGCACCCGCACCAATTAAGGTGTGTACCTCATCAATCACGAGAATGACATTACCCGCCGAGCGGATTTCATCCATGATTTTTTTCAAGCGTTCTTCAAATTCACCCCGATACTTGGTTCCTGCTACGAGCAAACCAATATCCAAGGTGACGACGCGTTTATCTTCGAGGATGTCAGGGACATCTTTGGTGGCAATGCGTGAAGCTAAACCTTCAGCGATCGCAGTTTTACCAACCCCTGGTTCCCCAATCAGCACTGGGTTATTTTTAGTCCGGCGACCCAATATTTGGATCACCCGCTCAATTTCTTTAGCGCGTCCCACCACTGGATCGAGCTTATTGTCTATTGCCATCTGAGTCAGGTTTGAGCCAAATTCATCCAGAGTCGGGGTTTTTGTGCGCCCGGATGAACCGCCTGGTGAAACTTCGGCAGTTTCTCCCAACATGCGGATGACTTGGGTTCTTACCTTAGATAGATCCACACCGAGGTTTTCTAGCACCCTGGCTGCGACGCCTTCCCCTTCGCGGATTAGGCCCAACAGCAGATGCTCGGTGCCAATGTAGTTATGCCCCAGTTGGCGTGCTTCCTCCAAGGAGAGTTCTAAAACTCGCTTCGCCCGTGGCGTAAACGGAATTTCCACGGCAACGAAGCCCGATCCCCGTCCTATAATTTTTTCAACTTCAATTCGGGCATCTTTGAGATTGACGCCCATTGATTTCAGCACCTTGGCAGCCACTCCAGTGCCTTCGCCAATCAGACCCAGGAGGATCTGCTCGGTTCCGACAAAGTTGTGACCTAAACGGCGGGCCTCTTCTTGGGCCAGCATGATTACCTTAATGGCTTTTTCTGTGAAGCGCTCAAACATGGCTTTATCCCATCATCTGCGGTCGTGCCGGTATGCTGATTTTAGCACAGGCAAAGCTTTTGGATGCCTGTATAACAGATTATAGACATCCTGAAGCTATGACTTGAGTTGATGGGCTAATTGTTAACTATTGACGACTCTTATCTGGCTAGTGTACTGAGGAGCTTGAGTTCACCAGCCTTTTTGGGATTTATTACAAACAGTTCACTGCTTAGATTAAGGGTTTCTTGACTCAATCCCAAACATTTATATTTAACATATATATTTTTTAATATCAAGCAAAAAATATTGATATAAAATTTACTTATACAATACATTTTTTATATAAAACATTTGAATAAAAATAAGCGCGGTAAAGTTACATTTTTTTGCTGAAGGCGATCGCAAGCCCCAATAATTCAAAATTAATCATGCCCAACTCATGTAAGGCACAAATAAACCTAACCATATAACAAAATATAAAAATTTCCAAATCCTTCCGATTGCTTCACTTAGAGAGGCTGCGCCAACGGGAACGCCAGGGGCGAACGCAATCACAATAATTATAAATTTTCTCGCCTACGTACTTACTTAAAAAGCAAGTGCCAAGAGGATTTTTCAAGGCGATCGCTAACCATAGAATACCATTGCTCTAAAGTTGTCTTAAATTTGCGGTGTTGTAAATCTGGGAGCCAAAGGATTAAAGCATCCTCATCATTATCTTGGTAGTAGCGCCGCCGCCGCCCTGCTGTTTTGAAGCCAAATTTTTGATATAAAGATATAGCCCCCAAGTTGGAAGCTCGGACTTCGAGGGTAGCTCGCTCCATTTTGCGATCGCAAGCTGTCTTAATAAGTGAATATAATAAAGCCGCACCCAAACCTTGACGGTGATATTGAGGATGAACCGCCAAAATTGTAATGTGGGCTTCATCTAAAATTGACCAAAAGCAACCCATTCCTAACAAACTTGTGCTGGAAGAGGGGGAAAATAAACCGAGTAAATCGCTGTTGGGACTATCTAATTCTCGCTTGTAGCCCTCCAGAGTCCAAAGTCCGCCAAAACAGGCTCGATCGAGTTCCAGAATAGCACTGAGATTTTCTAGTGTCAGTAATTTAATTTCTAAGTCTAATGCGATCACATTTATTGAATAACGTTACAAACCCTTTGTACACTGGGAATCGGGAGACAAACTCAAAGCCCGTAATTTAAACAAGGAAAACTTTTATAGTTATGGTATCGACTCACCCCACTGGGGTTCAACATTCTGGAAGTCAATATTTACCTCAAAGTTGGGACACCAACACAAATTCATCGCCTAATCAAGAACTTTTACCCTTGACTGCCAGAGTTCACGATCATGACCTCTTGGAAATTGGTGGGTGTGATGTTACGACCCTAGTTGAGCAGTTTGGTTCACCTTTATATATTTTAGATGAAGAAACCCTGCGTTCGGCTTGTCAGCAATACCGAGATGCTTTCAAGCAATACTACAAGGGTGAATCTCAAGTATTGTATGCCTCAAAAGCTTGGAATTGTTTAGCAGTTTGTGCGATCGCCGCCTCTGAAGGACTGGGTATCGATGTCGTTTCTGGGGGCGAACTTTACACCGCCTTGCAAGCGGGTGTCAGTCCCGATAAAATTTATCTTCACGGAAATAATAAATCTCGTGAAGAATTAATTTTAGCGATCGAGTCAGGTGTTACCGTTGTGGCGGATAACTGGTATGAGTTACATACCCTTGTGGAAATCGCACAACCCGACGATCGAGCAATCCGCATTATGCTACGGTTAACTCCCGGTATTGAGTGCCATACTCACGAATATATTCGCACGGGGCACTTAGATAGCAAATTCGGTTTTGATCCCAATGATTTAGATGAAGTTTTTACCTTTGTCAGCCAACAACCTGCCCTTAATTGTGTAGGAGTACACGCTCATATCGGTTCCCAAATTTTTGAGCGCCAACCGCATCAAGATTTGGCCGCCGTTATGGTGCAGTGGCTCCGGGATGCCGGGAAGTATGGTTTAAAGATTACAGAGTTAAATGTTGGTGGCGGTTTAGGGATTAAGTATATAGAATCAGACGATCCCCCTAGTATTGAAGAGTGGGTGAAGGCGATTTGTGAAGTAATTCAAGCAGCTTGTGCAGCCGAAAATCTGCCTTTGCCAAAATTACTGAGTGAACCGGGGCGATCGCTAATTGCCACGGCTTGCGTCACTGCTTATACTATTGGTTCATCCAAAGTTATCCCAGAAATTCGTACCTATGTAGCGATCGATGGGGGAATGTCTGATAATCCCCGCCCGATTACTTACCAATCAGTTTATCGGGCAGTAGTTGCCAATAAAATGTCTTCACCTTTAACCCAAACAGTCACAATTGCTGGTAAACATTGTGAATCAGGAGATATTCTGATTCACAATGCTCTACTCCCAAAGACTGAACCAGGGGATATTCTCGTAGTTATGGGAACTGGTGCGTACAATTACAGTATGGCATCTAACTACAACCGCTTGCCTCGACCGGCAGCAGTCGTAGTGGCGAATGGCGAAGCAAATTTAATTTTGCAACGTGAAACTTATGAAGATTTAATTCGACAAGATCGCCTACCAGAAAGACTAAAGAAATAGTCATTTGTCTTTGGTCATTGGTCATTAGCCAGAAACTAATAACTAATGACTAATGACTAATGACCAACTGTAAATTAGAGGCAAAAGTTTAATCCAGATGTCATGAGAGATTGGTGGAAGCAATGGCTGACAAACCTGGGGTGGTCACAGTCCTTGCTACTTGGGACTCTGGATATTGTGTTAGTGCTGGCGCTGACGTACATGATACTAGTTATTATTAGTGAGCGTCGGACACTATGGATGGTGCGGGGATTCATTATCTTAATGCTAGCCTCAGCACTAAGTGGCAGATTCGGACTACCTCTGCTAAGTTTTGTACTAGAAAAATTGGTGATTGGTTGTGCTGTGGCGATGGCAGTTGCTCTACAGTCAGAATTTCGGCGTTTTTTGGAGCAATTAGGGCGTGGCGAATTCCGTCAGCTGTTTCAACCCGACCGTCTGGCAATCCCCAAATCTGATAGTGTAATTGATGAAATTGTTGAGGCTGTTAAAGAATTGTCAAAAAACCGTATTGGAGCTTTACTAATTGTGGAAACCACAGGGCCAATTGATGAGCGAGATTTTTCTGTGCCAGGAGTAAAGCTAAATGCGGAGGTTTCTAAAGAACTAATCCAGACAATTTTTCAGCCGAAAACTTTGTTACACGATGGGGCAACATTGATTCGCGGATCGCGGATCGTGTCATCAGGTATAATTTTACCACTTTCGGGACGCACAGCCTCGCGCCAGTTGGGAACACGCCACCGGGCAGCAATGGGAATTACTGAGCGGGTCGAAAATTGCATTTGTGTCGTTGTCTCTGAAGAAACGGGTTCCATTTCCTTAGCGGAACGGGGAACCCTAAATAGACCGCTGACGATTAAGAAACTAAAAGAGTCATTAGAGGCTCTTTTATCACCAACCGTCGATAGGGAAGCTGTTGCTCCTGGTCTGTTGAGTTTTATTCGTCGGATAGGTGGGAAGACACTAGCACTAGTTTCACGTTTACTCAGATTACCATCGACCGCTTCTCGAGATAAAAAATGACAGCACAACAAACTAAACTGCAAGATTTACCTACTGATTTAAAACGAGAATTATTGCCGCACCACGTTGCGGTAATTATGGATGGTAATGGTCGATGGGCTAAACGTCAGGGTCTACCCCGAATTATGGGTCATAAACGAGGAGTAGATGCTCTTAAGGATTTACTTCGCTGTTGTCAGGATTGGGGAATTCAGGCGCTGACAGCTTATGCTTTTTCAACGGAGAACTGGAAAAGACCGCAGGAAGAAGTAGATTTTTTGATGACTCTGTTTCAAAGAGTTTTGCGCCAAGAACTGCGGGAAATGGTCGAAGAAAATGTTCAAATTAAGTTTGTAGGAAATTTGCAAGACCTACCGCGATCGCTTCAACAAGAAATTTCCCGTTCAATGGAAGAAACTAAGAATAATCGTGGTATCCGGTTTTCAGTAGCAACTAATTATGGCGGACGGCAAGAGATTTTACAAGCTTGTCAGGCGATCGCAAAGCAAGTCCAGCAAGGTATGCTACAACCCAATGAAATTAATGAACAGGTGTTTGAGAGCCACTTGTACACAGCCGGAATTACTGACCCAGATTTATTAATTCGCACCAGTGGAGAAATGCGCCTCTCAAATTTCCTGCTCTGGCAAATGGCTTATGGAGAAATTTATATTACCGATGCTCTCTGGCCCGATTTTGACCGTGCCGAATTTCACCGCGCCTTGTGTGCTTACCAGCAACGGGAGCGGCGATTTGGGAAAGTCTAAATTTATTTACGCAATTATGACTATAAAAACAATACCTAATTAGTATAAAACAGTAGTTAAATAAAATAAAATCAACTATTTTTCGGTCGTCGCAGTTTCTTGGAATTCATTGGGCCGAGAATTTGATTCAGGCTACGCAATTGCTCTGCTGTACCCATACCAATTAGCCGATCTCCCGGCATTAAAATTGTATCGCCAGTGGGGCCGCCGATTAAAGTTCCATCAACGCGGCGAATTGCCAAAACTAACGCTCCAGATTGCGATCGCAATCTCGCTTTTTGTAAAGTTTGACCGACAAAAGGACAGAAAGACGGTTCGAGTAAAAATTCTTCCATATACAACTGGCGGTCTGCACCTGTCAAAATCCCGTCTACAAAGTCCAAAACCTGGGGTCTGAGTGCGGCAGCAGCCATCCGCTTCCCACCAGTAATATAGGGGGATATCACTTCATCTGCGCCACCGCGTCGTAACTTCTGCAAGGCTTCTTCTGTACTTGCCCGTGCGATCACCCGAATTCCCGAATTCAGTGTTTTAGCTGATAATACGATGTATAAATTTTCAGCATCAGAAGGAAGGGCTGCAACGATACAAACCGCTCGCTCAATACCAACTTTCAAAAGTGTGTCATCTAATGTAGCGTCGCCTTGGTATGCTGTGTAACCTTCAGTCTGCGCCCTTTGTACTGATTCAATCTCCGAATCAATCACCACAAAAGGTGCCTCTTCTGCCCGAAATTCCTTGGCAATTTGGCGACCAGTCCGACTAAATCCACAGATAATGTAATGTTCTGATAGGGATTCCATTAACCGCCTCTGTTGCTGTAGCCGAATTCCTTCTTGAAAGTACCCTTGAATAATCGCTTCTGTAAATCTGTTGACAATGTAACCGATATTGACTACACCCAACAAAATCAGGGCAATTGTAAATAATCGTCCTCGACTACCGAGTGGATGCGTCTCTCCGTATCCCACAGTGGCTAAAGTGATAACTGTCATGTAAGCTGCATCTTCCCATGACCAGCCCTCCACTAACCAGTACCACAAAGTGCCAATAAAGAACACACCGCCAAGAGCGATCGCCCCAGCCATCAACTCTTTTTGGATACGTTGATATTTTTGCTCAAGTGTTGAGAATGAGGTAAAAATAGTACTTTAAACCTAATTTTTCTAGTTTTCTAGTAACTTTTTAATATTCGTCCTTTTTAGTATATTTAATCTAAGTAAGTGGGCAAGAATAAATCAAACTAAGTTACACCATGTAAAATTAATTTGTCTCTTAGTACAGCTTTGCGCGGAAAAATCAAGGTTTAATTTTTTTCACCACCGCCAGGCCTTTGAGGTTATATAAGCGTTAGCCTAAGAAGAAGTACGAGTTGTGCTAAATAAAAAGTATTTTTTAGGGATTTCTAGGAAACTAGTAAATAACTATATAATGAAAAACTTTCAGGAGGAGCGGTAGTGAGCCTACAAACTCTCGTTGACCAAGCCACCATCCCCCCAGATTCAGGGTCTGTAGCATCTAGTCCCTTTGATACAGATAGCTTTAATGAAGCTGTCATGTCTACCTACGCCCGGTTTCCCTTAGCCCTAGAACGGGGTGCTGGATGCCGGGTTTGGGATACGCAAGGGCGGGAATATCTGGACTTTGTAGCGGGAATTGCTACTTGTACTTTAGGACATGCCCACTCAGCGATGGTAGCAGCGGTAACACGCCAAATCCAAAAGCTGCACCATGTCTCTAATTTGTATTACATTCCTGAGCAAGGTGAATTGGCAAAATGGCTTGTCGATCATTCCTGTGCCGATCGCGTATTTTTCTGCAACTCTGGAGCTGAAGCTAACGAAGCCGCAATTAAACTGGCGCGGAAATACGCCCACACAGTATTAGACATTGAAAAACCGATTATTTTAACCGCCAACGCCAGTTTCCACGGACGGACTTTGGCAACCATTACCGCTACAGCACAACCGAAGTATCAAAAGTACTTCGATCCTTTAGTTCCTGGGTTCCACTACGTAAATTACAACGATATTAACGCTGTGGAAGTAGCGATTAGCGAGTTAGATGAAGGCGATTATCGGGTAGCAGCAATTCTGATCGAGCCATTACAGGGAGAAGGCGGTGTTCGTCCAGGAGATATTGCCTATTTCAAAAAGCTCCGGCAAATTTGCGATGAAACTGGCGTTTTGTTGATTTTTGACGAAGTGCAAGTTGGTATGGGACGCAGCGGCAAATTATGGGCTTACGAACATCTCGGCGTTGAACCCGATATTTTCACCAGTGCCAAAGGCTTAGGTGGAGGTGTCCCCATCGGTGCAATGATGAGCAAGAAATTTTGCGATGTTTTTCAACCAGGGGAACACGCTAGCACCTTTGGCGGAAATCCTTTTGTGTGTGGTGTAGCACTCAGTGTTTGCCAGACATTGGAACGGGAAAATATTTTGCAGAATGTCCAAGACAGGGGCGAACAGTTGCGATCTGGATTGAAGGCGATCGCTGCAAAATATCCTCAGCACATTGGCGAAGTTCGGGGTTGGGGTTTAATCAACGGTTTGGAGTTACGAGCCGACATCGAGATAACCGCAGCCGATGTCGTCAATGCTGCCATCAAGGAGGGTGTATTGCTGGTACCAGCCGGGCCAAAAGTAATTCGGTTTGTGCCACCGTTAATTGTTACAGAGGCAGAAGTCAATGCTGCCTTGCAAGCTGTGGACAAGGCGATCGCAATTCTCACCAAATAAAATATTGTTTATTTTGTGTAGAGACGTTGCATTGCAACGTCTCTTTTTCATTCTGGGGAAATTTCTCGATAAGCTTGCCGACACTGCTGATAATTGTCTGGCAAAATCTCAGCATTACCAAAACATAATTGCTCGTGAGTAGTAATTAAAGTTTCATAAGGCTGTATGGGAGTCACAGAAGATCGCAGCAATTGCAAATATTCTCCATCAGTACGGCTGAGTTTGTGGGGTGCGATCGCACTTTTATCCAACTGCTGCAACATCGCTAAATAAATACAACGGCAAGCCTCACGGTAGTTACCCTGACGATAAAATTCTTGCGATCGCTCCAACAAAATGGCTATGGATGACTCATTGGAGCGAGTTTTGACGCGAAAATCAGTGAGATTGCCACTTCTATTTAGCCAAGAATATATATAGGGACTGAATTCTCGCCATAATCGCCAACCCACCCACGTTATAAATAATCCCAGTACCAGCCAAAATAGGAATTTCAGCAATTCACCAAGCCAAGGACTAATTGACCATCCAGTAGGCAATTCTGGTAGAGCTTTTTCAAAGCGGTAAAACTGGTATTCCCACCATTCACCCGCTTGTTGTTGGAATTGAGACAAATGCCAACTCCAGCTAGTTTTTTCAAAAGTATCTGTCATAGGAGGGAGTGGGGGAGCAGGGGAGTGGGGGAGCAGGGGAGCGGGGGAGAAGTTGCAGTAAGTTTTTTCCCGTCTGCCCCCGCTCCCTGCCTCTCTGCTTCTAATGACCAATGACTAATGACTAATGACTCTTGACTCTTTTTTTATCATTAGCCAGCCGATGGCAACAAGTAGCGCACCGAATGCCAGAAATCCTAGATCCCAAGCTAACTCATTTGGGCCTGGTTTGACATGATGGACACCGAGAATTTGGTGGTCAATTAAACCTTCAACCAAGTCGAATAACCCAGTCCCAATCAGTATCGATCCAATAAAGGTTTGTGATGACCAAGGAACATCATCACGTCTTCCAGCACGCCATAATAACACAAGTCCTGCCACGGTGAATACCCAATTTAAGGTATGAAAGAACCCATCCCACACCATGTTCAAATCTATATTCGCCCTGTTTGTCAGAGGTCTAATGTTACTGAGCATGTGATGCCACTGGAGGATTTGATGCAGTAAAATTCCATCAATAAACCCTCCAAGACCCACACCAAGAAAAATTCCAGCAGTAATTAGTGGTGCGCGTCGGTTGAGGGTTTCACTTTTCGCCTCCATTGTCAACCTCATAGATAGGCTTTCTTACCAAAATACAACTCTTTTGAGAGAAATATCTTCTATCTTGAGGCAAGTACCATATTTAACTTAAATTAATCAATCTTCAAATTTAATCTGCATACCCGCTTTCACCGGGTCGAAATCTTGGGGAAAATGGGTATTGCGATCGCAGTCTGCTTTTTCTAGGTTTGCTCCTTTAAGAGCGGCTTGGCGGAGATTTGCTGACATCAATAATGCTCCCCTAAGATCGGCATCCTTCAGATTAGCTTGACTAAGATCGGCAAAGCTCAAATCAGTTCCTCTTAAATTAGCGCTACTCAGGTTAGCTTCACTCAGGTCAGCATAACTTAGGTCAGATCCTTTTAAGTTAATGCCTTGCAAATCAGCATTACCCAGTTCTGCTTTACTAAAGTTCCGTTTTCCTGCTGCATAACTCTCCACGAGAGTAGAGGCACTATTTATAGGCTGTTGAAAATTGACTTCAGGCATATAACAGCGTCACAGGTTGTCTCGTCATTACTTTCACGTATCCTTTCTAATTACGAATTAGTAATTATACTTCCTAAATGTAATACATTAGTTCCTTCTGTTGTCGGATCGATCTTCGTTCACAAAGGTCTTGGAGTGTATATTTTTCCAAAACAGAGTTAGCAGCCTGACGTGCTTCTTGCCAAACTTCCTGAATTAGCTCACCTTCTACTGTATTAGGAGTCGGCTCAGAAGAAGAGACAACAATATCTGACCCTTCCATGCAGCTAAAAGCATCCAACACTGTAATTTTTCCGGGATCTCGTGCTAGAACATAGCCACCTTTGGCTCCGCGTATACTCTTAATTAAACCTCCACGTCTTAATGTTGCCAGGAGTTGTTCTAAATAGCGGTTGGGGATGTCTTGCAATGCCGCTATCTCTCGAATTTGAAGGGCTTCACCGTTAGGGTAGCAGGTTGCCAACTCTAACAGGGCTAGGAGTGCGTATTCTGATTTGTTAGAGATTACCACAGGCGTAATATTTTAAGCTCATATTTAAAGATACAAAGTCTTTGAGTTTGTTTCCCTAAGCTACTGCGAAGAAAAACTTTACAATCAACTCATTGTTGACCGGCTTACTCCACTTTAAAGACCTTCTAGCATACAAGCAATTACTTTTGTTTTTAAATTCGATAAATAAAAGTGATTGGTTAACTATACATGGAACTTGAAAATGGCAGAATGACTGTAAAGGTAGTTCCCGCATCGATCGCACTTTCAACTGTAATTTCGCCGCCGTGTAAATCTACAGCCTGCTTGACAATGGACATCCCTAATCCCATTCCTGGGATATTGGCTGTATTACTAGCGCGATGGAAGGGTTCAAAGATGTGTTCAATGTCAGCAGCGGGAATGCCAATACCAGAGTCTTGAGTCTGAAATATAGCTTGCTCGTTGGCAGTGGTTAGAGAAAACCTAACTGTACTGCCAATGGGAGAGTATTTTAGACAATTTGAGAATAAATTACTCAAGATTTGGCGCAGTAGTTTCGCGTCTAAGTTAGCTTCTGTGCATTGGCACTCACTGCTAAAAACGATCGCATGTTGTGAGCGATCGCTCTGTTGTAATTCTTCTAATAAATCGCGGCAAAATTCCACTAAATTTATCGGTGTTGGATTAAACTCTAATTTGCCTGTTTCATCCTGACTGACCACCAATACATCATTTAATAAGTGGGTTATATGCATAACTGATTTTTGAATGCGATGTAGGTGGGTCTGTTGTCGCTGTTCGCTCCAGAGGTGGCGATAATGTTCTAGTAATTCCGCAGAAGAGTGGATAGTAGCCAAAGGGGTGCGAAACTCATGGGAAGTGATGGTGAGCAAGCGGGATTTAAGTTCGCTAAACTCCCTTTCTTTGGCAAGTGCTTGTCGCATCGCCTCTTCTGCCCATTGCAGCTTGGCTTGGGTTCGCTTGGTTTCGCTAATGTCGCGCAATAACCAGCGCAGACTAACTAACTCACCAGATTGATTGCGGATAGCAGCAACCTTAACCGCAGCCATAATAGGTGTTTTGTCACGCGGCCGCAGGGTTACTTCCCACTCTTGCATTTTCCAATCTGGGAATTGGGCGCGATCGCGCAGATAAGTCAGTTTCAAATGAAAAGCAATTATTTCTTTCTCAAGTACAAAAATCCCTATGGATGTGCCCAACAGCAAACTTTTAGAAATGTTGAGCAGAGCGGTGGCGGCTGAGTTAGCTTCCTGAATTATCCCTTTTGTATCGGTCACAAAATAAGCGTCTGGTACTTCCTCAAATAATTCTTGGTAGCGTTGACTTTCTGCTACCAAAGCCTGTTGAGTTTTGGATAATTCTTCATTCTGCTGCTTTAAATCTTCATTTACTAGTTGCAGTTCTTCCAAAGCTAGGTAAACTTCTTTGAATACTGCATTGACGAGTTCAATATCTGCTTGTGCTTTTTGCTGTTCGCTCTGGCGTTGCAAGAGGGCGACGCGCTTACGCATGTTCTCTATCTGCAAAGCTAAATCGTCCAAATTCACGCTCTTGCTCCTAATTTCTAAAGTGGGGTTTTGTTTTAGATTCCCTACTTAGACGATCTTAGCTTTTGGAGTTTAGCAGTTATCAGCAATTTCAGCGTAGTTTTAGTTATTTGGGGTGATTAGGACTTAATACAGCAGAATGCAGGATTAAGAATTGGTGAATGGGCTACGCATAACAGAAGAAAAATACTCTTTCTACCTGGCTTTAAGACGAATCTTTGTGTATTTCACCTTCCTGGAAATCTGCTGTAAGCAATCAAGCAGTTCTCGTTTGTTTAATGTTTTCGTTTGGAAATGTTACTCAATTGCTCTCGAAGGTCAGCCCATTTAATACCTTCTAGGCTGGGCAAAACAATATGAGCGGCTCCAACTCGCTCAACCGGGCCGAGTCCTACTGCCCACATCCCAGCAGCGAGAGCGGCTTCAACACCGGCTGCGGCATCTTCTACAACCACAGATTGCCCTGGTTCGATTCCTAGCTGCTTGGCTGCGTACAGAAATAGGTCGGGTGCTGGCTTGGGTTCTTGTACGCTGTAACCATCAGCGATCGCATCTACCTTGTCCGCAATGCCCAATCGCTCGATTACTGTCTGGGCATTTTTGCTCGCTGAACCAATACCGATTTTAATACCAGCTTGCCGCAGTTCATCCAAGAAGGCGATCGCACCTGGTAACAAATCGTGGGATGTCATGTTTTGGATTAATTCCACATAGTAGCGATTTTTGCGCTCCATCATCTCCTCAATTTGTGCTTCCGAATACGCTCTATCGCCAATAATCAGCATCAGAGAAGCACGACGGGATACACCCCGCAGGGCTTCGTTAGCTTCTCGATTAAACGGTATACCCTCTTCATCAGCTAGCTTTTGCCAAGCGAGATAGTGAAGTTCTGCTGTATCTGTTAGCACACCATCTAAATCGAAGATGAATCCTTGGATGTTGGGATTGTGGGGAGTGGGGAGTGGGGACGATGAAGAAGCAGGGGAGGCAGGGGGAGAAGTCTGGTGTTCAGAAGCTTGTGAGTGTGAATTTGGGGGATCGGGGGAGAGGGAAAGTTGGAGAAATTCTTGTTGACGAGTTATGTCTTGGGCGACTTTTCCCTGATGTAGATCGAAGTCGTGCCATTTCCCGCGCCAGTGCAGTCTAAACTTTAGACGCGTCCAGCCAGGGGGTAGGTGGGGGTTGGCTACAGGGCCATTTTCAGTTAATTGGATGCCGCCGAATCCAAAAATTACAGCTTGCCAAATTCCACCAGCACTAGCGCCGTGAATTCCGTCGTTGGTGTTACCTCGGTTATCTTCAAGATCCACCATTAACGCCCGCATAAATTGTTCGTAAGCTTCAGCTGATTTGCCCAAATCGGAAGCTAAAATGGCTTGAACTGCTGGGCCAAGGGACGAACCATAAGTAATATCAGTGCGGGGTGCGTAGTAGTCCCAGTTTGTCTGCAATGCTTTTTCGTTGTAGGGAAAATCTGCTGATTCCCGCATTAAATATAGGAGCATTAATACGTCTGGCTGTTTGAGTACTTGAGATTTGTTGGTTTTATCAATACCTAAGATCGGTTGCATGGAGCGATCGCGTGGTTCATAATCTGCTAAGTTGATATCTTCTAATTGGAAAAATCCCTCGAACTGCTCGATTAATCCTGTTGATGGGTCATAGAAAAACAATATTTTGGCGACGATCTCTTGCCAGTGCGATCGCTCCTCTGGGGTCAGCTTTAGTTTCTGTTCTAGTTCGGTAGCTCGTTCGGGGAATTTATCAGCCAACCAATCATAGACGGCGATCGCTTTCTCTAGATGCCATTGCGCCATCCGGTTTGTAAAGGCGTTGTTGTGGACTAATTCATGGTATTCATCTGCTCCGATTACTCCCTGAATTTCATACCGCGAGCGCTCAGAATTGAATTCGACTCGACTACCCCAAAAGAGCGCGGCATCTAAGATAATCTCTGCGCCGTAGTTTTGCATCCAGTCATCATCACCAGTGGCTTGCCAGTAGTTCCAGACTGCGTAGGGGATATCTGCATTGATATGAATTTCGCGATCGCGACACCAAATCCGCACGTCTTCACCATAAAAATCACTGCCGATAGACCAACGTGGTGTCACTTCATCTCCAGTATCAGCACTTTCCCAGGCAAACATAGCCCCTTTATACCTGTAATGGCCTGCCTTGCGTCTAGCTCCTGGTAAGGTGTGCCAACGGTAACTGAGTAAGTTGCGGGCGATCGCTGGTTGGGTAAACAGAAACAAGGGCTGCATAAAAATTTCTGTATCCCAAAAAATATGACCGCGATAGCCAAATCCTGAAAGGGTTTTAGCAGGAATGCTCACTCTGTCATCATCCCGTGGGGCAGCAATCAGCAGTTGAAACAGATTGTAGCGAACAGCAAAAGTAGCTGTGCTATCCCCCTCAATCAGGATGTCACTTTGCTGCCAAACCTCATTCCATGCCTGCTCATTGGCTTTTAGTAATGTTGCATAATCTGGCAGCTGTGCGAGTTTTTCTCGAGCTGCTGGAACTGGTGCTTCAATCTCCCGCGAGGTAAAAACGGTCACGAGTTTTTCCACCGTTACGGTCTGCTGCGCTTTAGCCAAGAAGGTTGTACTCAAAGTAGGATAACCAGGTGCGGTATTGACTTGCAAAGATGCTTCAGTGCCTAATATTGTCAAATTAGCTGCCATACCGACTTCAATCCGAGAGTTGCGCGTGCGACGTTGCAACCAGATTCCTTGGTTAATCTTGCCTTGATCTAATTCTTCCCAGTGATTAAAACCCTGATTTTCGGGATAGCCATTGATGCTAGCTTGAACTTCGATTAATCCCTCAAAATCTATTGGTGTTAGATGGCAGCGTAACGCCAACACGTGCGGATCTGCAAGACTAGCAAAGCGTTCAAAGCTTATATCTATGGTGTTCCCACTGGGAGAGCGCCAACGCACGGCCCGAGTCAGTAGTCCTTGGCGTAAATCAAGCTGGCGATCGTAGCGCAATATCTCACCTCGATCGAGACGGAAGCGATCGCCATTTACAATCACTATCAAGGGTAGCCAGTCAGGGCAATTTACCAGCTCAGTGTAAACCACAGGCACATCATCGTAGACACCGTGGATAAAAGTAGCTGGCAATGCATGAGGATAACCTTCCTCAAAACTGCCTCTGGTTCCCAGGTATCCATTGCCGATTGTAAAGACGGTTTCTTTGGAGTGCAATTGCTCAGGGTCAAACTGGGTTTCGATTAATATCCAGTCTGTGTAGATAAAATGACGAGAACAACCTTTTGTTTGCATAAGTTGGGAGTAGAGATTTTGAGTCTTTGAGCTAGATGAACGAGTATCTAAGGTGGATGAATGGAGTTCTGAGGTGGATTCATCCAGTTCAAAGGTGGATGAATGGAGTTCTGAGGTGGATTCATCCAGTTCCAAGGTGGATGAATGGAGTTCTGAGGTGGATTCATCCAGTTCAGAGGTGGATGAACGGAGTTCCGAGGTGGATTCATCCAGTTCAAAGGTGGATGAACGGAGTTCCGAGGTGGATTCATCCAGTTCAAAGGTGGATGAACGGAGTTCCGAGGTGGATTCATCCAGTTCAAAGGTGGATTCATCCAGTTATAACTCTCCCCTGCTCCCCTGCTCCCCTGCTCCCCTGCTCCCCACTCCCTCATCCCCCCTTATGCTTTTCCAAAATCTTTTCGACTCTGGGTTTATAAATGAGATGGAATAAGGTTTCCATGTAGCGATCTCTAGCTTCGTTATTTTCGGGAGCAACAAAGTTCCAAAAACTAAACATTTTCGCAAGCAGTAGTAATTGATTACTATGTAAATGCCAATTATATTTGTGATGAATTCGTTGACTCATCCATTCTGAAACTTCGTACCAGTATTCAGTATGAGTATCGCATTGTTCCAGGAAGTCTAAAATTTTCGTTGCTGTTCCTTCTAAGTCTGTAGGATTAACATTAAATTGGTTTTCTTTGTTCTCGATAATTTCTAAAGAACCGCCAAATTGAGTAGCAAAAGTTGGTAAGCCAGAAATCATCGCTTCTAAAATACTCCGACCGAAGGATTCAAAACGAGCAAAATGGACATAAATTCCTTGAGAATCTGCAACTACTCGGTAGGCTTCGCCGATATCCCTGCTAGGGATACGCATCCCCACCCAGCGAATCTTGCCATCGAGATGATATTGGTCGATAATGTCGTGGAGTTTTTGAATTTCTTCTGCTTCTTCTGGGTTGCTAGCTTCATGTAAATGCAGTTTAGTAGTTAATAGAATCAGGTTACAACGCTCTTGCAATGCCTGACTTTTACCAAAACATTCAGCTAAACCAGTGAAATTTTTGATTGAATTGATGGTATCAAGGGCAAAGATTGGTCGATTACTGGGGCGTTCTAAATAACCAAGAATTTGTGGATCTTCGCGGGTAAAGAGTAAGTCGTGGACTTGCGTGCAAAGTTTAGAATCTCGGTTTTCTTTTTGGCTGTAGGGAAAGAAAAGATTTTCATTTACTCCCGGCGGCACTAAGTTAAATTTAGGACTAAACAAATCAATGCCATCAACTACATGATACAACTGCGGCATCGTAAACCACTTATACGACTCGTATTGACCTATGGTATCAGGCGTGCCAACAATTTCTTGATAGGACGATGTGATGATAAAGTCAGCTGCATTCATGCTAATCAAATCGGCGGTAAATTGTGCCGAAAAATGATATTTCTCTTCTAAATCTTGCCAATATAAATTGCTAAATAGATATTTAGGTTTTTCCAAAGAATGGGCAATGTTACACTGGGTGACTTTCATGCGGCGAGATAGCAGAAAGGCTACTAAATTACCGTCGCTGTAATTGCCAACAACTAAATTAGGTTTGCCTTTGAATTGAGCTAGTAATTCTCTTTCTGCATCTATTGCAAATTGTTCTAAATAAGGCCAAATCTCAAATTTAGAAATCCAATTATTCGTAATCTCTGGATTGAATTCACCAAAAGGAACGCGCAATATCCAAGCATTTTCAGTATCTTGGACTTTTTCTAAGGGCAGGTTACAAAATGTGCCTTCACAGTTAGGAATTAATCGAGTCAGAATAATTATATGGGGTTTAATACCTAGCTGGTCGAGTCCAGCGAGTTTGATTTGTTCGCGCAGTTCGTTTTCTAGACTGCGAGCTTGTTCGAGGACGTAGATAACTTGACCGAGTGTTTCATCTCTTCCCAAAACATCCTCCTGTCCAACCCAGCCGTGGACAGAAACGAGGACGACGCGAAAGATGGCGGGGACGCGGGCCACAAAAGCTTCTAAAATGGCAGGTTCTGGAGAGTAAATGAGTCGATCGAGAAGTTCTAAAGTTTCAGAGACTCGCGCCGCAGTGTTACCCCAACCTGGCTCAAAGCCGAGTTCTTGGAGGTCAAAGCGGAATTTTTCATAAGGTTCATCAGGCGATCGCTCACTCAGGAATTTGAGCGCTAGCTTAATTTGTTTGGCTAACTGAATACCGGAGGAAATGCGATCGCTTAACAATAGGCGAATACCATTGCATTGCAGCCTATGTAATGCTTTAAATAACATTTCTACCCAATATTCAGAGTCAGTCAACAATTGATTGCACAGGTAACGGTTGAGGAAGGCTAAACCTTGACCAATATTTCTCGCATCGTCAATTCTTGGAGAACTCTCATAGAAGGGGTGGAGGTCGATTTCGAGAATATGGGGTTGGTAGCGGTTGACTAGACGATCTCTCACATCTAACAGCGCTTGAGGCGTCATCTGCTCGAACCTGCTAAAGTCGGCTGTCAGTTGCCAAACTTCTTGATTAGCAATCCTCGGTCGAATCACGAACCAAGTTCTTTCCTCTTCGAGAATGATTTCGTGGGTATATTGTATTAGTTTGCCAACAGAAGAAGAGTGGTAAAAATAGGCTGGCTTTTGGGATTGATGACAGTAATCAGCAAAGGCTTGCAAAATCTCATTTCTTAGGAAGTAATGCTTACCTGAAACACTCAACGCATAAATCAACTGATGTAGAGCAGTTTTTTCATCACCGTTGGAGAGAGCTTGAACTAGTTCATACATGATGACGAATTCCAGAAATTTAGCTAGGTAATAACCTCATTTTTCTTTCCAGTTTTCGGTTTGCTGAGGTATATTCCCCAAACGATCCTAAATTACTATAAAAATCTTCGCGTCTAGCTCTGGGATGAAAGGCTGTGATAACTTCAAATCTATGGGAAGAGGAAGTAGAGGAAGACAGACAAGGGAAAATTATTGAACGAGTTTCTTTCTCAATCAAGTATAAAACACTATTTTCAATTAAGTACTAAAGCAAAATTGGAGCGATCGCTAGTAAGCTTGGAATATAATTTTTTTGACTTTTGGCTTTTGACTTCCGCCTTGCGGTACTAGTCTGATATCAAGCCTATATTAATAACTTTTTGTAGGGCTTTTTCAAAGCCTATACCCTGTTTAAGAGCGATATACAAAAATACTATTGCAGATGAGCGAATTGAATTATCACAATGTATCAGAGTCGGTTTAGGTAGTTCAGTGATGAGTTCATATATTTGGAGCATACATTGATGATTAATATCTTCAGATTTAGTTGGAAAATTAACATAATACAATCCCAAAAGCTCAGTCTTTTCCTGTTCATTAGCCAGCAAGCCTGTTTCGTCAGGCAAACGTAAGTTCAGTACAGACTTATAACCCAGATCGGCTATTTGTTGTAGCTGATCTAGTGTAATTTGCCCTGCGATCGCTAACTCATGATTAATTTCCCTAATAGTCTTCATTAGTCGGATTAACTCCATTTTGCCGACATTGCCCTAGCTTCAACCTTAGCAAAATAATTTGAGGAACCTGTGAGGAAATTATTAAAGTCTAAGGAATTGGAGCATTGGGCATGGGGCGTTTAGCCCGTTCCGAGTTCTGAATTCCGAGTCAATATAGCGATAGCCAGTACAGTTAGGACGTAGACTAGTAATGCCAAACCCCTACAGTTACAATTTCCCGCAAAAGGTGATTGAAGCGATCGAATTGAATGCGCTGAAGAAGGAATGGCAACTGAGTTAATGCGTTTAGATGTTCCTGCAAGTGATATTGTCTTGGCTTTTCAGCCTCCAGAAGTGAGGAAATACACTGAGTTTGCAACGGTTTAAAGCAGCAAAGCGGATTCAAATTTAAGGAGGGTTAGGGATAATCAAGCCTTAACCCAAGAGTATTATTTGCAGATAATTAACTGCGGTTATCTATCTGAGCGCGTTGCAAACTTCCAGAGAAGTCAACATAGACACTTTTCCATTCTGTGAAAACGTCCATTGCAGTAGTTCCAGCTTCGCGGTGTCCGTTACCGGTTTGTTTCACACCACCAAAGGGTAAATGTACCTCTGCGCCAATAGTAGGGCCGTTAATATAGGTGATACCTGCTTCGATGTCGCGCATAGCAGTAAAAGCCCGGTTGATATCGCGGGTGTAAACTGAAGAAGAAAGACCATAATTGCTATCGTTGAGAATTGCGATCGCTTCCTCAAAGGAGCTAACCTCAATTAATGCCACCACTGGCCCAAATATCTCTTCACGGGCAACTCGCATATCAGGAGTTACATCATCCAAAATAGTTGGTTGAAAGAAGTAACCGTTTTTCAACGAGCCTTCACTAGCAATTTCTCCACCAATTAAAACCTTTGCTCCTTCTTCACGAGCAATATCCAAATACTTTCTCACCTGTTGGAGTTGCTTTTCATTGATTATCGGGCCAATATCTGTATTAGAGTCAGTGCCAGCACCCAAGCGTAACTTACTGGTACGCTCATAGAGCATAGCGGTAAATTTTTCCTTGATATCACGATGCAAAATCAAGCGACTGGTAGCCGTACACCGTTGTCCAGTTGTCCCAAAAGCTCCCCACACTGCACCATCGAGAGCAAGTTCTAAATCCGCATCTTCCATCACCACTTGAGCGTTTTTACCACCCATTTCCAAACAGACACGCTTGTGAGTGCGGCCGCAAGTCGCACCGACAAAAGCACCTGTTTCTGAGGAACCGGTAAAGGATACTAAATCTACATTGGGATGCTCAACTAAAGCTTTCCCCACCTCCTCTCCCACACCATGCACCAAGTTAATTACTCCTGGTGGTAAACCTGCTTGTTGAAAAATTTCAATCAATTTAGTTGCACAGGCAGAGGTATCTTCGGCAGGTTTGAGAATGACTGTATTGCCACATACCAAGGCTGGCATAGCTTTCCAGCAAGGAATTGCCACCGGAAAATTCCAGGGAGTAATTAAAGCACAAACTCCGATGGGCATCCGCACAGTCATGGCAAACTTGTTGGACATTTCCGAAGGTGTGGTTTGCCCAAATAGTCGCCGTCCTTCGCCAGCACTGTAAAAGGCACAGTCAATACCTTCTTGGACATCTCCCCTAGCTTCTGTCAAGGGTTTACCCATTTCCCGACTGATTAATTGGGCAAGTTCTTCTTTATGCTGAAGTAATATTTCCCCAACACGAAAAATGTATTCTGCCCTCGCTGGGGCCGGGACTTTGCGCCAACTGCGGTAGGCTTTCCGGGCGGCGGCTACTGCTGTATCTACATCTTTAACTTGAGAACGGGGAAATGTGGCCACGACTTCGGTTTTGTCGGCAGGGTTGCGACTTTCTAGGGTTGCTTCTCCTACAGCACTCAACCATTGACCATCTATATAATTGCGACAAGATAGCGGAGTTGTCATCTTGAAAATCTCCGACTGATGATCTACTGAAACTTGTGTATTAACTTTGCTTGCTTTCTAGGTTATCCTCAAGTTTACAAAATTGGGGTAAGAAGCAAATATCGATATAAAAATTAAGGCACTAACGCCAATACCCCCACAGGAGAACCAGAACCACCACGTAATCTTAGAGGTGCGATCGCTAGAGTAGTACCTTTAGGTGGCAGTTGATCCAAATTTGTCAGATTCTCTAACACAATACGCGATTGTTCTAAAACTAGGCGGTTAATCGTAAAACTGTTATCCTGTCCGGGGTCTACACCATGAGTATCAATTCCTACCCCAACTATTTGCCGTTCCTCAAGTAAAAATTGAGTTGCATCGCTGCCAAACCCTGGAAAGTGTGGAATCCCTTGAGCATCATGATTGAGGAATGCACTTTTATCAAACCACTTTTTTTGCCAACCAGTATTCAGTATAACTACGCAGTCAGTAGGAATTTTACCGTATTCTGCTTCCCAAGCCAAAACATCAGCAACAGTCAGGGCATAATCAGGATTAACTGCTGTAGCTTGACAAATATTTATAACTACCGCAGGTACAACCAAAGACTGGGCTGGATATTGGTCAATTCCCACAGCAGAACTATGAAAACTATTAGGGGCGTTGATATGGGTAGCGCTATGTTCCCCCAAGGAGAAACGCCGCAAGTAATAACCATCATTATTGAGTTCAGCCACAGTTTCAAATTCTACTGTGGGATCTCCAGACCATTGGGGAATATCTATGTCAATTACATGACTTAGGTGGATAACGCGTGTGTAGGTGATACTATTTTGACTTTGGGGTTGTATCATCCCAGCCTTCTATTTTATTTGTACTCAGAGATTTTTTTTGTTCGGTGCGTAGATGCAGTTCATTGTGTACATTGTCTGGGTTGGCTACGCCTACGCAAAGATAGTACTACCATTACAACGTTTTTCAAACCTAATTCCCTATATTAGAAGAAATAATCCCCTCAATTCCTGTAAATTTTAGGTTATTGAGGGGGTTAAAATGTTGCAGCAAAAAGTGAGTTGATCTTAGTTAACAACTATTAGGTTAAGCTTTGATTAAGTTTAGATTAAGATTAGATATCTCTAGAAGTTAAATATGCGTTATCCAGAACCCCTCTAGAGACGTAACAGTGCTACGTCTCTACATTAGACTTCTTGGCATTTGTAGGGAAAAGGGTAAGGGGGAAAGGGGAAAGGAATAATAAAAAACCTTTTCCCTTTAACCTTTCCCCTTTTCCCGCCTCTTGTAAAAATTACTTTTGCAAGAGACCTCCATGAGCCTTCGGCTCACAACCAAGGATGAAAGTAGACTTTCAAGACAGGTCTATTTTTTCACTTTTATCTTTATTGTGTGATATCTAGGTTGAGGGTTCTTGCTTTAATGGAATCATTACAACAAACTCAGCTCCTTCTCCTGGTGCTGAAATACAATGGATCTTTCCACCGTGTTTTTGGACTACAATTTGGTAGCTAATTGATAATCCCATACCTGTACCTTTACCCACAGGTTTTGTCGTGAAGAAGGGGTCAAATAGGCGTTTGCGTACTTCTTCACTCATCCCTGGGCCATTGTCAGCAACTCTAATAATTACATAGTCTTCTTGAATGAGGCTGCGAATGTGAATTTGTGGAGAAGTCATTTGTCCTTGGGAGGCAGTGCGTTGGACGGGTTTCCCGGCTTGTACCCCTTCGGGGAAGCAAGCTACGCGCAGCGTCTCCGACAGGAGAAGCAACTGCCGTTCATTTGTCCTTTGTTCAGTGTTGTTTACTAATGACAGATGACTATTGATATTGGCGCTTGGCCTTCCCGCAGAGTATGACTCTTCTAAAGCATCGATCGCATTTGTCAACACATTCATAAACACCTGATTCATCTGTCCGGCGTGACAGACTACTGGTGGTAGATTGCCGTAGTCTCGAATTACTTGGATTTCGGGATGTCCTGGTTTGGCTTTGAGGCGATTTTGCAATAGCAGTAAAGTGCTATCCATCCCTTCATGGATATCCACTGCTTTTGTACCGTCTTCATCAAGGCGAGAAAAATTGCGCAAAGATAGGACAATCTGCCGAATGCGTTCGGCTCCCATCTTCATCGACTCCAAAATTTTGGGTAAATCTTGCTTGAGAAATTCCAAATCAATGGTATTGATTTGTCGATCGATCTCTGGTGTTGGTGGGCAGTAGCTCTGTTGATAAAGTTCTACTAAGTGCAACAAATCCTTAGTATATTCACTGGCGTGGCTAATATTGCCGTAGATGAAATTGACGGGATTATTGATTTCGTGGGCAATACCTGCAACCAATTGTCCTAAACTGGACATTTTTTCAGTTTGAATCAGTTGCGTTTGAGTTTGTTGAAGTTCTAGCAGTGCTGCTTCTAGTTGCTGGGCTTTGTCTTGGGCAGTTTGGGCGGTAATGCGACTTTGGGTGTAAAGTTTAGCTTGGTCAATGGCGATCGCTAGTTGAACTGTAACTGCTTGTAGTAATTCTACTTCGTTGTTCAGCCAAGGGCGAAAGCCACTACAATAACCACAGCTAAATGCACCAATTTCACCAGATTGAGTGTGTACGGGCAGCGCCATAAAGGCAGTGAAACCAAAATCCTGCAAAAATTGCTGTGCTATGGAATCGCCCACAGTCTCAGTATCATCAATGCGGATGATTTCTCCGTTCAAGGTTTTGGCTGCGATTAGTTTAATTTCGGCATGAATTGCTTCTTGTTGATTAAGCAGACATGGTAAAAAGGAACTTTTCGCCTCATAGACTCTTTCCCAGTATGGTACATCAGCGTCTTGCCGATACCAAAAGAAGGCGCAGCGATCGATCTGGAATAAGTTGCGAATCTCCTGTACTGCGGTTTCCACAATGTAATTGAGATCCAAAGAAGCTCGAATTTGGCTAGAAAGACGATTGAGGAGTGCTTCTCGCTGGGCGCTTTCTCTGAGTGCAATTTCTGCTTCTTTACGGTCAGTAGTGTCATAGCAAATACCAACGAAGTACAAAATATTGCCATTAGCGTCTTTAATAGCAGATGAGTTGCTTGTATGCCATCGCCAATTACCATTTTTGTGTTGGACTCGATATTCGATTGCTTTTTGTTTTTCGCTTGTTGTCAAAATTCTTTGAAAATAATCGACACAAATATGCACATCGTCAGGATGTATAAAGGGAATAAAAGATTTGCCTTCAACCTCTGCAATTTCATGCCCCAAAATTTCAGTCCAGTTAGGAGAAACGTAAGAAAATATCCCCTCAAGTGTCAGCGCAAAAATAATGTTGTTGGCGTTTTCCACAATGCTGCGGAACTTGGCATCGCTTTCTATTAAGGCTGCTTGGCTCTTGTCGCTGGTGTCGCGGACAAGAACTATAATTTGCTGCTCTGGTAATGGTAATAACCTAGCTTCAAAATTATTGTTTTCTCCTAATTGCGGTAAACTATATTCAAAACTGACTTCATATTGAGTTTCAAGTACTTGATTTATTGCTTGATGGAAGCGATCGCCTACAGCAGTCGGTAAGCATTCGGGCAAACTCTTGCCCTGATAATCTTCTGGTGGAATATACAAACTCTCCATCAACCCTTGCTTATAATCCAGAATGCTTCCAGCAGCATCAATGCGAAAGTAGGAATCAGGAAGTACTTGCAAAATCGCCGCAAATTCTGATGTTTTTTGGCGTAACTGTGCTTCAACTGCTTGGCGTTTGCTAATTTCCGCTTGCAGTTGCTCTAATGCTTTTGCTAATTCTGTTGCCCGTTCTCTATCTGTAATTTTACGTAAGCGGCGAGAGGAATTTGTCGATAGCGAGCAGCTTTCTGTTAGGGAAGGTTGATCGATCCCTATCGGCACTTCTGTTAGATCGATACAATAACCGATGTAACCGACAAAGCTACCATCTGCCGCAAATCGTGGTGCGGCTGTATCTAAAATCCAGCGATATTCACCATCAGCTCGACGCAGGCGATATTGCCTCTGGAAGGAATCATACGTCGCAAATGCTCTCAGGTATATATCTTCGCATCGCTGTCTATCTTCTGGATGGACGCTGCCTGTCCAAATATTGCCTATTTCCTCTTCTCGCGCAGATGCAGACGCGGCTTTTGTGAGATGTGTTCCAGTAAATTTCAGCCAATTAGAATTGAAGTAACAGTAAAGTGCATTATACCCAGACATCCAAATCATCAGAGGAGCAATATCCGCCTGCTGGCAGAATACTTTTTCATCCTGTTGTATTTCTTCCTCTTCTACTATGATTTGTTTAACGTAGTTCTGCACCTTTTTAGAAAACACTTTTGCCTGCCTGCTCTGCCTAAATTATTAAGGGAATATGCTGAAAATACAATTTCTTAATACATGGATATAATCTTGTTTATGCCAACCTGCTACCGATCTTAATACTTTATTTATTTTTATATATGCAGCAATTCCTCTTTTACTGTAAATAAATTGAAAAAATGCTGAAGTTATCATTAAGATTAACTTCAGCATTTTGTGTGAAATTTAAACTATATATAGGACTCTTCTTTGATTTTTGAACCAGACTCAGTACGGATCTATTCCTTCCTTCCTATTCCCTGTTCCCTACCACGCAAGTAAATTCAAGAATCCAACCGTATTCCTATATATATCAGAGAGCTTGTTTGACTTTGTTTATTTTTGAAGTCACTGATAAATTCATCTTAGCTATGTAATTGCATTGCTCAAAAACCTGATTTAGCTTTACGGAAACTATATGATTCTCTGCAAGGCATTTACATCTTTATAAGAAATTCACAATAATCAAGAATTTCATCCAAAATAAATATTGATTTTTTATCAAGAAGAATTCAGCATGAATTAAAATCTGGCTGATGGATCTATCTTGCTTAAAATAAAGGAGTATAAAAAAGTTTGAGAGCTACATCTGTATTCAGCAGACTTGATTGAATGATGGGTATAAAAACCAACCCTATTTATTTGTAATTTGGGGTAATGATGAATTTATTGTTTTTTATTGTTCTCAACAAAACCCAATTTTTTAAAATTGTCTTGACTAGTCAAAATGCCTTATATAGCAATCATATCTGAGTGACGATCGATCTAGGTGATAACGAACTGTCTATCTACGAGACACTACACATAGCTTACTTCCTCGTAGAGTACGCGCGGCATCTTGTAGAAAAGTATGCCAATAAAAAGAGAACAAATCTCACGAATGATTTAGGATTGCTGTAGCAAAATCGCAAATTAAATGAGAGAAATGCTAAATGTGATATCAACTGGTTGTAACCATGCCTGGTAATCGCATTTTATATGTTATAAAGCTCACAGAAATTAATGTTAGGCGGAAACTACTTTATGGAACCAGATAAACTGGGCCGTTTTAAGGAGTACGGCGAATTCATCCTCCGAAAGATAGATTCTGTGCCCCAGTACCCTTCTAAACAAGAAGATTGGGTTCCAGCTAGTCTTGATGACTGTCTTCTTCGTTTGCGATCGGCTGCCCAGAAAACTGTAGACCTGGCAACTTCGCCTGTCAAAATTGGTGTGATGGGAGAATTTAGTAGTGGAAAAACCTTACTTTTAGGCAGTCTAATTGGATATGCAGATGCTTTGCCAGTCAGTGAAAACCCCACTACAGGTAATGTTACCGCCATACATATTATTCCGCAAGATGATTTTGCAACGACGCAATTAAGCAATTTTACGGTAGAGTATCTTTCTCATGAGGGAGTACACGAGTGTCTACGCTTCATGCTAGGGGAAGCCAATAAACGAACCACAGCAGCAGGGCTTCCTCCAATACCAGTATCGAAACTCAACTCTGGCACAGACATTATTGGTTGGTGTGAAGAAGCATGGAATAGCAGTAACAATTTAGAACTGCGTTATTTGCTCCGGGAGTTGGTATTATTCCTGCGGGCTTATCAAGCTTATGGGGAGGTTATGTGTGGTGGGCACTACCAGATTGATGCGGTGACTGCCCGTGAAGGGCTACAGCTAGTCGAACAGCCAATGGCAATCCAAACTCTGAAATTTGAGGATCTACCGCCAGCACACATCAGATTACCGAGTCCACCCCAGAGGCTACCAACAAAGTTATTGCAAAACAGCTTCCCACTAATTCGCCGTGTCGATATTGATGTGAAAATTTCACGGGAAATTTGGGATTTTGCAGATGCAGCTAAATTTATTCTCATTGACTTTCCAGGATTGGGGGCTGCTAATTCCGGGGCTAGGGATACCTTTTTGTCACTGCGGGAATTGGCAGAAGTACAGACAATTTTGGTATTGCTAAATGGTAAATCTCCTGGGAGCGATCGCGCCAATAAAATCTTCACCATGATGCAGCAGCAGCGACCAGGACAAGACCTGAAAGATTTAATTCTCGTCGGTGTGGGTCGCTTCGATCAACTCCCTCTAGATAGCGAGGGTGGCGAAAGAGAACTTGACCACCTGATTGAAGATAGCCATTTAGAAGAGGAAACGGTTCTCCAAAAACTCAAAGTTCTGCAAACTACCATTGACGGTGCAGCTGCGTTTACAACCCAAAAAGACCGCATCGTTTTACTGTCGCCATTGTTGGGATTAGCTGAATTAGCAAAACGTTCTAGTAAAGTCAAAGCTGGTTCACCAGAGTTTTTGGCTAACTTAGACTATCCTGATTATTTAGATCGGTCTAAACGGCTACAACAGAAATGGGAGCTATTAAGTGAACGGTTGATAGAATCTAACACCCGCAGCTATTTGGGCAGACAGTTGGGTTACTTTAGTCAAGATGGCGGACTTAGTAAGCTGCGGGAATTGATTCAAACTCACGTAGCTACTCATGGTCTGAAGCAACTGCATGAAGATACCAAAAGAGCTGCTGATGTGGTAAGTCAGCAACAAGATCACTTGAAAGACATCATAGATGAAATTCACGAGCAAGGTATCCCCACAGGCGATAGCCCTGCTTTTATCGAATTGCGCTTTGTGGTCGAAAGCTTAGATAAAATCTACAGAAATTTCCAAAAAGATATCGGCAAAGAACCACTTAAAGATCGGCGCGGTGTTGTTGTCAGTGATGTAGTGAAAGACGAACTCACCTTTAGAATCCTCAATTGGAACCAGTGGACTTTACTCTTCAACAAAGCTAATAATGGAGCGATCGCTCTGGCAGAATCTAAAGGTGCAGCTGGGAAATTATTCGATCGGGGAAACCGCGTAAATACTTCCCTTCCGACTAAGAGCGATGATTTTTATCCAGTATTTGAGAAAACCGTTAAAGAAGTAGAAGATTTTGCCCGCGATCGCATCCAGCAAGCCGTGGTAGATTTGTTAAACCAATTATCAATTCATGTAGCCCCAGAACGCGAACAATTGCAGGCATTTTTCCACCCAGAAATGGAACAAGAAATCGAAGAAAAATTTGGTTTTGAAGATGCCGATCTCTTTTATAAATTATTACTAGGATGCGATCCTAACGAATGGAAAGAAGCAATTATCTCAGAAATTAGTAGTAAAGACAAAACTGTTGCACCCGAAATTATCTTTCCTTTAGCACGTCAAGACGATAAACACAACGTTGGTCAAATATTTGACTGGGCCCCAGAGAAAAGCCAAGGATTACCCAGATCGAGCAATCACCAACTTTTAGTACTGCGACTGCGAGATGAAATTACAGCTAGCGCCAGTCTCCATCTTGTGCAGTATGTCAGTGAAGTTAATCAGCAAATTAATTCCGAACTAGAAGGCATTTTGGATCAAATTATTCCTAGTCTGCAAAACCTTTCCAAAAAAGAAACTTTGCTAAGATATTTGGCAGCTGGGGAATTGCCATCTGAGATAGAAATTCCTACTTGGTTGCAGATTATTTCTGAAATGGCGGCTGTTTCTCCCTCAGACGATTTGGATTTGAGATGAGGCGATCGCTTCGAGATATGAGGATGTATTTGTGAGACGTGATGCAATTTTTTATACAATTTTCAAGCGTGTCCCAGGATTATTTTTCGAGTTAGTAGAACAGCCACCGCCTGAAGCTGCTAGCTATCGCTTTGAATCAGTAGAAGTTAAAGAACCAACATTTCGGATTGATGGGGTATTTTTACCTCCACCGGATGCAACATCTCAAACGATCTTTTTTGCTGAGGTACAATTCCAAAAGGATGAATTACTGTACCATCGCTTTTTCTCAGAATCCTTGCTGTATATGTATCGTAACCCGTCACTTTACGATGACTGGTACGGGGTAATTATTTTACAGTCTCGCAGCTTGGAACCAGAAAAAACCACTATTCACAGATCGTTACTGAACAGTTCTCAAGTACAACGAATTTATTTAGATGAGTTAGGTAGTCCTGATGAGTACAAAGTAGGTATCAGTTTGATGCTGTTGACTATTGCCTCAGAGACTCAAATGGTTCAGGATGCGAAACGTTTAATTGAGCGAGTGCAACAAGAGCAGATAACTGTCTTGGCTAAGAAGGAGATAATAGATGTAATCACAACAATTGCAGTTTATAAATTCGCAAACTTAAGTCGTGAAGAGGTAGAAGCAATGTTAGGAGTTAAGTTAGAAGAAACTAGGGTTTATCAAGAAGCTAAACAAGAGGGACGAGAAGAGGGACGAGAAGAACTAAAACTTGAACTTGTACCTCGGTTCTTAGCTCGTGGTATGTCGATGGAAGAGGTTGCACAGTTACTTGATTTAACTATCGAACAAGTAAGACTTGCAACTGAGCAAGAGTCTTCAACATCAACTTAGTTAGTAACTACCGTAATTTTCATAGCAATGCCTAATTTGAGCTACGCCTACGTCCTTTCATATAAAAGCGTAGGCGTAGATATTGTGCTAAATAAAAAGCCAGCGCTAAAAAGAATCAGTGGTACAAGAGCAAAAATTAAAAGTTTCTACCATAAGGATTCTCTAAATTTGTAATTTTATGATAGAACATTACAGTTTTTAGCCAGCTATAAAATAAACAACATAAAGTGATACTATAATGAACCCTTTTCAACTCAACAAATATAGCGAGCAAGAACCAAGCGAGAAACAACAAAAAAGATTTCCAGGATGGTTTGCTTTAGATTTTGGTACATCGAATTCGACAGTCACACTTTTCGATCCAATTGAAGTACCGATCGCAGAAATTTTACCCAAAGAGCAAGAAATGCGGTTGCGCGATCGCTTATCGCAATGGCTCAGTTCTCCCGCCTCAGTGGCTTTACCGGATGTCAGCGCTGATGATTGGGCAAAGTTTATCATAGAAATTAGCAAAAATTTGGAGATAGAACCCAGCCGATTAAGTGAAGTTTTTGAAAGTGATAATAAAGAGCGATTTTTAGAAGCAATTCGCCAAATTGAACTTTCTTTAGGGAACAGCGAGAGGTTCCGCCGGGCTGTCAGCAAAAAACTTTACCAAATCTATCATGAGGTGTTCCGCGTCCCTACTCTAGAGTCGCAAAATCTGATCCCAGTTGTGCTGGATATCGATCGCCGCGATACGGAAATTCCCAGCGAGTCGGAAATTTCACACTTAGGGGACTTAAAACTGCGGATGGGAAGGGAAGCTAGAGATAACCGAAAAAAAGCGATCGCTCAAGGTACAAGCGGTTCTTTAAAGGAAATTATCAGCAGGTTTCACCATTCACCCAAACGCTATTTTGGCCAGGAGCGAGCGTTTTCAGTTATTTTGGATGGCGAAGAAGAAATAATTACCGCTAACCAGTTAATCCAATCTGCTTGGGCGCATTTAATCGAGTTAACTGAAGACTACCGCCAACACGCACGACGCAGATTTTCGGAAGGAGATTTTTTAACAGCAGTTGTCACTTACCCAACAGTCGCCCCACCAGTTGTTCGCAAGGAAGTTAGGGAATTAGTTGAGCAGTTAGGAATCGATGATGTGCAAACTGCTTATGATGAAGCCGTTTCTGTGGCAATATTCTTTTTATGGCGAGAATTTGGCGGTAATCTCAACATTGGGATCGAGTCATTCAAAACCCGTTGTCGCCAAGTAGGAAATAAATGGTCACAAAATGTCCTCGTCTTGGATATTGGCGGGGGAACCACAGATTTAGCTTTAATTGAACTGACTTTAGAAGATAAAACCCCAGCCTTTGCCGATTATGAAGACCGGGGTTTGGGAGGACGTTACTATAAACTTACCCCCAAACTATTAGGTTCATCTGGTCATTTACAGCTAGGCGGCGAGTTAATTACACTGCGAATTTTTAGATTATTAAAAGTTGCGATCGCCGATTTTTTGTTGACAGCAGTCACAATAGGCGATCTAGAAAACGAAAAGTTAGAAGACTTAATTAACTCTGAGTTAAACGAGCGCTTTTTAGAACAAGGCAAATTTAAAACTGGCAGTCTTTTAAAATGTCTGGATAGAGAGAATCCTGAAGGCGATATTTCTTATAAAGATGCCCTAGATACAGCCGAGAAAGTATTGCCCACCCGTTGGCAACAAGCACCTCAACGTCTGCAATCTTTTTATATTCTCTGGGATTATGCAGAAGCCGCAAAACTGAAACTTGGGCAAAAGCCACCAAAAGAGAATTCTCTATTAACCTTCACACTTTCTGAGCAGCAAATTTCCGAATTGCTTACCCAAAGCGCCGTTAAATTACAAGTCAAAGATCCCAATAACATCTGCGTCACCCTAGACAACCACCAATTTGAACGAGCCGCCGCTTCGGGAATTAAAGAAGCGATCGGAATTGCCAAAGGATTAATGGAAAGTCGTTTGCGTCCCGACGATCTCACCAAAGATTCTTGGAATTCCCAAAAGGTTGATTGGTTAATTTTGTCTGGTAAAACTTGTAATTTAGACGTAGTGCAGCGCCAAATCTACCAAGAATTTAGTAAATCTCCATATTTTGTCTGGAATCCAGAACGGATTACCTTTGTGTTGGAATTTACCAAGCTAGCCACCTCCGCCGGTGCTTGCTATGCCGAAAAGTTACGAAGATTGAGATTCGATCCAGAAGAGTCTAAAAGCTTGCTGCGTAAGGGAGCCAACCAGCTAGAAATTGATGTCAAAAACCTGTTTTATTATTTGCCCTGCAACTTCAAACGCAAAACCCAAAGCAACGATTTACTAACTATATTCAAAGCTGGACAAGAACTCTATCAACTCGCACCTTGGGAAACTGTTGCTAAAGTTCGTACTCATTGGCAAGGCATACAATTAACTAATATTATCTACCGTCAAGATTACGAAGAGGGAGATTTACGACTATGGGGAAGCTTTGACGGCAAAAACCTCATGAATCAACTGGAAATGCCAGAAGCAGAATTTCTGAAAAAAATCAAAGTCCAGTTTGAGATTGACCAAACCCTCGAATTTAACGTATTGCTTTGTCAAGGAAATCCCCATTATTTGATTGACATTTCTGGTATTGATTTAGAATCGGTAGTTTCAGAAACTTCAGCGCTATTTGCTGATGGTAAATTAAACTGGAATATTGCAGTAGAACGCTTCAATAAAGATTTAAATGATGGTGATATTGCCGTGAATGTGATTGAGTCTGCAACTGTCGATCAACCAGATGCCTATCATCTTGTATTTGAAGTCGGAAATGATGGTAGTAAAACGTTTCACAAATTTCACTATTTGCGCGATGGGGTGACACAACCAGGAATTGGGTTAATTAGTAATCCCTTACCTCCATTCCCACAAACTGGCCAGCACACCTTCTATGTTTATCAAACAGATGCCGAAACGAACAGCAAAAAATGGATCAGAATTGGCGCACTCAGTAAACCAGATATAACCACAGATTACCCTTGCCAATATCGTGTAAGTCTCGACGATCGAGGTATTCTAAGGATGCACGCTGGTGAAGTGCCTTACTGGACATCACAAAATCAAGAATGCCTCAAGGAAGAAGGATGTGTTTATCGTGCTGAATTAGAGTTGCAACCTAATGAAGTTGATAAAGAACGCGATCCATTTTGCGGCATACATTAACTTTTGCATTAAAGCTCCGCGTTCCTTTGCGTTTACTTTGCGCCCCTCTGCGTTTAAAATATTAATTTTTTCAACGCAGAGGAACGCAAAGGTTAGCGTAGAGTAACGCAGAGGTTTGCCAAGTTTAATTCGCTACGAAAATATTTGGAGGTGATATTTATGCAGCACTTGCGTCAATTATTAGAGATAGAAAACTCGGAGTTAGCCCGGTTACTGCGGTTTAGTTTGTATGGACTAGAAGCTACGTTGAATCAGGCTCGTGCAGAATTTCCTCTAGATCCAGGAGTCGAGGTATGCGATGATGTGCTGCAAGAACTTCATAACCTCTTACAACCTGAACCACCACAGCAAAATACTGGTTGGGAAGATGTGCCAGATGAGTTGAAACTAACTCACCTCCGAGAAGCTTTTAATTCTGACTCAGAACTCAGTTATTATCTGGGTAATTCCCAACTGCAAAGCCAAACAGACTCAGACTTGTGGAATGAGATTCAACGCAAACTGTTACGAGTCCCAGAGGATTTGGCTGCAACTTGGCGACAGCGCACTTTAGATTTAGCTCAAGAAGTTGGTGCGATCGCAGATAATTCTAACCTTTATCAACTTCCCTTTATCCGCGACGAAATTATCTACCCAGGACTTAGTGGTACTATTCAAACTCAGGGATTGAGCTTGTATCAACAAGCACTTTCAAATACTCAAAATGCTCAAGGTAATGCATCCGATTTACCAGCAGCATTCCTATTTTTATATATGAATTTTATCGAAATAGACCCAGATTTACATCATGCTTTAAAGAGCGTTTTTAGCTTCGATGTCGTTTCCTTACACTCCAAACCAGAACAGCGCGATCAATATATTGATGCTTTAAGCGATCGCTTCCAACGCACCCAAAAAGCTGAGAAGAACACCGATCCCCTGTCAATTCTCCGTGCTTGGATTGACATGGACGAAGCGATACATTCCCTAGTATTCGTACCACCGGCTGAACGCTATTCTTGGTGGGGAAAGCTACAACATGAATCACGGCGCATTCTCAAGAAAGTCGCTGATGAAGCTATTAATGCAGGTAATGAAGTGCGAATTCGCCAATTATCAGGGCTTTATGCAGATATCTGTGCTTTATCGAAGGATGACTTACAACTGGACTGTGGTGGTATTCCTGGCGAAGTCTTAACTTCTCTTCGAGTGTATGCGCGAATTAATCAAGAAGAATCTCCCGGCCGTGTAATATTTCGCTCATCACGGTAGTTGCTGGCGAGTTTTCTAATTCTTGAGATTACGAGGCAAGGCAGACAATTTTACTAATCCCCGCCTTGCCTCATAATCTAATGAAGCTAAAAACGTTTAAATTTACAGAATGCCCCAGAAGTGTAAAATCCCTTGACCAGAAAACACTTCAAGTGCAACAGCAGATAAAAAACCAATCATTGCAAAACGACCGTTCCAGTTTTCGCTCTGAGGAGTGAAGCCCCAGCGCAAAGCATTAGGATCTTCTGAAACCGAAGGCGTAGTCTTCTTAACGTCTGCCATAAATAATACTCCGAGCTTTTATGTTGTAACAGTTATAACTGCCTGTAAAGTAATGTAACAGGTTTTTACAAAATTGCAACATAAACTCTAGATAAAATTCAGTAAGAGGTATTACGGGTACGTAGTTTTATGATAGTAGGTTTGCGATCGCCTATGAGGGCAAGCTATGCCCCAACAGCCAATTACTTCAGAAAACTGTAGCCATTCAGGAGTAAATTAACTCTTGCTTGGTCATTTCTATGCTTTAATAACCAATGCTGAACTAAACTATGGCAAAGAGAAATATTAAGAAAAATTTGGATATATGGCAGAAATTCTTCATTTTACAGGATTTATCAAAGGAGTGACCTATAAAACTTACTTAGATGATAATTTAAGTAGGATTAGTTTAGATGTATTTGATGTCAATAAAGAAAGGGGTTATGGATTAATCAAGTCACCTACAACTGAAATTGCTTATTCCAAATGGGTATCACCTAAGAGAACTAGAAGTTATCCATTTGCCAGAATTTATAATACATATAATTCCTCGAAAGTTATAACTATTATCCCGGTGATTAAAGATGAAGGCAAAGATGGCGATATAGATAAGATTCAATACTCTACAATTTCTTGGATGAATTTGCTTAATATCTATATAGTACTTGCTTATTACGAAACAGCAAAAAAAAGTACTAAAAAGGGGCAAATTAATAAGAATAAGTTGAGTAATCAGAAATATGCTAATGATTTCGTTAAGTTTCAAATCAGTGAGATACTAGCATATCGCCAAAGCGCACTTCATTGGAATAAGAATCTATTTGAAGAAAGATTTACACAAACTTTTGAAAAAGCTCTAGATTCTTATGATTCTATTTTTCATCAAACTGGAGTAATAATTCACTCACGAGAAGGATTAGATAAATATTTACATAAAATCAGAGAAGAGTTTGAGGAATTTAAGAATATTTCTCTTAAAGGTTCTCAGAGTGCTAGTAAAAGAGAAGCGCTGACTTCTCATAAACTAGAATATTTAGTAGATGGATTAAAAGCAACTTTTAGTATTGAAAACTATCTTGGCGGAATTTACTATTTGACTCCTGATGAGATAATATTCGAGAACAATATGTATATTATACAAGAGTCGAAAAATACTTCAACAGCATCTTTGCCAAAGCTGCCTGATATTCAAGATGGTTTATTCAAGCTAATTTTATTTTCTAATTTAGATTCTTTAATATTGAACGGTGAGCCAGTATTATTTGTTACTAAGTTAAAACTTACAGGTAACAACGTTGTTGGTTCTATCGTTTTTCCAGATGCGTCTCTAGAAAACCTAGAATACTTTTTAGAAGTTAATATTAAAAATTTTAATACAAATCAAAAAGTAATTATAAAAAAGTTGGCTTTAGAAGCTCAAAATAATCATAAACTTAAAATAGAAATATCCAGTAATTTTTAAACATTATAATCTTGATTATGATTAAAAGCCCTCTCCGATATCCTGGTGGCAAATCAAAAGCAATAAATCAAATAGTTGAATATTTACCAGAAAGCTTTTCGGAATTTCGAGAACCTTTTGTAGGTGGTGGTTCCGTATTCATTTATTTAAGACAAAAGTTTCCCGATCTCAAAATTTGGATTAACGATTTAAACCCTGAACTCTTCTTATTCTGGAAAATTGCCCAATCTGATATCGCTCAGTTAGTTAAAGAAATTCGCCATATTAAAGTAAAGTCTACAGATGGCAAATTATTGTTTTCAGAATTGACTGGTGTAGATGTCAATAAATTATCTGATTTAGAAAGAGCCGTTCGTTTTTTCGTCCTCAATAGAATTACTTTTTCTGGAACTGTAGAATCAGGTGGTTTTTCCCAAGAAGCTTTCCATAAAAGATTTACTGATACTTCAATAGAACGACTTGAAAAATTAGAAAATATCTTATCAAAAAACGTCCAAATTACTAATTTAGATTATAGCCATCTATTAAAATCAGAAGGAGAAGATGTATTTATATTTTTAGATCCACCATATTTTAGTGCTACGAAATCAAAGCTATATGGTAAAGATGGTCACTTGCACACTTCTTTTGAACATCAGAGATTTGCTAAACTTTTGCAACAATGTCATCATCGCTGGCTAATTACCTATGACAATTCAACGCAAATTATAGAAAATTTTCAATGGGCTAATATTTCAGAGTGGGAATTACAGTATGGGATGAATAACTATAAGCAGAGTGGTGCGGCTAAAGGAAAAGAGTTATTCATTACTAACTACGAAGTTAAACTTTTTTTGGATAAAAAATCACAAGTTCAGGATCTTGCTAATCCAGCTTTGCAATTAAGCCTTGAGATTTAAACCTAACTTTGATAGCTTCCAATTTTCCGGTAGGATAACCCCATAGCTCTCAATATAGCTACAACATACAAATCTTAGCTATGATAACTTCTCCAATCCCTGCTCAAGAATCCTCTGCTAGCTGGTATATCCTGCTGCAACAATTAATAGACGGCCAATCATTGTCTCGCACTCAATCTGCGGAATTGATGAAGGGTTGGCTCAGTGAAGCGGTTCCCCCAGAGTTATCGGGAGCAATTTTAACAGCGCTGAACTTTAGAGGCATTTCTGCCGACGAGTTGACCGGCATGGCTGAAGTATTACAATCTCAATGTTCTCCACTCAGCACTCACCACTCAGCACTCAGCACTGTAATAGATACCTGTGGCACTGGTGGAGATGGGTCATCAACCTTTAATATTTCCACAGCAGTTGCTTTCGTTGCTGCTGCATCTGGCGTACCTGTCGCCAAACATGGCAATCGTTCAGCATCAAGTCTTACGGGAAGTGCAGATGTATTGGAAGCCTTGGGTGTAAACCTAAGTGCCTCAAGTGAAAAAGTACAAGCAGCACTACAAGAAGTCGGGATCACTTTTTTGTTTGCCCCTGGTTGGCATCCAGCGCTCAAGGCGGTTGCGTCATTACGGCGGACTTTGAAAGTGCGAACAATTTTTAATTTGCTCGGGCCGTTAGTAAATCCCTTGCGTCCAACTGGGCAAGTGGTGGGCTTATTTACTCCCAAACTTTTGGCAACTGTTGCCGAAGCTTTACAGAATTTGGGCAAGGAAAAGGCGATTGTGCTGCACGGGCGAGAAAAACTTGATGAGGCTGGGTTAGGAGATGAAACTGATTTGGCGGTGTTATCGGAGGGGGAAGTACAGTTAACTACTATTAATCCCCTAGATTTAGATTTAACGCCTGCTTCCATAGGTATGCTTCGGGGTGGAGATGTCCAAGAAAATGCGGAGATTCTCAAGGCTGTACTCCAAGGTAAGGGAACTCAGGCGCAACAGGACGCAGTAGCTTTGAATGCGTCATTGGCGCTGCAAGTCGCGGGTAAAATCGCATTCCTCGATCACGCCGAGGGTATTAAAATCGCTAAGGATATCCTACAAAGTGGGGCTGCTTGGACGAAGTTGGAGCAGTTAGTTGAGTTTCTGGGGAATTGATTTGCGATCGCAATTGCGGACGAAACTCTACGACATTACGCTTAATGGTGACATCGTAGTTACCAAAAAAGTCATGTCCTAAAAGTCCAGTTTCTAGTTCCGCACCTGCGATCGCTACTGGTATTTTATTCACTATTACCCCGCCAACAGCCATCGAATTAACATAGCCCACAGGAAATTCTACAGCTCTGGAACTTGCGGTGTTTGCCTTGGCTCTTCCCACTGTCACAATTCCCAAAGCATTAGCCATCTCTTGGGTGATGACAGTGCCACTTGCTCCCGTATCCACAATCATCTCAAATTGTTGCTGGCCATTAAAGGTAACTTCCACAATTGGCGTACCACCAATTCGTCTTTTTATCGGCGCTGTAAATACTGCTTCATCGGGAATCACCACTGCTGATGAAGGCAAAGCTGGCGCTGGTGATAACGGTTTTGTTTCTCGTGGAGGTAAAGTGAACTTTGGTGTAGTTTCTCTTTGAGGAACAACAACGACTACTTTCTGAGGTTCTCTAACTGCAACAGGGCGAGGATTAGCTTGCTGTTGGGCATATTTAACTTGGCGGCGATATTCCGTGATTTTGGTTTGAGCGATCGCAAATTCTGGGCTTTTCCGCCGCACTTTTTGCATCAGCGCGATCGCATCCTGATACTGACTCGCCACCAATTTCCAATCATCTGGAGATTGAGCCGATTGGCTGATACTCCAAGCGCCAACAGCTTTGTCTCGTCCCATCTCAAAAAGACTTGGTTCACTTTCAAACGGATCTAGCGGCTGCGCTTCTGGGGTAGCTGCTGGTCTTACTGGTTTAACGCTAGGCTGGACTGGTGCTAGATCCCCAATTGGCATAGGTTGCTCATCGCCACTAGTAGCGGTGTTCAGTTTGTCTTCACTACAGGCAACGCACAAAACCGCTAGAGTGCTTGATACAAAAATTAGGGTTGCACGGGATAAAAAAGACTGAAGCATAATTAATTTTAACTGCCCAAGCTTTGCCAAATCCACTCCCGCTACTTTAATTCCCTTTTAATTTTAATTAACTATCTTAAAAACTCCCAATTGCTCAACTCATGGGATAATTAACAATCGCAGTATTAAGGAATAGGGAACAGAGAGAAGAGTTTTCCCCTCTGCACCCCGCCCCTCTGCCTCTTTTCAATGCCCCATGCCCAATCCCCAATCCTATCACCTATGCCCCTGACTGACTCCATACCAGCTTTACTTGTCCTAGCAGATGGAACCACTTATCGCGGTTGGTCTTTCGGTGCGACGGGAACCGCGATCGGAGAAGTGGTGTTCAACACTGGCATGACAGGCTATCAAGAAGTCCTGACCGATCCTAGTTACCGCGGTCAGATTGTGATTTTTACCTATCCTGAATTGGGGAATACTGGCGTCAATTTGGAAGATGAAGAATCAGATGGGCCCCAAGTGCGGGGTGCGATCGCCCGGAATATTTGTCACCGTCCAAGTAACTGGCGATCGACACAAACTTTACCTGACTACCTCAAACAAAACCAAATACCAGGGATTTACGGCATCGATACCCGCGCCCTCACCCGCAAAATTCGGATGTTCGGAGCGATGAACGGTGGTATTTCTACAACCATTCTCGATGAAGCGGAATTGCTGGAGCAGGTACTAGCAGCTCCCAATATGGCAGGATTGAATCTGGTTCGTGAAGTCACCACCTCAACGGCTTATGAATGGTCCGATCCCACAATTCCAGCTTGGGAATTTAACTCTGAAGCTGGGGAAAATCTTGGGGAAGCCTTTACCGTTGTTGCTCTTGACTTTGGCGTAAAACGTAATATTTTACGTCGCTTAGTAAGTTATGGTTGCCGGGTAATTGTTGTACCTGCTGATACACCACCAGAAGAAATTCTCAAATACAATCCAGATGGTGTGTTTCTTTCTAATGGGCCTGGCGACCCTGCTGCCGTCACTGAAGGGATTGCAACTGCCAAAGCACTCCTGTTAAGTGAAAAACCCATCTTTGGTATTTGTATGGGACACCAAATTTTAGGTCATGCACTAGGGGCAGAAACCTATAAACTCAAATTTGGTCATCGTGGTTTGAATCAACCTGCCGGTTTACAACAACGAGTAGAAATTACTAGTCAAAACCATAGTTTTGCTATTGATCCAGATTCTTTACCTACGACAGTTGTAGAAATCAGCCACCTAAACTTAAACGATCGCACCATTGCCGGGTTACGTCACAAATCTCTACCTGTGTTCTCCGTACAGTATCATCCAGAAGCTAGTCCTGGCCCACACGATGCTGATTACTTGTTTGAACAATTTGTTCAAGCCATGCGAACAGCACGTCAAGCCGTGGCTGAGGTGAGGTAAAAATAGAGAATGGGGAATGGGGGTTAGGAAAGAGTTTTCCAATGCCCAATGCCCAATCCCCAATGCCCTATTCCAGCAGATTGTAGACAACTTGCTCAAAAACCATCTATACTTGAGCGTTCACTTTAACTCATGAGGAGGGAATTATTGCTGAGCCACTGAATCTAACCGTTAGCCTGAGGGGCACTCGTGAAGTCCGGGATAACTGTCAGCTATTCCGCCTCACAGGTTTGTTAGATGCTTTTTCCGAGCCGACATTTCGCAAGACACTTGGCAGCAAGATAGACGAGGGTCCTAAGCACATTATTTTGGATCTCTCACAAATTGACTTTGTTGATAGCTCTGGCTTGGGCGCTCTGGTGCAGCTAGCCAAGCAGGCTCAAACTGCTGATGGCACTTTGCAAATTGTCACGAATGCCCGCGTAACTCAAACGGTCAAGCTTGTTCGCCTAGAGAAGTTTCTCTCCCTGCAAAAATCAGTTGAAGACGCTCTAGAAAACGTCAAGTAGTCTTGATTGCTCGATCTGAGAGGTAAATTTAGCTATCCAGATTCAAAATCGGGTAGCTTAATTTTTAAAACTTCTGGCAGAAAACCTCTCTCCTTGTGGGAGAGGCACAAAGCCAGTTGAGCTATTATGTTTAAAGTTAAGTAATAACTAAAGATATAGACACCCAATTTTTGGGTATGTAATCGTTGGCTAGAATATTGGATAAATAATCAAGTCTGAGATATTTATTGTAAGAAATACAAAGCTAGCAGATTTGTTTATAGATAGACTTGACTTGATGCTGTATAGTTAAAAGTTGTCGTTTACTCAGTAAGTATAGCAATGCTACCAAGTAGAAGGGTGAATTTGATGTCAAAATTTTACCCTATCTTAGGAGCAGACCACAAGAAGTAGGCGAAATTTGGTTTATAGATGTTGACATCAGGGTGATTTTAAATGCCAACTCTCAATCAAAAAGATGAAATTACGAAGTAATTTTGATAGTATTGATTATGCTAAGTATACTATCACGGCATACTTCAGAAAAATCAGTCTTTGCGAAGAATGCCTGCCAAATGTAGCCCGTCAAGGAATGATTTATTTGTGAAGTCACAGGAGGAAGAGCTATTAGATGGACAAGATGAAACTCCCAAACAGAGCTTGTCTTGGACTGAAGCACTCTTGGCAACCACAGGGCCATTCCAACAGATTTCCCTCTCACAAGTGCAACAAATTTCTCCTAGTGCTTTAGCATATTTAGGGGATGCAATTTATGAGTTGTATGTTAGAATGTTCTATCTGCTGCCATTGCAGCGGTCAGGAATTTACCATCGTCTGGTAGTGGAGCAGGTAAGAGCAGAAACACAAGCGCTACATTTGCGATCGCTAATTCCTCATCTCAGGGATACCGAATTAGAAATTGTCCGACGGGGTAGAAACGCCGCAACAGGACGCCCTAAGCGACTTAATCCCGAAATTTATCAACAGGCAACTAGTCTAGAAACTTTAATAGGCTACTTATATATTACCGATTACCAACGTCTAACCGAACTGTTGCAAATACTTCATCTAGAAAAAGAGTGAAAACTCAATTTCGCAGTGGCCACAACACTAGATTAGGTTCAAAAAATTGAGGTAATCGGAACGATCGACCATACGCTATATTCATAACTCAAATGCAGGATAAACCCAAAAAAGTCAAGACTTCTAGCGAACCAAATCGCGGACAACCCGTAAAAATTAAAGGTAAACGTGTTGTTACTAATCCGGCTCGCAATCCCAGGAAAATAGATAGCAACCCCATCTCTGGTGCGAATCCAACTCGCAATCCCAGGAAACTAGATAGCAACCCCATCTCTGGTGCGAATCCAACTCGCAATCCCAAAAAAATAGATAGCAATCCCATCTCTGGTGCGAATCCAACTCGCAACCCCAGAAAAGTAGATGGCAACACCATCTCTGTTGTTAATCCGAATCGCAATCCCAGGAAAATAGATAGCAACCCCAGCTATGGGAACTCGCGACAACGAAATAGCAACTTCTCCCAGCCGTCTGTATCTACACCGACAGAAGAAGATAACGATCTCATCTACGGTCGTCATCCAGTATTGAGTGCATTGCAAAATCAGCGCAATCTCAACCGTCTGTGGATTACTACCCGTCTGCGATACGATCCCAGCTTTCACCATTTCCTCTTGCAAGCAAAGGAAAATGGCACAGTTATTGATGAGGTTGAACCCAAGCGTTTAGACTATCTCACCAACGGCGCTAATCACCAAGGTGTGGCAGCACAAATTGCTCCCTACGCTTACATGGAATTGCCCGATCTAATTGAGCAATGCAAATCTGTAACCGATGCTGTAATTGTCGTAGCTGACGGAATTACCGATCCCCACAACTTGGGAGCAATAATTCGTACTGCCGAAGCAATAGGCGCTCAAGGATTGGTGATTCCTCAAAGAAGGGCATCTGGGATCACTTCCACTGTTATGAAAGTGGCAGCAGGCGCTTTAGAAAATTTTGCTGTAGCTAGAGTTGTCAACCTCAGCCGTTCCTTAGAAGAATTAAAAGAAGCTGGCTTTTGGATTTACGGTACTGCTGCAAGTGGCAGCGAACCTTTGCATACAGTCAATTTTACTGGCCCAATCGTTTTAGTAATCGGCTCAGAAGGCGAAGGTCTGGGTATGTTGACTCAGCGCTCCTGTGATTTTTTAGTATCGATTCCTCTACAAGGTAAGACTCCCAGCCTAAATGCTTCTGTAGCAGCGGGTATGGCGCTTTATGAGATTTATCGTCAGCGATCGCTAAATACACTGCACTTAGATAAATTGCAAAAAATCTCTTTGAAAAAATAACAGTAACAGAGTATAAAGAAATGTAAAAGATAATAAAGCAGCATATCGTTTAACACCCTGTAGACGTTTATAAATCGGCTAAAACCATGAAAACCATTTGGCATAACCTCAAGGAAGTGTTAATTAACACATTCGACTACATCGGCTTGGCTTGGTGGGTAGAGATTGTCACACAGAATCCACGTTGCACGTATTACTTCGGGCCATTTCTAACTTCTTCTGATGCAACATTAGCAAGCAAAGGATACATAGAAGATTTGGAGCTTGAAGGAGCGCAGGGAATTGTTGTGAATGTCAAGCGCTGCAAACCTAGTAACTTAACAATTGCTGACGACTTGGGGGAAAGATTTGACCGCAAAGTACAGCCTGCCTTTGGCGGTCAAATTTAAGTTAGGCCAGAGAATGAAAAGGATGTTCTGATGCAAAGACGTAAAGATATTAAAGACACAGAAAATCCTTTTATCGGGGGGTATTGCGTCTTTTTCACTCATTGCGTCACTACATCTTCCCTCTCCTTTTTTTCTTCGTCAATAGTCAAAAATTTTTTAAATATTTTTTTTAAATATTAAATATTTAGACTATTGACTACCAACTACCTGCGGATGTTCTTTCAGCCAACGATCGATATCATTTAGCACCTGCTGGGGAACTTCCCACGGAAAAAGATGGGCGGTGTTGGGATAGCACTGCCACTGAGAATTGTTGAGGTGTTGAGCAGTTTGTAGGCTGGAATCAGATGTAATGTGGCGGTCTTTTTCACCAGCAAGTACTAAACTAGGACATTGTATTTGTTCTAAATCTAGAAGCCGATTGTATCCTGATTGAATTGCACTATAGAGGGCGCGAGTAGCAGCCGGAGAGGTTTGCAAATAAGCCGGTACTGCTTCCTTGGCGATGTAATTGTAACTGGTAGATGTATGTTGTTGGATTAGGTAGCGGAAAAGCGATCGCTTACCAAAAGTTTCAATATTCCATTGCCAACTCGGTTTTATATAGTTCAATAGGGCAGCAATGCCAGTATATAAATTATCCTGCCAAGTAATAGGAGGATGACTGCCACGGGGTTTTGCAGCTGTCGCCACCAAAACCAGCCCAGTAACACGCTCTGGCAAACGTAATGCCATCTCCATTGCCAGAATACCCCCAAGTGACCATCCCAATACCAAGCACTTTTCAATCTGCAAACGGTCTAGAAGCGCTTCTAAATCAGTCAAATGGTCATTCATATCAAAATTGCCTTTGTAGCGACTTTTGCCGTATCCGCGTAAATCAGGGGCAAAAGTTTTGTAGCGTTTTGATAAATGATTAGTAAAAACAGAAAGACTACGACCAGTACCAGGATGACCATGTAAGCCCAGAATGGGGAATCCTTGACCTTGGATGTAAACATTGAGACGTGCAGTAGTTGTGGTGTGGCGATCGCTCATTATTTGCCATTCTCCTGTCTGCCAATACTGCCAACTGCATCGATCGCAGCTTCCAAGGCGATCGCCACATGAGTCCAATGAGTCCCACCCTGGCAATAAACCACATAGGGTTCACGCAAAGGCCCATCTGCTGATAATTCCAAAGTACTCCCTTCAATAAATGTCCCCCCAGCCATGACCACCTGGCTCTCATACCCCGGCATATCATCTGGAATAGGATCTAAGTAGGAACCAATAGGAGAATGCTGTTGTATAGCTTTACAGAAAGCAATTAGCTTTTCGGCAGAACCGAGTTTAATTGCCTGAATCACATCTCCACGGGGAGCTAGGGGAGCAGGATTTACTGGATAACCGAGTTTATCAAATACATAACCAGTAAGATAAGTCCCTTTCATCGCCTCTCCTACCATTTGCGGCGCTAGAAATAAGCCTTGGAACAGCAGGCGATTTTGGTCAAAAGTAGCACCGCCATAACTACCGATACCGGGAGCAGTCAGGCGACAGGCGGATGCTTCTACTAAGTCGGCGCGACCAGCGACATAACCACCAGCGCTGACAATAGTACCACCAGGATTTTTAATCAATGACCCAGCCATTAAATCAGCACCTACATCTGTGGGTTCCCTAGTTTCAATAAATTCGCCGTAACAGTTATCTACAAAGCAAATGGTATTTGGGTTTTGCTGTTTAACTAAATGAACGATTTTTTCAATATCGGCAATTGATAAACTAGGACGCCAAGAATAGCCACAAGAGCGCTGAATTAAGACTAAACGAGTATTTTCAGCCACACTAGTAGTTAAAGCTTCCCAATCGATAGTTCCTTCTGGGGTTAGCTCCAATTGGCGGTAATTTATGCCAAACTCGATAAGAGAGCCTTGACCTTGACCCCGTAAACCAATGACTTCTTCAAGCGTATCGTAAGGAGAACCGACCACTGCTAACATTTCATCTCCAGGACGGAGAACGCCAAACAAAGCACAGGCGATCGCATGAGTTCCCGAAACAAACTGGACTCGCACAGCAGCAGCTTCAGCACCCATAACTTCGGCAAAAACTTTATCTAAAGTTTCTCGTCCTAAATCATCATGACCATAACCACTTACACCAGCGAAGTGGTGTGCGCCTACACGGTGATTACGAAAAGCATCCAGCACTCGTTTTAGATTATGCTTGACCTGAGTGTCAATTCCAGAAAAAATTTCTAATAGTGCATGTTCTGCTTGCCGCAGCTGTTCTAAGCTGTTCATCAGTTCCTCTTTCAAAAAAAATTAATTATAGATATGCGGATTTTAAGATCGCGCAGACTAGGCTGGAAAATTCAAATTCAGGTTACTGCATGACAATTGCTACTTCAACCAAACCTCAAGTTAACTGGGTTAATACCCTGTTTTTCATTGGACTGCACATCGGCGCTTTATTTGCCTTTGTTCCTGGGAACTTTAGCTGGACAGCAGTTGGCGTGGGTTTCTTGCTGTATTGGATAACAGGTGGTTTAGGAGTTACTCTCGGATTTCACCGCCTTGTTACTCATCGCAGTTTTCAAACTCCCAAGTGGCTAGAGTATCTTCTGGTTTTCTTTGGCACACTCTCGTGTCAAGGAGGCCCAATTGAATGGGTCGGGACACATCGCATTCATCATTTAAACTCTGATACTGATGCCGATCCCCATGATTCTAATAAAGGCTTCTGGTGGAGCCACATGGATTGGCTGATTCACTACTGTCCCGCTCACGCTGATGTTCCTCGTTTCACCAAAGACATTGCCGAAGACCCAGTTTATCAGTTTTTAGAAAAATATTTCATTCTGATCCAGGTTGCTCTAGGCGTATTGCTTTTGTTTCTAGGTGGCTGGTCATTCGTTGTCTGGGGAATTTTTGTTCGCATTGTCTGGGTTTACCACTGCACTTGGTTGGTGAACAGCGCGACTCATAAATTTGGCTATCGGAGCTATGATTCTGGCGATCAATCGACTAATTGCTGGTGGGTAGCCGTACTGGTTTTCGGTGAAGGCTGGCATAATAACCATCATGCTTTTCAATACTCAGCTCGTCATGGGCTGGAATGGTGGGAAATCGATTTAACCTGGATGACAGTTCAATTGCTACAAGCAGTTGGTCTGGCTACTAATGTAAAGTTGGCCCCAACAAAAAGTAGTTAGAGGTAGAGACGCGACGCTAGTCGCTACAACGGGGGAACCCCCCTTCGGGTTCGGGGGTTCGCAATCGACGGGAACCGCCAAGACTGCGACCCCCTCACCGCAACGCGCTGGCTCATTAATCGCGTCTCTACAGGAGTTAGGATGTGTAGCCTTTTTAACTCATAATTCATCACTTCTAACTCCTAACTTTTCAAAAAGCTATTTACTTACGGGTGCGCTTGTGTCGGTTAGGTTGCTATAATCCGAAGCGCTAATGTGAAGAATTTTTGCGGCAAGTTACTTTTTGGTGACTTGGTGGAGGAGTTTGTTGTTTTTTAGGTGTCCATGACTACATCAATAATTAATAGCCAGAAACTAAGTGATGAGCCTAGTAATTCCGACTTTCGGCTCAAAGATATTGTCAAAACCCTGCCACGCGAATGTTTTCAGCAGAACCGTCGCAAAGCTTGGACACAAGTCCTGCTGAGTGTCTTGGCAGTCGCCTTGGGCTATTACAGCCTGATTATCACTCCTTGGTTTCTTTTGCCCCTAGCTTGGATTTTTACGGGCACTGCTTTAACAGGTTTTTTTGTAATTGGCCATGATTGCGGTCATCGGTCTTTTGCCAAACGTCGTTGGGTAAATGATTTGGTGGGGCATTTCTTCATGATGCCGTTAATTTACCCCTTTCACAGTTGGCGGATTAAGCATAATTATCACCATACTCATACCAACAAACTGGATGAGGACAACGCTTGGCATCCAATCCAACCAGAAGTGTTTGAAAATTGGGATAAAACCCGACAGTCTGCTTTTGAACTGTTCATGCGTAAACGGTTCTGGTGGGTAGGTTCCATTGGACATTGGGCTGTGGTGCATTTTGATTGGCGGAACTTCAAAACTAAAGACCAATCGAGTATCAAGCTTTCTGTGGCTGTAGTAGTTGTGTTTGCTGCGATCGCTTTCCCGCTTCTTATCGCCACAACTGGTATCTGGGGCTTTGTCAAGTTTTGGCTAGTACCCTGGATGATTTACCATTTTTGGATGAGTACTTTTACTATTGTTCACCACACTGCCGCAGATGTTCCTTTTGCGACAGCCAACAAGTGGAACGAAGCTCTAGCACAGCTATCTGGAACTATTCATTGTGATTATCCGCGTTGGATAGAAATATTGTGCCACGATATCAATGTTCATGTACCTCATCATATTTCCACTGCTATTCCTTCTTATAATTTGCGGCTAGCTTACAGCAGCATCAAAGAAAATTGGGAGCCTTATCTACATGATGAGTGTCAGTTTTCCTGGCCTTTAATGAAACAGATTACAGACCAGTGTCAACTATACACAAGTGATATTGGCTATAAGACTTTCGACGAATATTATACAGAGCGATAAATAGCGCTGTGACTACACTCACGCTCTTGAACTCAACGAGAGCGTTTATTATGCTGTGTTGAAATAGAATTTGGCGACTTTTTACTAACTAAAAATTGTTAGGTAAATTGCCAAAAATTATCTTCTTTGGTGTTAGCGATCGCTAATTTCGTGGGCATCCTAGAGGTGAGATTATCTTGTCTCAAAATCAAGTTCCGATTTATATCTAACAAAAGAATCCAGTGCAATTAGATACCATCAGTTTCAACAATCCTCTTAGCGGTGAAACGTCTGAGGATACAACTAAATTACCTTTCACTCTTCAAGATTTAAAATCTGCAATCCCTGCTGAATGCTTTCAGCCCAATGTAACAAAATCACTTTTTTACTTCTTTCGTGACATCCTGATTATCGGTCTGCTTTATGCAGTAGCTAATTACCTGGATTCTTGGCTTTTCTTCCCGATTTTCTGGCTAATGCAAGGAACGATGTTTTGGGCTTTGTTTGTAGTCGGGCATGACTGCGGACACCAATCTTTTTCTAAGCAGAAATGGCTCAATGATTTGATTGGACATCTTTCTCACACACCAATACTTGTTCCTTATCATGGTTGGCGGATCAGCCACAGAACCCATCACAAAAATACTGGCAATATCGATAACGATGAAAGCTGGTATCCTGTGACAGAATCACAATATAAGGAGATGCCCTTAGCCCAAAAGATCGGCAGATATTATGTTTTTCTATTGGCTTATCCTGTGTATTTATTTAAGCGTTCTCCTAATAAAGAAGGCTCCCATTTTATACCCAGTAGTTCACTTTTCAAGCCATCAGAAAAATGGGATGTCCTCACTAGTACTGTACTTTTGATTGGCATGGTAGGTTTGCTCGGTTTCCTCACCTACCAATGGGGTTGGATGTGGTTGCTGAAATATTATGCTGTGCCCTACCTTGTGTTCATAGTTTGGCTAGATTTGGTGACATTCTTGCACCACACTGAGCCAGAGCTTCCCTGGTATCGTGGAGAAGATTGGACTTTCCTGAAAGGCGCAATTTCTAGTATTGACCGTGATTATGGTTTGGTTAATCATATTCATCACGATATTGGTACTCATGTTGCTCACCATATATTCCTTAACATCCCTCACTACAATTTACTGAAGGCAACTGAGGCAATAAAACCAGTGATGGGTGAGTATTTCCACAAATCGGAAGAACCTATTTGGAAGTCATTATGGCGTTCATGTGTCAGCTGTCATTTTGTACCTGATACTGGTAGTAAGGTTTACTATACATCCAATAACAAGTTAGCTAAACACTAGAGCCAATTTCAAAAGCCCTCTCCCAAGCTTGGGAGAGGGCTTTTTATTTATGCAAGAAGTCTAATAGACCTCTTGGCATTTGTGCTTTTTGCAAGAGGGGGAAAAGGGAAAAGGTTAAAGGGGAAAGGGACTTTTGCAGAACCTTTTCCCCTTCCCCTTTCCCCTTTTCCCGACAAATGCCAAGAAGTGTAATAACTTAAACTGGCTTGTTGATGTTGTTCACCATGATGGTTACAGCCATCTTAATGATTATGGTGATGATGACCAGGCCCGTGGGAGCAGTTTTGCAAATCTTGCTTCAAAAGCTTGTCGCTGATTTCTTGCAAGGATTCATCCACAGCTTGTAAGCCAATCCAAGTATCAATCTTTTGGACATCAAATCCTACCTCACGGCGATCGCCTACTTCTAACAAAGGACGGCGAATTAACAGTGGTTCTTTCAGCATCAACGTCAAAGCGGTTTCGGCATCGATTTTTTCAGGAACCACCTCACCAGATTTTATCTTGGGAGCGGAAAGATTAAACCATTCGGCTACGGGGCGATCGCCAAAAAAAGAACGCAAGCGCTCAACTGTCCAAGGTTCTGTTAGCAGATTGTGTGGTATCACTTCATGACCGGCAGCTGTTAGCAAAACTTTTTGCTTAGTACCACCTTTACAGCCTGGTTTGCTATAGAAAATTACTCTTGCCATTTAACTACCTCTTAGTAGAATACGATTCGTTTATGTCTTGTTCCCAGTCTCCGACTGGGAATGCTGTCCTAGAGGCTCCGCCTCCCTTGCTGGCGGCAGAGCCGCAATTGAAGTGCATTTCCAGCCCAGAGGCTGGAAACGAGATTTGAAAAGGCTTTCAGCTTAAGTTGACACCAATGACGGCTGTGTGCGCCTACTGCGTGATGCTAAAAGTTTTTAGCACTATACTTAATCGGGTCAAACTCAAATCTCTCATTCGGATCGGTTTCACCGTAGATATTAAAAGTCACAGTTGGTTCATCACCCACTGCTTCTACACAGTGAATTGCATCCGGGGTAAAGCTAATAATATCTCCTGGAAATAGAGTTAGCTCTCCCGTTTGTTCAATTTTGTCCTGAAATTCTGGGCTATTAGTGCGTTGCCAAAAAGTATTTTTTTCCTGACCTTTTAACACCGCAACTATTCCCCACGTCCCATGATTATGAATGTTTGAACGGGTTCCCGGTGCAAAGGTTACTGTTTGCACAGTTAAGGGAAAACCCAATTCATCGTATAGGAGTAAAACAGAGGTTCCTGTTTTGGGTGAAGGCTCTAAATGTTGACTTCGTACCCAGTAGGAATTTACTATTAAGCGCCTTACGAGCATCCGAATTTCTGGCAGACAACTGACTTCATCATCTGCACTATTGAGAACATCTTCCACCTCAGTTAAAAATCGATAGAGGCGGTAATTTTCTCTTAATAAATCCCATGCTCTTACAGATTTACAAGCTTGATGCTGACCATCCCCCGTTAGTAGCCAATCCCTACCTTTCATAACTTTTAAATTGATAACGGATAAGATTGGACGATCAGGATCGGAGAGACATTAGGTATATTACCTACAGGAAATTGAGTAGGTATCGTGATAGGAGGAAAGATAGAGTTACTATCAGTAGATGCTCCTAATAGGGAGTAAGAGGAATACGATCTGGTAGATAACCAATTGTTCATGATTTTTCACAAAAAGGGCATTCATTGGGCATTGGACATTGGGCATTGGTTATTTCACAGACGCGATTAATGAGCCAGCGCGTTGCGGGGGTTCCCCACGTTGTAGCGACTGGCGTTGCGTCTCTACCCACCCCGACTCTTTCTTGTCAAGAAGTGCATTGACTAATTAATCATCTTCTTCTGCTGGACGTGTCAAAATATCCAGGAGAATTCCGGCACCAAAATCATGCTTTTCGTCTATCTCTTTGACTTTGGTGCTGATTTCTTTTGCTTCTTCAATTTCTCCTAACTTTGCTAGTACTAATCCAGAAGCAGCATAAGCATTTAAGTACAATCGAATTTGTGGTTCTTCTTTGCGATTGACTAGTATCGGCTTAAGTTGCTCCCAGTCATCAGGAAATTTTTCTAGTTCTTTAATTTTATCTAATAATTTGATTGTTGTTTGTAGTGCAAGAGAATAATTATTTTTATAATAGAAAAATCTATATGCTGCTACCAAGACATCTGTATTTTCACCAGTTTGTGCTAGAGCTTGTTGAATATATTTTTCGGATTCTGATGTGTTGTCCCAGTTTTGTGCAGCTAAAATTAATAAGTTTTTAATGTCCTCTGGAACCTGGAACCATGAGAATTGATTTGTATTAGCTTGCATAATAAATTCCTAGAGAGTTAGGAGTTAGGAGTTATGAGTTATACCATTTTGGATTTTAGATTTTAGATTTTGGATTGTGAAACATCCATTGGATAAGTGTCTCAGTTTTCCAGCTGTCTAATCATTTCTCAAATTGGTATTAGAAGTTGTGAATTACGAGTTAAAAGTTATAAATTCTTAACTCTTCGCTTCTGGCTCCTCACTCCTAACTTTTGTTAAAACAAAGTGAGAATGTACACCAAGGTGAATAATACAATCCAAATAATATCTACGAAGTGCCAGTAAATTTCTGTCATTTCGATGAAAGTATGATTGGTTGCAGAATATTCACCAGGAAGACGCGATCGCCACAATGCACGTAATATCAATAACAGTCCCACAAAAACGTGCAAACCGTGGAATCCTGTCATGATATAAAAGCAGTTGGCAAAGACGTTGGTAGTCAGTCCGTATCCTAATGTTGAATACTCATAAACCTGACCACCTAAGAAAATTGCCCCCATGAGTGCAGTAATTGCATACCACAGTTGCATTCCCTTAACGTTATTCTTTTTAATCGCCGTATCACCGAAGTGAATCACGAAACTACTAGACACCAGAATAATGGTGTTAATTGTCGGCACAAGTAGTTCTACTTCGCTTCCTTCTGGAGGCCAAACTGCTGTAGTACCTCGGAAAAATAAATAGGTGGCAAAAAATCCTCCAAACATCAGGGATTCAGAAGCGAGGAATGTCAAAAGTCCCCAAACTCTTAAATCTGGATGTTCTTCGTGTCCTGCACTGCGATCTTCGCTTGTGGTTGTAGCTATAGTCATAGATTTTTTGACAATATTATCCACTGTGTCTGTTGTGGAAGGTTGAATGAAGAATGAAGTCTGAGGCGGCAAAATTTTCATTCTTCATCCAAAATCCTTGTTGAACCGGACTCTTCACTTGTTCAAGAATTCTCAAAATCCCAAGTTCCGAGTTCTGAAGCTGAAGTTTCGAGTTCTGAAGCCCAAATTCCGAGTTCTGAAGCCCAAATTCCGAGTTCTGAAGCTCAAATTCCGAGTTCTGAGCTAGAAATTTCGAGTTCTGAAGCTCAAATTTCGAGTTCTGAAGCTTAAATTCCGAGTTCTGAAGCTGAAGTTTCGAGTTCTGAAGCTCAAATTCCGAGTTCTGAGCTAGAAGTTTCGAGTTCTGAAGCTCAAGGTTCGAGTTCCAAGCTCAAAGTTCCGAGTTCTCAAAGCAAATGACTAGAAATTGCAGTCACCTTAACAGCGATCGCATCACTCACTCTACGAACTAAGCACTAGCTTCCGGCGTCGCTGATGACTGTAATTCAGTTCTATGCTCCTGACCGTAGTCATAAGGACCATGAGTGACAACCGGCAACACTTCCCAGTTTTCAATTGCAGGTGGTGAGCTAGTTGTCCATTCTAAGGTCAAACCTTGCCAAGGATTATCACCAGCCAAAGGCCCTTTCAGCCAACTGTAGATCATGTTGATGGTGAAAGGAATTACCGATACCGCCAAAACAAATGAACCAAAGGTACAAATTTGATTGAGGTCGATAAATTGGGGGTCATACATTGCCACTCGTCGCGGCATTCCTTTTAAACCCAACTCGTGCATGGGTAAAAAGGTCAGATTAGTACCGATGAAGGTAAGGGCAAAGTGAATGCGTGCCAAGTTTTCATTCAGCATTCGTCCGGTCATTTTGGGGAACCAGTGATAAATGCCGGCGTAGATGCCAAACACGGAACCGCCAAACAGAACGTAATGGAAATGTCCTACTACATAATATGTGTCGTGGACGTGAACATCAAAAGGGGCTGTTCCCATCGTCACACCACTTAAGCCGCCCATGACAAACATTGATAACAAGCCAATGGCGAAAAGCATCGCACCTGTGAAGCGGATTTTACCACCCCAAAGGGTAGCAACCCAAGCAAAAATCTTCACGCCAGTGGGAACTGCAACTATAAGAGTGGAGATAGTGAAGAACATCCGCATCCAGCCAGGTGTGCCACTGGTGAACATGTGGTGTACCCAGACGAACAAACCGACAACGCAGATGGCTACACTAGAATAGGCGATCGCTTTATAACCAAAGATTGGTTTGCGGGAGTGAACTGGAATTACCTCGGACATGATGCCGAAGATGGGCAGAATCATTAAATATACTGCCGGGTGAGAATAAAACCAGAATAAGTGTTGATAAATTACAACGTTACCGCCTGCATCTGGTTTAAAGAAGGAAGTGCCAAAGTTGAGGTCAAACAACAGCAGCACTAAACCGGCTGCTAATACAGGTGTGGAGAGGAGTGCCAGCAGAGAAGTAGCCAAGATTGCCCAACAAAACAAGGGCACTTGATCCCATTTCATGCTGGGAACCTTCATCATCAAAATGGTGATGACAAAGTTCAGCGAACCCAAGATTGAGGAAGTTCCCACCAAAACGATCGCAAGTATCCACATACTTTGAGCGATTGGTGCTGTCACTAAGCTCAAAGGTGGGTAAGCTGTCCAACCAGATTGGGAACCGCCGAAAATGAAACTACCTAATATGAGCGCACCGGCTGGGGGATTTAACCAAAAGGCGATCGCGTTCAGCTTTGGAAACGCCATATCCCTGGCACCAACCATCAAGGGCACCAAATAGTTACCAAATCCCCCAATGGCGCTTGGGACAATCCACAGGAAGATCATGATCGTCCCGTGATTGGTCATGAAAGCGTTGTACAGATTGGGGTCGAGTACGTCTGCATCTGGTGTTGCTAATTCGACACGGAGAGCAACAGCCATCAACCCGCCGATGAGATAGAACACAAACGCCGTCACTAGGTATTGGATACCAATAACCTTGTGATCGACATTAAATGTAAAATAGTCCTGCCATTTCCACGCCTTCGGATGAGAGGTGTGGCTAACCACCATTTTCGGTTTATTTTCTTCTGGTGGAGTATTCCGTGGAAATTCTACCTGCGTCATATTTTTATCCTTTGTCATTTGTCATTTGTCTTTTGTCCTTAGTCTTTTGTTTTTTGTCATTTGTCAGTTACCAATGACTAATGACCAATAACCAATGACTAATGACTAATGACCAATGACTCTAAAGTTGCTGCACTAATTCCCATTTCATGGGTGTGGGGCGCGAGAAACTCTGATGTTGATAAGTCGGCTGGATTGACTGCAACGACTTGATTTAGGTTTTGTTGTTGAGCAATCTGGTTTTCTGTCCGCCAGCTATCATATTCTTCTGGTGTGTGGACAATTACCTGTGTCCGCATTGAACCGTGATAACCACCGCACAACTCAGCACAAACTACGGGATATGTACCTGGTTTGGTGGCGACAAATCGTAGTTCGGTAGGGATACCGGGTAGTGCATCTTGCTTCAACCGGAAATTTGGCACCCAGAATGAGTGAATTACGTCTTGTGCTGAAAGGTTGAGTTGCACATCAGCACCAACGGGTATGTGCAATTCCCCAGAGCTAATGCCACTATCAGGGTAATTAAATAACCAGGCGTACTGTATGCCTTTGACATCAACAACTAAGTCGGCTGGTTTGTTTAAGGTTTTGGGAGACGCGCCAATGCCAATTGTCGGGGCTATTGCTGGGGCAGTTGTTGCTTCAGAAGCATCGCTGAGTGTAGCTGCGTAGGCGTAGCCCGCCGTAGGCATCGCACTTCCCGACTTATGAGCAACATGAGCAGCTGAATGAGGATGACCAGCAGGCTCAAAACCGCCCATTTGGTTAAAAACATCTACGCTGTAGATGCCCAAACCGAGGACAATCACTGTGGGAATTGCTGTCCAAAAGATTTCTAAGGGAACGTTGCCTTCTATTGGCAAACCATCGGTATCATCACCGCGACGGCGACGAAACTTGACCAAAAAAACTACAATTGTTCCTTCTACCACCAAGAAGAGTGCGATCGCAATGGTAAACATGACATTGAAAAAGCTGTCTACCAAAGGCGCTTGTAACGATGCCTGCACCGGCATGAGAGTGTGGTTGTGACCGATCCAAATACTGGTTGCTGTAACTACTATGCCAGCAACCAGAGTCCATAGTGAAACAGGAACTTGTTGCATACATGCTACCTGTGTAAACAGTCTTTTGAGGTGTTATTTTCTGAGAATTGGGCATTGGGCATTGTTACCTATTTCCCATTTTCTATTTCCTTTTCACTTATTAACTTTCTAACGTGCAGCCATAAAAAATGGGGGAAACTTCCAGATTTTTTCCATATCTTTCCCCCAAAAAATGACAAATTATAGTTGAACTCATACCACAAAGTTAGCCCCCTGCTTTTAGAAAAGCTAGTTGTTCTAAGAGGGCACTGTTAGTCCTAATATTGATTAGGCTATATTAGCAGCAAGTTTAAATTTGTTAATAGCTAACATTTTGCGATTTACGGATTTGTTTACTGTGAACTTTTTATTAGTTCCAGTAAGTATTGACTATTCCCCTCAAGTTACCTTGCCTAGCGCATTTGCGCTTTATTCAAACAGTGCCTCCTTCGACGAACAACAATTTTGACTAACTCCAAAAACCTTAATTATTTAAAGCAACGTGGGTGTAGCAGTTCTTTGGACAAATCCGCGAACAAGCTTCACAACCAATACAGTTGTCTGGAGAAGTAACTGCCATTACTTTCCGTTCAATTTCTTCATCATCTTCATCTTCCACAAATTCACCTTCTTCATTGAGTGCCTTCAAACCAAGCACATTGTATCCGCATACCTTAATACATCTGCCACAGCCGATACATTTGTCCTTGTCGATTTCCTGAGCAAATTTTGGTGTCCATGCCTTACCGCCAAACGTCAAACCTGTTAGTTGTGCCATGAATAAATCCTCGGCAATTTTGCCTGTTAATCTGTTTGTGCATTAATCATCATATTATCCTAATCTTTTATTGTTTTGTATTCAAAACTTACTTTTATCACATCAGTTTTCGATGACTCTGAACACAATGCCAAATTGTTTTTCATCTCAATTTATAGATAAAAGTTATTGCAAATCATTCTTATGAATATTTAGTATTCTTCGTTGACATACTTTACATGGAAATGCATTCATTGAATTTCTGACTAGAGGCAGCAGCCCAAAATTGGCAATTTCCATACAGAGGATAAGTAAAAAGTCGAGGATTTGAAACCTATACAGGTGAGTAAAGCCTTATGTATATGTGGTTTATACCTGCCGATCTAACTATTATTTACAGCAAATGCAACTATATCTCTAAGAGTAATGATATTTTTTTTCAAATATTTATAGACTTGGGCAAATAAATTTAGATAAACAGTATATACCTATACCAAAATAAATGTTCGCCATTGACATTTTGATATATGCAATATGTATTTTAGAAAGCAACAATTTTCAAGTTAGTTTGATTTAAATATTTAGATAAATGATGACAAAAGGAATATTTTTATTTCATCTGAATAGACATAATTAATTTATAAAGGAACTGTAAAGTTTATGGCAGAATATGATCGTGCCTTAAATATTAAAATTATTAACAAATCAGAGGAAGCTCAAGTATAGGAGGCTCGAAGGTTTACAAAAAATACTTTGTGTAAGGTTTTATCGTCAAAGCTAAAATGTTCAGTAAGTACTAAATTAAATAAATGTTAACTTTTTTTTATAAGCTCAATACGAACAAATTAATCATTTTTATCATGAAATGTATAGTTAATAAGAAGTTTTATTAGGCTATTTTTGAAGCAAATAGCTTGCAGTTGAATACGAATTTGATAAGTGGATGTGGGAATTGAATGTGGTGAGAAAAGATTATTCTCACTAGAAATATCGTGTGGTAGCGAGTCATGAATAAACAGGACTCATCCAGGGGAGACCTGAGCCAGACATCTCAACGATTAGAGTGGGAAAAGAGCCAAATGCCTTATACAATTCCTAACAACAGTTGCGTTGGATGTGACAACTGCCGCCCCCAATGTCCTACGGGTGCAATCAGAATAGAGGACAATGAATACTGGGTCGATCCTGGTCTTTGTAATAATTGTGAGGGCTATTATTCAGAACCGCAATGTGTAATAGCTTGTCCAACTAATTCTCCTATTCCTTGGCAGGCGAAAAAGGGAAGATGCAAAGTTGAACCAAGAGATGCTAGCAGCTTAGACTTATTTTCTAATGGCAAGAATAATCCATTTGCTTCAGCGATCGCAATTTGGGAAGCTTGTAATGTATTAGCGCAGCGCACATCCCTACACTGGGAAACCGATGAAGAAGGGTACATCAGTTACAGCCGACAAGTCAATCAAGGCCGAGGTGCGATCGCTTTTCATATCCAAGATCCCTTTAAAGTTAACGACAAAGCCACAGATATAGCAGCAATTGAGGGGCTTGACATCAGAGCCGCTTGCATACATCTAATTTTTGCAGCTTATGCCACAGCCTTAGAGCAACCTTGGGAGCAAGAATTTGCGATCGATGAGCGACAAATCGAGAAATATTTGGGGATGGAGAAACGCAAAGACTTGAGCAAAGCTGCCAAGCTAGCTTTAATGAAAAATATAGTTCAGCAAGCTTGCTCTCTAATTATCTCCATTGACTGGCCCCAACAAGGTCGAATTAACGGATTCTCTCTTGTCGGCAGCCGCTTATGGCATTTAGTAGATATTCAGCACCACTTCCAGGAAGATAATCTCGGATGCAAATATCTGATTGGGCTAACTTTTAAAGTAAAAGCAGGCTTATGGGCACAATATTTCTTAAATAAACAAGCGTGTAAAGAGCGAACCGCGTTCTATCAATACGGTAGTCTACCCAAAACGCTGCTAACCACAGTCATGAGTATTTGGCAGCAACATGAAGGCGCAGTTCGACTAATGCTGTGGTTGCTGTTTAAAACCAAAATGGGCAAAGAACAACGCATCACCATTCCTACCTTGCTGCGTATTGCTTATGGTGAAGAAAAAGTCGCCCTTGCATCCAGACAACGGGAAGAACGCAAACGTCTGCTGCGAACCTTTGAAAGCGATTTAGAAATTCTCAATCACTATGGAATGAAGCCACTTTTCGATCCAGTTACTTATCCACCAGAAATTCAACCTTTATGGGCGAAATTAATCGATCTTCCCGAAGATCCAGATGAAGCATTAGAATTTTGGACTAATGACGGTGGTGCTGAAACTCGCCTCACAGACACAGGCCCCCGTGGTAAATGGAATCTGTTAATGAATGCGCGGATTTTGGCTTTTGAACTCCCGCCAGAATGGGAACAGCAAATCTCAGAATCAGAAAAAAAGAAAACAAGAACTGCTAAAGCCAAAAAGAAACCCAAAGCTACAAACGATTTGCTAGGCGAACAGATTTTGCAGGCGCGAAAAAATTTGAATCTTTCCCAAAGAGAATTGGCAAAACTCACAGGTAAAAGCCAAAGCTGGATTCGAGATATCGAGAATGGTCGTTTAAAAGCCAAATTAGAAGACCAAGTACTGTTACGAAAAGTCTTAAATATGGCTTCATCTTGATTTGGAATTTAAACGCAGAAGGACACAAAGATTTTATTACGAATTTGTGTAGCGTTATACGAAATACAGCATTTGATTAATTCGTAGCGAACTAAATTTAGCAATACTCTGCGTTACTCTGCGCTTCCCTTGGAGTCCCTCTGCGTTTAAAAACTCTCTCTCTACTTCTGTATACTATAACTCATTACCTTACTAGAGGTAATCCAAAAACTACCGACAGCATATTTAGTAACTACTAACTCTCGTGTCGCATTGCATGAACTTTTCAGTTGTTGAGTCTTCGTTTCATCTTTCACAAGTTTAGCCTGGTAAGTATAAAGAGAACCACAAGGTTGTTCAAAACTAATTTCAGCTAAGATAGTACTATTGTCTAAACTTTGCTCTAAAATTTTTCCTGCAACTTTGTAATTAAACCAATCCCATCCTTTATAGAGAATTAGTTCTCTTTCCAAAACCTGAAGTGCAGCAGGCAGAATTCCCCAGCCTCGATAGACTTGATGTAAGCATTGAATATCACCAGTACGAGTCAAAATCGATCTAAATGAATCTCGATCGAGACGACCGTAATATCTTCCTTCTGGCAAGTCTATAACTGTTGGTGCAAACCGATGTCCACCAAAGTGCGATGATTTCCAAATTCGCACATTCTCTAAGCACAAATCAGCATTACTCGCTGTTATTTGGAAGTAAAAAGGAGCGCCATATCTCGCACAACACTTATCATGGCTACCGTGCGTACAAACTAAAATATCTCTAGTTGTACTAGTTTCTACTTCCAAATTGGAATCGATACCCCATATCCATTTTTGGACAACTCCTGCTACTTGCTCAATATTTGCTAGCTGAAACTCCTGCTTTTGGTATCCATTACTTAGCCCCTCTTCTTTTTGATAAATCAAAAGCGTAGTGTGATTTACCTTGTGTGATAAATCATTAGCAATTAGGAGAAATCTAATCGGTAGTTTCGCACGCTTCACTTCTTCTACCAAAATCCTCAAATTCTGAGGCACCCACTTGGAGTTAAAGGCTTCTGATGTCCAAGGTAAAGGACACTCAACTAAAATATAAGTTTGATAATTGGTGGCACTACCAATAACATCTTCTCCTACTTGCCGCGAATCATCAGAACAAAAAAAAGTATTCATCTCGCTGTACTCATTAGCATATTTTATGGACAAAAGGTATTACAAAATACAATTGTGTTCTTAACTACAATATCCTTGGTTCAAGGAGATAAAAAAGAACAATATTCATTTCCGAGTTAAAACTAGGTAGCCACTTTATAACATCATTATCGCTCAAGGTCTTTCCGGTTAATAAATTCTCCACAATAAAGATAAATAGTGTCAAGAGATATTTTTCCGTATGAGTGACGTTAATTTTGTATCTAGTTTTATTGTTATTTGGTATTTAATAAATTTTCATTAGCGGAAACTCAGTTTTTCTGAACTTGGTCTCTTTGGCAAAATCAAATATATTAAACCTAGTACATAGACGCAAAGCGACTTGGAGAGTTACCGACGATTAACTTGCTGACAATATTGATGTAGCTGATACTACAATCAAAAATGTTCCTAGCAGCAACCTAGTTGTTTAAAGTTTTGCTGAAATTATCTACATAGCTAGTTACATATCCTGTTTTTACATATAGAGATATAATTCTGTGCCGATATCTGAAAAATATATTTCTAAAGGTAGATGCGGAAACATTTAATAAACAGAGATTGCTTTGGTAAGTCAATACTGTTTTAAGACTTCTTCCACACTATCTGCTTTCAATTTATCTATCGGATTATCCATATTGCAAATAATTCTCAATAGGTCGAGAAAATAAAAAAGTCAAATTAGGGGTAAATGCTTTACTTACCCGTACTCCATCTGCGATAAGTTAATAATTAAAAGTAGTGACTAATTATTAGCAGTGTCACTGACATTAACATTAACAAATTTGCTATTTAGCGTTTTACCTAATCTAACTTCCCGAAGCTTGTGTCAGGGTTTGATGATAGGCATCTGCTTTGACTGTAACTGAAGTCAATAAGAAATGCAAGTTTTTAAGATTCTTTATGACTTATTTACAGTTTGTTGCCTCTAGGACATTGCTTAAATCAAGGTGAACAGGGATTTCATAGTAAGATAAGTCACTAAAACAAGCATTGATAGTTTCAATATAATAGATAAAGTTTTGCAATTGTGACAAATTGTTGCTAGTAAAGGCACACTTACTAGTCCAAATATCTCAAGCTATGGCGATCGCATATTTCTACTTTCATGCAGAATTGAATCATTTTTTACCACGCCACCACAAACAGGTGAGAATCTCTCATGTGTTTGAGGAAAAAGCCTCTATTAAGGACATGATTGAGTCGTTGGGTGTCCCTCATCCAGAGGTGGATTCGATAAATGTTAATGGTGAATATGTAAATTTTTCTTACATAGTTTCCGATGATGACACTATCAATATTTATCCAATTTCAGCTAGGAGTCTTATTATACCAAGCATTTCTGTTCTGCCAAAACCGCTCAGTATTATCCGTTTTGTTTTAGATATTCATTTGGGGAAGCTGGCGAAATCTTTACGACTTTTAGGTTTTGATACTTTATACCGCAATGACTACGAGGACGAGGAATTAGCCCAAATATCCTATACTCAAGCGCGGATTCTCTTGACTCGTGATAAAGGTCTATTGATGCGTAGTTTGGTAACGCATGGGTATTACGTTAGAAACACTAACCCTCAACAACAAATCCTAGAAGTACTGCAACGCTTCGACTTATTTGAATTAATTTCACCATTTAAACGGTGTTTGCGTTGCAATGGATTATTAGAACCTGTAGATAAACAATCCATTATTGAACAAGTGCCAGAAAAGGTGCGATGCCTACGGCGGCAAGCTACGCAGATTGATGAATTCCAGCGTTGCCAAGACTGCGATCGCATTTATTGGAAAGGTTCACATTATGAACGATTACAACAGTTTATTGATGGCGTAATTAACTCACAAAGAAATGAGTAACGATTTACCCAGCTGAAATATTCCCACTTATTATTTGACTACCCCCAATTCTGGGATCTTCATCTTCGCGATTCAAATCATCAGGAGTGGGATTTTGCTTACTCTCTCCACTAACTTCTTCTGGTTCAATGGGATCTGCCTCTTGAGCTTTATCAATATCAAGAGAGCGAGGAGGTTCTTTGGCTTGAGAGAAATCGATAAGTGGATCGGGTTGCTCAGTAGTCATAAGTTGCTAAATAATAGTGTAGTTTTTTCTAGTGTTAAATGTATCTTGAGTGCAAACATCTTTCTTCAGAAAGAAACTACGTTGTGTGATGGTGTAATAAAAGGTGAGTGAATGACATTAATTTTAGCTCTCGATTTTGGCGGAACTAAGCTGGCAGCAGCAACGGTAAATGCTGGTTCTAGAAAGTGGTTGCGTTATGAACGTTGTCTCTCGCCAGTAGGTGCAGATGCTAGCACTGACTTGGAAATTATGCGATCGCTTATTTACTCTCTACTGCAAGATACAAAACCTGCTGCGATCGGTGTCAGCTTTGGCGGTCCGGTTGATGCTTCCACGGGGATGGTTCGACTATCTCATCATGTGGCTGGATGGGAAAATATTCCTCTCAAAGCTTTGTTGGAAGAGGAGTTTGGCGTTCCTGTTGATGTAGATAATGACGCGAATATTGCTGCTTTGGGAGAACATCGCTTTGGTGCTGGTCAAGGATACGATAGCCTGTTTTACATCACTGTCAGCACTGGCGTGGGTGGTGGTTGGATACTCAACGGGCAGCCTTGGCGGGGTGCTGGTGGGATGGCTGGCGAAATTGGACATATCGTTGTAGATCCGGCTGGGCCACTTTGTTTGTGTGGGAAGCGGGGATGTGTAGAACGGTTGGCTTCGGGGCCTTATATGGCGCAAAATGCTAGGGAAATTTTGGAAAAGGAACCGCAGAGGCGCGGAGTACTCAGAAATGGAGAGATTTTGAGGGGTTTGGTGGGGAATAATTTAACGTTGCTGACGGGACAGTTGGTAAGTGAGGCGGCGGCGGCTGGAGATGATTTGGCGAAGGAAGTTTTGCACAAGGCTGCTTGGGCACTGGGTGTGGGTATTGGCAATGTGGCGAACTTGATGAATCCGCAGCGCTTTGTGTTGGGAGGCGGTGTGACGAAGGCGGGGGAGGATTTTTGGCGGGTAGTGCGTCAGGTGGCGCGGGAGACGGCTTTGCCAGAAGTTGATTTTGAAATAGTGCCGGCGGTGCTGGGGGATGATGCACCTTTATGGGGCGGAGTGGCGATCGCTTCTATGACAATCCCGAATTTGTAACTGAGTGACGTGTGGAATGCATAAGTGCAAACAGAACTGGGTAGAGGATATAAATTTAGGCAAATAAATCTTAATACTTAGCTGAAAGATGGAATGGTAAGTTTTTTACAGTTTATCTATCGATAGGTACTAGACAAAAATTTTCAAGTAGCTTTTTTCCTACTTACAGAGACGAGGAAGATTTCCCCGCCGTAGTATTTATTACGGTAGAAAACATTCTATTCTCATTTCTTTGCTCCCTTCCGTCCATCCATCGCTTTTCCCTCCCCTCCTTTGACTTTGAGTAATGATAAAGATTCTACGCTCCTTTCTTTCCTACGCAGCTTTAGCTACTATTATTTTAGTAGCTGTAGTCACAACCCATTTAGTAACTACGCAGAAAATTGTGGCTGCCGAATCTACCAGGAGCTTGTACGTCTACGTATCTCCCACGGGAAGCGATACCGGAGGCGATGGATCGCTAGTCAAGCCATTGAGGACGTTGGCGTATGCAGCAAAACAAGTTCAACCGAATCAAAACTACACGATTTATTTGAACCCAGGTGTTTATAGGGAAACGGAAGCGACGGTACTTCCGCCGGGAGTGAATATTGAGGGAGCGGGTGAATCAAGCGTGACTATCACTAGCAACAGTGCGATTCCTGCTCCTGGAGTAAACACTGGCAGCACCGACTGGAGTCTTTGGCATCATGGAAGCATTATTCAGCTTGTCTCGCCTAGCTACTCAGGCTCGAACCCTCGGTATGGGTCTCCTTCCGAGATGATTGAAGCGACAGACGGCAATCAGACGTTAGGCGGCTTCACCATAGATGGGAACGGCAAAACCATCAAAGCCGGTATCTGGGTAGAAAATCGTAACAACGTGACTATGCATAATATCACGTTAAAAAACTTCCAGCACAGTGGTGCAGTTTTTACCCGTGGCAACATGTGGTGGTACGTTCCGCTTCCAGAGGGAAAGTGGATGAAAAACACAACGATACATGATTGTACGTTTATCAACTCCGCAGCCGATGGAGTATCGGGAGGATCTACCGGTAATTTGAGACTTGGAGGGCTGGATGGTGCTGACATCTACAACATTACTATCCGAGAAAATAAAGGATACGGCATCAAGTTCATGCATGTAGGTCATATACGTAACGTGAAGATTCACGATTGCGATATCCAGGTTCCAGAAGTTGATTCCCAGTGGAGCGAGGATGCTTCCATTGAACTTTGGAATTTGAGTTATGGAAACGAAATCTACAACGTTACCTGTAATACGTGGTTATCGATGGTCAATCATTCAATAATGAATGAATACCAGCCGACAGCTACACACCCAAGCAATCTCAAGATACGAAACTTACGAATAAAAGATATTGACGGACAGAGTGTTAAGGAGTCAATCGAGGTTGCCTTGAGCGGAGTAGAGATATCCGACTCCTACTTTCAGGATAAAAGCTTCGGTATTGCGATCTGGGGAGGGAAAGCATGGGGCGGAACTATAGAAAATCACGATATCAACATCCACAATAATATTTTCGCAAATGTCGCTCGTAAAGTTCAATTTGGTTTCGGGAACAGTGCTGCCGTCTTCATTCCCGATCCAGCTTCCAACATCCAGATTCACAACAACGTGTTGGATACATTAGGGAATAGCCTACAGATAAACTCCGCAGACAGGATATCAATCAAAAATAATGTGTTCTTGAACTCTCAAGGAGACGATGTGCAAGGAGGTAAGAACATTGTTTTCACTAATAATCTCCGCAGAAATACAAACCCAGCAAAGCCAACTTGGCAGATCCAATTCGCGGTTAATGCGACAAACATCCAGGGAGACCCAAGATTTACAGGCACGGGCGATCGTTGGAACTCTTACTACAAGTCCGCTTCGCCACGCAGTCTTGTAGTGGATAAAGGAACTGATGTCGGACTTCCTTACTCCGGTTCGGCGCCTGACATCGGTCGATGGGAGTTGTAAGGAACGTTGATTTAATAAAATCCAAATTTTGGGATTGAACTTTGGCTATACCAAAGCCTTAAAGGATAAAGTGTCCGAATTGAGAGCCTAGAGGACATGATATTAGTCAGTTTTTATTTTTATGACTCTAAATATCTAGTGTGGTATTAGCCATATTGTTGAACACAATAAATCACACATAAATTTCATAATTAGCGATTAATCACGGTTAATTTAAAGATGACTTTAAAAATGATTTAATCGATGTATTTTGTGAGAAAGTTAATACAAAGGTATATTCACTGATCTCAAATTCATGGATTCTTTATTTATCAATTCCTTACTTGAAGAGTTGAAAAACCCGGATGCCACAGTGCGCGACAAGGCAACCAGAAAAATCTGGCGGATCTGGTTTCAGCAAAAGGGAATCTATGGGCTGGAAATAATTGACCGCAGTCAAAAGTTACTAGATGCAGGTGAAATTGCTGAAGCGGAAACAGCGCTGACAGCATTAATTAAAGACCAGCCAGATTTTGCCGAAGCTTGGAATCGTCGAGCTTTCCTCTATTACAGTATTGGCGATTATCAAAAATCTCTGGCAGATTGTCAGATAGTTGTACAGATAAATCCAATACATTTTGGGGCGCTTCATGGTATGGGCTTATGTTATGCAGCACTAGGAGAGTATAGTCAAGCTATCAGAGCTTTTCAACGTGCTTTAGAAATTCAGCCCTATTCCCTAGTGAATCAAAAGTTGATTCTAGAATGTACATTTAGATTCAGCTACAACGGCAGATAGGAGAGAGCATCATACTGTTTTATGAATCTGTTATCATCGTCATCAACAACAATTCATCGCCTTAGTCGCTATAGTTTTATTCAATACGCTTCTATCTGAATTAATAGCAGCGTCATTGCTGCTTGTACTAACAGTAACCAACCGTTAACTAACAGTTCTTGGTTGAATAAAGTTAACTTTAGTACAAACTAGATAGCCCAAGCGGAACATGATGGATTTTACTAAACGATGTCTACGACGGGCTGCGCCTACGCCACTGGTATTTACAAAGACTACAGTTTAGATATAACTATCAAAATGAGTGGTCTCTAGGTTCTCAGTGGTACTCAATTGTTGATGAGAGTATGGTAGATTTCTTTATGAGTTATGGTATGGATGCCGTGAATGCCATAGCCACAGTTACAGCAATTTTCAAGAAAGACCCCTGGTGTCTTATTGCACATCCCAACTCAGCAATTAAAATTTTTGCCGATCTTATCTTTAACTCTGTTAAACTAAAAGTTTTTCTAACTATAGCAATCCTAAATGAGTTGTAAAAATCGAGAGACTAAGAGGATATAGAGGTTTTGTATTATGTTGTTTACAATCCCCAACGCCGGAGAAAACCACCTTTAGAAGGTTATCGCTTTGTAAATGGTGAATATGTATTGCAACCAGGAAATTTCGTTTGCTTATCAGAGATAGGTTTACCAATTGGTTATGAATGGGAAACCTATCAGGGAATTACGCGGGATTGGTTGTATTGGTATGACAAAGAAGGAGTCAGATATTTAACACCAGAAGAGCGAGCGATCGCTGCTGAACAACGGGCTACCACTGCTGAAGAACGCGCTCAAAGACTAGCACAGGAATTGCGAAGGTTGGGGATAGATCCAGATTCTTTGAGTTGATTTTGCGGGGTGCGATTAAGTTAAGTCGCCCAGAACAATTCAATATATATCATGAATAAATATAAATTTAATGTAGGGGAGCCACTGCATTGCGCGGGTTTCGCACGTTGTAGCAATTAACGTTGTGTTATTCCGTAGGCTAACCCACCTGGAATTGTTGACGGTGCATTGCGCTGCACGACAACACACCATACATTTAAATTCCTGTGGAAAAAGCCACGCTTTTTAGGAGCTAGAGGATTCACTGTGAAAAATCAGGTGAGCTTGGCGTCATAAATTTTATGTGTTAGTACAGATTTGGTTGATTAGTTCAGCAATAGACAATAGTAAGAGTTTTGACTTAATTACTTAATACGTTCTCGTAGCGGCAAAGTAATTATTAAGAGTCTTTAATAAGCTAAAAAATTTATGAAAATAAACGATAGCCAAGTAAACCAAGTACTATATATTAATCTAGGTAGAAAAAACGAATGGCAAAAAGATTGTATTTACAAGGATAACACTCTTCGGCTGAGTTATAAACAGATATCTCATCAACTTTGTATTGATAAAAGATGGAGTGCAGTAGAAGAACAATTAAAAATTTTCCGTAGTGGTAAACCTAAAGGAGTAGCAACAAACGACCTTAAACAAATACGTTATTTTTATCTAAATGGTGAAGATACTTTATGGATAACTTTTTTTGAAGACAAGTTATGGTGGTGTTTTTCCAAAGCTCAAGTAACTCAGCCAAGAGACACAACATATAAAGAACGACCTGTTAAAGGTAAATGGTGTTGTTTAAATTTACAACAGCAGCCTTTAGAAGCAAGTGGAATAGATACAAGTTTATTAAAGATAGGGAAGCATTTTCAAGGAACTATTTGCCGAGTTAACCTAGATGAATATGTAATACAACTAATTAATGGAAGTCAGAAACGAAAAATAGATATATTACAATATGAAAATCAAATTCTAGAAGATTTTCAGGATTTAATAAATGAAACAGAAGAAGTTCGTGTAACTCGGATTAAAAGGTATAAAAAAATTATAGATAAACTAAAGGATAAATATAATAATCAGTGTCAATTTGAAAATTGTAAGTTCACTTTTCAAAAAGCTGATGGAAGTTTTTACTCAGAAGGTCATCATTTAATTCAATTATCTAAGGAAGGTTCGCAAGAAGCAGATAATGTTATTATTGTGTGTCCCAATCATCATAGAATGCTACATTATGCTAATACAGAATTAGGAAATCTTATTGAAAAGAATAAACGCCTAATTAAAATTAATGGAGAAGATTTCTATATACTTTACATAAATTAAGATTTTAAGGATTTCTATAAATACAAAGCAGCTTATACAATCACTATAATACCTAAATAGTATTCTTATTGTTGAGCGCAATGGTTACATCGATAATTTCTGCCTCAACTAATCTATGTTGTCCCTCACCCAAGCGCGAAATGATTTCAGCAAAGCAATTTCCCCCATATCTTTACTTTGTTGAATAAATTTGCTGATTTCATTTACTGATACTAAAGGAAAAGCAATACTAAACTCAGACTCCACATATTGCCCTTCTATCAACTGATAAAATTTTAAATTTTGCCCATCATATCTCCAAAGTTCAGTTACACCCAACGCTGAATAAATCCCCAATTTGTTGACAGAACTACTGGTAATGTCAATCTCAATTGCTAAGTCAGGCGGCGGATCATTTTCTAAATCTAAAGTTTGCTTACCCCTGATAGCTAGTTCATTCTGAATATAGTAGCAAGTATCTGGTTCTATTCCCCGCTTTGATATTTTCCGCTTCAATGTTGTTGAACCAGCACTTCTCACTTCAATTCCTAATTCTTCAGCCAAAGCAATAATAAAATTACCAAAATTACTTTTAGGATTTTCGTGTTCAAAAAGTGGAGTCATGATTTCTAAAACACCGCAATCATAAGCAAACCGAGAAACTCTATCTTCACCCGTATCTCTCAACAAGGCTTCAAAGGTTTCCCAGCTAATGTTATGTAGCACTGTTCTTTGTTCACCAACCGTTGACTTGACAAGCATATTAAAATAATTCGTAATGACGCTCAATGACTCGCTAAGGCTACGCTAACGAAATTCGTAATTAAGATTTGTAACAAAATTTAGACTTCACCACAAAACTTGTTAAACCTCCAGAATTAGTTAAAATACTTCTTCTGTCAGGATGTTAGATAAAATCCCGATAATCTTACCTATGTCATTAATATAATACTCGCTCAAGTCAATTTCAATCACTTGCCCAATAAGTTTCAAAAACTTCCAGTTAGTTCCAGTGGTGACAGTTCCATAAATTGCCTGAATGTTATTACCCTCACGTTCATTAAACAATTTAGCTGCTAACATCTCTGCTACACACTGACCTAATCCTGCATTGATATTTTCTTTTTTAGCTTCTACAATTGTGACAACTGGTGCATTCAGAATTAGTAACTCTGATGAACGACTAATAATAAAATCGCAATTTCCATTTAAACCTTGTGCGGAATCAACAGTAAAATCGATACCAGAAAATAAACTTATTTGATTATTTAAATATTTCCTTACAGCAATTAAAATAGGCGCAATAATCATCTCTGAACGTGATTTTTCAGTATTACTAGCAAGAGCCAAAGGTACATTTTCCTGCAATATTTCTACAAGTAATGCTGGACACTCTACTTCATGTACAGATGCAAATATATCAACTTTATCATAAATAGTTAAACCAAAGGTTTTTCTAACTCTATATAAAGTAAAGTCACTGTATGACACTTTAGTTGCTCCTGTAAATAATCCAGATAATTAAATTGTGCCAAATATTAGCAAGATTTTGCTGATATTTGGCACAATTAGTATCTAAATATTTTGTAACTTTAAGCAAGGAAACCTGCAAAAAAGTCGAGAGTTTCTTTCAGTGCTTTGATGAAAATATCAATTTCCTCGCGGGTGTTGTAGAAAGATAGACTTGCTCGTGCGGTTGCAGCAAGACCTAAGTAACGGTGTAATGGTTGTGTGCAGTGGTGTCCAGAACGGATAGCAACGCCTTCTTGATCTAATAATGTAGATAAGTCGTTGGCGTGGACTTCTCCGGCTGTGAACGATGCAAGAGCGGCTCTCCCTTCACCTTTTGCATTTGGTTTGGGGCCGTAAATTATAATTTGGGGAATTTGCTCTAATTGTTGGAACAAATAAGCGGTTAATTCTGCTTCGTAGGCGTGGATTTTATCCATGCCGATACTGCTAAGATAATCTATCGCAGCACCAAGTGCGATCGCTTCCCCAATTGCAGGTGTCCCAGCTTCAAATTTATGCGGTAATTCTGCATAAGTTGAATGGTCTAAATACACCTCTGCAATCATTTCACCACCACCAAAAAATGGTGGCATTGATTCTAATAATTCCAACTTGCCATACAGAAATCCTATCCCAGTTGGCGCACACATTTTATGACCAGATGCTACCAACCAATCACAATCTATCTTCTGCACATCTACAGGGTAATGAGGAACACTTTGGCAAGCATCAACTAAGAATTTAGCACCGTAGCTGTGAGCGATCGCACCAATTTCTTCCACTGGATTAATGCAACCCAAAGCATTAGAAATATGCACCACCGACACTAACTTTGTTTTTTCGGAAATCAGCTTTTTAAACTGTTCCAAATCAAAAGTTTCTTCTGGTGTTAATTCCACAAATTTAAGTACTGCACCCGTTTTTTGCGCCACCAATTGCCAAGGCACAATATTACTGTGGTGTTCCATCACCGACAGAATAATTTCATCCCCAGGCTGCAAATTATTCATTCCCCAGCTATAGGCTACTAGGTTAATCGCTTCGCTTGCGTTGCGCGTGTAGACGATTTCCTGACGCGATGCAGCATTGATGAATTTGGCAACTTTATCTCTAGCACCTTCATAAGCATCAGTAGCTTTAGCACTCAGTGTATGGGCACCTCGATGCACGTTAGCATTATATTGCTCGTAATAATCCCGCAGGGTATTTAATACGAACAAAGGCTTTTGCGATGTCGCAGCATTATCGAGATAAACCAAGGGTTTCTCATTGACTTCCTGATGCAATATCGGGAAGTCAGCGCGAACTTTATCAGCAAGGGTTTTGGTAGGAGTAAAAGTCATTGGTAGATTACGTTATTACTCATTAGTCAGGGACTTGAGATTATTCACTGTGTTTAAAAGGATTTCTCGCAGAGAGGGAATCGGTATTTGGTTGATAACTTCAGCAGCGAAGGCGTTAATTAACAACTTCCGAGCATCGTTTTCATCAATTCCTCGACTTTGCAAATAAAATATTTCATCATCTTCCAATTGGCTAACGGTAGCACCGTGAGCGCACTTTACATTATCCGCAGTAATTTCCAATTGGGGTTTGGTATCAACTCTGGCTTTCGATGATAGTAGCAAATTGCGATTCAACTGGGACGCATTTGTTAACTGCGCTGGTTTGGGTACAAAAACTTTACCATTGAACACCGCATGAGCGCGATCGCCTACAATACATTTATGCAATTGGTCACTTGTACCGTGAGGATAGTTAAGTGCGATCGCACTGTGAGTATCAGACAACTGCTTACCAGAAATTATCGTCAAACCATTGAGAGTGGTTTGTGTCTGCTCACCAGTTTGTAAAATCTCCAAGTTGTGCCGTGACAACTTCGCACCTAAAGTTATGGCATGACAAGTATATCGACTATCACGAGCTTGTGCGATCGCAGTTTTCCCAATATGAAAAGCCTCTGCACCTTCTTGCTCAACCCTAATGTGACTAACTTGGGCATTTTCACTAACCCAAATTTCCGTAACCGCGTTAGTTAAATAAACTCCGTCCTCCGCGCTCTTGGTGTCTTGGCGGTTCGTATATTCCTCAACCAACGTCACCTGCGAACCACTTTCCGCCACCACCAAACAACGCGGCTGCGAAATCATCGCCGTCTCACCCACAACCGAAATAAACACCAAATGAATTGGCGTTTCAACTACCACATTCTTCTTCACCCACACCACAGCAGCATCAGTTATCCCAGCCGTATTGAGAGCAGTAAAAACCTCCTGCGCTCCCTCAGCTTGAGCTAAATACTGCCGTACACCCTCCTGCTCAACCGCAGACAAACCAGCCAAATTACTCACGACAATTCCAGATGGTAAATCTGAAACTGCGGATAACTCCGGCGCAAAAACGCCATTAACAAATACCAAACGACTATTAGCCGCCTCTGGCAAAATATCAAATACTAGAGACGCAAAATTTCCCGCCTCTACATTATTAAATTGCACCTTTCGTAGAGACGACAAATCAGTAAATCGCCATTCTTCCTCGCGGGTAGTCGGGATAATCGAGTGACGTACCCAATTTGCAGCACTTTGGCGTAATTCCTGCAACCAACCTTCTGTTTTAGTTGCCGTTACTTGATTTAATAACCCAGTCAGATAATCATCTCTATCTAACATCGATGTTAAACTGACTGCATTTGAGTTAGGTATTGGACTAGGAGATACTTGAATATTCATTACACACCCACCCCAGCAGCAAATTCTTCCAGCACCCAGTCATAACCGCGAGACTCTAATTCCAGCGCCAGTTCTTTACCACCACTCGTAATAATCTGCCCTTGTGCCATCACATGCACGAAATCAGGCACAATGTAATCAAGTAATCGCTGATAGTGAGTAATCAAAATTGTCGAATTGTCTGGACTTGCCAGTTGATTTACCCCATTCGCCACAATTCGGAGCGCGTCAATATCCAAACCTGAATCTGTTTCATCCAAAATTCCTAACTTTGGTTCCAGCAACGCCATTTGCAGAATTTCATTCCGCTTTTTCTCACCACCAGAAAACCCTTCATTCAAACTCCGACTGAGAAAACTGGCATTCATCTTTACCACATCCAGCTTTTCCTCAATCAAATCGTCAAAATCAAAAGCGTCTATTTCCTCTAAACCTTGCGCCTTCCGCCGAGAATTGTACGCCACCCGCAAGAAATCCAAATTGCTCACACCCGGAATTTCTAACGGATACTGAAACGCCAAAAATACACCACTTCTAGCGCGTTCCTCCGGCTCAAACTCCAACAAATTTTGCCCCTGAAAAATCACCTCACCGCCAGTCACCTCATACGCCGGATGCCCAGCCAACACCTTAGAAAAGGTACTCTTACCAGAACCATTCGGCCCCATGATCGCATGAATTTCACCCGATCGCACCTCCAGATTCACACCCTTAAGAATCGGTGTCCCATCAACATTAGCCGTCAGATTCCGTACTGACAGCACAACTTCACTATTTTCAATAATCATCTTCTCTCCCTTCTCTTTCTCTGCGCTCTCTGCGCCTCTGCGGTTCGTCATTCTTCCTAAAGATAAACACAGAAAGCCGATGTCTCTGTGTTTATCCTTGCTTCCATTTATCCAACACTGCCTTCCAACTTCAAACTCAACAACTTATCAGCTTCCACAGCAAACTCCATCGGTAGCTGATTGAAAACATCCTTACAGAAGCCGCTAATCATCATCGAAATAGCATCTTCAGAAGAAATACCTCGTTGAGCAAAGTAAAATAACTGATCTTCCCCAATTTTAGAAGTAGAAGCTTCATGCTCCACCTTCGCACCGTTATTTTGCACCTGAATATAAGGGAAGGTGTTGGCATGGGCATTATCCCCAATCAGCATTGAGTCACACTGAGAATAATTTCTCGCCCCTTTAGCCGTCGGATTAACTTTCACCAAACCCCGGTAGCTATTACTAGAATTACCTGCGGAGATTCCTTTAGAAATAATTGTACTGCGGGTATTCTTACCTACGTGAATCATCTTACTACCCGTATCAGCTTGCTGCTGATGATTTGTCAGCGCCACCGAGTAGAACTCACCCACAGAGTTATCACCCACCAACACACAACTAGGATATTTCCAAGTAATTGCCGAACCTGTTTCTACTTGAGTCCAGGAAATCTTGGAATTTACACCCTGACACAAACCGCGCTTGGTGACAAAGTTGTAAATACCACCTTTACCATTAGCATCGCCAGCGTACCAGTTTTGCACGGTGGAGTATTTAATTTCGGCGTTGTCGAGGGCAACGAGTTCCACAACTGCGGCGTGCAACTGGTTGCTGTCATACATTGGTGCGGTACAACCTTCGAGGTAAGAAACATAACTACCTTCTTCGGCGACAATCAAAGTCCGCTCAAATTGTCCCGTATCACCAGAGTTGATGCGGAAGTAGGTAGACAGTTCCATTGGGCATTTCACGCCTTTAGGAATGTAGACAAAAGAACCATCGCTAAATACGGCGGCGTTCAAGGCGGCAAAATAGTTGTCAGCGATGGGAACAACGCTACCCAAATATTTTTTGATCAGCTCTGGGTGTTCTTGCAACGCTTCCGAAAACGAACAGAAAATAACGCCATCTTCCGCTAGCTTTTCTTTAAATGTAGTGGCGACAGAAACGCTATCAAAAATTGCATCAACGGCGACATTTGCCAGCCGCTTCTGTTCAGATAGGGAAATGCCTAACTTCTCAAAGGTTTCTAAAAGGGTTGGATCAACTTCATCCAAGCTGTTTAGTTTTTCTTTCTTACGTTTTGGCGCTGAGTAGTAAATGATATCCTGATAATTGATTGGCGGATACTTGACATTCGGCCAAGTTGGTTCCGTCATTTTTTGCCACTGGCGATAAGCTCTGAGGCGAAAGTCCAGCATGAACTGCGGCTCGTTCTTCTTAGAGGAGATCAAGCGGATAACGTCCTCGTCTAGTCCACGCGGAATAGTGTCGGCCTCAATGTCGGTGACAAAGCCGTACTTGTAGGGTTGGTTGACTAAGGTTTTGACAGTGGCACTCATCAGTAATAATCTCTCGTGTTCGGAACTTGAATCTCTCTATAAGGATGGGAGACGGGGTTTCTTTAGCCGATTCCCATCTACCGTTACGGAATGGTTACACGGCTGCTAGAATAGTGGTGGAGAGTAAAACAACAGCTATGTTGTTTAATCTATCTTCATTTTACGCTAAATTAACAACAACAATGTTGTCAAAGTCAAACAATTTTGGATTTTAGATTTGCAATTTGGGATTGAAAGAGACCACAAGGGTGCTTGGCTCAAGGATTTTAGATTGACGATAGCGTAGCGGGGCATATACTAGAAAACTTTTTTAATCCAAAATCGTTCGACTGAGCGAAGTCGAAGTCCAAAATCCAAAATCCAAAATCGGCACGGTCAAATTTTGAAAGAAATTAATTTTTGGGGCGTTCGCTGAACGTCTCGCACCACATGAAGATGGCGACTACCCACCAGTCCTCAACCAAGCAAGATATCCTAGAATATCTGCACAAACACGAAAAAGCAACGGCTTTGGAGCTAGCTGAAGTTTTAGACGTTACCCCCCAAGCTATTCGTCGCCATCTCAAAGATTTGGAGACGGAGGAGCTAGTTTTGTATTCGACATCAGTGCAGGCAACGGGGATGGGGCGTCCGCAGCATCTTTATGAATTGAGTCGTCAAGGACGCGATCGCTTGCATCGAACAATGAGCGATCGCTTTGGTGATGGCCACGGAAATTTTGCGGTTTCGTTGCTAGACACCTTAGCCGAAACGGTAGGACACGACCAATTTAAATCGATTTTAGAGAAACAGTGGCAGCGCAAAGCCAAAGAATACCGCGATCGCGTCGGTAACGGTTCACTGCGAGAACGTGTAGCCAACTTAGTAGAGTTAAGAAAAGCGGAAGGCTTCATGGCAGAGTGTCATCCTGTTGATGTAAATGACTCCTTTGAGAGCGATCGCTTTATCTTAATGGAGCATAACTGCGCTATTTCTAACGTTGCCGAGTCTTTCCCCAGCATCTGCGGTCACGAATTAGAAATGTTTGCAGCCGTCTTACCCGATTGTAACGTAGAGCGCACCCACTGGATTATTGATGGCGAACACCGTTGTGGCTATTTAGTACAAATTCGCCAGTAAAATTATCATAGATAAACTCGGTTTACATCTAGCCCTGGTAATGGATAATAGCTAAATAGCAACTACCTATTATCAATAATCAACTAAGTTTGAGATAGCATTTATGGATGTACCAACACAGCAACCATCGGCACAATTTTTAACTTTGGAAGAGTCAGCAAAAGTAGATGCGGCGTTGTTGTCTTCCCCAGAAAAGTTTTTAACAAGATTGACAATTTCATCACTGAAGCTTTTGAAACATATTGCCCAAGAGTACGGTGTTACTATTGAAGATTTGACCGCGCAGCAAGTAATTGCCTGGTTTGAAAAAGATGGCAAAATTCGACGCGAGCAGGGAATTGAAGGTTCATATCTGAAATGGTAAACTGTGGTAGTAAAGTTTGCATTTCATGTTCAGTTAAGAAAATTGTAGCAAGCTACGTTCCTCAACCCAACCTCGTATAAGTTGAGTTTTAGGCTTAACAACTGTATTGTGCTATAAATAAAAAGCACCTTTTTCAAGGTGCTTTTTTTTATTTATAAATAACATTTGATTTTTCAAACAATTATTTAAGTATTGTAAGTGTTAGTACGAGGAGTACGAGCGCCAGTTACGGCTCCAATCATTGAGGCTATTAAACCCAACAAAGAACCAAACACAAACCACCACAATCCCGAACGTATATTAGCTGCCGTTTCACGAGCTTGTTGGGCACTTATGTTTGCTTGTGGTACATTAACACCACCTTGCTGTTGTACCTGGTTTATGACTTCCCCAGCGTTAGAAGCAGCAACACCAAAAGCACCAGATACTCCACTTGCTAAAAGCCATGAGCTAACTGCCAAAGTCGTTGCCCAAAGAATTGCGCCGTTAAGAAGAGCTGTATTACGGTTCATCGGCCCACAAGCGCGGGCTGTAACCCAACCACCAGTAAACAGGGAAATTAGTAAAGCGATAGTTGACCAAAGCCCCGCATTACCCGCAGCGTTAGGAGCAATTGTTCTGGGTGCACCTGAACCTGCAACTGTGCCTGCCGCAACCGCAGCAATGATAGAACTCAAAATTAATTGTGTAGCTAAAGAAACCAACAAACCAGCAATAATTGGCCCCCAGCGAACACGGTCGTGATATTCGGCTACTCGACCTGCTACCACAGTATCAGTAGATATAACGTCATTGCCTGTCCGATTTACGTATGACATCGCTTATGTTCTCCAGTGCTGTTTCAGCAAAGTTCCTGCTCGGGTATATTCATGTTTATGCTTCAAATTAAATAACTAAATGTTCTGTTTTAATCTCTATCGATAGAAAGATTTAATAGGTCTGTCTTTAGCTAGAAAAAACAAACTTTGTTTAACAATTTTTAATATAGTTTAGTGTTCATTTATGTACTTTTCCTAAGATTTCCATTTAAAAACTTTTAACTTAAAATATAACTATTAGCTAGCTATCAAAAACCAGCTTTAAAGATGTACGCCATTAGACTTAATCTAACTAAAGCTGTGTAATGAATGTCAAAAGTAAAAATCATCAAAAACTAACGCATCCTCACAGCAGTGCCTGTGGCAGTAATCAGCAAAAGAACTCCTGACTGGTCAAGATTGATTGTGCCAGTATCAATTTCAATCCCAATTACAGCATTTGCTCCTAAACGTTGTGCGCGTTGTTCTAATTCTTCTAGTGCCTTGCGTTGACCCTGCTCAAATAGACGCTCATAGCTACCAGTGCGTCCACCGATAATATCTCGAATCCCAGCCAAAAAATCTCGTAAGAAATTGCTGCCATAGACGACTTCTGCTGTCACAATGCCTAAATATGATTCAATCACGGCTCCTTGAATGACATCAGTGGTAGTTATAATCATAAATTAACCTCCTATATAGAATATATCTTGATATTTATTATTAAAGTATTTTGATAAACACTTTAACAATTGTAACTATTATTACAGAATATAGGTTTGATAAACATCCTTTCATACAATTTTAGATTGCACTTTGGGGTTAGTCTTGTTCTAAACAGATTAATGTAACATTTTACAGTTTAAATTTATCTTATCTTTGAATGACCAAAAAAGGATGTAAATGCCTGAATGAAAACTTCTCAAAGGGTAGTATCAAGGATTAAAAATATCATAAAATTGGATACAGAGTCAGCAAGCTTTTAAATGAAATAAAAATAGGAATAAACGTCAAAGCCTATAAGCTTGCTGTATCAAAATCTAGGATGAAGTCAGATTCCTGTTGAGTTTTTCTGGGTAACACGTATAACTACTGATTAAAAAATGTGTAGTTTTGTTATAGTACTGGTTTATATGTATGGTATCTCCACCTGCCTTCGATCGCTGACACTTCATCCTTCAGTAAAAACTCTGTTATGTAGTGCTAAATGTAAAAGAAAAGAAAATGAACTATTAACATCTGAATCAATACGAAGAAATACAGTTTTCAAAAGTCCATATTTTTGTTTTAATGTACAAGAAAAAAGTCCTCTAAAATTTCAGGAAATTTACTGTGTACAAGCCAACATCATTCGTGTTTAGTGTGGTGTTACTAGGATGTTTTACTTTCACCCTACCTTCAGTAGCTCAGGCTCAGGTATTAGTGGCGCAAGCCAAAAACCCAGAGTTAAAGCAATTACTGGAGGAAGGACGGAGGTTAGTGAATGCTGGAGATTATGGTGGTGCGATCGCTGTTTATCAGCAAGCAGCTAGTTTAGATCCGAAGAATGCTAAAATTCATTCAGGTATTGGGTATTTATACGCTCAACAGGGAAATTACCAAGCAGCATTAGCAGCTTATCGTAAAGCGATCGGTATCAACCCAAACAATAGTGATTTTTACTACGCTGTGGGTTACATCAAAGCCAATTTGGGCGACACCCGTGGGGCAAAGGAAGGTTATCGTCGTGCCATACAGTTGAACCGTAACAACGTCAACGCCTATTTAGGATTGGCTGTAACCCAATCCCGCATGGGAGACTATAATGCTGCTACCTGGGCATACCAACAAGCAATCGACTTGGATAAAAACAACGCCCAGACTTATGAGTTGATGGGTTCGATGTATAAACAGCGACGACAAGCCAAACAAGCAAACAGCTTGCTTCAGAAAGCCCGTGATTTGTACAAGCGGCGCAATGACCCAGATGGCGTAGAAAGGGTAGAAGCCATGCTACGGCAGTTAGGAGGATGAGGTTAATCTAACTGGCGTCCCGTTAATTCCACAAAAATATCTTCCAGATTAGAGGGACGCACCATCATTCCGGTTTTATCGGGCTGTTCATTCAAGTAGATATTTGCTGCTTCCAATGATGGGAAAAACAGATATTCCCAATTACGAGCGCTATCACTTCCCACATTAGATACACCTAATTGTTTCATCACTAAACCTTCACCGTGAGCAGAACGCAGCTGTTGTAAAGTTCCCAAAGAAATCAGCTTACCGCTATCCATAATACCGATGCGTCCTGGCTTGGTAGAACCAAAGGCATCGCACAAAAATTCGACCTCATCCATATAATGGGTCGTTAGTAGCATCGTCATCCCTTGTTTATTTAAATCTCGAATAATTTCCCAGAGGCGTCGCCTAGTCTGGGGGTCTAGTCCTACCGTTGGTTCATCTAAAAACAAAATTTGCGGTTGATGCAATAAAGCTCTCGCAATCTGCAACCGTCGTTTCATACCCCCAGACAGGGTTTTTACTAAATCATCGCGTTTTTCTGCTAGCTCAACATACTCTAGCCATTGATTAATCAATTTTTGTCGCTGCGGGTTACTAATGTGATGTAGTCTCCCGTGTAGTTCCATATTTTCCCAGATGGTTAAATCATTATCCACGCTGACTTGTTGCAAAACTACACCAATACTCTGTTTTGCCAACGTTGCTTGGCTCGTAACATCATATCCACCTACTTCTATGCGTCCTTGGGACGGTTTTGTGAGTGTAGTCAGCATCCTAATTGTGGTGGATTTACCCGCACCGTTCGGGCCAAGTAGAGCAAATATCTCCCCTGCTTCAATTTGGAATGATAGGTCATTGACTACAGGTACATTGTTGTAAAACTTGTAGACATTTTCTAGAAATACAGCAGCAGTCACGTCGCTTCGCTCCAAATTAAAAATTAAAAATTAACCAACTCATAAATAAATTTAGTTGCTCTATATCCTTTTTTGTTCGGTCATGGATAAATTTGCTCACACCAGTTCATAATCAAGACTACCATTCTGATTACATCAAACTAAATATATTTTATTAACCCTTAGATAACTCAATCTTTACTTGTTGACATAACAAGGTGTGGTAAACACTTATCCTGTAATACTTTAGTTTAAGGTTGCTGTTATTTAGTATGGAATCTCATCACCCATTGAAGCTAAATCGGCGTCAGTTTTTGCTACATTCAGCTATCACTGCTGGCGGAATTATTTCCACAAATTTTGTCGCTAAATCACCAGTTTTTGGGGAAGCACCTGCAATTATCACCTCTGATAGAATGCGTCCTGGCATACCTTATGGCGTAGCTAGCGGAGATATATCTAACGATAGCATCGTGATTTGGAGTCGGAGCGATCGCCCTGCCAAAATGATTGTAGAATATTCTACCAGCGAATCTTTTCGCAATGTGCAGCGAGTTGTGGGGCCTAATGCTTTAAAAAATAGCGACTTTACAGCACGACTTTATCTGAAGAATCTACCACCAGACCAAAAATTATTTTATCGGGTGATTTTCCAAGATTTAGATTATCAACGGACTTGCAGCGCTCCTTTTTATGGTACTTTCCGAACTCCCCCCAAATCTGGACGAGATATATTCTTTGTGTGGGGTGGTGACACTGCCGGTCAAGGATGGGGAATTAATCCTGATTTTAGTGGGATGAAAATTTACGAAACTATGCGCCAACTTCATCCCGACTTTTTCATTCATTCGGGCGATAATATTTATGCTGATGGCCCGATTCAATCAGAAGTAACTCTAGACGACGGCACAATTTGGAAAAACATCACGACACCAGAAAAATCCAAAGTAGCAGAAACTCTCACAGAATATCGTGGTAACTATATCTACAATTTGCTGGATAAAAATATCAAGCGTTTCAATGCTGAAGTTCCCATATTGGCACAGTGGGACGACCACGAAACAAGAAACAATTGGTATCCTGGACAAATTATCCTCAACGATGACCGTTATACAGTTAAGGATGTTAACTTACTAGCTCAAAGGGCAAGACAAGCATTTTTAGAATATCTGCCTATTGGATATGAAAGCCCAGATAAAGCGAAAATTTATCGCTCTTTCAACTATGGTCCATTATTAGACATTTTCATGCTGGATGAGCGCACCTATCGGGGGCCAAATTCCCCCAATAATCAGCCAGTAGCAAGTAAAAAAACAGACTTTTTGAGCAAAACACAAGTGCAATGGTTGAAAAGACAATTGCTGTCATCAAAAGCAACATGGAAAGTGATTGCTAGTGATATGCCTTTGGGACTTATAGTTAAAGACGGTAGCACTGATTTTGAAGCTTGGGCTAATGGAAATGGCCCAGCTTTAGGAAGAGAATTAGAACTTGCTGATTTACTACGATTTATCAAAAATAAGAATATCCAGAATGTTGTTTGGTTAACTGCTGATGTACATTACGCAGCCGCTCACTATTACAACCCCGCCAAAGCACAGTTTACCGACTTTAAGCCTTTTTGGGAGTTTGTTGCTGGGCCGCTTAACTCTGGTACATTTGGTCCCAATGAATTGGAAAATACCTTTGGTCCACAATTAGTATTTCAAAGTCTTCCTCCAGGTACAAAAGCAAATCGACCCCCAAGTGAAGGTTTGCAATTCTTTGGAGGAGTTAAAATTGATGGAAATACAAAAGTGATGACAGTAACACTGCGTAACTTGGCTGGGAAGACTGTTTACAGTGTAGATTTACCGCCAGAAAAATAAATCGCCAAAATCACAGTGAGAGGTAGCCAGTTAGATAGAGTAATTACGCAATTTTTTACTTTGTCTGCTGGCTTTGCTGTTTTTTGGGTGGGATGTTGAAGGATGAAAAAATTGTGCGATGCCTACGGCGGGCTTTGCCAACGCCACTGTTAGGAGCTAAATTTAAGTAGGTAGAGTTTTGGAGTTGATCATGCTTAAACAACTCATTCTTGAAAATTGGAAAAGTTTCCGTTATGCCGAGCTTCCACTTGACCCGTTGACTGTTCTGATTGGGACAAATGCAAGTGGTAAGTCTAATGTGCTTGAAGCTTTGGAATTCTTGCAAAGAATAGCACGAGGTGAGAATATTGAAGCGGCTTTAGCCGGAGATAAAATACTTTCATCTATTCGTGGCGGTATAGAGTGGGCTGCACTTAAACCGGAAAAAGAATTTACATTAAAAGCGTTGGTTGCAGGCGAAGATGAAAAAATTGATTATTTATATGTTATAAAAGTTCAAACAATACCTGAAATTAGAATTATAGAAGAATATATCGAGCCTAAAATATTGAGTGAAAATATTTTAAATGATTCTCTAAATATAATTACCACTAAAAGTTGGCATTTTCCAACTAGAAGTGGTTTAAAAGAAGTGAATTATCCTATCAATATGGATGAAATGATAAACTTATCAAAATATTTAAATGGCAAAAACATTTCTGAAATCTACGTTGGAACTGAAGAATTCCAAAACATATATAATGAATATATCACTTTAAATCAAAAAGTTAAAGAATGCGTAATTTCTAAGTTAGAAAATATATTAATTCTCAATCCTGTCCCTTCAAAAATGCGTGATTACTCACGCCTGTCCGACACTTTTGAAAGTAATGCATCTAATATTGCGGGTGTGCTAGCAACGTTACCTGATGAACGGAAAGAAAAAGTAGAATCAACGCTATCTACCTACGTCCAAGATTTACCAGAAGGTGATATTCAAAAAGTATGGGCAGAAAAAGTGGGTAGATTTAGTACTGATGCAATGCTCTATTGTCAAGAACAATGGAAACCTGGTCAAGATCCAACGGCGATTGATGCTAGAACTATGTCCGATGGAACTTTACGTTTTATAGCAATACTCACAGCATTGCTTACGCAGCCAGAAGGAAGTCAACTAGTAATTGAAGAAATAGATAACGGGCTTCATCCCTCGCGTGCAGAATTACTGGTAAGAATACTGCGAGAGATTGGCAGCAAAAGAAAAATTGATATTTTACTTACTACTCACAACCCAGCTTTACTTGATGCTTTAGGCCCAGAGATAATTCCTTTTGTGGTTGTCGCACACCGCGATTCTGAAACTGGAGAAAGCAAACTAACTCTTTTAGAAGATATTGAAAATCTTCCTCTTTTGTTAGCATCAGGTACTTTAGGCAGATTAGCAACTAAAGGTGCAATTGAAAAGAGCCTTTCTGATAATAAATAAAGTTAAATATGAGAAAGGTTTTGATTATTGACACATCAATACTTTGCGTTTATTTAGGTGTACCTGGTAAAGAGACTTGTGGTTCTGATAACGATAAATGGGATAAAAAAAGAGTTGAAGCCCGTTTTCAGGCAGAAGAAAAACAAGGTGCAAAGTTTATACTACCAATAGCAACAATTATAGAAACTGGTAATCATATTGCACAAGCTAACTCTAAGCGATACGAAATTGCTCAAGCTTTCGGTAATATTTTAGTAAAAGTAGCAGATGGAGTTATACCTTGGGGAGTTTTTGAAACTCAAGTAGGTGAACTTTGGAACTCAGAGCAATTGAAACAACTGGCTACTGAATGGCCTACTCTAGCATCTAGAAAAATTTCTATCGGAGATGCGACAATTAAGACTGTGGCCGAATATTACGCCAAAACCAGTAGCACATTTCAAGTAGAAATTTTTACGGGCGATGGCGGACTCAAGGCTTATGAACCAGCTATCCCAGCACCTACGCGTCGAAGTACTCGCAAAAAAGCATAGAACGATTAGTATTTACCCAAAATAGAGATTTTTTAACTAACTTTTCAGGAATTAAGTTCGACAGGAATTGTAATAATAAACTCGGTTCCTTCTTTTATGGTAGATATACATTGCAGTTGACCACAATGTTTTTCTACAATAATTTGATAGCTGATAGATAACCCTAACCCAGTGCCTTTACCGACGGGTTTAGTGGTGAAGAAGGGGTCAAACAATCGCTTTTGTATATCCTTGGGAATTCCAGTACCATTATCGGCAATGCGAATCACTACTTGCTGATTGTCTGTGACTTCAGTACGAATACGAATTACAGGTGATTTTAGAGTTGAATAAGCTGATTCAAAACTCTCGAATATAGCATCAATCGCATTCGATAGAATATTCATAAACACTTGATTTATTAAACCAGGATAGCATTCTACCAGAGGGAGATTTCCATACTCTTTATCAATAGTAATTAGCTGACCTGTTTGCTGATTTATGAGACGGCTTTGTAATATTATTAGAGTACTATCAATACCTTCATGAATATCAACTATTTTTTTATCAGATTCATCGAGGCGAGAGAAGTTACGCAATGAAAGAACTATCTCTTGGATACGCTCAGTACCAAACTTCATAGAATCAAGAAGCTTGAGGTAATCAGCAGTTAAAAATTCTAGTTCTATTTCTGCGATCGCGTCTTCAATTTCTGCCACTGGTGCAGGATAATGGTGTTGGTATAGGCTAATTAACTGTAGTAAATCTTGAGTGTAGTTGAGTGCATAAACAAGGTTGCCAGCGATAAAGTTCACAGGGTTATTGATTTCGTGTGCAATGCCAGCAACAAGTTGTCCTAAAGCAGCCATTTTTTCATTTTGAATTAATCGCGCATAGTTATTCTTAAGTGTACGAAAACCTACTTTAGCAATTCTAGATTGTTCTTCTACTTTCTCTAGTTGAGCTAATGTTAAAATATGAATTTGGGAATAAGCTAAAAGTAAATGATGGAAATCGAGTAGCTTATAACTACCTAACTGAGTTTCTATTAAAATCGGCTCGTATACAAATTGAGGTTCTCGCTGCAATGCTACCTTATTTGCTTCTACAATCAGCGTATCCTCAGAAATGATACATACATCTGGCTGAAGAAAGTTAATCAGATTAATCGCAGGTCGTTTAGAAAATAGTGGAAAACTATAGGGACGGCTCATGTGTTCAAAAAATCTTTGTCGAGAAATCATCCCCAGATAGTCATGATTTTTCACCAGGATAATTCCTGGTAGTAAAGGTTCTTGCTTAAAGAGTGTATTCAAATCATTTGCTGGACTATCTGCTTCGACGTAAACAGACCAAAGTGGTAATTCTTGCAAAGTAGACTCTAATCGCAAGTTCAGATTATTAGCATTCGTCATGGTATGTATAGATAACATACTTTAAATCCTTAACCTTGAGTTAACATTTCTGATAACACTCCGAATCAGCATTGCGATAATTGCAAAGTTAATCAAACTTATATTTCCCTAATTAATGCTGAAAATTACAGTTCTGCTGCAAAACTGATGATGTTAGCGCATCCGATTATTTTCTATACTGGACAATTGATATCAATTAGAATGCCCTGTTACCTATTCGCTAACCTTGTGATCTTAGAATTCTTGTTTATTTAAAATATTTAAAATTATTTTGGGATAAGCTCTTACCAATGGTTAATAAAGAACTTCAACCACAGTTAGAAGCAACACTAAAACTGCATCAATGGCAGTCAGCAACATTGCTCGTGGAGTGAAAGAGAAAGTAATTAAAAAAGGTTTTGGAAATTTGGTTATCTCTCAGACTGCTGCTTACAGTTGCAGGCTACTGTTTAGAGAACTAAAGCATTATCTTGTATAATCAACGACTAATGACTCCCTTTGATGGGGAGTCATTTGATATCAGTTAGCTAGTTAAAATGAAATTGGTACATTTTTAAATGCGGCTGTATCTGGCACAAAAATGTCCAAATTATTGATACCATCGGGAACTCTTAGCCAGATATAAGCATCTGCGGAGGCTTGTGGACGCACTTGGAACAAAGAAACGCTTCCTGTTGAGCGATTAAGAGCAACTCCTTTGTAGGTTACGCTAGTGTCAGGATTGCGGGCTGTTGTACTAGCAACCGAGATAATATCGCTACCAACAACTCCGTCTGTGGCAAGGCGACGAATCCGCATTTGCAGATTTACCACATCGCGGTTTCCAGTTTCTGGATCTTTAATTCGTTTTGCTGAAAGTAACTCAACTTCTGCCTTTTTGCCAAAAGCAGGCTGCACAAATTGACCAGGACTAATTGCTGAAGTTGTAGCACTCGCTGGGGATGGTGATACTGTTGCTTGTGGAGAAATTGTAGCTGTAGGACTTGCAACTTGAGTGGGAATGGTATTACTGGCTGTACTAGTAGCATTTAGTGTCTGCCGCAACGTAAAAACTTCATAAGCTACATAGCCGCTACATCCCAAAGCCAAAGTAGAGAGTAATACAGCTACACCAGATAAAAATGTACTCACACCATTGCCTCGATTTCGTATTTCTGTATGTGCAGGTTGACTTAGGTTTCGATTTTGTAGTCCCATAAATTATAGTTGTGCGTAGGCGCAGCCCGTCGTAGACATCGCCCATCTATGAAACATGTGAACATCTTCCCTATACTAATTAAGTAACTTTACTGAGCCAATTCTTCTCTCTCCGGAAAGAAGTTCTTCGCAAGGTGAAAATATCTGTCTTTGGGATAAGGAAAATTGGTGAGACTTCAGACTTTAAATCAACCACTGGGTGTTTTGTTAATATTTTTGACTAGCCAGATAGGATTTAGTTCTATTGCAAAAGCACAAACCCCAGTTGCACCAACAACTACCACAAAATCAATTTGCTCTAGTCAACTGGGAACAGCTATAGATGCTGTAATCAATCGTCCCTTATTTAGTCGGGGGCGCTGGGGAATTTTGATACAACCTCTGTCAACGGGGCCAACTCTTTACAGTCGAGATGCTCAAAAATATTTTACTCCTGCGTCTAACCTCAAATTGCTGACAACAGCAGCCGCGTTGCAGGAATTGGGTGCTAATTTTCGGATTCGCACCTCTATTTATCAGAATGGCAATGGTGTTTTACGTGTTGTCGGTAGGGGAGATCCTAGTTTAAGTGATGCTGAACTGCAAAAATTGGCACAGCAGTTAAAACAGAAAGGTATTACTCAAATTCAGCAGTTGAGTGCTGATGATAGTTATATTCAAGGTGATATTGTTAACCCCACCTGGCAATGGGAAGATGTGCAGTCAAGTGATGGCGTACCAGTCAGCAGCTTTATTCTAAATAAAAATATTTTTAGCTTTAAACTTGTACCACAGGCTGTAGGTAAATCTTTGCAAGTGCTGTGGCTCGATCCTGGCGAAGAAAAACAGTGGCGGATAATTAATCAGTCAGTAACCGTCCCTCAAAATCAACCGAGCTATGTCAATGTTACCCGCGAATTATCAGGAACAGTATTACGAATTCAAGGACAACTGACAACGAATTCTGAAGAATCTTTAATAGATTTGCCTGTAGTTGACCCTAATTATTACTTCTTACGACGTTTCCGTACTGCCTTAGCAACAGAAAAAATTAACTTGGGACAAACATTAGTAGTAAATGGTGGTGTGAATCAAAGGGAAATAGCATTTGTAGAGTCGCCACCTTTAGCTGAATTATTAGCAGAAACTAATTTAAATAGTAATAATCTTTATGCGGAAGCATTGCTGAGAGCATTAGCTGTGAAAAAGACTAGACTGAAAAATCAGACTAGTGCTGATGTCGGTTTAGAAGTTGTCAAAGCAAGTTTAACTAAATTGGGGGTCGATCCAGCTAATTATATTTTGGTCGATGGTTCAGGTTTATCACGTCGTGACTTAGTGACACCAGAAGCTTTTGTCCAAACTCTACGGGGAATGGCAAAAACCCCAACAGCGTATATATATCGCGCATCTTTACCCGTGGCTGGCAAAAGTGGAACTCTGAAAGGCCGCTTTCAAGATACACCTGCTGAGGGCATTGTGCAAGCAAAAACGGGTACGTTAACGGGTGTAGTTTCTCTATCTGGATATATGAATGCGCCGAAATATGAGCCGCTAGTTTTTAGTATTATCGTGAATCAGTCGGATCAATCTGCAACTGTAATACGGCAGGCAATTGATGAAGTTGTTGTGTTGTTAACACAGTTGCAGCATTGTTAATATTAGACATCTTGCAAAAGTTACTTTTGCAAGATATTGCGGAAAGGTTAAAGGTTAAAGGGTAAGGGAAAATTCCATACCTTTACCCTTTAACCCTTAACCTTTTCCCCACTTCTGCAAGAAGTCTATTATACTTTTGACTCATAACTTTTTTCATGCCAACCAAAATCTTACCACCGCCCCTAAAACCTGGAGACTTACTACGAGTAATTGCCCCTAGTGGTGCTTTGCGAGAATTCGAGGAATTTAAACAGAGTCTAGAAATTTGGCGATCGCGTGGTTATCAATTAAAAGTCAGTCCTCAGATAGATGACAAATGGGGTTATCTAGCAGGGACAGACGAAAATCGCCGTCAACAGCTAGCAGCAGCATGGCAAGATCCTGATTGTCGTGGTATTCTCTGTGCCAGAGGTGGTTTTGGCAGCACCCGCATCTTAGAAAATTGGAATTGGCCATCAGGGCTTCCCAAGTGGCTCATAGGCTTTTCTGATATCACAGCTTTATTATGGAGCCTTTATACAGCAGGAATTTCCGGCGTTCACGGCCCTGTAATGACAACTTTGGCAGATGAGCAAGATTGGTCAGTTAAGCGATTATTTGATTGGGTAGAAGGTAGTTCTTTTACCCCTCTCAAAGGTTGCGGTTGGGGTGGTGGTGTGGTGAATGGTACTTTATTACCAGGTAATCTCACGGTGGCTACTCACCTTTTGGGTACACCAATCTTGCCACATCTAGATGGTGTAATTCTGGCCTTTGAGGATGTTACGGAAGCACCTTATCGGATTGATAGGATGCTGACGCAGTGGCGTTTGAGTGGTGCTTTGTCTCAAGTCTGCGGTATTGCGTTGGGCGGTTTTACTCGTTGTGAAGCGCCACCAACTATATCTAGTTTTAGTGTAGAAGAAGTATTGCGCGATCGCTTGGGCGATTTAGGGATTCCCATTGTCTCCGATTTGCCTTTTGGACACGATAATCCCAATGCAGCCTTACCAGTGGGAGTAGAGGTAACTTTAAATGGGGATGCGGGAATATTAGCGATCGCGCATCCCCATCTAAGTTAAAATCAGATCCGCTTAAGGTGAAACAGTCATAATCCACTCACAGAATAATCTGCTAAATGCTGTGGTAAATATACTAATACTTAATTTTAGTGTCAATCTATTATGAGTCCAATAAAATTTGATTCAGTTCCAGAAATATCGGTTGTCATCTGTACTTACAATCGCGCCAAATATTTAGATAATGGCATTAATAGTGTTATCAATCAAACATTTAAAGATTGGGAACTGATTGTAGTTGATGATGGTAGTCAAGACAATACCTTTGAAATTGTCAATTCTTATGTCCAGAAATTTTCTAATATACGATATCTCAAACATCAAAATAAAAAACAAGCTTACGCTAAAAATGCTGGGATTCAGGCATCCTTTGGCAAATATATTACACTTCTCGATAGTGATGATGCTTACAAACCCAATCATCTAGAATCACGACTGGAATACATGAAAAATCATCCAGAAATTGATTTAATTGAAGGGGGATTTGCCAGTGATGAAGAGATTTTTGTGGCAGATTATTTTCAGCCAGGTAAAACAATTAATTTGCGAGAATGTGTTTTAGGCCCGACATTTTTCGGCAAGAGAAAAGTATTTTTTGAGTTAGGGGGCTTTGAAAACATCCACTATGGAGAGGATACAGACTTTTGGCATCGGGCAGAAAAAACTTTTAAAACCCAAAAAGTCACTGTCCCGGAAACATATCTTTATACAAGAGCAGAAACCAGTGTTACTAAAAGTGTTTTAGAACAGCATTCATAAAACCAGACAATAAGTCAGAAATTGTTGCTTCGCTCTCCTGCTGACTGTATAATTATTACTGCCATTTTGCACGAATAAATTTGAGTTTATTTATTTTGCTAAAGGGAGTAAAATCTAACTACAAGTATGCATATTTGTCATATAGTTTTGAATAACATTGGTGGAGCGCCAAAAGTTGCTGATTCGCTAATTTCTTCTCAGGTAAAGGCTGGCTATAAAGTCTCTACTGCGATCCTGACTGATTTAGATCCACGCTGGATATTATCTTTTCAATCAGCTCATATAATCATTGTGATGAAAATTGCCGGAACTTTATTTTATATTGGCGGAGCAATACACCAAATATGGGTAGCAATACAATTAAATAAGCTCGTTGCTGAACAGAAACCAGATATTATTATTTGTCATAGTGCATTTATCACTAAGCTTTTTTATTTATCTAAGTTTATACCTGGAAGTTTATCTATTCCATATATCAGTTATATTCATAGCGATTATCTTTCGGAATCAAAGATTAAACGCCAAATAAATCCTATCGCTGCATTCATCCAAGATTTAAATGTCAGTATTGATAATTGGATACATCTTCGTGCTATTAAACAAGCTAGTGGAATAGTTTTTGTTTGCAAGACTCTTCGTGATAAATTTTTAAACCTTGGCTTAAATCATCCTCGAATAGCAATATCCTATAATCCAGTAACACCTGATTTAAAAAATCCACCTCTCAATTCTACAGCCGAGTCTTGGTTAAATGACTCTGAGTTGATTACCTTTGTATCTGCTGCTAGATTCCATTATCCAAAAGACCATCAAACTTTAATTAAAGCATTCGCTAAAGCTAGTGAAACTTACTCAAATATCCGACTAGTTTTGCTAGGTGACGGTGATTTAGAATTAGAGATGCAAGATTTGGCAAATTCTTTAGATATTAGTAACATAGTACTTTTTGCAGGATCTGTCCCCAATCCTAAAGCTTACTTTTCACTGTGTCGAGCAGTTATACTTGCTTCCCATTCTGAAGGCTTTGGTATGGTTCTTGTCGAAGCTGTAGCTAATGGGGTAACGTTTATTGCTAGTGATTGTCCAGTTGGGCCGCGTGAGATTTCTGAAGTACTGGAATGTGGGAATTTAGTGCCACCAAGTGATGTAAATGCATTAGCAGCAGCAATTATGGATTGTGTAAAAACTCCTCAGCAAAAGATCGATCGCTCTGAGCAAATTGCACAATTTTTTAGTGAAACTAGCTGTGCTAACCAGTTAGAAAGTTTAATTCAGCAAGTTGTTTCCCGATAAGTGTAACTAGGAATAATGTATAAATGACCTATATATCTAAAAACTTTGTATGAATATTAATTTCATAACTTCCAAAATTAGAGATTTTTGGTATTTTTTAATAAAAACCGCCACTCGGCTTTCAATTTTAGGAATGATTCTCAGTTTATCTCTGATATTTTTATCTAGTTGTCAGGAAATTAGACAAAAAAACGACGGGGTAATTCATCTGACACTTTGGCAAGCGATTAATCCCCCTGCACATCGAGAGATTTTTGAAAAATTAGTAGATAAATTTAATCAAACTCATCCTGATATTCAGGTGGAATCTATATTCGAGCCGGAACCTAACTTACCCAAAATATTAACATCAGTTGTTGCTAATGTGCCGCCAGATATCCTGTCATTCCACCCCGAATATACAGGTCAATTTGTGGAATTAGGAGCACTTCGACCTTTAGAAGATTGGTTGGATAAATCACCCCTCAAGTCAGATATTAGACCTAACTTATTGTCAGAAATGCAGTTAGATGGTCATATTTGGTCAGTGCCAATGCACACCAGTAATATTGGGATTTTTTACCGTCCTAAACTTTTTGCAGCTGCGGGAATTACAGAAATACCCAAAACTTGGGATGAATTGAGAAAAGTTGCCAAAAAATTAACTATAGACCGCAATGGGGATGGTCGCCCCGAACAGTATGGTATTTTACTGCCTTTAGGAAAAGGTGGATGGACTGTGGTTAGTTGGTTGCCGTTTTTATATAGTGCTGATGGCGAGATTGTAATCAATAATCGCCCGAATTTAACCAATCCGGGTGCGATCGCGGCCTTACAATTCTGGCAAGACCTGATAAAAGATGGTTCAGTAATGCTTTCTGCCCCAGAACGAGGTTATGAAGAAGACGCTTTTCTTACAGGTCGTGTTGCGATGCAGATAACAGGCCCTTGGACTTTAATTATGAAATCTGAGGTCGATCATCAGGTATTACCCATACCAGCAGGTATCAGACCTGCTACAGTCACAGGTACTGGAAATTTTTTTGTAATGAAGACCACACCAGTAAGAGAGCAAGCAGCATTCAAATTTTTAGAGTATGTTTTGAGTGAGGAATTCCAAACCGAATGGAGTATAGGGACGGGTTTTTTGCCAGTTACCCTTAAATCGGCTCAAAGCAAAGCTTATCAGCAATTCATCAATGAAAAACCAGTGTTGAAAGTGTTTTTTGACCAATTACCTGTGGCACATTCTCAACCAATTATTGCTGGATATAGCCGTCTTTCTGACAGTCTTGGTCGAGCTATAGAAGCCACAGTATTAGGAGAGTCTGCTGAAAAAGCCCTTAAGAAAGCCCAAGAGCGTTTAGATTTGATTTGGGATGGCAAATAAATAGGACTGGTTCGTAACTATATTCCAGTTCCGCCAAGATGTCTCCTGGGGTATATGGTAATTCAAAATACTTACTAAATTTCTAACTTTGACCGGGTTGGAGAATGCGCGGGCGAGTCATAAATATTAAGGTTATAGAATATATCGATAAAAGTCAGGAAGAAACTCCAGTTTTGGGATGTAGATTCCTTTTTAACGTACACAACCCAATTGCTGGTATGGCTCCTAAAATCGCCGCAGTAAGTCCTTGTCCACTCCAATATAGTATGGGAGTACGGTAGGTTTCTGGAATCAAATTTTGCACAATAAAAAGCAACCAAACCAAAATAGTAATCCAGAAGAAAGAGATTGAGGGTACAAAATTCCACCACCAAATACCTGCTGTATATCGCCTCAACACCAGCCATTGGCAAATCCCTAGCCAAATTCCAGAAATTATATATGCGATCGCAGACAAAAATCCAAAAATCAAAGTATCTTCAGAAGATGATGAGGCAATGGTTGAAATGTAGTTAATCCAGGCTGTAGAAACACCATTGGCAATCAGCCAACCGACACTAGTAGCAAATAGCCACTGCCAACCCGGTAAATATCGGTAAAGTACAAGGGCTTGGTCAGCAGCGAAAATCACGGCAAATACAACGTTACTAAGGCTTCTAACCAAAATGCTCCATGTTTGTGGTTGATTAGCAATGTTAGACGAGAGACTTTGGAGAATAATTTTCTCTAACGCAATACTAGCAACGCCACCCACAACCCATCCGATGAGGGTCATTAAGGTAAACTGAATAAAGAACCTCTGTCGCTGCGATCGCGGAATCAAATACTTTCCTGGATTAGGCTCATTATTAGCAGATGCAAGATGGTCGGGACTGTTAGAGTCAGTTTGCATAGGGAATTAAGAGAGTAGATAGTGGAGACAACACAAAAGAGTGACGAAATTCTTTTATATTCCACTTTCTTTGTTAATTCTTGTTTTATCCCATTTCCGACCCGATTTCCCTTTGGTGTAAAGAGACTAGGGCTTTTGCTGACAACTTGCTAATAAAGCGTAATCCCGGAATGATAAGCTAAACAGTGGCATAAAAGTTGTGACTTAGGATGAAGTGATAAATGGGTGTTTATTCAACGACTCCTCATCTCTTACGGGCTGCTCGTGGTGAAGTAGTAGATCGTCCCCCTGTATGGATGATGCGACAAGCGGGACGATATATGAAAGCATATCGAGACTTAAGAGAGAAGTATCCTTCGTTTCGCGATCGCTCCGAAATTCCAGAAGTAGCAATTGAAGTTTCTTTGCAACCCTGGAGAGCTTTCCAACCAGACGGAGTAATTTTATTTTCTGATATTGTCACCCCATTACCTGGTTTGGGGATTGACATGGATATTGCCGAAGGTAAAGGCCCAATCATTCACTCGCCCCTCCGCACTCAAGAACAAATCGATGCTCTGCATCCTTTAGAACCAGAAGCAACTCTACCATTTATCAAAACAATTTTGCAGGCGTTGCGTTCGGAAGTAGGCGATAAATCAACGGTGTTAGGCTTTGTGGGTGCGCCGTGGACGTTAGCAGCTTATGCAGTTGAAGGAAAAGGTTCTAAAACTTATTCCATCATCAAAAACATGGCATTTTCAGATCCGGCGATATTGCATCAATTGTTAGCTAAATTAGCAGATGCGATCGCCATCTATGCCCGCTACCAGATTGACTGTGGCGCTCAAGTTGTGCAAATGTTCGATTCTTGGGCGGGTCAATTGAGTCCTCAAGATTATGACACTTTTGCTCTCCCCTATCAGCAGCGAGTTTTCCAGCAAGTTAAGCAAACCCATCCCGATACACCTTTGATTTTGCTAGTTAGCGGTAGTGCGGGTGTGTTGGAAAGAATGGGACAATCTGGCGCTGATATTGTCACTGTAGACTGGGCAGTAGATATGGCAGATGCAAGAGCCAGATTGGGTAAACAAATGAAAGTTCAAGGAAATCTTGACCCAGGCGTGCTATTCGGCTCTAAACAGTTTATCCGCGATCGCATCCTCGATACCGTTCGCAAAGCTGGTAATTGGGGTCACATTCTCAATCTCGGTCACGGTGTCTTACCAGAAACTCCCGAAGAAAATGTCGCTTTCTTCTTTGAAACCGCAAAGGAATTGAATCTTGCAGGAGTTAAGAGTTAGGAGCCATTCAATTTTAGATTTTAGATTTTAGATTTTAGATTTTTCTTTTAATCCAAAATCCAAAATTCAAAATCTAAAATTTCCAGAGGATAAGTTATCAGTTGCGATTTGGAACTTTTAACTTCATTTTTAACTCTTCACTTTTAAATCCTAAATTTTAAAAAATTCTCTATGAGCCAGAAGCGGATTTTAGTGACTGGTGCAAGTGGTTGTGTAGGTCATTATTTAACAGAAGCCTTAATTAAAGAAACAAATCACGAACTGTATCTATTAGTTAGGAATCCAAGCAAGCTACAAGTTGATACCAGGGCACGTTCAGGCATCAACGTTTTACAAGGTGATATGCAAAATATTCGCCAGTTTGCCGATTTGCTATCCACAATTGATACAGCGGTACTCACAGCTACAGCTTGGGGTGGCGATCAGACATTTGATATTAATGTTGTCAAGACAATAGAGTTACTCGAACTGCTAGATCCAGAACGTTGCCAGCAGGTGATTTATTTTTCGACAGCTAGCGTTTTAGATCGCTACAATCAACCATTAAAAGAAGCCGGAGAAATTGGGACAGATTACATCCGTTCTAAATATGAGTGCTTAGAGAAAAAAGAAAAATTAGCGATCGCACCCAAAATTACCACAGTTTTTCCGACTGTAGTATTGGGCGGTGATGCGAATAAACCTTATTCTGCTGTCACATCTGGTATTCCAGAAGTGACGAAATATATTAATGTGATTCGCTTTCTAGAAGCCGATGGCAGTTTTCACTTTATCCACGGACGAGATATTGCCACTGTCGTGCGATATTTGATCGATCATCCTGCTAAAGATAATCAGCCACGTCGGCTTGTTTTAGGTCAAGCACCGTTAACTGCTAATCAAGCAGTGAAACAAGTCTGTGCTTATCTAGGAAAAAAGATTTACTTTCGCATTCCCATATCTATAGCATTGGCTAATTTGATTATTGTTCTGTTCCGCATTCGCATGGCTGCTTGGGATCGGTTTTGCATGAACTATCGGCATTTTACTTATGAAAAATTCATCAATCCCGATAGTTTCGGCTTACCAAATTATTGTGCAACCATGAGTGATGTTTTGAAAATTAGTGGCGTTGAACGTTAGCTAATGTGGGGATTTATGCTTTTGTAGTTTAATAAGATCAACCAATAATGAGGTTCTTGTCAGCTTTTGGTGATCAATAGTGGGCTGGTTTAGGCAGAAGGCAGAGGGCAGAGGGCAGAAGGAAGAAAGAATAAAATTACAGAAAGCCCTGTGGTATAAGGGTTACAGAATCTCTACATCACAAGAAAAGTCTTCAGGTTGGATCTGGATCTTTGTCACAAGTTCTACGACGACAGGCAAAATCTTAAAACCCTTCTGCCTCCTGCCTCCTGCCTTCTGCCTTAAAGCGCGTAACCTTTCATCATCACCAAAAGTTGCCAAGAACCAATAATGAATACGAATTGATGTATAGTTTAAGACAATTTATCTGTTAATTATGCAACCCTCGCACAGGCCAAATTTTGATAGTTTGGTCGGCACTACCGCTAGCTAAAGTTTGTCCATCGGGGCTATATGCAACAGACCAAACTGGTTTGCTATGTCCTGCAATGCTACCTAATGCTTTACCTGTAGATGGATACCAAAACTTAATCGTGTTATCTGCACTGCCACTGGCTAATACTTGCCCATCCGGGCTGAAAGTTACAGACAACACTTTTGCAGAATGTCCTACCAGTGTGTGTAACAATGTGCGATCGTTAAGCCGCCAAAGCTCGATCGTCTTGTCCGCACTGCCACTGGCTAGGATCTGCCCATTTGGGCTAAAAGCAACAGATAATACTCCTTGAGAATGCCCTACGAAAGTGTGTGTTAGCACTGCACTTTCTTTTCCTGGTTGAGTGTCTAGCTGCCAAATTTTAACAGTGCCATCATTGCCGCCACTAGCTAAAGTTCTCCCATCTGGATTAAAGGCAACAGACTTTACAGTATCAGTATCCTGAAGTGTCTGTAATTGTTTACCAGTTTGGAGATTCCACAGTTTGATCGTCTTGTCGGTACTGCCACTAGCAGCCAAAAGACCCTTTGGACTAATCGCCACAGACTCCACATCATCAACATGATCGTTGAGAGTACGCAGCAAAGCACCAGTTTCTAAATTCCAAACTTTTATCCGGTTATCCCAGCTACCACTGATCAGAATATGGTTGTCACGACTAATGGCAAGGGACTTAACTGCATCAGCATGTCCTTTAAAGGTATGAAGTAATTTGCCAGTATGCAGATTCCAAATTTTAATCGTGCCATCATAGCTACCACTAGCTAAAGTTTTACCATCTGGACTTATAGCGATCGCATAAATCCATATTGAATGCCCTTTAAAAATGTGAGAAGGTTGTAAATTAAGCAAAGATATGGAGGTAGATACGTGAGTTTTAAATCGTGAAAGTAAACCATAGAAACTAAAGCTACTCAAGGCTACAATGGTAATCACTAAAGCTGCTGAAACCTTGTTGATGATTAGCTTTGACATTTATAGGCTCCAAATCACAACTAGCAACATTATTTAGATTGAGCAATCTTTGTTAGGAAATTATTTTGAATTTGATTTTGAACAATAAAGAGAGAAGATTATGTTCGTTGTGTAAACTACCCACGAACTACCTCTTTTGTTGTATTCATCTTTTTTTGCTGCTGATTCTGGCGTTCAATCCAAAAACGAATCAGAAATAAAGCCATAATAGCGGTAATCGACATAATGGCAATGGGTGTTAAATATGTCCAGTGCCCTGACATTTTGTCCCAAATATGCCACGTTAAAAGAAATATGGCTAAGTAAGTAAGTTTATGCAATTGCTTCCAGTTTTTCTTCAGCTTTTTTACACTCCAATTATTAGAGGTTATAGCCAAGATGGTGAAGATAGTAAAAGTAGATATTCCCTGGAAATAAATCAAAAATGTCTTTGGGTCGAAAAAATCAATGTCTCTTTTTTGAACTAAAATAAATCCATGAGTCAATGCTAAAAAGAATCCGAACACACCGATGAGCCGACGGCGTTTTAGCAGCCATTGAGGAATACCAGTTTCTTTAGTTTCAGGAAAAACTATTCTGAGAATTGTCGGAAGCAAAGTAAGAATGTAACAAGCTAATGCTACAAACCCTAATATATTAGGTAGTGGAGAAGGATCGATTGCGATCATAGAAAATCTTCCCATTATATTTGCAAAAAATATTTGAAGTGATGAGCATTGCATACTATAGGTATGAATTGAGGTCATCAGTGATGTTGCAATAGTTGCTGGTCTAAAAGAATGTCATTGATGGATTAGCGCCAGTAGCCTAGAGCAAGCACATCATGTCAAGAAAAAAGCGACGTTCTCAATGAGTCGAAATATATCTGATTAGCCTATGCTTATTGCTAAAGTTTTAGGCATCACCGATAGCATAGCGTTAGCGACGCAGGAGCGTCACAGCCCCTCACATACATCGTTTTGAGTCGAATTAAGCGTAAACTTTTGATATTACTGGCTTTGAAGTAAGGGGTCTAGGAAATTAAATATCATCCTGCTATAGGTGTGATAGTATGCAATACTTCTCGGATTTTGCACTTTTAACTCGGAATCGGGTTTGGGGAAAAGGTTAAAGGGTAAGGGTTAAAGGTTTTTTATTTTCCCTTTCCCTTTCCCCTTAACCGAGAAGTATTGCGATAGTATGCACGATATCCACGGCTTTAAAATCTGACTATAACGGAACTACATGAGTTATCAACGTCAATAGAAATGCAGCTTGTTAAAAAGCAATTGATGTACTCAAAAAATCAGAACTATTGTGCAATCATTATGAATGATGGCAAGTTAAATATCTAAATAATCTTGAGCAAGATTATCGATTTATCAAACGATTGGTCAAATCAGGAATGAAATTTGCCTCGTTCGATCCATCGAGGTAAACCTTGAGGAGATCGGGCTATGAACATGATTTGTAAGGACAAGTCAAGGGACTTTAAAAAGTTGCTTAAATTTTCGGAGTAGCTGCATAACTAATTTTGATTTTTACAGACCTTTTGACCTTCGCAAGTAAAATACAACTTCCCTACTCAAGAACAGTTTCTTTAGATTGAAGGAGGCAAGAGAAGCTTTTGAGTTGGGGATTTGACCCTTACTGCATTAATAAAAAATATAACAATAAGGCAGTCAGGGAGCAGACCCCCTAACATCTTCAGATAGATTCCTTTGCTTGTAAGATCAATTCTGGTACGCCAAAATCACCATCGGGGTTAACAGTACCGTCCTTACTGCGGCGGAATTCAGGGATTGGTTTCCAACCTGGGTACTGACGCAAATAAGAGTGACTGTCTCCAAAAAGTAGCCCCACGAATACTTCACCAACGATACGCCCCCCTACTGGGCCGAGTCGGGTAGGAATGTTGTTGATTTCATCCTCACTCAGTTGACCCTGTTGCGCTGCCTTCTGTATCTCTAGCTGTGCCTCTGCCAAAATGTAGTACCAAAGCGGCGCTCGGTTGTTAAACTCTGGAGAGATGCTGGTGAGTAGAGGATTATTGGCAGCATCCTTTGCTGTCGCCTTACCGACTCGTAGTTGTTCATTAGGGATAACAGGCAGACCTAAATGTTTTGCCACAGCCTGTCCAGAAGGCAGACCCAAACGTAGCCCGCGTAGCAAGTTGCGAGCTGCCAAAGAATGCTCAACTGTCGCCACACTCTCTGGAAGTGTACCAAGGGGATTTACCAGTGAAGTATCGAGTTTGTAACTAGGCTGAACGCGATTTGGAGTATTTGGTTTTTGTCGATTTAGTGGGGTAATATCGAAAAATAGAGTCCAGTCCACTGCCCTACCGTCCTCAATGGCACGAAAACCTGTGAGTGTTTCGCTCAAATTACCATCAGGACTGGGGAAGATGATCCGTCGTCCTGCCTTTTCATTAGTGCCTTCCTTAATGCCTGGGTCATTGGTATTTAATCGATAAATTGGACGAATAATCGAGTGTCCAAAGCGATAGGCTGCTGCTGAAAACTCGACAGGAATGAAAGGCTCCTTCTTCCACTTAAAGACCTTCAGGTTTGGCTGAAACTCGGTGAATTCCTGATTTTCCTTCTCTTGTTTGAGCTGAGGCAGAATCTCAAACAGGATATCCCAACCGATAAATCTGGGGAGGAAATCGTGCAGAATTACCCACTGATAGTGCCAGCGTACCTCCCGTTGAGCGGTCTCGAAAGAGGGTGGATGACCATCGCGCTTAGTCAGGAAATCGACAATTCGGTTATGAAAGCGCAGTACGGTGGAATGAAGTTGTGAAACAATAGTGTTTTCATCATTACGAGGGTCGCCAATCAAAGCACGGGCAGGTTCGCCAGAGTTGGGAGTATTGCGTGGTACATCTCTGGTATTTGGATCAAAATTGCTCCCAGAAAGTTTTTTGCCTAAAAGCAGGTGTAGACCATCATCCGCATATAAATAGGGTTGATCGTCTGGGCCACGTCCATAGACGCTATCGAGGTCGAAGCGTGGTGTCCGAAAATCAATCAAAGCCTCTGGATCGTTTTGTACCTGGAGGCTGCTTGCCGGATCAAAAGTTAGATCGTGATCGATAAATTGACCAAGGTAGGTATATCCAGCAGGAATACCAGGGCGTTCAGCAGTTCCGACGTTTTCCTCATCATCCTGCTTGTCTTCTGGGGTTTGCTCCTCTTCATGGGGCGCAGTAATTTTTTCAGCAAGAGCATGAAGTGCTTGTACAGAATAGTTTGCAGCAGGAAGTGTGCGAAAGATCCTTCCAAAACGTCCTTCAAACAAGGAAGACTGTGGTGGAAATTCCCCACCTCTTACTCCAGTGCCATGAGGGCGATACCCAGCTTTTCCGCCCCTTGTGGGGATGTTAGACGTGACTTTTTTCTCGTGACTCATAACATATTTCTCCTACAAGATAGTTTTTGTAATGGTATTGGTGGTTTTGGGAAAATTTAAGATGTCAAACCGCAGATATACAGACTCAAATTGCCTCTACAAGTGGAACAATTAGGTTCAACTTTCTCGTCACATTACTACAATGTATTAGAGAAGAGATGTCGCGCCCAACACATGTTTAGTTTCAAAATTTGGTCGTGTCCAAGATGCAGTATGGAGAAGTAAAGTTTTTTAATGTGGGAATACTTGCCCTCCCTCTACCACAAATGTGCCAGCGATCGCATACACTAAATTGGGAGCAGCCTATGGGTCAGTTCTGTCGAGCAAATGAGCATTCTTTTGCATCCTATTACTTTAAATTTGGAAGTTGTTGAAGCTTATGCTGTGAATACATATCTGAGTTTGAATAGAAAGTTATGCAAATTTCAAAAATATTTTTTACAGGTAACTGTTCAGTGGGTGCTGAAATCCCTCCAAACCCTTGATTCAATACTTATCGCTTAAAGGTTAAGGGGGAAGGGTTTAAATCCACTCCTTACCATAATTAAAAATCTCCATGTTTCCCCCACGAAGATTTAAAAAGTTCTTCTTCTGATAGTATGGGTTTCAGTAGTTAGAGACTAGAAAAAATCTTTAGAAATCCTTACCCCAAAGGCAACTTGAGAATTTTACGAATTGCGAATTAGCAATTATTGTTAAATCTTTTCAAAGCGTGGTTCGGTTGGACTGCCGATTTCTGGCTGCTGCGGCTTAGACAATGGTCAACCAGTCTAATTCGTAAGTTTGAGATATTCTCACTACACTGCTTGCAGTTAGCGGTGAGAGTTGTCACTTGAGGTAAAAATATCAATGGTAAGATAAAACAACTTTAATAAAAAGTCAATAACTCTTTATTTTCGTTAGAGTGGGATAACAATCAAAGTGTGAGGATTGATACTACATGCGAATCTTGTTAGTGTATCCAATATTTCCCAAAACCTTTTGGTCTTATGAAAAAATCTTAGAGTTAGTCGATCGCAAGGTTTTATTACCACCTCTGGGTTTAGTAACAGTAGCCGCGATTTTGCCCCAAGAATGGGAATTCAAGCTGGTCGATCGCAACATCCGCGCAGCAACAGAAGAAGAATGGGCATGGGCAGATGTAGTAATTCTCTCTGCGATGATTGTCCAGAAACAAGATTTACTTGACCAAATCCAGGAAGCAAAAAAACGTGGCAAGTTAGTCGCAGTTGGCGGACCCTACCCTACCTCTGTACCTCACGAAGTTGAAAATGTTGGCGCAGATTTTCTGATTCTGGATGAAGGGGAAATCACGCTGCCCATGTTTATTGAGGCAATTAAACGGGGAGACACATCTGGAACTTTCCGCGCCACAGAAAAGCCTGATGTCACAAGCACACCAATACCTCGGTTTGATTTATTGGAATTGAATGCTTATGACATGATGTCGGTGCAGTTTTCGCGCGGGTGTCCCTTCCAGTGCGAATTTTGCGACATTATTGTTCTCTACGGGCGCAAACCACGCACCAAAACCCCAGCCCAACTTTTAGCAGAGTTAGATTACCTCTATGAATTGGGTTGGCGGCGGGGTGTGTTCATGGTGGATGACAACTTTATTGGCAACAAGCGAAATGTGAAATTGTTGCTGAAAGAGTTAAAAGTCTGGATGGCAGAACATAAGTATCCCTTCCGATTTGACACTGAAGCTTCAATTGACTTGGCACAAGATGCAGAAATGTTGGAGTTGATGGTTGAGTGTGGTTTCTCAGCGGTGTTTTTGGGAATCGAAACGCCGGATGAGGATAGTTTGCAAATGACCAAGAAGTTTCAAAATACTCGCAGTTCTCTAACTGAGGCAGTGGAAACCATCATCAAAGCCGGATTGCGCCCAATGGCTGGGTTTATTATCGGCTTTGATGGCGAAAAAGCCGGTGCAGGCGATCGCATTGTCCGCTTTGCTGAACAAGCAGCAATTCCTTCAACGACCTTTGCCATGTTACAAGCGTTACCTAACACTGCGCTTTGGCACCGCCTGAAAAAGGAAGGAAGATTACGGGAAAATCAAGACGGGAACATCAACCAAACAACATTGATGAACTTCCTACCTACTCGTCCCCTGGAAGAACTTGCACGAGAATATATTGAAGCATTCTGTACTTTATACGACCCAGTGCAGTACTTAGATCGCACCTATCGCTGCTTCTTGATGATGGGCTTGCCTAGTTGGAAAGCCCCAGCAAAAATGCCAGAGTGGGTAGTTATAAAAGCGTTGCTAATTGTGATTTGGCGACAAGGAATCAAACGGGAAACCCGCTGGAAATTCTGGCATCATTTGTTCAGCATTCTCAAGCATAACCCTGGAGTTATTGAACATTACATCGCAGCTTGCGCCCACAACGAGCATTTTCTAGAGTATCGCCAAATTGTGCGCGATCAAATTGAAAGTCAGCTAGCTGAGTATTTAGCACAAGGTGCAGAAAAGCCTTATGTGCTAATTAAGGAAAAAGCTGAGGAAAAAGCGGAAGCGGTAGTCAGTTAAGTGTGGTAACGGTTAATAGGTAAGAGTTAAAAAATTACTTATTACCCGTTACTAAAACCGTATGCTATTCAAAGTATGATAGTCCTAACTCTAAAGTTTATTATTGAAGCCATTGATCGTCTGATTGAGAAATACCAAGAGCGACTCAATGAAATCGAAGATACCAATAAAGATGAGGCTTCCGATCTTGGTAATGATACTATGTTTTTAGAGTCACTTCGTAGAAAACTAGCAAATAGCTTGAATAACAGTACTAATATCAGTGCCTTGGTAGGTCATGAAGTTGTCCAACCATCATTGAATGCTTGCCAGAAAAGCCGCGATCGTAGTAAAGAGGAATATCAATAATACTCTCCTATCCCAGTTATTTGAAAAATTAACTCTGCTGCTTTACTCATCAAGGAAGTGTTAATCTCAAGTTGATAATTCTCCTGCTTTGAAATCTCCGTTAGAACTTTACTGAAATCTGCATTACCTTTCCTCGCACCCAAACCATTAATTGCACATTCAATTTGCCTCACACCACAACTTAAAGCAATGAGTGAATTATCTACCGCCATACCCAAATCATCATGACAGTGTACTGAAACGACAACTTCGTTAATATTGGGTACTCGATTAAAAATCATTTGCAGAAGTTGCGAAAACTCTTCTGGCGAAGCTAAACCTAAGCTATCAGGAATACTAACAGTAGTAGCACCACTCTTAATTGCAGTTTCAATAGATTTACACAAAAAATCTGGCTCACTTCTGGGAGCATCAAAAGCACTCCATTCTACATCATCACAGTAATTGCGTGCTAGAGAAACACTCTCTTTGATTGTTGCCAATACTTCTTCTTTGGTTAATTTAGACTGATTTTTCAGATTTACCGGAGTATAAGTGTGAATTCTAGCTCTGATTGCTGGTTTAATTGCTTCAGCAAGAGTGATTATTTCATTTGAATTTGAACTAGCTAGCCCACAAATAGTAGAATTTTTAATGATTTTAGAAATATTAAAGACTTCATCAAAATCTTTTTGAGAACTTCCTGGATAACCGACTTCAATAATATCTACTCCCATTTCTTCGAGCAATTGGGAGATGATAATTTTTTGTTGTAAATTCATTTTTATACCAGGCGTCAATTCTCCATCACGCATGGTGGTATCAAAAATAATTACTTTGTGATTATTTTCTGGCATATTGGCTAGAGATAGCGATTAACCAACTGCTCCAGTTCTGAGGTCAAAGATACATTCACAATTATTACCTCACTCCATTTACTCTATATCCTAACCGAAAGGGATTAGAGCAAGGCTAAAATAATTCGTAATTGATAATACTCGCTACAGGCTAGTATTACTAATGACAAATGACAAATTAGTTAATTCGCTGCTGTTTGAGCTTCTTGATAAATTATTTCTTGGAACTGGATCATATCTTTTTGCGGATCGGCGTGGCTAACTTTCACCACTATCTGTTCGCCCAACTTCACAGAACGTTTGAAAGCCATTGGCAACTGCAAACCCAAATCTTCTAACAAAATTAGGGCTAAGTTGCTGTCTTCTCGCAGCCACATCAACACTGTTACATCCCAAGTTTCCTCTGGATGACGGCGTAAATACTCTAGAGCATAATATCTATTAGTTTGTCGTTCCACCATCGTCACCTCTTGGGTGATGCTGGTGACAGTCATCATCACTTCTTTAAGTTGATCTGCGGAAAATGGCAGAACTTCACCCCGCAAATGGGCTTTAATTTGAAAGTGGGTGAGTAAGTCACTGTAGCGGCGGATGGGAGAGGTTGCTTGGGTGTAAGTATCCAAGCCCAAACCAGCATGACGCAAAGGCGTAATGCTCATTTCACTCTTGGGCATACAACGACGCATGGCGCAAGCGCGAACGAATCCGGCTGGAAGTAGAAGCAATTCTTCATCTGGAGGTAATTCTGGTTGCGGTTGACCGCGAAAAGGCAAAGGGATGTTATGAGTTTTACCATAACGAGCTGCAACTTCACCGGCAACAATCATCATTTCTGCTACCAGTTGCCGCGATGGGGAATCGTCCAAAATATCAATGTGGATCTCCTCATCTTTGACTTTGATCGTCGCTTCCGGCATGGTGATGCTAATTGCCCCTTGAGCGTAACGCCAAGCTTTACGCCGCTGTGCCCAAGTGGCGATCGCCGCAATTTCCGGTTCTGCTTGCACCCGTAATTGCAGCATTTCATCTACATCTTCGTAGGTGAGGCGATAAGTCGGCTTAATCAAGCTGGTATGAATGCTGTAATCTTCTACTCCCCCACTTGTCCCTAAAATAATCCCGAAACTGAGGGCGCAACAAACCTTTCCCTGGATTAGACTCATTGGCCCAGTTGCCAATACTTCTGGAAACATGGGGATCATTCCCGTCGGTAAATAGACTGTACTACCGCGCTTTCTGGCTTCCAAATCTAATTCATCTTCCGGTACTAACCATCTAGTGGGATCGGCGATATGCACCCACAGGCGTTCCCGTCCATCGGGCAGTACTTCCCAACTTAGACCATCGTCGATCTCTGTGGTAGTTTCATCATCAATGGTGTAAACCTTCAGGTGAGTCAGATCAAGGCGGTTTGTATCTGAGTCAATCGGCGGGAAATCCAAACGCTGTTGCGCCACTTCTAATACCTTATGAGGAAATTGAATCGGAATTGAAGAACGACGCAGGAACAAGTTTTCATAAGGACTCCAGCAACCCAAATCTACCAATAGTTGAAAGGCTCCTTGGGGTGTTGTGGGTCGTCCCAGCATGGTCATAGTTTCTAATACTGGAGCGCTGGGCGGATAAGCACGAGCCAAGGAATCATAATTAACGCCCGTCCGCACGGTGTCAGCTATTAGCGCTGCGTATTTTTCTAGTCCTTCTAAGCGCTGGCGATCGTGGCGCTGCCACTCTACTGCTTCACCTTTGAGCGCCTGCTCTACACGAGTTAAAAATTCCTGCTGTCCTTTAGCTTTTAGTGCCTCTACTTCTAGTTGGTGCTTGCGTTCTGCCACTTGAGCAGCAGTTCTCGGCTCGTAAGCGTCTCCTTTTTGCTTGAAATAAAGTTTGTCGTCTGATAACAAGCAATAGGCGGCGTAACGAGGAGGCGCGGCTGATTCGGAAAATAGCAGATTCGCCATTTGGTCTGGGGTAACTGTTTCCCCATCTTCAACCAGTAATTCCCAAGCCACTTCTAAACTAGATGGGTCTAAATAAGGCTTGACTTGCTCCAAAAAGCTGGCAATCTCAGAAGCTTTGTAAGTCTGTCCGGTAACTGTATAGGTTATTTGTCTAGGCGCGAGGCTGTGGGATTGACCACGTTCGTCTACCACAAACCAGCGGGTTTTACCGTCTGGACGTTCTACGATGCCCAGACGGCGATCGCCTTGAACCCTAAATTCAACTAGCGTCCCCTTCTCCACAACTCTCGCACTCTAATTTGGTGAACAGTTTAAATAGTTTTAAGTTAGGAGTTAGGAGTTAGAAGTTTTGATTCTTAACTCATCACTCATCACTCATAACTCATCACTCTTTTTAGCCTTCCGCATTGATAAATGGCAACAGAGCCACAATCCGCGAACGTTTAATTGCTAATGTCAACTCTCGCTGTTGCTGAGACGTAAGCCCGGTAATCCGACGTGGCAGTATCTTTCCCCGCTCGGTGACAAACTTACGCAATAAATCAACATCTTTATAATCGATTGGCTCTCCTGGCTTGATCGGAGAAAGGCGACGACGGAAATAACTCATCTCTACTTAATTTCCTTGTGAACGGTATGTTTGTTGCAGTGGGTGCAGAACTTTTTCAGTTCTAGCCGGTTAGTGGTGTTGCGGCGATTCTTAGTACTGGTATAACGGTTAACACCAGCAGAACGCTTATCTGGATTTGTCCGGCACTCAGTACACTCTAGTGTGATAATAATGCGGGCACCTTTACTCTTAGCCATAATCTTACAAACAGTGAAGCCTGAAGAGAATTAACACAAATGACTATCTTCTCACATTCCGCCGCATATTTTCAACTAATCTTTTAATTTTTATATCGAGCGAGTAGCCACGACGCGACGAAACAATGAAAGTTCCACAATAGCGATCGTGTAAAGCCTGCCGCATCTGGGTATCAGAGAAGGCAGTCCCGCAATCAATTGCTAGGGGAATTACTAGCAGTATAGCAGTGGGATTGGCTCTAATATTGCTCAGAGCAATTGACACTAATAAAGCACCCAAGCCGATAATAGCCTCTCGCTTCACCAGTGAGAGCAAATCTGGAATTCTGCCCACTACTTCCCCATCTTCAACTTCCAACACTTTTAAATCGAACGCCCAACGCCCTAAACTTTGCCCTTGATTGTTGTATACCACCACTACCCGCAAAAACAGCCAAAGTATTACAAAAACTAAGATTTCAAGAAATTGAATCCCAATGTCGCTGCCTCCCAGTAGGGAACTGACTAACCAGACACCAAGGAAATCAAGTCCTAATGCCATACCTCGCCGCCCAATCTCAGCTTTGGGATAGTGTTTTTGAGGAAGTCGTTCGATAGTCATATAAAATAGGTATTTTTTTTTAGGGGTTGGGAAATAGCGATCGCTCCTGTTTTTAATATATTAGGACTTACGCACTATACAAATTTACGATCTTGTGAATCAACGAAAATACGTATTTTCAGCCTTTGAGCGATTATCCTTTGATAAATAGCCCTGCCTAAAAAGTGTAGAAAAATCAAGGTTTAATGCCTGAAATCCATATCAAATATTTGGTACTTCCTGTCAATGCTTAAGTCCTATACATAGCTAGCAATCTTATTTGAGTTCTGAAAATTATCGAACCGCCAACGTGTTTAGTGTCTCGCAGATAAGCCGCCAAGCGTAACGTACCCTTAAAGAAGAGTGCCAAATTGCAATTGCTACTATAAGACTAATATTTGATTTTTGAAATATACATAGGGTGTATAAGTCCGAAAAACTACGGTATTCTTCCAAAGTTTTCGTGTATTATGCTCCGCTAATATACCTTATAAAACTACTTATATTTTTCAAAAATAATCTACGAATACTATAATAATATTGGTAATATTTCTGAGATGTTATCTAAATTAAAAAAAAGTTTGGGATTTTTAAAAAAAGAGTTTATCTCTATTTTTTAGGTTATTTTAATCGATTCGTAAACGCCATATTTTGAAGTTACTGTAAATATTAAAAACTTTGATCGTATTTAATTTATTCTTTGAGTATCTTGGAATTAGATAATCAGTTAAACAAGTAATTTTAAATATTTATTTATAATTGAAAACTGATTTAGCTAGTATTATATGCTAATACTTTCATGTTGCCATGTCCTTCAATCGTCTATCAGGTAATGAAATTAGTTCAGAACAAATTATTCATCAAATTAGAAAACTGACTGTGCGAATACATCAGTCATTTGATTTGACTGAAATTCTCAAGGTAGTCGTCACCGAAGTTAGGAAAACTTTAGATAGCGATCGCACTATTATCTATCGCTTCTTGCCTAATGGAGATGGAGTAATTGCTGAAGAATCTGTCAACCGAGAATGGATGCCAATTCAGGGACAATTAATTTACGATCCTTGCTTTAATGCCCAATGGGTAAAGCAATATCAACAGGGACGAGTAGGTGTGATTGAAGATATTGATAGTAAACCACTCGATCCCTGTTACAAACAGTTATTAACCAAGTTACAGATTCGAGCGAATTTAGTAGTACCAATTTTAGTAAATAATCAGGATCTGTATGGAATTTCTACCTCATCTCCTCAATTGTGGGGTTTACTAATTACTCATCAGTGCAGTAGTCCTCGCCAATGGAGTTGTTTAGAAATTGAATTTCTCCAACTGGTAGCAACACAACTGGGAATCGCCCTCCAGCAATCTGCTATCAAAGAACGCCAGCGTGTGGAAGACGAGTTGCGCTGGCAGCAAGCTTTGCTGCGCTCCATGACAGACACTTCTTTGTTGGGATTCTATGTTGTTGACAATCGTACAGATAAAATTCTTTATTTTAACGATCGCTTCTGTGAAATTTGGGGTATTGAGCATTTGAAAACCCAGATGCAAATTGGCGAGTTGAAAAACAATGACATAATTCCTGATTGTCTACCCTTAATTGCAGATTTACCAGCATTTGCTGAATCCTGTAAACCGTTACAGTCTGAAGAGAATCGTTCCATAGTTGAGGATGAAATTTTATTTGTAGATGGGCGCACGATTCGGCGTTTCTCCAGCCAGATTCGGGATATTCAAGATCGGTACTTTGGCAGGTTATATATTTTTGAAGACATCAGCGATCGCTTACGTACAGAAATCGCACTCAGAGAAAGTGAAGAACGTTATCGTTCTGTCATTACAGCAATGGCAGAAGGTGTTGTACTGCAACAAGCTGATGGACGCATTACTGCTTGTAACGAAAGAGCAGAAAAAATTTTGGGGCTAAATACTGAGCAAATGATGGGGCGAACTTCTATCGATCCGCGATGGAGAGCCATTCATGAAGATGGTACTCCTTTTCCAGGAGAAACCCATCCCGCCATCGTTACTTTACACACCGGACAACCACAATTTAGTGTTGTCATGGGGGTTTACAAACCTGATGGCAGCTTAACTTGGATTTCCATCAATTCTCAACCATTGTTTCGACTCAATGAATTAAAACCCTATGCAGTGGTTGCTTCATTTACAGATATCACAGCACGGAAACAGATTGAACTTGCACTGCAAAACCAGGCAGAACGAGAACGTATGGTTTTTGCGATCGCTCAACACATCCGCCAGTCGTTAGATTTAGATGAAATTTTGAATACAACCGTTGCCGATGTGCGACATTTTCTGCAAACCGATCGCGTGATTATTTACCGCCTGAATGCCAATTGGAGTGGTACCGTCGTCATGGAGTCTGTGGCAGAAGGCTGGAAGCCAATCCTGAATATGGAAATTACAGACACCTATTTTGTCGAGACACAGGGACAGTCCTATCAACAGGGTACGATTAAGGTTACTCCAGACATCTACATCGCCGGATTAACTGCTTGTCATCTAAAGTTATTGGAACAGTTGCAAGTCAGAGCCAAGCTGGTTGTACCAATTTTACAAGGTGATGGTCTTTGGGGTTTGTTAATTGCCCATCATTGCCGCGCTCCTCGTGAGTGGCAACTTTGGGAAAGTGAACTACTTAAGCAATTAGCAACACAAGTAGCAATTGCCATCCAGCAATCACAACTTTGTCAACAGTTACAGCTTGCCAATCAGAAGTTAGAAAATCTCGCTATGGTCGATCAATTAACTCAGATTGCCAATCGACGAGTTTTTGATATCAAGCTGAATCACATCTGGCACGATCTCTTACGAAAGAAATCTTTTCTCTCATTACTCTTATGTGACATTGATTATTTCAAGCAATATAACGATACCTATGGTCATGCTGCTGGAGACACTTGTTTAACCCTCGTTGCCCAAACTCTCAAACGAACTGTCAAACGTTCTACAGATTTGGTTGCTCGTTATGGAGGAGAAGAATTTGCTGTCATCTTACCAGACTCTGACAGCGATGGGGCTATCCATGTTGCCAAACAAATTCATGAAGCTATCCAACAGATGAATATTTCGCATACTGCATCGGCTGTAAAGCAATGTATCACGCTGAGTATAGGAATTGCGACAGTAATACCTGTTACTGATTTGGTTACTCTCGATCTAATCAAAGCAGCCGATCGATCTCTCTACCAAGCAAAAGCACAAGGGCGTAATCGTTCATTTGTAAATAGGCTTTCCTTTTAGTATAACTCACCATAAATAAGGTACAGAATTCACTTTTGGAATGAAACTTGTCTAGTAGGATTGCAGTTTTTATTTCCGGCGCCTTTTCGCGGTAATGTGTACTAAGAAAAGGTAAAATCTTTGCTGGGACTATTTTAATTAATTTGGAAGTTGTATCTATGACACATCTGTTTGTTAAAACAGCTATGAAGATGGTGGCAACTACTAGTTTAGTGTTAGCGATCGCCATAAACACGAACAACCTAGCTCATGCTGCTGAGTTTAACTTTAATTGGAAAGGAGATACAGGTTATTCAGCCAAAGGTTCATTTAACTACGATACATCAACTGCTCCAAATGTCATTTTTGAAACTGGTTTGGGAGCTACGAAGAACTTACAATCTCTCTCAATTTCCTTCTTCGATCCCTTGAGTAATCTCATCAATAGCTTCACTCCAGTGCTTAATAGTGTATCTAACTACAGCTATTTGAGATTCAACTTTGATAGCACTACCGAGGAAATCTTTGGCCCTTTTGATGTTGGCAAAGATGATGACCTTCCTGGCGACACATGGCTTAATAATAATCTCGCACTCGTAGATGAAGGTTTTAGCAATCAGGTTCTAGCTAAAGAATTTCATTTGAACAATAGAGATGCAGCACGCGCAGAGCAAATACTAGATTTAAGCAACAATTCGGTTCAGGTATCCAAAGTCCCCGAAGGAAGCATAATTATCGGTTTACTTGCAGTGTGTAGCTTAGGATTTACCCTCAAGCAGAAATCAATCCAAAATCCAAAATCTAAAATTTATCAGTGTTACTTTACAGGGATAAAAGAAAAGTTTAACTTTTAGAGGATGTTTGACAAGTATTAGGCGACTTCCAGTCGCCCAGTGAGTAATAAATTAGACTTTTCAAACAACCTCTTAAGAAGTTTCTATGGAAAAAATAATTCATCCTATTAAATACCGAATTATCGAACGTAAAATTACCCCAGAAAAATCTTATTGGTATTTTCTTAAAGGTAAAACCTTTTATAACCCACTGAATCTACCAAATGAGGATGATATAGAATTCATGTTCGGTACAACTAAAAAGAAAGTTGTTATTGAATTATTTCGGATTAATGGCGGGAAGGTAGGATACTATTTGGTAAACTTACTAGAGAAAAAATACTACTACTGTGGTCAAGACTGGGCAAGTATCAAAGTCAAGCTAAGAGAATTAGGTATTGGTAGAGATGAGCCAAATTACCCTTGACGTAAGCGTTTAGGGGTATAGAGAAGACAAAAAGCAACCTCCAAAATAAAGCAATAAAATTAAGCAGCTTTCAAAAAATCAGAATCATTAGAACAAAATGCTCTCTTGATTAAGTCCTCAGTGTTACTTTACAGGGATAAAAGAAAAAGTTGGAGGCGATCGCTATGTTATCAGTCAGCGATGCAGAAGCAATTATTTTAAATTTGGTACAACCGTTGGATCGTCAACGGGATACAGAAGTTGTAGATTTATTGACAGCAGATAGTCGCATTTTGGCAACGCCTGTCACCAGTCCGCTAGATTTTCCCCATTGGGATAATTCGGCAATGGATGGCTACGCAGTTCGCTACGAAGATGTACAACACTCCAGCACCGAACAACCAACTGTTTTAGAAATTGTTGAAGAGATTCCGGCTGGGTATCAACCCAAATCTACGATTCAACCAGGACAAGCCGCACGAATTTTTACAGGTGCGGTAATCCCAGCAGGTGCGGATACTGTAGTCATGCAAGAGAAGACACGCCGCGAGGAAAACCGCGTATTTATACTGGATGCGCCAAAACCGCAAGAATTTGTCAGACGCCAAGGATCTTTTTATCAAGCTGGAACACAACTACTACCAGCAGGAATTAAGTTAAATGCCTCAGAAATTGCCGTATTGGCAGCAGCACAGTGTCCGCAATTAAGTGTTTACCGCCGTCCGCGTGTGGCAATTTTTTCCACTGGTGATGAGTTGATGACAATCGATCGACCGTTGCAACCAGGGCAAATTGTGGATTCTAATCAGTATGCGCTGGCAGCTTTGGTAAGACAAAGTGGCGCAGAACCGTTAATTTTAGGCATTGTGAAAGACGATCCAGTTGCTCTGGAGAAAGTGATTGCCCACGCCATTGCGATCGCTGATATAGTTATCTCTTCTGGTGGCGTCTCAGTGGGAGATTATGACTATATTGACAAAATTCTAGAGTCACTACAAGCAAAAATCCACATTCGGGCTGTGGAAATCAGTCCAGGGAAACCCCTGACTGTCGCCACTTTCGCCAGTACAGACGCGATTAATCGCGTCTCTACAAACTCCCCACTTTATTTTGGTTTACCAGGAAATCCTGCTGCTGTGTTGGTGACATTTTGGCGATTTGTGCTACCAGCAATCAAGAAACTTTCTGGAATTACTGAAGGTTGGGAACCAGCATTTTTGAAAGTGCGATCGCATGATGAATTGCGATCGAACGGCAAACGTGAAACTTACCTTTGGGGTAAATTGCATTTAATTGATGGTGTTTACGAATTTCACAAAGCTGGTGGTACTCACAGTTCTGGCAATTTAATTAATTTAGCTCAAACCAATGCCTTAGCTGTCTTACCTGTGGGTAAAACATTAATTTCTCCACAAGAAGAAGTGCAAGTTTTGCAGCTTTGTAATAGGTAATGAGGACAACGGGACAAGGGGGACAAGGAGGAATTATTGAATAAATCTTTTCCTGTTCTTCCCCCTCTTCCTTGTCTACCCTGTCTCTTTTCAATGCCCAATGCCCAATCTTAAAATATCTGCTCAAAAGCCTCAATCAAGTTGTTAACTTCCTCAAGGGTGTTGTAATGCACCATACTCACCCGGACTATTCCACCTTGGGATGCTAACCCCAGGTATTCAATGAGCCGTTTGGCATAAAAGTCCCCATAGCGAATCCCAATATAATGTTGGTCAACTTTTGCCGGAATAGTTGAGCTATTTATTCCATCGACGACAAAAGATATAGTTGGTACACGGGTTTGGCGGTCAGCCTTTGCTTGACCAATCACTCGCACATTCGGCTTACTGTTGAGGTAATTTAGGAGGCGATCGCTAATTTTTTCTTCATGGATGCTAATTAAATCAAACGCTTGCACCATTTGATTTCTCAAATCAGGTGCAGTTTCATTACCATAGTGCAGTTGTGCTAATTCACTTAAATAATCACATAAACCTAACATTCCATAACTTAATTCAAAATTGACATTCCCTAACTGAAACTTATAAGGTATATCTGTCTGGTCAATAAAATAATGGTTCAGACTAGGCAATTTTAATAAATGTTCTTCTTTACCATAAAGTAAAGCATGGTGAGGCCCATAGACTTTATAAAAACTCAAAGTATAAAAATCAACATCTAAATCTTGGACATCAACTAATCTGTGAGGTGCATAAGCTACACCATCTACACAAATCATAGCGTTGCGATCGTGTACAAATGCAGCAATTTCTTTGATCGGGTTGATGGTTCCTAGAACATTAGAAGCATGAGTCAAGGCTACCAGTTTTGTACGCTGACTCATCAATGGTTCTAAATCTGCTAAATGAAGTTCCAAAGTATCTGGACGAACTTTCCACACTTTAACCTTCATTCCTTGTTTTTCAAGAGCTACCCAAGCACCAATATTAGCCTCATGGTCACAATTAGTAACAATCACCTCATCACCAGGTGTAAAGGTTTGACCCAAACACATTGAAAGAACTTTCAACATCATTGTAGTAGATGGCCCCATGACCACTTCTTTATAAGAATTGGCATTAATGAAAGTAGCCATTCCTCTAGTTGCTAAAGCCAATCGTTCTCCTGCAAGTTGAGAAATTCCATAAGAAGCTCCTAACTGGACATCAGAAGTTAAGAGAAATTCACTAATTCTATCTACTACTTTTTTCAAGGTTTGCGATCCACCAGCATTATCAAAAAAAGTCCACTCACCAGCTAGAGCCGGAAAATATTGACGAACTTTATCAAGATTCAGGAGCATAATATAAGTTTTCTAGAGAATGTTCTTTACCCTAGCCTACCTTCTGACAAGTAACATATACATTAGACCTGTCTTGAAAGTCTACTTTCATCCTTGGTTGTGAGCCGAAGGCTCATGGAGGTCTCTTGCATAAATCAAAAATAAAAAACCCCACACTCAACCCCACCCCTTACCAAGGGGAGGGGTGTTAGGGACTTTTGTAAGAGACTCCATGAGCTGCGCTCACAAGGAACAATGAAAATAATCTAGGAATGATTTTGCGTTGTTTGTTGGCGTAGTCTCTGCCTCCAACATACTGTTCGCGTCGGGAGCATCTCAATGAGTGTAAAAACCCGCCTGTCCTAGCGAATGGAATTCGCGGCTATACAAACAAAACCTACCTCCGTGGGTTTCAAATTCTTTGAGTCCGCGTAGGCGGACTTCTCTGCGAGACGCACTCGCATTCGTTTATGTAGCCGCGATTTCTAATCGCCTGGTATATTTGCAAAGGTGAGATGCTCCCGTTGGCGTTCGTAGAGAAGTTGAAATTTCCTGTATTTAACTTCCAGCAACTATTAATGTCTTGATTCTTCACAATTCTCACCAATTTTATTTGATAAGTTTAAGGGAGAGTCAAAGCAACTATTGTTTTGAATCTTAATTCCTTGATTGAAAATAAAGGAACGACTTATGAGCACTACGGTTAAATATGACATCCAAGTTATCAAAGAAGAAGCACTTCAACTTGTTAAAAAGAGACTTGTTAACCGTCAGCAGCCAATTTATACTCTTTGTAAATATATTCCTCATCGTGACTGGGTTAATTTTGAACTTGAGTTAGAAAAAAATGAATTTCTACTCAGAGATAGAATTATCGATTTACTGAATCACGAATCTTGGGAAGATGAGTGAGGCTGCATAAGGCTAAACACTATTAGCTGCATCCCAATAAAATCAAAATTAGAAATTCATTTTTCAACATTAAAAACTCTCAAATTAATCGAGGGCTATAAGCAAGAGATTATTCAAGTAAGCAATAAATCTTGATGGATAGCTTTGGCTTGAAAAATACAGCACTTTGCAATTGAATGAGGTACAGAACCAAGCATTCACAAATCAAATTATTCTTCTTCCTCCTGCCTCCTGCCTTCTGCCTCAAAACCAGTGACTTTGTACCTCATGCAAAAGAAAACTGCTGTAAAATAACCATCGCTAGCGTAATAATTCTTTGTTAAGTAAGTTGGCACAATACAAATAAGCTGTGTGAATAAAAGCAAACAAGGTTCAAACCCTTTTTCTACCTTCTTTATCCCAATAATAATTATTGACACTGAGCTACAGTAGACACGCAAGTTTTTGAGAGTTGTCCTACAAACTTACCATTATCCTCTCGTTTGCCTACTCTGTATGGGAATGGTTAATTAGGGGTTGCTACCTCCAGTCAGACATAGCCTAACCTCAGAAGCAACCTCACCTCTTTGGCAGTGGATTTGAGAAATTTTCTGTCTTCTTTTTATACACGTGTCAATTGATACCTAATAGTTAGGCTATAGCCTCACATTCTTGAGCAATTAATTACTGAAATCAAGAAAAACAATTAGACTAATCGGTTTCAGTAAATTGGATTAGGTAGATAACTCTTCTAGCCCAATCCATTCAGTAATCGATTGCCATTGGCTTGCGTAAACAATAGTACTTATACGTTTTTCTTTTTGAGGCTTTCTAGGTAGTTTTCCCATGACAACATCAGCGAATGAACTGGATTCGTTCCTATTATAAATAGGCATTTCCTGCCAGCAGTGACGGCAAAACCAGTAAGTCTCTGCACCGCGTGTATGTTCTAAAAGCAAACTTGAGCAGCAAGGACAGTAATTCATATTTTTCTCAAATCCTGTTCATAAAAGTGTTATTGCGATTCAGGGCAGCTACTTGAGAAGCCCGTAGATATTAAAAAGAAACTGTCTATATTTTGACTATAGTCTTTAAATATGAGTAACTTGTGAGGATAGTTAAAATACTTAATAATTTAGCAAAACTTATACACATTTCTTAAGTAATCCTTTCAGGCTAATTTAGCGGTTTTTTCACAAGTCCCTCAAATTATCTTCGTATAAATTCTTATAATTATAAATGTGGAGCTTCAGAGCGGCGTTACTGCTAGCATGCCACGTACTTCTAAATAGAATAAAGAAATAAACCAGTCAAATCCTCTTTCCTTCTGACTTTTGTTTATTAAGAAAGCCGAAATTCTGAACCTATGTCGATGTTCGAGGTCAGGTGTTTAATATTTACACTCATCAATTAATTTCAAATATTTCACACTAATAAATCTATCAAAACCATCAATTAAGCTAATCTATTGACATAGCAAATCATCTATCTATAAATTTGACAATAGAATGAGTTTGGCGACTCTAAAATTTTATTTACTTCCTAGCTTAGTTACTAACTTGTATTGTGTCTTATGTATTAGGCATTCTAATATTTCAAACCTGTATTTATCAATACAATTAATTTATAGTTGCTTTATAGTTAATTTATGATTGCTTTGTAACCGCTTGCTAGTTGCTTGATATTTATTACGCCACAATAATTTCTGATTTTCAACAGCTGACCTCTTTTGCTTGTTACTAACTTCTGCTAATTCATCCTGAATATTAAAAAGCTTATTAGGATTGATAATTAATTATGCAATTTAACGATCGCTTGATTCACTTACCTAGTTTAAATCATGTAATAAATTATTCCCCATTAACAATTAAACCTGATAGTTTTGCGATCGAAGCTATTTTATTGATGAGTCAAGAAGGATGTATTAATTATGCATCTAGCAACTTAAATTATTCACTGAATTTAACTCCTGGTAATCAACCAAAAACTGGTTGTGTATTGGTTATGGAAGGAGGAAATTTATTAGGCATTTTTACTGAAAAAGATGTAGTTAGACTTATAGCTTCGAGAAGAGATTTATCCAGGGTGACAATGGCTGAAGTGATGACACAAGCAGTAATTACCCTTAGACAATCAGATTCTCAGGATATTTTTATTGCTTTATCGTTATTGCGTGAGTCTCAGATTGGGTATTTGCCCGTTTTAGACGATCGCGGCCAATTGGTAGGAGTCATTAACGAGACTAGCTTGCTACAAGCCTTTGACTTGGTAAAAATGGTTGGGGTCGTTGAAGGTTTGCAGCAATATTTACAAAAACCCAGAGATGAATTTAGCCAGGTTAATCAGCACACAGAGATACAGCAAGTGTGCTGCCAGACTCAAAATAACTTAAAGCTATGGGTTGAGGCACAATCGGTTGAAATTATGCAAGTTAATCAAGAGCTTCAGCAAGCCCTTGAAGAACTCCAGGTTGTGGAAGAAGAACTGCGCGAACAAAATGAAGAGTTGGCCGTTGCCCGCGAGCTAGTAGAATTGGAGCGCCAACGTTACCGGGATTTGTTTGAGTTCGCTCCAGATGCTTACTTGGTAACTGATACAGCAGGTATTATCCAAGAGGCTAACCGAGCAGCAGCAATCTTGCTGGCTGTACGCCAAAAATATTTGCTAAACAAACCATTAATTTTATTTATTCCTCACGAAGATCGCCAGACTTTTACCACTCGATTAATTAACAAACAACAGGAACACAAGTGGGAAGCTTACTTAAAACCACAGGGAGGTACAGCTTTTCCGGCTAGTATTAGAGCTGCTGCCATGTACGATTCAGAGGGTAAACAAGTTGGCTGGCGCTGGTTACTCTGGGATATTAGCGAACGCCACCAGGCAAAAGAATTGCTGCGCCAAGCTTACGAGGAGTTAGAACAACGAGTGGCAGAACGGACAGCAGAACTTGTGATGTCCAATTTCCTGTTGCAACAAGAAATTACCGTTAGCGAAGCTGCCCGAAGGGATCGCCAACGCGCAGAAGTTGCATTACGCCAGAGCGAAAATCTCTATCGCCAACTCGTGGAAAGCCAAACTGACATAATTATCCGCATTGATTTGCAAGGGCAGATTACCTTTGCCAATGCGGTTGCTTGTCAAACCTTCGGTTGGAAACAAGATGAGTTTCGCGGTCAGTCAATTTTCCAATTTCTTCATCCAGATGACTTGCCTGAAGCGATGGAAGATATGGCAGCTTTAGGATCTTCATTTCATCCCTTGATTAATCGCGAGCGACGTGCATTGACAGTCAACGGTATCCGCTGGTTTCAATGGAATGCGATCGCAATTCATAATGACAAAGGAGAGGTTGTTGAAATCCAAGGGGTAGGCAGAGATATTACCGAACAGCAAGCTACGCTACACGAACGCCAACTTGCCGAAGCAGCACTGCGCCAAAGTGAGGAGAAATTTCGCAAATTTGCCGAAAACACCCACGCAGTTATCTGGATTGCCAGCACAGATTCATTCCGAACCTTGTATGTTAATCCTGCCTATGAGAGGATTTGGGGTCGCTCTTGCCAAAGTCTTTACGACCAGCCAGACTGTTGGCTAGAGGCAATTCATCCAGACGATCGCGATCGCGCCACCCAATCATTCGAGCAACTGCTTAGTACTAAATCTAGTTCAGCAGAATATCGAATTGTGCAACCTGATGGATCGATTCGCTGGATTTGGAATCGGGGCTTTGCTGTCTATGATGAGCAAGGAGAAGTTGACTACTATGGTTGCATCGCCGAAGATATCACCGAGCGCAAACTGGCAGAAGAGTCACTGCGCCAAAGTGAGGAGAAATTTCGCGCTATTGCCGAAAATATCCACGCTGCCATCTGGATTGCTAGCCCAGACTCATTCCGAACCTTGTACGTTAGCCCTGCTTATGAAAAAATTTGGGGTCGCTCTTGCGAATATCTATTGGAGCATCCCGAGTCTTGGATAGACTCCGTTTATCCAGACGATCGCGGTTTAACCACTAAAGCAGCAAAGCAACAGCTTAGTGGTGAATCCGCTTCAATAGAATATCGAATTTTGCGACCTGATGGATCGATGCGCTGGATTTGGGATCGCAGTTTTACTGTCTACGATCGCCAAGGAAAAGTTCAATACTATGGTGGCATCGCCAAAGATATCACCGAACGCAAACTAGTCGAAGAGTCACTCCAACAAAGTGAAGCGCGATTGAGTTTAGCTACCGAAGCAGCCCAAATTGGCATCTGGGAGCGGAACCCGATCGCCAATACTGGTATTTGGTCTGCCAATATGGGGCCACTTTATGGTCTACCCAGCAATACCTTGTGTCCAACCTATGAAGATTATCTCAATTTAATCTATCCAGAAGACCGCGAATTTGTGGCTGCGAGTATAGCGCGGATGATTGAGCAAGGAAAGGGATCTACAGAATATCGAATTGTCTGGCCCGATGGCAGCCTACACTGGTTAAACTGCAAAGGTCAGGTTTACTATAACGAAATCGGTCAGCCGCTCCGGATCGTCGGCACAAATAGGAATGTCACTGAGCGCAAGTTGGCAGAACAAAAAATCTCTGAACAAGCCGCTTTACTTGATATTGTCACCGACGCCATATTAGTTCGAGATTTTCAGTCTCAAATCTTATTCTGGAATCAAGGTGCAGAGCGGATGTACGGTTGGCTTTCTACAGAGGTGACAGGAAAAAACCTCCAGGAGATTTTTTACACAGCAGGAACTCAGCAGCAATTAGAAGTACCCATGAAAAGGGTAATTGAGAGTGGCTCGTGGCAAGGTGAGTTAAATAAAGTTACAAAATCTGGTCAGAAAATTCTTGTGGAAAGCCGCTGGACATTGATGCGCGATTCTGCCGGAGATCCCAAATCCATCCTGACTGTTGACACTGACATCACTGAAAAGAAACAACTCCAAGAGCAGTTTTTTCGCACCCAGCGATTGGAAAGCCTTGGCACTCTTGCAGGTGGAATTGCCCACGACTTGAACAATATATTGACACCAATTTTAGCAGCTGCTCAATTGCTCCAGGGAAGATTTTTACAAGATGAGGAGCGTTCTGGGCAACTGTTGGCACTTGTAGAAACCAACGCCAAACGCGGAGCAGCTTTAGTAAAGCAAATCTTGTCCTTTGCGCGAGGATATAAAGGAGAGCGGACAATTATCCAAATCCAGTATCTGATTTCAGAAATTGTCCAAATTGCCAAACAGACATTTCCCAAATCTATTGAACTTTCCACGTTTATCCCAAAAGAAATTTGGGCTGTAAATGGAGACATCACACAACTGCATCAAGTATTGATAAATCTGGTAGTAAATGCCCGCGATGCTTTACCTAATGGCGGTAATATCAATATTTCTGCGGAAAATAAGTTTATTGATGAAGCTTATACGCGAATGAATCTTGATGCTAAAGTTGGGCATTATGTTGTGATTACCGTTGCCGATAACGGAACTGGGATACCGCCAGACATAATAGATAGAATTTTTGAGCCATTTTTTACTACAAAAGAAGTCAATGCAGGTACCGGACTTGGACTTTCAACAGTGCTGGGAATCATTAGAAACCACGACGGTTTTATCAAAGTGTCTAGCAATGTTGATATAGGCAGCAAATTTGACCTGTTTTTACCAGCAGTGGAAACAACCCAAGCGTTCAACATAGAAGAGGTGGATCTGCTTCCAGGAGAGGGAGAATTGATTTTGGTTGTGGATGATGAACCCCAAATTCGGGAGATTGTCACAATCATCTTGGAAAACCATAACTATAAGATACTAACTGCCAATAATGGCATTGAGGCGATCGCGCTTTACGCCCAATACGATCATCAAATCAATGCCGTATTGATGGATCTAATAATGCCAGAAATGGATGGAATCATCGCTATTCGCACCTTGCGAAGAATGAATATGCAGGTTCAAATTATTGCCTGTAGCGGACTCAACTCAATGGAAATCTTTGCTGAATCTGCTGATGCTAATGTACAAGCAGTTTTATTAAAACCCTATACGGCCAGAGAATTATTAAAAACCTTACATAACTTATTCAGAAACTAGGCTAGTACCGCAAGGCGGAAGTGGCTTCAAGGTTGACGTTAGTGACTCCAGGGTTGGCGGGAGTGACTTCAGGGTTGACGTTAGTGACTCCAGGGTTGACGTTAGTGACTCCGGGGTTGACGTTAGTGACTCCGGGGTTGACGGTAGTGGCTTCAGGGTTGACGGCAGTAACTCCAGGGTTGACGGTAGTGACTCCAGGGTTGACGGGAGTGACTTCAGGGTTGACGGTAGTGACTCCAGGGTTGACGTTAGTGACTCCAGGGTTGACGGGAGTAACTTCAGGGTTCGTTTTTGTTTGGTGCGATCGCTTAATTATAAAAACTTACTGCGAGCAAAGCAATCTTTGAAAAGAGCGTTGGCGTAGCCCGCCGCAGGCATCGCTCTTTGATACCATTTTTTCAGATTAGATGCTCTAATAAGCCGCTTTCAGCCACGCTAGTACAGCAGGGCGTAAATAAGCCAAGCATTTGGAATGCCTGAAACGTTTTCACAATCTCCTAGACATCGCTTGCAGAAGTTTGGGACAATCTAGAAGATATTCAGTCGGTAGCTTGAAATATCTATGACTAGTAAGGAATAATTAAGAAGTGTTGCCTCAGAAATTCCATTATTTAATAATATTGAGCAAAAAGCAACGTTTTTGTTTGTGATTGGGGCGTTATTTTCGAGAGTTATTAGTTTGAAAAAAGCCGCAGAAATTATGGAAATAGAGCCTGATGTATTTCTTCAACTATTAGATTTGATGGGGCTGGAATTTTCCTACTTGACTAAACAAGATATCGCTATAGAAAAGGATTGGTAGGGTGTGTGAAGGTTGTTTTTAACTCTTCTCCCTGTTAACGTAATAATTCCCAGAGAAAATAATCTTTAAACTGTCGCAAACTCAGTATATTTCCGCACTTCTGGAGGCTGGAAAGCCAAGACAATATCAATTTGAGGAACATTTAAACGCATTAACTCGGTTGCCATTCCTTCTTCAGTCAAATCTTCTTCAATGTAAATTTTGTCATTTTTAATGCGAATGTAGACAGAAATGCCTTTAACTCTTTTACCTTGTTTCCAACCAATATTGAACCACAAATATTGACTTATCTCATCATCAAAAATTAACACTTCATCCACATCAACAACAGAAACTTGCGAAGATATTCTTTGATACTCTGTTAATATTTGTTTGATCAGATTTTGATATTGAATTAACTTATCCATTTCACAGAAAATCACTTATATCAAGTTCGGGTGATTACTTATAATAAAATCTATCAATGTAGGTTGGGTTGAACGGCAGTGAAACCCAACATGAACAAGGATCAAATGTTGGGTTTCGTTCCTCAACCCAACCTACAAATATTATTATAAGTGTTTAACCGAACCTGATATTAGCTATGAATTTCAGAAAAGAGCGATCGCTCTTTGATGCCATTTTCTCAGACTAGATGCAGGGTTCGTCTTTGTTTGGTGCGATCGCTTAATTATAAAAACTCATTGCCAGCGAAGCAATCTTTGAGTGTTGCGTTGGCGTAGCCCGCCGCAGGCATCGCTTTTTGATGCTGTCATAAATTAATATTTATCTCCAGATTATTGCTAAATTTAAAGTAAATCCTGGTAAAATATCTTCACCTAATAATTCTTTTGGATGTTCTAATATTTCCAGTGGTTGACCAAGACGGTAGATTTCTACCTGACGTAATTTTGAATTAATTAACCAACCTAATTTAACCCCGTTATCGATATATTCCTGCATTTTATCTTGGGTTTCTTTCAAAGAATCGCTGGGTGACATTAACTCTAAAACGAAGTCTGGTGCAATAGGTGGAAACTTTTCTTGCTCTTCAGGTGTAAGTGTATCCCATCGTTCTTTTCTAATCCAAGCGACATCAGGAGAACGGTTTGCACCATTAGGCAATTTAAAGCAAGTGGAAGAATCGAAGCAAATTCCTAGTTGAGTTTGACGATTCCAAATCACAAAATCTGCCGCAATTTCAATATTACGATTTCCAGTCTCTCCGCCTGTGGGTGGTATGATTAGAAGTTCTCCCCTTGCATTGCGTTCAAATTTGATTTCAGGGTTTTCACGACACAACTGATAAAATTGATTGTCGGTGAGTTGGATGATGGGGTTTAAGTTGATGGCGATCGCTGTCATAGTAACTATATTGGGGATGACATCAAAATTTAATGAAGCTTGTTACCACAAACTAATTGTATCAAGACATCTTAGCAATGAATTTCAGAGTCAAGCGTAGGCGTAGCACAACCCAGGCATCGCTCCTGAACACCATTTTTTCAAACTAGATGCAGGGTTCGTTTTTGTTTGGTGCGATCGCCTAATTATAAAAACTAATTGCCAGCAAAGCAATCTCCGATCCTTGTGATTCGCTTTGCTCGCTCTAACAAATAAATCTTTTTGTTATGGCCATAGACGCAAAGAAAACCGCAAACAAATACTTTTAGTCGAATAATGATGTAGAAAAAGTTTGCAAAAAGTTGCATTGCAGGATTGGATAACAGTAAAAACGCAACCTAAAAGTATTCACCTAGCTGGTTCTGGTGGTAAACCAAGCTTGGCACGAAAATCCTTGTCGTATTTAGCCTGCTCCCAATTTATAGCAGAATGAACTTGGTCAGAAATAAGGTCTATCGCGCCGCTGAGGTCGGCATCAATGAGGTTGGCACTGCGGAGGTCGGCACCGTTGAGGTTGGCACCGTTGAGGTTGGCATCATTGAGGTTGGCACCGTTGAGGTTGGCATCATTGAGGTTGGCACTGCGGAGGTCGGCACCGTTGAGGTTGGCACTGCTGAGGTTGGCACTGCTGAGGTTGGCACTGCGGAGGTTGGCACTGCGGAGGTTGGCACTGCTGAGGTCGGCACCGCTGAGGTCGGCATAGCTAAGGTTGGCACTGCTGAGGTTGGCATAGCTAAGGTCGGCACCGCTGAGGTTGGCACCGCTGAGGTCGGCACTGCTGAGGTCGGCACCGTTGAGGTAGGCACTGCGGAGGTTGGCACCGCTGAGGTCGGCACCGTTGAGGTTGTTGGCAATGCTGAGGTTGGCATTGCTGAGGTTGGCATTGCTGAGGTTGGCATTGCTGAAGTTGGCATTGCGGAGGTTGGCATTGCGGAGGTCGGCACTGCGGAGGTCGGCACTGCTGAGGTCGGCACCGTTGAGGTTGGCAATGCTGAGTTTGACACCGCTGAGGTTAGCACCGCTGAGGTTGGCACCGCTGAGTTTGGCACCGCTGAGGTTAGCACCGCTGAGGTTAGCACCGCTGAGGTTGGCACTCCTGAGGTTGGCAATGCTGAGGTTGGCACCGCTGAGGTTGGCACCGCTGAGGTTGACAATGCTGAGGTTGGCACCGCTGAGGCCGGCACCACTGAAATCTTTACTAGCTAGACTCTCACCAGCTTGGACTAGTTTTTCAAGTGCTTGAATTCTTGCCTGACTGTACTTGTTTCCTCTAGCAACATCAACAGTTTGCCAAAGTTGGCTTATCCTAATCTGTTTCTCAATAACTATGCCCACATATACTGATAAACCCAGTGGGATAATTAAGAAAAAAGCAATGGATTTAAAGCGATTATTCCGTCTTTGTCTGACACTTGCTTGAATAAACTCAATAGCTTGGTCAGATAATCTTAAGTTCTCAGTTTGTTGCTTCTGAAAATCTTCTACCTCTCTTAACCGCTTCCCCTGAAATAAATAATCCTTAACCCTTCGCCTATCTTGCCATTCAATAGCTGCGGCTTCAATTTTCCGCTTTTGTCGCAGTATGTCCCGACTTTCTTCAATCCATTTCCGTAACAGCGACCAATGGCGAATGAGTGCTTCATGTGCCACATCTACCACAGCAATTTGATTAGATAAGGTACTGGTGACAACTAGCTTTTCATCAGCTAACCGTTGAATTATTCTATTAATCACGGCTTCTGGATGCTGTGAAGTAACTAAATCTCTTTGTACAACCTGTCTACGCGTATCTTCTGTTCCTTCTCCCAACTGCGTCAATTCTAAAAAAATCCGCTTTGTTGCTTGCTGTTCCTCAAGCGATAATGACTCATAAACTTCTGTAGCGCGTGTTTGCAGCGTTCCCCTGACTCCACCTAGTTTGCTATAGATAGTCAGGGTTAACCGTTCTTCAGTTCTTTGCTGCCATAGTTCTGTCAGCGTGTACTGCAACAACGGTAAACTCCCCGGTGAATCTTCTACATCTGCAATCATTTGAGAAACTAATTCCGGTTCTACTGCTAAGTTCACTTGTTCAGCAGGTTTGATAATTGCTGTTTCTAATTCCTCCCGATTCATCGGTGTTACTGTTACTAAATCCTCTTGAATTTTTTTAGCTAGTCCGCCATACTCTTGTTCGAGACATTTACCAAAAAAATCAGCCCGCATTGTGATTATTAGGCAGAGTTTATTGTCATTTCGTTGCAAAGCACCTAGCACACATTCAAAAAACTGCTGTCGTTTTGTAATGTCTTGACATTGAGTAAAAGCTTCCTCAAACTGGTCTACCACTAGCATTACGCGCTGAGTTTGTGCAGCAGTAATCAACTGTCCTAAACCAACTGCGCCTTTGGCAATTAATTCTTCTGCTTTCGCTAACTGTGATGCGCGTTCAATATCTGATAATTCTGATTCTACAAAAGCCAGTGCTAAATTTTGTAAGGGGTTAATCCCTGGTCGAAATATTTTCAACTGCCAAGTATCGCTACCTGATAACCTACGTCCTAACTTTAATTGATAAAGTAAACCTGCTCTGACAACACTAGATTTGCCACTTCCTGATGCTCCCAAGACAGCTAAGAAATTACCCGATCGCACTTTTTCTAATAATTCGTCGGTTAACGCTATTCTGCCATAAAATAAGTTAGCATCTGCTTCTGTGCAATCAAAATATGACAACCCTTTGTAAGGACAAATAGCTGATACTTGTACTGGGGAGTTAACAGCAGAGGAATTCCATTTGCGGGTGAGATTAATGGCTTCACCAGAGTTAGCAAAAATGGGACGCTGGGGAAACGGGTGATGTTCTTGATTGAGCAAGTCTACTAAAGTGTAGTTACTCACCCAACGGTCTTGTTTTGGTTCCAAACCTTGAAGCAGTGCGGCGGTGAGAACGCTGTGTTGGCTGTTAATCTCTTCAAAAGCTACTTCAAAATCACGAGAAGCCGCAATAAAACACCTGTCTCTACCTTTACCGCGATCGCCTGGATCTGCCTCTGCAAAATTTAGCACTTCTCCGCTATAACAGCAATCCAAAATCACAATTTGTTGTCTGACTTCACTTTCTTGCAGCAGTCGCCGCAGCCATTGTAGAGATAATCCCCAATTACTTGTTTCAGGGTTGACTTCACTCGTTGCTAAATAACCTTCCTGAATTCCGATATTTTTCCGCAATCCATGACCAGAAAAATAGAGTAGTGCTGTGTCTGGCGGCTTCCCATCTGGCTTAAACAATTGGACGATCGCTCTTTCTAACTGAGTTAAACTAACTTTAGTTTGCTTACCAATGCGAATCGTCTCATTTTCCTTGTCTTTGACTGCTGGGAGCCGCGTTACCCGAAATTCACCATATTGTTGTAAGATTTGAGCGATCGCTTCACCATCGGCAGCTGGTGCGTTGAGACTCTTTAAGCGGTCATACGTATTAATTCCCACCACCAAAGCGTCTCGACTCATCCTGCAAAGTCCTATGATAGTTGTGCCGAATTATTTCCAGCTTCTACAAGAAATTTACCGCATTTTACGTAAAATTTTGTAGATAAGCACCGCTGGGCTACCCTAGACGCAATTCTTTTAGGCGAGATTTATCCCATGACTCAACTCACACCTATTCAGTTAGAAGATGGCACGATTATTTACATTGAAACCACAAATAACGTAGATGCACCACCAGTTAGCATCGAAGTTTCTCCAGAGGGAGAAGAAGCGCTAATTGATAAAGGATGGGATGCTGATGCTGCACAAAAGCAAATAGTGCAAAATTTCCAAGCAATTGAAGGTACAATTCGGGCTTACACTGTTTATTCACTCAATGCTTTTAAGAAAATCCCTGTTGCTAATATTGATAAAGTCACTCTTGAATTTGGGATCAAAGTTGGCGGTGAAGCAGGTATACCTTACGTGACTAAAGGCACGGCTGAAAGCAATCTGAAGGTAACGGTAGAGTGTTCATTTCCTGACCAACCGGAAAAGAAAACTCAGCAATCATGAGTGAGAGTATTGACGCAGCCAAAATTTCAATTATTATTCCGGCTATTAATGAAGCGGGGAATATTCAAAAAGCTATTGCTACTACTCAAGGCAGTATAGATATAGAAGTCATTGTAGTCGATGGTGGCTCTAGTGATGATACTGTAGCGATCGCTCAGTCTTTAAATGTCAAAGTTATCTCATCATCTCCCGGTCGTGCTGTGCAAATGAACGCGGGTGCTGTAGCGGCTAGCGGTGAGATTCTGTTATTTCTCCATGCAGATACCCGTTTGCCAACTGGGTTTGATGAGATGATTCGCACGGCACTACAACAGCCTGGGATTGTGGCTGGTGCTTTTAAGTTGCGGATTGATGCGTCACTTTTAAGTTTACGATGGGTAGAGTGGGGAGTAAATGTGCGATCGCATTTTTACCAAATGCCCTATGGCGACCAAGCAATTTTTTTAACAAAGGAAGTATTTCAGCAAATAGGCGGCTTTCCCGAATTGCCTATCATGGAAGACTTTGAACTCATGCGTCGTTTAAAACGCATCGGACGCGTTGTAATTATTCCCACACCAGTTGTCACCTCAGCCCGTAGATGGTTGCAAAAGGGAGTATTAAAAACTACGCTGCTTAATCAAATAGTAATTATTGCTTATTTGCTCGGCGTTTCACCTGAGCGAATTTGTCGCTGGTATCGCCAAGAAAAATTTAAGAGGCTTTAAGCTGTTTCTCATGTAGGTAGTGGATTGTTTCAGCTAATTTAGTGCAATAAATTTTCTTGTAGTGTGGACATATTGCCATTGGTGTCAACTCAGAGCTATTTTCACACGCGGTAGGGGCGCAATGCCTTGATACGTGTCAACTTAGGAATTTTTTAATCTGCGATCGTTTTGGATATGGCGGCGCAATGCCTTGATACGTGTCAACTTAAGCCAGTCCGCCCACCGTTAAAACGGCGGTCTAATAACCCAAGTCCATTAAAATGGACTGTAATCTTCTGTCCTCTTCAGAGGACTTTTGCTATCAGACAGGGATTTTAATCCCTGGCTGGCGGACGTTCGGTTTGACGTTAAGTTGACTCAAAGTACTACTGTAAAGTTGCTCAGAAAGCATTAGCTGAAAGTGTAGCAGTAGAAGAAATCACAACCCATGAAAAAACTAACAATCATTCAGATATTTAAAAGTATTGATGCCAAAAACTTCCAGAAGTTTCTTAGCTTCAGTGTATTAATATTACTAATATTAGTAAGTAGTTTTTCATTAAACACACATCCAGCTTTGGCACAAGAATTGGCAAATTCAAATTCTTTCAATCCCCAAGCAATTTTACGCGAAGCCTTGCAGTGGATTGATAGCCTTGGTACTGTAGGAGCGATCGCTTTTATTGCCCTTTATATTATCGCTACCGTTGCTTTTTTCCCAGGTTCTATTCTCACCTTGGGAGCTGGTGTTATCTTTGGTGCAGTTTGGGGTTCTCTCTACGTGTTTATCGGTGCAACCTTTGGCGCTACTGCTGCTTTCCTTGTGGGACGTTATTTAGCAAGGGGTTGGGTTGCTGGTAAAATCGCAGATAACAAAAAATTTGCCGCCATAGATGAAGCTGTAGGTAAAGAAGGATTAAAAATTGTCCTGTTAACGCGACTATCCCCGATATTTCCTTTCAATTTATTAAACTATGCCTTTGGCATCACAGGAGTTTCACTTAAAGATTACTTTGTCGGCTCTGTAGGCATGATTCCCGGAACCATTTTGTACGTTTATATTGGTTCCCTTGCAGGAAATCTGGCCATGATTGGTACTGAGACTCAACCTACCAACCCTACTTTACAATGGGCAATTCGCATCTTGGGTTTGATTGCAACTGTCGCTGTTACAGTTTATGTAACCCGGATTGCACGCAAAGCTTTAGAAAAAGAATTGTAGGGTAGCACCACTGTACAAATCTATGTCAACTGCAATTTGCTGTAATATCATGTCCGCGTAATTAGTTATGATTCCCATATCTATTGCAACCCTCCCCTTGCTAATGGCCTAAAGTACACACAGTCAAATTACCCCCCTTAATCTCCCCTTAGAAAGGGGGGAAACTAGAAATACAGTTCCCTCCTTAATACATACGGGGAGGGTTAGGGTGGGGTAAAAACGAGATTCGTAAACTACTTCAGACTTGTGTGTACGCCGTAGTTGCTAAGGGGAGGGGAGACAAAGCGTAGCTTTGGCGGAGGTTGGTGTTCTTGTAGCTCACTCAATCGACGCTATAAACAAGCATAAAAATAAAAGACTGAGCCACCTAAATTAATCGGGATTCTTAATTTTAAAAGAGGTTTTGCCAATGACCAATTCAGATTTAGAGAGAGTCACAGTTCGCCCAGTAGACGAGTATAACCAAAAGTTGGTATCTTACGCCCATCCGCCAAATTGGGTTAATCCTCAACCCGCCGATGTTTACGACTTGGTGGTAATTGGGGCTGGTACGGCGGGATTAGTGGTGGCGGCGGGTGCTGCGGGTCTGGATTTGGGTTTAAAGGTGGCGTTAATTGAAAAGCATCTCATGGGTGGAGATTGCTTAAATGTTGGTTGCGTACCATCTAAAACTATTATTCGTTCTGCCCGCGTCGTTGGCGAAATCTGGGATGCTAAAGACTTGGGAGTTAATATTCCCCAACATAATATTGATGTTGATTTTCCCAAAGTTATGGCTAGGATGCGGCGGATAAGAGCTGATATCAGCCCTAACGATTCGGCGGAACGGTTTCAAAAGTTGGGTGTCGATGTCTTTTTGGGTAGCGGTCGATTTGCAAGTAAAAATACGGTGGAAGTTGGCGATAAAACCCTCCGATTTAAAAAAGCTGTAATTGCGACTGGCGCAAGAGCTGCACAACTGTCGATTCCGGGAATTGAACAGGCGGGTTATCTAACCAATGAAACAGTTTTTTCCCTAATTCAACGACCGGAACGTTTGGCGGTGATTGGTGGCGGCCCCATTGGTTGCGAATTGGCCCAAGCTTTCCGGCGGTTGGGTTGTGAGGTGGTACTTTTCCATAGCGGTTCTCACATCCTTAATAAAGAAGATGCTGAAGGCGCTGAAATTCTCCAAAAGGTTTTAATTAGGGAAGGAATTCGCCTGGTATTAAATTCCAAGTTAGAAGAAGTAGTAACTGTCACCGAAGGGAAACGACTTTACTTTTCCTCCAACGGTCATCGAGATTCGGTGACAGTCGATGAAATTTTAGTCGGTGCGGGGCGATCGCCAAATGTAGAAAATCTAAATTTAGAAGCTGTGGGTGTAGAATATGACAAGCACCAAGGCGTAAAGGTAAATGATTACCTCCAGACGACCAATCCCAAAATTTATGCAGCTGGCGATATCTGCATGAACTGGAAGTTTACCCATGCTGCTGATGCAGCAGCGCGGATTGTAATTAAAAATACCCTGTTTTCTCCCTTTGGCATAGGACGCTCGAAACTCAGTAGTCTGGTGATGCCTTGGGTAACTTATACTGACCCAGAAATTGCTCATGTAGGGTTGTACGAACATGAGGCGCAGAAATTGGGTATTGAGGTGACGACAATCAACATACCTTTTAATAGTGTAGATCGAGCGATCGCAGATGGTGAAGAGTTAGGATTTCTCAAAATCCACCATAAAAAGGGGTCTGATGAAATTATCGGTGCAACTATTGTCGCCAGTCACGCAGGTGAGATGATTTCAGAAGTGACTACGGCAATGGTGAATAAGATTGGTTTGAGCAAATTAAGCAGTGTAATTCATCCTTATCCCACTCAAGCCGAAGCGATTAAAAAAGCCGCTGATGCTTATCGTCGAACGCTATTAACATCAAATACCAAAAAGTTGTTGGGATTTCTAACAAAGTTATCCTAATCAAAATCAGTGAACAGTTGGATAACTGTTCACTGATAAATGATACAGCAGTTTTCAACTAGATGAGGTACAAAGTACAGGACTAAAAATCAGATTTACTTCCTGTCTCCTGCCTCCTTCAAGTCACCTCTAAACAGGCCGGAAGCGATCGATCTCGCCGCCGGTCAAGTTTGCGTAATACAGATTACCATCCGGCCCAGTGGTAATTTGTGCAGTTACCCCTAAATTAGGTCTATCTACTTGGGAAGCAAACCGCTTAACTGAGACAAATTTACCCTGACTATCGAAAGTCAAAGCATCGATAGTTCCTTGGCTGAAATCACCAACGAATAAAGCACCTTGATACATCGAGGGGAAAGTATTACCTGTGTAAAAGTCACCCATGACGATCGAATTAGAACCACCAGTATGCTTGTAGGTGTAAACTGGTGCTGTAACAGTTTTACCACTACTATAGAAATCTTTCGCTGCATCTAGGTTAGAATAGCTTGGTTGTTTCAGACTGGTAGTATTGCCATTAGCGTCAAGTCCTCCTTCATAGAACGGCCAGCCAAAGTTCGATCCTGGTTTTGCGATATTGACTTCTTCCCAAGTAACGAAGCCAACATCACCAATTACAGGGGTATTGGTCTTTTTATCAATTGTGAAACGGAAGGGGTTACGCAGACCTAAGCTATAAACTTTGGAACTATTACTATTGACATCGCCATTGTAGAAAGGATTACTCGATAAGCCTTGACCAGTAATCGGGTCAATCCGCAGGATCTTACCAGACAGATTATTAACATCCTGAACGCGAATTGCTCTGGGGTCTATCCCATTGTAGGAAGTACCATCTCCTACGCTCACAAACAGAGAACCATCAGTACCAAAATGCACAGAACCAATTGAGTGAGATTCACTATCATTGGCTATAAAATTCTGGATATTTTGGACTTTATCAAGATTATTAAGATAATCCTGCAAGCTGGTAAACGGCTTACCAGTATCTTTGTTGAGAATTCCTGATGGTGCATAGCCAAGTGAGACATTTGTACTATTTCCATCTGGGTGGCTGATATTTGCCCAAGTACCATTTGTGCCTAGCAGCACAACTTCGCTGCCAGCAATTGCAGTAGTGTAATTAGTGTTGGGGTCAGCTGTAAAGCGACTTAGCCGTGCAGTACGATTCCCATTCTGATCGGGATCGTCCAATGTACTATTGGGATTGTTCTTAGAATTGCTTGTATTAGTTTCTGGTGGATCGTAGGTATACAACAGGTAAACATAGTTGTTGCCGTTCGGACTTTTGCCAAAATCTGGATGTACGGCAATGCCTAAAAGACCGCGATCGCGCGTATCATTTACCTCTTTGCTAATATCAGTAAATGGTGTTGATAATAAGGTACCGTTTTTCATGACTCGCACTACCCCATTTTTCTGGGCAACGAACATGCTCTTACCATCAGGTGTCCATTCAAAAGCTGTAGGTTGATTCAAACCAGAAGCTACTGTATCTAAAGCAAAGTTACCAGAGTCATTATCAATAATAGTGATACTTGTCTGTTGATCGGTTAGCTGCACTCCAACTGGGTTACTGAAATTCAAAGTAAATGTTTCATTTGATTCCCCAACGTTGTCATTGAGAATGGGGATAACAATGGTGTTGCTGGTTTGTCCAACTGCAAAACTCAAGCTTCCAGATACAGCCTGGTAGTCAGATCCAGCTTTAGCAGTCCCATCTTGGGTTATGTAGTTGACGCTAGCAGCCGCCGAAGCATTGCCCCGTGTAACTGTCACCTTAGCAGTACCGTCACCTTCATTAACTATTGGCTGACTGAAATCGAGGCCAGAGCGATCGTTGTCTTGAATCGTAATTGCGAGAGTTCTTTGGAGTCCTAGTGTTGCCCCTTCTGCCTGATCGATGACAAAATTAAAGGTTTCATCTCCTTCTATCAAGGAATCATCATTGATCGGAATGGATACCTGCGCGCTGCTTTGTCCCGGCGCAAAAGTAAGTACTCCAGCACTTTCAACGCCTTCACTCCCATAGTCAACTCCTTTTGTAGCAGTATTAGCTATAGTTGCATACTTGATTGAAGATGTACCGCTTAAATCTCCAGTTCTAAGTAATTTGACGGTAACACTATTACTGCCTTCATTCACAGTTGTCGAAGACGAGCTTAAGGTGATAGTGGTCTGAAGAAATGGTGAATAAAGTTGAGACTGAGGAATGATTTCTTTCGCCTGAGAAGCGCTTGACCAACGCAGTTGAGAAACGGCATTGCCTTTATTTTCATAGTACTCAAGTTTAATATCGTACTTCTGACCTGCAACCAATGCGATCGAGCCACTGGATTCGGTGGCAGGTTGATCGATAAACTTATCGATGATTTGTTGACCATTCACCCACAGTCGCACACCATCATCAGCAGTGGTGTAGAACTTGTAAGTTTCGCTGTACTTGGCTTCTACTTGACCTGTCCACCGCGCTGAGAAGCTATCTGCATCAATCGACGGAGCGGGAGAATCAGCGCCCCAGTTAAAGTTCACCGTCGGATCGGTAGTAGTTACCTTCAGGTTAGTGAAGTCGATATTGTCGTAGTACTCTGCTTTGAGTCCGTTGCCATTACTAGTTGTGCTGATATTACTATACAGTTGCGACTGAGGAATGATTTCTTTCGCCTGAGAGGTGCTTGACCAACGCAGTTGCGAAACGGCATTGGATTTATTTTCGTAGTACTCAAGTTTAATATCGTACTTCTGACCTGCAACCAATGCGATCGAGCCACTGGATTCGGTGGCAGGTTGATCGATAAACTGATTGATGATTTGTTGACCATTCACCCACAGTCGCACACCATCATCAGCAGTGGTGTAGAACTTGTAAGTTTCGCTGTACTTGGCTTCTACTTGACCTGTCCACCGCGCTGAGAAGCTATCTGCATCAATCGACGGAGCGGGAGAATCAGCGCCCCAGTTAAAGTTCACCGTCGGATCTGTACGAGTTACCTTCAGGTTGGTGAAGTCCATGTTGTCGTAATACTCTGCCTTGAGTCCATCTCCTTGAGAGACTAAGCTAGAGCGAGCAGAAATACTGGTTTGTTTTTGGTCAATACTTTCTAGAGATGATTTAGTAGTAATTACTGGACTTACAGATGTTGATAAGTTTTGATTTGATGTCATAATTAGTGTTTCAGTATTAGTTTCCCATTAAATTTTTCAACAAAGAATGCATCATGAAGCTTGATAAAAATATATTTATAAGCTAATAATTGATTAACTTATAAATATATATTCAGTAATTACTAATCATGAATAATTAGTTGAAAATATATTAGTCTTTGTTAGTCTTTATTTTCTTTCAACAAATTACTGAATTATTGAGACTTCTAAGTTTTACTGATGTGCAGATGCATATCAGCAAGGCAAGCAATGCTTAAGAAAGCAAATACATGCGTAATTAGTCAAATGCAATAACTTTACATAGATTACTTAAGTATTCTCTTAGTTCTTACACATTTGACAATAGATAGCGGTGTTATGTCTATGTTCTATATGGAACTTTGTTTAAATATTCATATTGATATATCCTTTTTTAAAGGAATATCAAAGTTTTGATGATGTTTAAATAAAAAATGCCAAAATATCGGATAATCTAATGTGTTTTATCTACAAAATTATTAACTATATAAAATTTATATAAAGAAAAACTTTAATACTTAAAGATTTGAAAAATTAATATTTATCTATACTTTATTTTGACTATTACTTTATTTCTTTTTTCCCAGAACCAGCAGAAATATAGTAATAACCTAAAATCAGCGGAACAAAAACTTTTGCAAAATCCTCACCATTTATGCATTTAAGCTAGAGAACACAATCCAATACTGCTCGGTTAAAGGGAAAAGGGTAAAGGTTAAAGGGGAAGGGGACAATACAGAACCTTTTCCCGACTTATGCAAGAAGTCTCTTGTTGTGAGTGGATTATCCTGTAAATCGCTATGGGACAGTTTCTTTTCTCTAGAGGCTACGCCCTAAGCGTTCGCGTTGGCGAAGCCTCTCGAAGAGAAGCGTCTTTTAGAGAAGCTATGCCGCAGGCTTTAGGAGGCGCTGCAAGCAAAGAATTGTCAGCATCCGAAACCCTCTCTTTCGTTCATTTACAAAAGTTTTTAATTTACTCCAAGTCAGAAAAATTACAAGTTTGACGTTGCACATTCCCAGTTTCCCCTAGACTAGGGGCAGCAACCTTGTTCAAACTGGCTGAGGAAAGTGGACTTTGACTGAGACAAACAATTTAAACTCTACCATCCAGAATCTCTCACGCAGGGAATTACGAGATTTAGTGCGGACTCAGCTGCAAATGCTCCTAGAAGCAGGAGACTTGCAGGGAGCAAAATCTATTCTCGTACCCGTGCAGCCTGCGGATATAGCCGAGGCGATTGAGGGTTTGCCAGAAGCGATGCACGCTTTGGCTTTTCGCTTGCTTTCAAAAGATGAGGCGATCGAAGTTTATGAATATCTCGACTACAGTGTTCAAGAACGGTTAATTGAAGAACTTAAAAGCCAGGAAGTCTGCGATATTGTCGATCAAATGTCGCCGGATGACCGAGCTAGGTTATTTGATGAATTACCGGCAAAAGTCGTCAATCGCTTGCTAGAACAACTGAGTCCAGCGGAACGTCAAGCTACAGCCCAACTATTGGGTTATGAAGCTGATACAGCTGGGCGAATTATGACGCTAGAGTTAATCTCGCTGAAAGAAAATTTCACAGTATCTCAAGCTCTAGAGCGAATTCGCAACTTAGCTAATGCCAGTGAGATGATTTATTATCTTTATGTCATGGATGCGGCAAGGCGCTTGACGGGGATTGTATCGTTGCGGGAATTAGTAACGTCTCAGCCTGAGCAAATTATTGGCGAAATTATGACCCGTGATGTGGTGTTTGTCTACACTGATACAGATCAAGAAGAAGTTGCAAGATTAATCCAAAGATATGATTTTTTAGCTGTGCCTGTAGTAGATCGAGAACAGCTTCTAGTAGGTATTGTTACGGTGGATGATGTAATAGATATTCTGCAACAAGAAACCACCGAGGATATCTATGCCTTGGGTGGTGGTGTGCAGTCGGGGGGCGACAATTATTTTCAAATGAATTTGCTGGAAATTGCTCGGAAACGGGTTGTCTGGTTATTGGTCTTACTTGTAACCAATACCGTTACAGGCACAATTATTAAGTCGCAAGAAGATATTTTAGCAAAAGTGGTGACACTAACGGCCTTTATTCCTTTGTTAACTGGTACTGGGGGTAATGTAGGCGCTCAATCTTCCACAGTGGTGATTCGCGGGATGAACACCGATGAAATCCGATCGCTTGGTGCATTGCAGGTAATCGGCCGAGAAGCGATCGCTGGGGCATTATTGGGAGCAATGTTAGGTACGATCGCTACTGTCTGGGCTTATTTTCTGCAAGGACGATTAGAAGTAGCGATCGCTGTAGGCACTAGTTTGGTAGCTATTTCTATTTTGGCTTCGATCTCCGGTTCAGCACTGCCATTTCTATTTCGCTATCTGCGTTTAGATCCGGCATTAATGTCAGCGCCATTCATCACCACAGCAGTTGATGTTGTAGGTGTTTTGATTTACTTCAATTTGGCGCGGGTAATTTTAAAGTTATGAAAAAAGTCATTAGTCATTGGTCATTAGTCATTAGTGAATAACACACTACAAATGACAAAGGGCAAATGACTAACTTAACTTTTACAATTCTGATGCCGTATCTGGAGCAACAATTTCGCCAGTACCTATTTGTAGTATCATGTCCTGGTCAGTAATTAATCCGCTAAGTTCCTTTACTTGTAAATTCATTTCTTCACAAGCTTTTCTAAGTTCTCTGGCAAATGTGTTGAGGTCTTGACCATAGCCACATTGATAAGCAGCAGTTTCAATTCCTTGCTGGGCATTTGCTCTAGCACAATCTACTAGTTCTCTGCCATTCAATGGTGTAGGAGATGCCATAGACGTAGTTATTATTTATTAAATGTTTGCTGCTAGATAGACTATCAATATTCCCACATTTACTCATCCCTCCAATGGAAGACCATCAGGGTATAATTTAAAAGTAATTATTTTTTTCTCATTAGTCATTAGTTCTTTATTCAAAGTGAATAACCAATGACTAATGACTGAATTTTTCACTTACCCATTGACAACATCTCCACCATTGACATGTAACACTTGTCCAGAGACATAAGAAGAATCATCAGAAGCTAAATATACGTAGCTAGGAGCAACTTCTTCTGGTTGTCCGGCTCGTTCCATTGGTACTTGTTTGCCAAAAGTTTCAACTTTCTCTTCGGGAAAAGTTGAGGGAATTAAAGGTGTCCAAATTGGTCCTGGGGCGACAGCATTAACCCGAATTCCTTTTGATACCAAATTTTTTGATAAGGAGCGAGTGAAAGCAACGATCGCACCTTTTGTAGAGGAGTAATCTAGTAGTTGTGGGCTACCTTTATAAGCTGTTACCGATGTGGTATTGATGATAGCACTGCCTGTTTGTAGATGTTTGAGTGCTGCCTTAGTCATGAAAAACATTGAGAAGATATTAGTGCGGAAAGTTCGCTCTAGTTGTTCTTCGGTGATTTCTTCAATACTTTCTTTCGGATGTTGTTCAGCAGCGTTGTTGACGAGAATATCGAGTTTGCCAAACTCACCAACTGTTTGTTGTATGGCTTGCTGACAAAAAGTTTCATTGCCAATATCACCTGCAATTGTTACTGCACGACGCCCTTGTTTTTCTACCAAATGTTTTGTTTCTTTGGCATCATCGTGTTCATTAAGGTAAAGAATAGCCACATCCGCACCTTCTTTTGCAAATGCGATCGCAACAGCACGGCCAATCCCACTATCTGCACCCGTAATCAATGCTACTTTATCTTGTAACTTACCACTACCGCGATACTGAGCATCATCTGCTTTGGGTTTTGGTGTCATTTCTGATTCAACACCTGGTGTTTCTTGTTGCTGTGGCGGTTGTAATTTTTGCTCTTTTTTCTCTTTTGGTTCTTTCGATTTAGCCATCTGTTTTACCTTGGTAATTGAATATTGAATGGGGAATTGAGCATTGAGAATTAGTTCCACTCTATTTTTCTCATCTCTCCTATTCCCTATTTCATAACTAAACCTTGGATCGAAAATTCAACCCAAGGTCTATTTTTTGCTTTGACTCTCACTAGCCATTTGCAATTTTAGGCATTTATATCCTGGATGTTTGCCAAACTTATTTATTCCAGCAACTCTACGCAACTTACATAACTTATCCTCACGCCTGACCATGAAAATAAGTACACAACTTTAATGTGATGAAGAATTTATCTTTTTCATCTGCTTTCAAGTTAACTATTATGTTGCTCTACTTTATCGCCCCCTAGAGGTAAAGTAAGCAGCAATTAACTCAACCTTAAGAGGGAAAAGAATTAAAGAAGTCGGCGATTTGCGGGTTGCTATAGTTCGCTCAATCCTTGCTGACTTCCGGAAATTTTTTACAAAACTACCTGAATCTTGACACGGTGACTATACATCGTCCAAAAGGGTGCGTGGTGCGCTACATTGAGATCATTAGAGGGCATGGGTTATGGCAACATTAAATATTTCCGAGTTAGAACAGGTTGAAAAGTTTCGCCACTTACAATTAACCCTGCGCGATCGCTGGAAAACGAGCGAAATATTTGACAATAGTGAAGCGGATATTTTAATTATTCCCTCCTTGAGTCTTGACCAGGGAGAACTCCAAAAGATCGAAGGCTGCGAGCATTATGAAGAAAGATTACTATTTTCCTTAATTCGGTTGCGGAATCCCCAAACTCGGCTGATTTATGTAACATCAGTACCGCTGCATCCGAGTATTATTGATTATTATCTGCAACTGTTGCCAGGAATTCCCTTTTCTCATGCTCGCAATCGCTTGCTGTTACTTTCTACTTACGATTCCTCTTTTAAGCCTCTGAGCCAAAAGATTTTAGAACGCCCACGGTTGCTAGAACGGATTCAGAAATCTTTGAGGCTAGACAAATCATTTATGATCTGTTACAACTCTTCGCACTGGGAAGGCGAATTGTCTTTAAAATTGGGTGTACCACTGTATGCGGCTGCACCAGATTTACAGATTTGGGGAACAAAAAGTGGCAGTCGGGAAATCTTCAAGGAAAGCGGAGTACCGCATCCAGATGGCAGCGAAAAAGTTTGGAACCACGAAGATTTGACAGAAGCTACCGTTGATTTGTGGGAACGCCAACCAACATTAAAACGGGTAGTAGTAAAACTCAACGAGGGCATTTCTGGCGAGGGGAATGCATTGCTGGATCTGAGACCGATTGAGAATTTAGCACCAAACATTGGTACTCATGCCGAAAGGATAGCAGCAATTAGCGATCGCTTATCAACGATGCGCTTTCAAGCAAAACAAGAGACTTGGGATAGTTTTTTGGGAAAAATGCCTGAGTTAGGGGCAATCGCTGAAGCATTTGTGGAAGGGGAAATTAAGCGATCGCCCAGCGTTCAAGGACGGATCACGCCCCAAGGCGAAGTAGAAATCCTTTCAACTCACGACCAAATTCTCGGAGGCCCAGACGGTCAGATTTATCTTGGTTGCAGGTTTCCTGCTGATGAAAGATATCGATTGCAATTACAGCAATTGGGACTTCAAGTTGGCAGAAAACTAGCAGAAAAAGGTACTTTAGAGCGGTTTGGTGTAGATTTTATCGCCGTTGACAAGGGTAATGGAGACTGGGATATTCAAGCGATCGAAATTAACCTGCGTAAAGGCGGTACAACGCATCCATTCATGACCCTGAAATTGTTAACGAACGGCCGCTATGACCTTTCGACGGGTTTATTTTATAGTCAACAAGGTCGTCCAAAATACTACGTTGCTACTGATAATCTGCAAAAAGAGCGCTATCAGGGATTATTACCCAATGATTTGATGGATATCATCGCTCACCATAGACTACACTTCGACAGCGGTACAGAAACTGGTACAGTGTTTCATCTCATGGGTTGCCTTTCGCAGTTTGGCAAGGTGGGATTAACCAGCATCGGTGATTCTCCGCAACAAGCACAAGATATTTATAACAAAGTTGTCAAAGTTTTGGATGAAGAAACCCGCAGCGAAAATAGCGATTTCTCGGCGTTTTCAGATTATTCCTTTCCTGTAGTTTGGGATGAATTGTAATTAAGGAATGTCGTTTGTAACACATGGCAGGGGCACAAGGCTTGCTGTGCCCCAATGATATTATGTCTGCCAGTTATATATACAGCGTATTTCAGGTAAATAGACTTCTTGGCATTGTAGGGAAAAGGGGAAAGGGGAAAGGGTAAAGGTATGGAATTTTCCCTTTCCCTTTAACCTTTAACCTTTCCCCAACATCTTGGCATTTGTTACTTTTGCAAGATGTCTAATGAAGTACACGAATATATTGTCCCCCACCGATCAGTTCTAAATGCGCCGATCGCTGTTAGGTAAATTTTGCTGGTTGCTTGGCTGTTTACCAGATTGCAATTGGGTATATATATAGGTTACTACTGCTAAAGTCAGCCCAATAGCCAACACCACGCCTATGATTCGCAAGAAATTGGGAGTAATTCTCGTAGTTAGCTGCTCACTTAGCCTTGGTTGGTAAATAGTATCATCCGTTCGTGCTTGTGTTCTGCTTTGATTAGACGCACGTCGTGGCTGATACAACGTCACATCTGATTGCACTGGTGGTCTACTTTGATTAGACGCGGGTCGCGGCTGATACAATGTCTTATCTGGTGGTACTTGTTGACCGCCTTGATTAGATCCTGGTCGTGGTTGAAACAACGTCTTATCTGGTGGTACTTGTTGACCGCCTTGATTAGATCCTGGTCGCGGTTGAAACAACGTCTTATCTGGTGGTACTTGTTGACCACCTTGATTAGATCCTGGTCGCGGTTGAAACAACGTCTTATCTGGTGGTACTTGTCGACCGCCTTGATTAGATCCTGGTCGTGGTTGATATAACGTCACATCAGGTTTGCTGGTGTTCGGATTATTCACAGGACTCTGTTGATTTTGCTCAACTGGGTTAAATGGTCTGGGAACAGTTTCGTGATTTGAGTCTTGATTATAAGCAGATGGAGGACGCAGAATCGTGTCGTCGTTTGGTTGTCTGGGGACAGTTTCGTGATTTGAGCCTTGATTGTATGCAGATGGAGGACGCAGAATCGTGTCGTCGTTTGGTTGTCTGGGAACAGTTTCGTGATTTGAACCTTGATTGTAAGCAGATGGAGGACGCAGAATCGTGTCGTCGTTTGATTGTCTGGGAACAGTTTCGTGATTTGAGCCTTGATTGAAACCAGATGGAGGGCGAATCACAGTATCCTCGTTCGATTGTCTGGGAAGAGTTTCGTGATTTGAGCCAAGATTTGAAGAAGGTTGCGATCGCCCAGTAATTTGTCCGGGTACACTAGATTCTGTGGCAAATTTGGCAGCAGCTTGCAAAGCTTGATTCAGTTCTTCTACTGTTGCAAATCGGTTGGCTGGGTTCTTGTGGAGGCATTTCATCACCACGGCTTCTAATTGTTCGGGTAAATGCTCACACCCTGGTTGCTCGCGTAGTGGTTTTGGTGGCTCATAAGCATGAGCTAATACCCAAGAAGCCTCACTCACATGACTACCCTTAATACTGATTCCAAAGGGGTCGGCTGCACTCAGCATTTCATAAAGGATAATCCCTAAGCTATAAATATCACCTCTAGCATCCAGGTTTCGATCGCTTTGGATTTGTTCAGGAGGTGCGTAACGAAATGTACCGATAAATGTACTAGTTATATTTGTAATATTGGAATTTTCTGAAGATTCACTACGAATTTTGGCAACACCAAAATCCAAAACCTTCACCCACTCTCCCAAATCTGTCGGTATCAAAAATATATTATCTGGCTTCAGATCGCGGTGAACTACCTGAATATGTTCAGTGGTTTTGCCGCCATCCCGTTGGAGAGTCACTCCTTGATGGGCAAGCTGTAAACCCTTACAAACTTGCGCCATAATCTTCACCGTTCGCTCCACAGACAGCCGCTTTTCGCGCAGCAGTAATTGCCTAAGCGTTTGCCCCCGCAAATATTCCATGACGTAAAATGGAAAACCTTCCGGGGTTACACCACAATCACTAATCTTAACAATGTGGTCGCTTTGCAAAGCAGCACAAACTGCCACCTCCCGCTCAAAACGCTTTCTCATTTCCAGTGATGCCACTAGCGTATCTTTGAGCAACTTCAACGCTACCTGCTGACCAACACGGGTGTCCGTTGCTAAGAAAACTTCTCCCATGCCACCCCCGCCTAACCGTCTGTCTAAACGGTATCGCTGGTTATCACCGACGAAGCGACCATTCCAAGAATTTGAAGAAGGTGGGGATTTCATCTGGGGCAACCCATCCTAGTTACTTTAAGTGTTAACTTTATTCAGAGATAATACTAGTATTACAAATATGATTGCTTTATAACTTAGATCAATATTAGTAATATATACTACTAGTAATTATCTAATTATACTCAGCTTAACATATTAATAACTTAAAGTAATATGATAAATTTGATAAAATTTTAAAATTAAGACCTATAGCAGTTGAAATTTGTTCCTGATATTAAGTTAGCGCAAGTTCGCCGAGAATCGTCGCTTCAGTAGTACTGAGTGACTAAAAGAGTCAAACGGTGGAGCGCAAACTAGGAACCTAGCAAGTCAAACTTTACAGACAAGTAATTGAATTTAAGACTCTGATTAAATTACACTGCTAATTTTGACCGACTAATCAGGAGGCTAAGATGGAAAGCAACACCACAACATGGTGGATATATGCATTATTGTCAGCTGGCTTTGCAGCATTGACAACTATCTTTGCCAAAATTGGAATAGAAAATGTGAATGCTAATTTAGCAACAGCAATCCGAACTGTTGTGATCTTAGTAGTTGCTTGGGGAATTGTATTTTTTCAGGGGAACGTAGTTAATATCTTAGCTTTACCCCAAAAAACCATGATTTTCTTATTATTATCTGGAGTATCTACAGGGTTATCATGGATTTTTTACTTCCAAGCCTTACAAGTAGGAAAAGCTTCCCTTGTTGCACCAATTGATAAATCAAGCTTGGTATTAGTTTTATTATTTTCAGTAATTTTTTTGGGAGAAACATTAAGCTGGAAGATCGTTTTAGGAACTGGGTTAGTAGTCATCGGCACTTTAGTTTTAATTATTTAAAATCTTAATTAATCTCGACTCGATCCAAAATTAAGAGCTAATTTGTAAACTCAAGTAAAGTACTTATCTAATAAGGGTTTCAGTAATTTAACTCAATACAGCATTTATTCGCTGAAACTCAGACATAGCAATGAGTTGAGTACCCTTAAGATTTTCTTTACGAATCAGCTCTAAGAACTCGGTTTTCTTTATCCGGCAAAACCTAGCTTTTTGGCAAAAGACATCTCCGAAAACAGTTAAAGCCTTTGTGTGGCTAGGCTGTAGCCCGTAAATGCAATCATCTTAAATTAGTTAGTCTGTACGATAAAA
>NZ_JBALDN010000094.1:0-254357 GCF_036917375.1 Nostoc sp.
ACCAATAAGAAATCTTTGAGATGCACCACACGCTCATTTTCATTCTTGGACAATGCTTAATTTACACGACTTTCAGCCTTAACTGAACCGTATTGTGATAAAATTACAAGACAAAATGCAGGAGTATATCGATAACGGTGCATCATTAGGCTGGTTAATTGATCGGCAAAATCGAAAAGTCTACATTTACCGTCCTAATCGAGAACTTGAAGTTTTGGAAAATCCCGAAGCAGTTACAGGTAATCCAGAATTACCAGGGTTTGTCCTACGGATGGCCAAAATTTGGTAATTAGAGTCTTCCTAATGAGAAACTTGTGTTTTCAGAACGCTAGGAATTGCTTCAAGTATTCGCTGAGAGTAAAGTGGTGTTCGTTGTTCGAGGAGCGATCGCATTACGCTACGCCATAATCTGTATACTGACGCTTGTATGGAGCTTGCAAACCCAAGACAATATCCTCTCGCGGTACTCCCATCATCACTAATTCCTCGGCTGGATTGCGATCGGTTAAATTCTGTTGCAGCCAGATTTTGCCATCTTTAATATCAAAATGGATCGCGCATCGATAAATACGATTAAATCCTTGCCAACCAACATTCATCCATTGATAATGATTGCGTTCTGTGTCTAAAATGAGTTGGACTTCGACATCGTTATCTGAGACATCATCACTGGCATATTTCGTCAATAATGTTTTCACCAATTCTTGATATTTGGCTAATTTATCCACTGTATAATCACCTCATTTTCCGGCTCATAAACAATTAACAAGACCTGATACTGTTTTATCGCAGTTTTAGTAAATTCAAGTTGAAAAAATGTTTTGTACGTATCTAATGGAACTGCTAAGTATAATACTCGCTCTGGTTCATATCCTGCTAACGCTAGAGGGTAACTCAGGAATTGTCCCAAGGCTGAATAAAAATCTGTAATTGCAGAGGGATTTAAAAAACTTTTGATTTCAATTGCTATTTTTTCATTTCCTTTTTCTGCGGCAATTATTTTCTCTGCACCTAAATCAATTTGTAAGTTGACTTCCCCAAATTTGAATTTTAATGGATCGCTTGTAATTATTCATTGTTCTTTTTGCAAAGCTTTTTTAACTGATTCATGAAAAATATCTTTTGCAGACACAGTTAGATTAATATTCCCCATTAATGAGAAACAGCTTTTTTCAGGATGCCAGGAATTCCCTCAAGTACTCGCTTGGCAACATCTTCAGGCGTATCTCCCTCTCGCTCGGTGATGTGCAAATCGGCTTGAGAGTAAAGTGGTGTTCGTTGTTCGAGGAGCGATCGCAACTTAGCTTTAGGATCGGCATCTTGCAGCAATGGCCTTGTGGTATCCTCAGCTAAACGGCTGTAAATTATCTCCACTGGTGTATCTAGCCACACTATCAAACCGTGGTGCAAGTAACCCCAATTTTCTCGCCGCAGTACAATGCCCCCACCGGTTGCGATAGTTAACTTTGTAAAAGCACAAACTTGTGAAAGTACGTCGCTTTCTAACTGGCGAAACCTGGCTTCACCCTCTTGGGCAAATAACTGATTGATAGATTTACCTGTTACTTGGGCAATGACATCATCGGTATCTACAAACCCATAACCCAGTTCTTTTGCTAGTAAGCGCCCTACTGTCGTCTTACCAACGCCCATAATACCAATTAAGTACAGGTTGACTCCTTGTAATAAGCTGCTCACCAGTTGCTTCGCTCCAATTATAAGTTTTGAGTGCTGAGTCACAGTTTTAAATTATAAACTCAACGATTCAATCTAGGACTTAAAAATACGGAGTTTTATATTGCGCAAACTCTAACATACTACTACACGACTTGATGCCGATATTAGTAATTTACGCAGGCATACAAAAACAAAATAAATCTCCAATTAATTTATTTTCAACAGATATCAAAGTTTTTCACTTTGTGTATCTCAAATTTACTTGTAGCTTTTATAACTTACAATTATTTTTAAAACCTTTAAATTCATTTTCTATTTAATAGAAACTAACTGTCATAATTACTGTTATTAATGTATTTAAAGTAACTTAAGCAAGAAATTAACGATTCTTCTGTGAAATTACTATCAGTAATAACCGATGAATTTATTAGGAATGTAGTAATTGTTCTGAAGTAACTAGGTAATTGCTGCATAGTAATGCCTATGCTTAACCAAAAAATTAACTTAGCTTGTTTGAAACTTTATCCAAACAATATCTGTCTATCTGAATAATCAGGGTTTTTACTCTGGTGGGTAATTTTAAGTATACAAAATACTGTGTTTCTAACAGCACAGGGTCGTTATTCTAAAAGTTCAGTTATAACAAGACCCACTCAATTAAATGTTTCTAATAAAGGTGTAAATAATGACTGATTTACCGCGATCGCCCAAAAAAAGCTTGCAAAGAAATTGAAGTTTAGACACAAAGACTACTGCATATTCCACCCCGATAAGCCTGAATGAATAAATATAGAATGAATGAGGTGTCAACCATGACTCGAATTCGTGACGTTGTAGAAAGAGCTTTAGCAACTGGATATTTGACAGTTGAAGCTGAAGATCAACTACGACAACTGTTGACTACTCGATATGACTTGGAAGATTTTAATGCTTTCATGACTTTGCAGGAAGCTGCCATGACTGGTAGGGTCAAGCAGGAGTCTAGAGAACGGTGTGGCATTAAATAGAGATGTCGCCTGCTACATCTCACCGACGGGGGCGTTTACCATCATCTTCAAAATCATCATCATCCTCAAAAAATTCCCAATCATCATCATCGGCTTGATTGGTAGTTGGCGGCTGGTAAGGGGGGATAATTACCCGGTAATCAGCATCGTAAATTGATTCAGTTTTTCCCGCAGCTGTATTTTTTGGCTCGCGGTAGCTGTAGGAGTAAACTGAACCAGACCGGGAACTGCTTTTGGCTTCTGATTGACGTTCGTAAGTTGTAGAATCTTTAGGTTGTTGAGCTTGAGAATCAGGAATAGGCGCTTCCTGTGAGTTTTCATCAAAGTTCCAATCATCTCCACTGCTATTTGTCTCCCAATCATCAAATCCCTCACTGCTAGGCTCTTCATTTTTACTAGCTGGTGGTGGAGGACTAGCAGGACGAGATGTCGGTTCTTCTCTTTGGGTTGCCTTCGCACGAGTTGAAGTGGCGGTTGCTCTGCTAGGAGTTTGGCGTTGTCCTGCCACAAAATAATTGGATAAATTAAATAAGGTAGCAATCAATATCGATGTGAAAGCACCAGTGACAGTACTGAACAAAATCCATATCGCTAGTGGTAATGGTTGAGTTCGCACGCCCAAAAATACTAGCGATAGGGCAGGTGAGAAATTTTGGACTAATAACAGCGTTAGTCCTCCCAGTACTGCCACCAATAAAATTAAGCGAATTACAGCCATAGCAATTTTGTCAGTTGTCAATTATCAGTGGTAAGTTGTCAATAGTCAGCGAGCAGTCTGGTTATTCTTCACTAATTACTGTTCGCTGACTACTGACACTATCAGCCATCTCTATCATTACCTTTTTAGGACTATTGTGAAATTTACAATAAATCCACTCAGGGTGTTAGCGACGACCTTGCCACCGCTGAATTGGAATACAGTCAATATCTAGTTGATCTAAAGCACGGGCAACTACAAAATCAACTAAATCCTCGATGGTTTGGGGATTGTGATACCAGGCGGGAATAGCGGGGACAACTCTAACTCCAACTTCTGCTAAAGAGGTTAAGTTACGCAGGTGGATGAGGCTAAAAGGCGTTTCACGCGGTACAATAACCAGCTTTCGCCCTTCTTTGAGTTGGACATCCGCTGCCCGTTCTAGTAAATCGGAACTCAAGCCAACTGCTAGCTTTGCAACCGTACTCATGCTGCATGGAATAATCATCATCCCCAGAGTGGCAAAGGAACCGCTGGCAATTCCGGCTCCGACATCGCTCCAAGGATGACACCGGAGTTTACCAGAAAGTGCAACACCAGCTTGCTCTCGCCAGAATTGTTCTTGCCCGGTTGGTTCTGGTGGCATCCGAATTTCCTGTTCTGACTGCCAAACCATGTAAGTTGATTTAGAGGCAACCAATTCAATGCTATACTCCGCTTCTAGCAAAAATTTGATCGCGCGAACAGCGTAAATCAGACCAGATGCGCCTGATACGCCTAAAATTAAAGGTTTAGTGTTATTTGACACGTAATTATTAGTGGATTTTACTCGTCCTCAGAGTAAGGATCTAGGTCATCAGGCTCCATATCATTTGGTAAGTAGAGGTCTGAAAGGTCGTCACGAGAATCATTGCCAGTTAAACCTTTGGCGACGCCATCGCTGCCGACTGTTACCAAATCAATTTGCTGGCGGTAGTAATCGACACTCTTAACTTGTACGGCGACGCGATCGCCTAATCTATAAGAAGCGCGATTTTTGCGCCCAAATAGTGCCTGTTGTCTGGCGCGATATTCATACCAATCATCTTTGAGAGAACTGACGTGTACCAATCCCTCTACCCGCAAAGGCACACCAGGATTACTGCTAGACTCCACTTCAGCCGCAGGCACTTCAATTTCCACAAAGAAACCGTAGGATTGAACCCCGGTAATCACGCCTTGAAATACCTGACCGATGCGTTGCTTCATCAGTTGGGCTTTTTGCAGTCCGGCTAAATCGGCTTCGGCTTCTTGGACTTCTTTTTCTCGGTCGTTGATTTGAACAATTACCCTAGTTAAATCGCTTTGCAGTTCTTGTTGCAATTCTGGGGGTAAAACGTTCCAGTTAATTTCCTCGTGGCTAGAGGAGTGGCGCAGGTTAACCCGCTCCCTGACACGGGTATTGCGGCGATCGCGTCCGTTTTCGAGTAGCGTGTAATACACTCTCTGCATCAGCAAATCTGGGAAACGCCGCAAGGGAGCGCTAAAGTGGACATATTGCGGTAGTGCCAGACCAAAGTGAGATCCTTTGGTGGTGCTGTACGCAGACGGCTTAAGTGTATCTTGTAACAAGTAAGTAAGAACTTGCTCAGAAGGAGATTCAGCAAAAGCTGTAGTCAAATGTTGGTAATCTAAAGGTTGGATATCGACTTCTGGATCTAATGTGAGGTCAACGCCTAAATTGACTGCCAATTTCAGCATTTCCTGGACATCTTCAACATCAGGAGTACCTTGAACTCGCCAGATAGCCGGAACACCAAGAGCATTTAAGTGAGTTGCGAATAGTTGATTAACTAACAGTACCAACTCCGTGAGTAGCGATCGCACTGGCAAATCATTCACCACCACAGCGCCGAGAATCCCCTCATCATAGTAGGCGTTTTGGCTGGGCGGCAGATTCAACTGGAGGCTTCCACGATTTAAGCGTACCTGTTTCACGGCTGTTTGCAAGGCTTGGAGGTCTTGCAGTATTTGGGAAACCTGCGATGATTTATCTTGAGCTTCACCTGTGAGAATTGCTTGGGCTTGTTCTGTAGTCAGTGCAGTCTCGACATTGATGACGCTGGGTTGGATTTCCCATTCCAGGACTTCTCCCGATTTGGGATCGATGGTAATTAAAAAAGAGATGGTTAAGCGATCGCTCCCAGGTATTAAAGAACAGCGTTCAGCCACAGTTGGGGGTAAAATTGGCAACACCAATTCTCCTAAATAGACTGATTTGCCTCGTTTGAGTGCTTCTCTATCTAAAGCTTCGTCAGGTTGGACATAGTGAGAAACATCAGTGATATGAACGCCCAAAAGCCAATTTCCGGCTAAGTTTTTTTCTAAACTAAAAGCGTTTTCGATAATTTTGGTATCGCCATTTACCCCTTCAATCGTGAAAGTAAACAAATTACGTAAATCTAGCCGATTTTTTAGGTCTGCTTTGAGGAGCTTTTTGGGCAACCTCGCAGCTGCTTCTAGAACATTATCTGGAAAAGTCCGGGAAAGGTCGTGTTTGCACGTAACTAAATCTATATCAGCAGCGGCTTCGGCATCACTGCCGAGGATTTGCACGACTCGACCAAGGGGAGGATATTGTGCCAACGGGTAACGCAAAACTTCCACATGAACCAGATGATCGATCGCTTCTTCTAACTTTGCCCCGTTAGGTTGAATCTTGAGTTCAAACAGTAAGCGATCGTCTAAAGGCACAGCCCGAAAACCAGTTTCCACCTGCTTGATTCGTGCCAGTAAAGTGTGGTTAGAGCGTTCGAGAATCAGCTTCACTTCCCCTTCGGGAGAGCGACGGCGACTGCCTTCTTTCAAAACCCTCACTAAAACGCGATCGCCATTCCAAGCATTACTTAGATGACTTTCGCGGATGTAAATATCCTCAGCGCCTTCCACATCTTGAATAGCAAAGCAAAAGCCTTTACTAGAACAACGGAGTTTTGCCTCGATTATTCCCTCTTCTGAGACACGGCGGTACTTGCCCCGTTCTTTTACTAAAATACCGATTTTTTCCAGAACATCTAAGGCAATGTGAAGTTTTTGTAAACTTTTTTCATCTTCACAGCCAAGTTTCTTTTCTAAAACCTTCCGAGCTACCAATTTATCATCGGTGAAATTGGCAAGGAGTGTAGCGATTGAAAATTCCATGCAGTGAACCGACCTTTGGTCAAAACATCATTTGTTGTTTAATCTGGTTCTTTTCTGTATACCCTCACGGCTTACAGAAACAAGCTGGAAACTAATTGCCCTGAAGCAAGCTTCCTAAGTTCTAAGGAAAGGAAGCCCGACCCAGTAAGAGTGGGAAACTACTCTCGCAGTTCCTTTGCAAAGAAGCCGACCCACGGACAACTCTGGGCGTTTACGAACTTCTCACTGCACAATGCTCTCAGAATTTGCCTGCGTTCAACTTCCTTCACCTAACCAAACTTAAGATTGCACGCCTGATTATAATTTAGCCCCGCTAGGTAATTACGCGACGGGTTTTTGAGAAGTTGGGTTTAGAGAATCCATACTGCCCAAAAGCGCTATGCAGGGGAGCCACTGTGGTTTTTTCTAAGGGGAGACGCTAAAAGCGTTAGCGAATCTGCGAGCGTCTGGGGTCTCCCCCTCCGGGTTCGGTAGTCCCTCTTTGTTGGGACAACAAGACCGGGCTACCTCACCAAGTGGAGCAAGTGGCGTGGAAACTACAGGTGTTTGATTGTCTAGAGAGAAGGTAATTTTACGCCATTAGACTCTGATTTTTAACTAGGAGGAACTGCTGGTGAACCCAATTTTCCCACATGTAGAATCGGTAACAATTAGGTAAGCAGCTTAATTAGCAGCGAGGGCGAACCTTATCTCCATTATTGTAGATTTAGAGCGCACTTCCAGAAAATAGTTCTAGATATCGAGTTGGGTAATCAGTATAGCATTGCAAGCAAGACTACCCAGATAAGTTAGCACTCACTAAAAATTTCGTCAAAAAAGAGCTACTGCTACAATTGGGACACCAGGCAAAGCAAGAATATCACCTTGACGGCTCAGAGCAGAGAATTATACCTACTCATCGCCTGCCAAGAAACTAATGACAGATAGTAAGCAATTAAAAATGAATAAAAGGGGAAAGGGGAAAGGGGAAAGGGGAAGGGATGAACAGGTCGCCCACAAGGGGCGAGGTTTTTACCTTCCCCATAAAATTTGGATTATTTCGCGCCACTTGCGGGCGAGGTTTTTACTTTTTCCCCTTCTTTATAAATGCAATATTGGCAGGCATCCTGAGTATCGAGTGGATGTAAATTAAAGTAAGGGCATCTGAGCTAGCTTGAATAAACAAGCAGTATCAACCCCGTTATTAAAAATATTTAGATTGGTAGCAGTATTATGTTGGCTCAATTCCAGAGCTTGTATCCCCAGGGCAGTTTGATTTCTGAATTAGTGCAAATTTTTCAAGGAAAATATATTGTTCGGGCAAGCGTGCAAGTTGAAGGCGTAACCCGTGCTACGGGTATGGCAGCAGCAGAAACAGTAGAAGCAGCAGAAGACCAAGCTAGAACCAGGGCGCTGATAGTTTTGGGTATTACAAACGCGCCACCAGAATCAGTGGCGTTGACCTCAAATCCAGTTCCCCCAGCACAGCTAAATCCTGACTTGAATACTAAAGGTGGATTGAGTCAGCCTGCTGCTTATTCCTCTCCAAAAGCTGAGGATTTTGTTAGTAGTCAGTGGCCAGCAGTCAGCGACAAAGAAATCTCTATACCGCCTTCCAAAGAACGGAACATCAAACCAGAAGTAGTAACAAGTAGTAACGAACAATACGGGTACAGCAATGCTGCGCCTCTAAACGATACCTATAGCCAGGATTTAGTCCAAAACTTTCCTGTGACTGCCAAGCAGGAGCTAGAATTCGATCCGCCAGTTGAGAACTTGGAAATAAATTTTGATAACCAGCCAGAAAATCAAACCTTTCCGGCAATTTCTGCCAATAATGTCACACCATTTACACCCCGGAGTTACAGCCCTCAAGAAAATGCCACTACCCCGTCAGTGACAGGAAAGAGAAAGAAAAAAGCTGAACCCGTAGATTTATCAGATGTAATTGCTAAAACAGATGTCGAACTTCAGCGTTTAGGCTGGACACCAGAACAGGGAAGGGAGCATCTGATTGAAACCTACGGTAAGCGCGGGCGGACTTTGCTGACTGAAGAAGAATTACACGGATTTCTCAAATACTTACAATCTCAGCCAGACCCAATAGCGGGATTTTGATTAGTCATTAGTCTTTTGTCCTTTGTCATTTGTCCTTTTAATTGCTAAGGGTCAATGACAAAAGACGTAGGCTATTGAAACAGTGACAGACTTATGAAACCTGTGAATTTTTCTGAAGTAATTGCTCAAATACATGTCAAAATCCAGCAATTAGGCTGGACAAGAGACCAAGTACGAGAACATCTCAAAAAAAACTATAGGGGGCATACTTTGCTGACAGAAGTCGAATTACTAGACTTCCTCCAATATCTTGCACCTCAACCGATATCAGGATTAGACGAAGTTCTGATTGCCAAAATTAATCTTGAAATCGAACGGTTATGTTGGACACGACAGCAGGTACGGGAACATCTTAAAAAAACTTATAGGAAGCGATCGCGTACTTTACTGACAGAAGTAGAATTACTAGACTTCCTTCAATATCTTACAACTCTACCTACACCAGCATTAGACGAAGTTCTGATTGCCAAAATTAATGTTGAAATCGAACGGTTATTTTGGACACAAAAGGAGGAAGAACAGTATTTCATAACAACATATAACAAGCCTGTTCGCACTTTGCTTACCCAGGAAGAATTACTGGATTTCCTCAGATACTTGGAATCTCACCCCATACCAGAAGACAACTCCGAGCTTTACGCAGAATATGAAGAGTTACAAGATTTTTCTAGTGATTCAGAAGAATCAGACAATATAATCACTAAAATGTTTCCTGTGCATTTATTGTATCCTGTAGATTTTTTTGAAGTACTGATTAAAACTGATGCTGAAATGCAGCGTTTAGGGTTGACAGTAGAGTGGGGACGGGAACATCTCATAAAAAATTATGGGGAGCGATCGCGTTTTTTGCTGACCGATGAGGAATTGCATGAATTTCTCCAATATCTCCAATCTCAGCCAGACCCAAGAGCAGGATTTTGATTTCCAACTTTTAAATCAAGTTTTGAACTTCTAAATCGAGTTTTGAACTTCTAAATCAGGTTTTTAAATCAAATAACCCCTCTTCAGTTATGAAAAGGGGTTATTTTTAGGGTTTAAGGAAATTAAAAGTGGTAAATCACCATTTACCAATCGTAACTATTAATTAACAGCAGCAACGGCTGGACGGCTACCGGCGGCGTGACGGTCAATCACTTGGTCAATCAAACCGTAGTCCTTGGCTTCCTCTGGCGACATGAAAAAGTCACGTTCAGTATCTTCAGCAATGCGCTCAATTGGTTGACCTGTATGTTCAGCTAAATAGTCATTTAGCCGCCGCTTGTGGTACAGAATTTCCCGCGCTTGAATTTCAATATCAGTCGCCTGTCCTTGAGCGCCGCCTAAAGGTTGATGAATCATAATCCGAGAATGAGGTAGACTCATCCGCTTACCCTTAGCACCCGCGCTGAGGAGAAAAGCACCCATACTCGCCGCCAATCCGGTACAAATTGTACAGACATCAGGGCGAATATGCTTCATAGTGTCAAAAATGCCCATACCAGCCGTCACCGAACCACCGGGAGAATTGATGTACATATAAATGTCTTTCTCCGGGTCTTCAGCATCCAAATACAGCAGTTGGGCAACAATCAAGTTGGCAATATTGTTATCAACTTGTTGTCCCAAAAAGATGATGCGCTCACGTAACAGCCGTGAGTAGATGTCAAAGGCGCGTTCACCTCGACCCGATTGTTCAATAACGATAGGAATCATGGAAGCGTGTTTGTGGCTACTTTAAATACATTTTATCGGTGACAGCACGAAACTGGGGCTGATCTCTACTATTCCCAAGTAGAGATAAGTAAATCTTGGCTATTCTGTCTGATTCAACAAAGGAGCAAATGTGCTTTTGCAATAGATTCAACCTCCAAGGGCACTTTTTAGCAACAACAGCTGTCCAAGAAAATATCCCGGTTTAGGGAAGAATAAATCAAAAAACTTCAATTGTCGCCAATCTTATATCTCGGACTTTGCTGTACAACCTTGGCGATGTATTGACTAGACCGATAACCGAAATCCGATTTGCTTAGGGAATGATGTTAACTAGCAGTAACATTTTAAACATTTTTTTAGGATTTCCTTCGGCATTTATCAAGTTATTTTTGTTAGATTCGGTAAATCGGGAGTACGAGGTGTATTCAGAATAACCAGTCACAGTTGAAATGCTATCCATTCACAAGAGACGTGCCATGTTGGAAAAACTTATACAAGCCGCCATCATCACCTTCTTGCTCCATCTGATAGCAGGACTTAGCCCAAATACTTTAATACAAACAAAGACAGCATCACCTATGCAAGAAACGCCACCAAATATTGTTAGCTTGCTATTGCGATCTTTTCAATAAGAATGTTTCATAGGTTGCAGTGATGCAAGTAATAAGGCGTACATAAACCCAATTATTAGGGACTGACAAAAAATAAATTATCCCAAATTATTTGTAGATTTGTAGAGGCACAAGGCCTTGCGCCCCTACGTTCGCTGAAAGTCCCTTATATAAAGATAATTAATTGCCTTGTAGTTAGCGCTGGCTACAAAACTGCATTTTTTTACACCAACTTATTTAGGCGAGATTAAAAACAAAGGGATAACTTGCTCGTTGAGTTTCTTACTAAATGTATATAGCTGTCTAGGCTCACACTCCTGAGAACAGGCTAGACTGAGCAAAGAAGGCAACTACTTGCGTTTGATTATGACTAATCGCCTTGCTGAAGCTAAGAGCCTCTATCTCCGCAAACACGCCGAAAACCCCATTGATTGGTGGCCTTGGTGTGATGAAGCACTTGCAACTGCAAGGGCGCAAAATAAACCGATTTTTCTTTCCATTGGCTATTCTAGTTGCCACTGGTGTACTGTCATGGAAGGCGAGGCTTTTTCTGATATTGCGATCGCTGACTACATGAATACCAATTATCTTCCCATCAAAGTAGACAGGGAAGAAAGACCAGACCTCGATAGCATCTATATGCAAGCTTTGCAGATGATGAGCGGTCAAGGGGGTTGGCCTTTAAATATTTTTCTTTCCCCAGAAGATTTAGTGCCGTTTTACGCTGGTACTTATTTTCCTGTAGACCCCCGCTATGGTCGTCCGGGATTTTTGCAAGTTTTGCAAGCGCTTCGCCGTTATTACGATACAGAAAAAGCGGACTTACAACAACGTAAAGCCTTAATTGTTGAGTCTCTGCTCACGTCTGCGGTGTTGCAAGACGGTACAACAACCGAGCTTGAAGACCATGAATTACTCCGCCAAGGTTGGGAAACTTGTACAGGTGTAATTACTCCTAGTCAATCTGGCAACAGTTTTCCGATGATTCCCTACACAGAATTAGCTCTGCGGGGAACTCGATTTAATTTCAAATCTCGCTATGATGGCAAGCAAATTTGTACCCAGCGGGGACTAGACTTAGCGCTGGGCGGCATTTATGACCATGTAGCGGGTGGTTTTCATCGCTATACTGTTGACTCGACTTGGACAGTACCCCACTTTGAAAAGATGCTCTACGACAATGGACAGATTGTCGAGTATCTGGCTTCTTTATGGAGTGCAGGAATACAAGAGCCAGCCTTTGAGAGAGCGGTTGCTGGGACTGTGCAATGGCTGAAGCGGGAAATGACTGCGCCTGAAGGTTACTTCTATGCTGCTCAAGATGCCGATAGCTTCACTGAATCCACGGCGGTAGAACCAGAAGAAGGAGCCTTTTACGTCTGGAGTTACAGCGAATTACAACAACTGTTAACGCCTGAAGAATTAACGGAATTACAACAACAGTTTACGGTAACACCTAACGGCAACTTTGAAGGACGTAATGTTTTGCAAAGACGCCATTTAGGTCAACTAAGTGCAACGCTGGAAACGGCACTGAGTAAGCTGTTTACAGTTCGTTATGGCGTTAATTCTGAGTCGCTGGAAACTTTTCCCCCGGCTCGGAACAACCAGGAAGCAAAAACCACTAACTGGCCAGGTCGCATTCCCTCGGTGACAGATACAAAGATGATTGTCGCCTGGAATAGCTTGATGATTTCTGGGCTAGCTAAGGCTGCTGGGGTTTTCCAACAACCTTTGTATCTGGAATTAGCAGCACGAGCGGCAAATTTTATTTTGGAAAATCAGTTTGTCGATGGGCGTTTCCAGAGACTCAATTATCAAGGAGAACCAACTGTTTTAGCGCAGTCTGAAGATTACGCTTTGTTTGTTAAAGCTCTCTTGGATTTACAAGCTTGCAACCCTGAGCATAAGCAATGGTTAGAAAATGCGATCGCTATCCAAGATGAATTTAACGAATTTCTCTGGAGTGTAGAATTAGGTGGATACTATAACACATCAAGCGATTCTAGTCAAGATTTAATTGTTAGAGAGCGCAGTTACGTAGATAATGCTACACCGTCAGCTAATGGAATTGCGATCGCTAACCTTGTCCGTCTCGCCTTACTTACTGATAATCTAGATTATTTAGATTTAGCAGAACTTGGTTTAAAAGCTTTTCGGAGTGTGATGAATCGCGCTCCCCAAGCTTGTCCTAGTTTATTTACAGCGTTGGATTGGTATCGTAATTCTACTTTGATTCGTAGCACCACTGAGCAAATAAACTCTCTGATCCCCAAGTTTTTACCAACGGCTGTGTTTGCCATAACATCTGATTTACCAGAGGGAAGCGTTGGGTTAGTTTGCCAAGGTTTAAAATGTCTTGCACCAGCAGAAAATGTAGAGCATTTATTGCAGCAAGTGGAGAAAAGTCAGAATAGAGGGTAATTTTTAATTCGTAGCGGTTTTTAAACGCAGAGGGACGCTGAGGAAAGCGCAGAGGTACGCAGAGTTTTTTAAGAGAATTTGCTACGAACTTACAAAATTATGACTAACCAAAGCGAATTAACAGCAATTGTGTTAGCTGGCGGAAAAAGTTCTCGCATGGGTAAGGATAAAGCCTTAATTCCCATTGAAGGAGTACCGTTATTGCAGCGAGTTTGTGGGATTGCTCAAAGCTGTGCTGATGTTGTTTATGTAGTAACTCCCTGGCCAGAACGCTATCAAGACTTGCTTTTGCCTGGTTGTCAGTTTATCCGAGAAGTACCTTTATCTGGAGAATCTTTAGCCCACGGGCCTTTAGTTGGATTTGCTCAAGGACTAGCCGAAGTCGAGACAGAATGGGTGTTGTTGCTAGCTTGCGATTTGCCGAGGTTGCGAGTTGAGGTGTTGCAAGATTGGATAACTAGACTCGATGGCGTGGGGGATAATGCGATCGCAGCTTTAGCTTGTCATCCCAAAGGCTGGGAACCTTTGTGTGGTTTCTATCGCCGTAGCTGTTTGCCACAACTCCTAGAGTTTATCAACCAAGGCGGGCGATCGTTTCAGCAGTGGCTTCGGCAATATCCAGTAGAAGTTTTGCCCTTAGCAGAACCCGAAATGCTATTTAACTGTAATACACCAGAGGACTTGGCTTTAAATTGAGTTGAAAAGTGGGGACTTAATCCAATATGGTTCGGTTAAAGGGGAAAGGGACTCATGTTTTGAATACATCCTTTCCCTTTACCCGCAAACCCATTCCCCAGACCATAAGGAAAGTGAAAAATGCTTATCTGAACTATATTGGGACTTAATCGTGAACTGAACCTACGGAAACTCTGGTAATAAATTCATTTTTCGTATATCGAACAGAATTCAGTTGGGTATTCTATGACACTTCTCTACGAGACGCTGTGCGTATGCTTGGAGCGAGTCTACATCCGCACAGCGTCTTGTAGAGAGCGTCTTGATTCTAAATTCTGAATTCTGACTCCTAAATTCTTGCCTATTCAATGTTTTAGCCCTAACGTGGAACTGCTAACTATATGTATTAAGGATGTTAGGAGGAATCATGGGGCAGACACAGGAGCTAGGACAGATTATCATCCTGAATGGTGTCCCGCGATCGGGGAAGTCGAGCATTGTCGCAGTGATTCAGGAGACATTTGATGGTCTGTGGATGAATTTGGGTGTTGATAGATTTATGCAAATGACTCCCGCACGATACCTGCCTGGGATCGGTCTGCGGCCTGGGGGAGAACGCCAGGACATCGAACCCTTTGTTCCCATTCTGTACAGCGCTATGTATGAGTCTATCGCTGCCCACAGCCGCTTGGGTCTGAATGTCGTAGTTGATGTCGGACACCATGACGCCTACGCAATAGAGCGGGGCATTCTAGCTGATAGTGCCCGACGTTTGAAAGGATTGCCGGTCTTGTTCGTAGGCGTTCGCTGCCCCATCGAGATCGTTATGGAACGACGACAAAACACGGGGTGGAATGTGGGAAGTACAGCTGACTCCCCGATACCACATCCGGTTCAGTTATGGCAACGTGAAGTCCACATCCCTGGCATCTATGACCTTGAAGTGGATACCTCTTTGTTAAGCCCAGGTGCGTGTGCTGAGATGATACGCCAGTACCTCGCAGATAGTCCAGCACCGTCGGCATTCCAACGACTCGCTACACACTATACTTAAGCTGTAATTATGACTGTGTTAACTATATTTGGTATAAATTTGTAAAGTGTGTGACTCTATCAGTTAAAAGTTGAAAGGGAAATTCAATCCCTTTTTACTAATTCTGCAAGAAGTCTACTTAATTCGACAGAATTTGCGATCGCTATCATTCTGAGGATATTGCCAAGAATAGGCGAAGTGGCTAACTCCCTTTAATTGGGGGGCAAATTGGCGGAGTGCTTGCATTTGTACTTCTAGGGATGGACGATTACTAACAGATTTTCCCCACTGACCGGCTAAAGCTGGGATTATCTGCGTACCCGGTTTTGCCATACTCAAAACCCGTTGCACTTGGGACACGATACAACTAACATTACCGCAATTCCCATAAGCCATAGGATGCCACTCTAATGTATTGGGGAAACGATCCCAAGGTTGCAAACGGGAATCATACCCTTGTCCAACAGTTTGGTTGCCATCAGGAAAAAATACCACTCCTGTAGAAACACCTTGCTGTTTTGCTGGGTAACTAGCGATGGTGACAAAATCTAGAATTCCTTGCATAGCATGGGCAACGGCAAGCTGCCACAACTCCCATTGTAAAATTGGTTGTCTATCGGTTGCAGACAGGATTGACTTTTGCGCTAGTGGGATGCGTCCTTGCCAAAGAGGTTCTCCTTCCTGGGGATAAAGTTTATCAACTTCAGCTACATCTCCCCCAGTGACGAATCCCTTACTCAAAAAGCGGCGAATTAAGTCCAGCGCTTTGTAATTCTGTGCCCGTTTAAATAAAGCTTCTTGGGTTGCAGGGCTAAATAGCCATAAATCTGAAACTTTGGTGGCGATAGAATCACTTCCCGCTTGGCGGGGATAACGCACGTAATCCAATAGCAAGCCATCTGGGCGACGGCGCAAAACTTCTTGTACCAATTGGTAGTAATCGCGCTTTGCTTGCAGGTTGTAGGGGTCGATAAATACTTGAGAGCCGTTATCTACTACGTATAAACTTGTTTGACCTTTGCCATTACGAGCGATCGCACCTTCTCTATCTGGGCGTAAGGCGTAAGTATAGCCGAAATTTGTGGTAAACATCCAGGCATATACCTTCAAACCACGTTGCCGACCTTTTTTTATTGCTGTGGCAAGTATATCGGTGTTTTCTGTCCCTGGTGTACGAATCACAGCAGGCCAAACCGTCGGGTTAGCTTTTGCTGGTAATAGTACCTGCCCATCGTAAAATACTTCTAAATAAACTTGGTTATAGCCACCATTAACAATCCGATCCATAACCTGATCGATTATTCCTGGCTGAATGTCACAGGGATACAAGCGTAACCAAATGGCTTGGGTTTGCGGCCAAGTTCGAGACCGACATTGCTTTAATTTCTGCGCCTGTTCTTGTATTATGCTTTGGTAGCGTGTTTGAGCATCTTGTTTGCCTTTGAGCGCTGACAAACGTAAGTTTTCTTTTTGTTGCGCCGCTGCTGATGATAACTGACAATACTCAGTTACTTGCGCCCTTGCTGGTTCGCTTCTCAAGTTGGGGAGCAACAAACTACTAGTAAAAACAACAGCGAATAAGCGCCGCCAAAATAATATCGATCTTGCAACCTTCAAGGGACAGTTAGACATACCTACCAGTAGATGAACAAATTCAAAAGAGTTTCAGACAGGGATTTAAATTCCGACTGTAACTTGCTTACCACAGGGTAACTGAGCAAAGACGGAGTGGCTCTAACTCTGAGCTACGTGTTGACGTTCGGTCTTAAAGCCTTTAATTTGCGATAATCATCGATCCCAACTCAAATAATTGTGGGCAACGTGTATCGAATTATATAGTTAAATACTAAGGGTTTTAAAACCTATTTTTTTAAGACTCTCAAAGGTCTATTTCTGTTGCCGTATTCTTGTATAGCGGTTTCCAGTGCATGAAGTAGATATTAAAACTTCACCCTCAATATGAATGCATCGGCTTGCATTATGACAGCAGTTTTCAAGTAAATGAGCTATAAAATGCAGGACTTACGCAAAAGAGTAGACTTCTTGCATAAGTCGGGAAAAGGGAAAGGGGGAAGGGGAAAAGGTTCTGTATTATCCCCTTCCCCTTTAACCTTTACCCTTTTCCCCTCTCTTGCAAAAAGCACTTTTGCAAGAGGTTTAGTTTCTGCCTCCTGCCTCCTGCCTCCTGCCTCGTGCCCGGTTGTTGAGCGTAGTCGAAACACTGCCTCCTGCCTTCTACCTTCTGCCTCCTGCCTTGACAAACAAAATAGTCAGGAATCAAAAGTTTTGACACCTGACTATTGATGATGGAGTAAGCAATAGTTAATAGCTAACCGCCACGTTTCAACGCCGTCTCTACCTGTTGCAACTCTTTTTCTAAACGATTTTTGAGTTTTTCGGGTACGGGACGATTTGGGTAAGAACTGTAGTGTCCAGCTAGGGAATTGAGGGCTGTTCGTATGGTTGTAAACGAGCCAAGACCAGAAACAGAGTTAACCCGCTGGTAGCGAGCTGAAAAGTCATTAATTTTTTGACGCGCTTCTGCTTGAATGGCTGCCTTGTCTGGTGAATCTTGTGAAAGATCCAGAGCTTGTCTCATAATATTGACCACAGCTAAGGTGTCTTGACGATAATCCCCAGTCAAACTATCTGGACTGCCAGAACAACCCATTAAGCCGATAGCTACAACCAAAACCAGCGCAAGCAAACGCGACCAATAGCGCTTCATCTGCATAAGTAAAACAATACGTAAATCAACGTCCATCCTATCTTGGATTGGTAACTTGGGGATCAATTGAGTGAGGAGTGAAGAGTAGGGAGTAGGGAGCAGGGTTGTTTCACTCCCTCAAAGCTCCTAATCTACAAGCATCTTGGGCAAAAATCAGGTGATTAAAAAATCTGAAAAAATCTGATTGGACAATTATCATTGCTATGTTTTCTCTGGGAAGTTATAGAATTAGAGGCTGATAGGATTTAATCAACTAAATTTCTCTGCCTCAATCTTTGCAATTTCAGCATCGTAATACATATCATCAACCACAAAAAACCGACTCCATAACCTGCAATTATATCTGTGGGCCAATGGACTCCTAAATATAAGCGGCTGATACCAATAGCAGCAATTAAAATAACCGTCAAACTGTAAATAATTTTGGCAAAATTAGGATAGTGAATTGCTAATTCGTAAGCAATAAAGCCATAAAGCACCATAGAACCTAGTGCATGACCGCTAGGAAAACTAAAAGATTTTTCAGAAATCAATTGATGCCAGAGTTCCGGGCGAGGTTTAGAAAAAAACAACTTTAGCCCTGTATTTAAAATTAACCCTCCCAAGCAAACAAGTACAAAAATTTTTGCTTCTTCTCGGTAACGTTGCCACCAAAGTAACAAGAAAGTTGCGCCTGCAACTATAACCACTGTACTAGGATTACCAAGATTTGTAATAAACAGCATTAAATTATCTAAATGCGGATTAGCAAACTGATGTAGCCATAACAAAAAACTAGTATCAAATGCAAAAGCTTCTCGCTCCAAAACCTCTTCAGCTAATTTTGCTAAAACAAAAAGTATGAGCAGACAACTAGCAAGTCCAACAATACCAACTGTGGCAATTAAGGGAGCAAAACGAGGATGTATATGACGCAACCAGAAACTAGAAATTTTTCGGAGCATACTTAAATTTTATTCATCATTAGAAGTCTTAGCCATTATTAGTTTTTTCTGATTTAGAGTTGTAAATATAATACAAACTCCAAGTATTGACACAAGGACTATGGATGAGCCGATAGTTCCAAAATCGAGTCCACCTTTTGCGTGTGGTTTTGTCATAATATCCCCCAGTGTTGCACCAAATGGTCGTGTTAGGACAAACGCAATCCAAAACAACATGACTTGGGAAATTTGGGTATAATAATACGCTGCCAATACTAAGGCAAGCAAACCAGCAATTAGGAGCGCTCCTCCTGCAAATCCAAGTCCAGAAGTATCAGCTAGGAAATCGCCCAAGGCAGTTCCCAAAGTATTTGAAAATAAAATTGCAGTCCAATACAGCAACTCAATTTTAGGTGTTTTAATGTTATTAACGGATAGAGATCCAACACTAAATCGCCAGAATAACAAAATAGCCAAGAGAATGGTGACTAAAATTGTAGTCCCCGCAGCGTAGCCCAGACCTAAAGTGCGATCCATGTAATCTGACATTGTTGTACCAGCTGTACTGGTTGAAAGAATGACAGTCCAATAAAGTAATGGGTGATAGCTTTTCGATATCAATTGAGACACAAGAGTAGTTAAAAACACCCCAATTAATATCATGGAGCTAATTGCATAGCCGACATTTAGCGTCATCGATAAAAGGTCTCCTGCCGTCTCTCCCAGAGTTGTGGCACATATCTTCATGATCCAAAAGAAGGCAGTGATTTGTGGAAGTTTACTCATTTTAGCTCCTACTTACTGTCGGGTTATGATAATTTATTGGAACTTACGATTTCACCGTAGTGGAAAGAGTCAATAACCACCAAATTAACAGATTACAAACATAAAAATGCTCAAGATCGAGAAGGCGATCGCTAATTAGTCTTGTCGGTCAATCGGCTGTAAAGCTAATTTCTTTTGTTTAAGGCTTAAGTAAATAACCAGGCTGACGATTATAGAAAGAAAAAGTATACTGGTTCCGACAGTACCAAAACCAAAACCACCATTTGTAGGAGATTGGGATAGTAAATCACCTATCGATGCTCCAAGTGGACGAGTCAAGATGTAAGCTAACCAAAATGCTAAAACTGCATTCATCCACAAGTAATAATAACTGATCGCTATAATTGCAATTAAAGCACCAAATACCAGTGCTGATTGTGTATAACCTAATCTCAAAGACTCTGCCAATAGGTCTCCTGTTGCAGTGCCCAAGGCAAAGGTAAACAAAACAGCTACCCAATAAAAAAGCTCTCTTTTAGCTGTATTGATGGAGTGCATCGCTAATGTCTTTTCGTTTGAATACCAGAACGCAAAAACTGCTAACAAGGAACAACTAAAAATTACAGTAGTTGTTATCAAACTAACTCCAAGCTCGTCTACTAATCTATCAGTAATCAATGTGCCAACGATACTTATCAAAACAACCACAAACCAGAAACTTGCTGGAACATAACGTTTAAGCTTAAACTGATTCAACAGTGCAATCAGTAACACGCTGCTCATGATGTAAGATGTAATGCCTAAACCAAGGTTCAGGGTTGCTGACAGAAAATCTGCTGCGGTTTCACCTACTGTGGTTGCCAAAACTTTAATAATCCAGAAGTAAATTGTAACCTCTGGAACCCTGTTTAGAATCTTATTCATATTCTTTATCCTTCTTAATTTTTCCATAGAAGTGAGATGACATCACATCTTAAAGTTATCTGTGTTGTCAGAAATTACTGAGTGATTGTACTTTACACAGGAAAAGTCAAGAAATAGTCAAGATTTTATTGAAAAAGTAATTTTCTCCTAATATAGGCACTAGGAATAACTGAAATGTCTCATTAAAAATTAATTTCAACACTTGATATTAAATTTGTTAAATTAAAACCAATCTTGACTATTTCTTGACTTTTATTACCTACAGTGAAAATACAAACCCAGACTTCAAGGGATTTTACAAGTATGAAGACTTCAACAAAAATTATTTTGGCAGCAGCTTTTGTTGGTACTTTGGGATTTGCTGGATTGTCGAGAGTTGTTTCTGCAAAACAACCACAATCTTTCGTAGCAATTGCACGTCAGCATCATAGTGCTATCCAAGTTGCTGAAGCCAGTGATGGAGACGGTGAAACCAACGATGATGCACAAGAAGCGGCAAAACTGCAACCGCTAGCTAAAATTACAGCACAACAAGCACAGCAAGCAAGTGAAGCATCGGTGCGAGGTAAAGCCAAAAGCGTCAAACTCGAAAATGAAGATGGCAACTTAATTTATGCTGTAGAAATTGGTCAGCAAGAAGTTACAGTAGATGCTGGTAACGGCAAAGTTCTCTATGTTGAAAATGCCAATCAACAAGATGAGAAGAATGAAGCTACTCGTCCCAAGAGTAGTATTCAAGTTAAAGAAACTAGTGATGGCGATCGCGAAACCAATGATGATGGTAAGTAAGTAGAAAACTTAAAATCACATTACCTTAGTTGCCAGTATATAAGCCAGTAAAAAACTGTTGTAGCGCATACTAAATAAACTTTATGAAAACAAGGTAGAAGGATATGGGAACTAATTTATATGTTGCTATTGGGCATAGTCTGGACACAATTCAGATTTCTAATTTACCAACATCCCTAAACCAGTACTTTGCAGATCATATTGACAAAATTCAGATGCGGATAAGTCATGGTTATTCTGGTAATCTGTTGAACAGGGACAACAATGATTGGGTTTGGGAGCTAGTTGATGAGTTAGACTGGGATGCTCCTCATGAATTAGAAGGTGAAAATTTTTGGACTTGGATCGACAAGCCAAAACCTACTGAATCATTTGAACAATATTTGCAGGAAAATGGATATCTCTATATAAATGGCCCCTACTGTATGTCTATGTTTATTGGAAGGCGAGTAGCTATTCTAAGCACAGATGTTCATTGGGATCACTTTTTGTTTGACGAAATTGTTCAGACAGATATGCGTTGTTTTTCCCACTTTCTAATGAAGTTCTTTGGTAGTTATATTGCTGTATATATGCCAGATGACATTTCACCTACTGGTGACGCTGTTCATAATTGCCTGCATCAGGAATGGGATCTCGATCAAATGCTTTCTTGGTTGAAGAGCCAAAAGCCACCAGCCCAGTCTATCCAAACTATGATAAAAACTGTTTCCTACCAGATGACAGCGTGCTGGAAAGCAGAGGGCTACTACGTAGATGATTTTGCTAAATTTATTGCATGGTTGGGATGAACATAACAAATGTTTATCAAGTTTTGATAGTCAAGAAGTTGGTAAACGCACAGTAAAACAACTACCAACTTCTAATTGACTCGTAACACTAATTAATCCACCGTGATTTTGAGCAATAGTCTGAGCGATCGCTAGCCCTAAACCAGAACCACCTAACCAATAAGCACGAGATCGATCTGCTCGCCAAAAACGCTCAAAAACCTTATTGATATTCTCTGGTGCAATTCCCATACCTGTATCTTGCACGTTGATATAAAGGTGGGAACCGATACGTCTGGTTTTAATTTCTACTACGCCTCCTGATGGTGTATAGTAGATGGCGTTTTCAATTAAATTAGTAAACAGTCGCGTTAAGTGACTTGAATCACCTATTAGCTGAAGATTAGCAATTAATTGAATTTTCAAATTAATTTGTTTGGCTTCAGCTTGAGGTTTATACAGTTGGATTAGGTTCTCTAATATTGACGTTAAATTGAGAGTATCCCTATTTTGATTGGAAACTCTATCAGTGCGTGCTAACATCAGTAAGTCTTCTGTGAGGCGAGTCATCTGGTTGGTAGCGCTGGCGATCGCCTGAAATTTTTCTGCATCTTTTGGGCCTATTTCTTCTGGATATTCTAGCGGTAACTCAGCATTAATTTTGATAGCCATTAACGGACTGCGTAGTTCGTGGGAAGCATCAGCAGTAAATTGTTTAAGCTTTGCAAAACTCTCTTCAATGGGTTGCATTGCTTGATGAGTTAGTAAAATTCCGCCAATACCACTCAGAACCAAAGTTATAATAATCCCACCGCTTAATCCCCAATCCAATTTTTGGAGAGTTTCATCAAATTCTTCTAAAGATTGACTTACTCTTACATACCCAACTAGCTCACCATTATCACTAGCGATAATTGGTACATTTACTGCTTGGATAGGTATTTTACCAGTCTGAAATTGTACTATTTTGTTTGGTAAAAAAGGTAAAGTTAAAACATTTTTTCCCTGTTGGGTAATCAAATTTCCTTGAGTATCAAACCACTGTAATGCTTGATGAGAAGCAATTAAGTCTTGTGGACGAAAGTCACTTTCAACTGTCAGGCGACCTTTTTCCAACTCTACATTTGCAGCAGCACCTTTACCGATGGCTGTAAGTTTATCTGTGATTTGTTCAGTCAAGCTGCGAGTGAAAGCAAATCGGACTGCGATCGCAAATATTCCCAGTAGCGATGCAAACACAATTAAATAAGACAACAATAAACGATATCTAATTCGTTGAAACACATTTTTTCTGCTGTAAAAATTTATATCAATTTATTTTAATTGTGTCCTAAACGATAACCAATGCCATAGATATTTTCAATCAAATCTTCTGAACTTCCAGATGCTCTAAGTTTATTCCGCAAATTTGTGATATGAGTTTTAATACTTCCTTCTCCAGAAGATTTATCAAAATCCCACAATTTATCAAGAATTGCCGAACGAGTGATAACTTGATTTGGATTTTTTAGAAAATATTCTAATATCATATATTCTTTAGGAGTTAATGATATGATATTGCCTGCATAAGTAACCTGTTGAGTTGCTGGGTCTAGTTGCAAATCACCGTGGATTAAAATCTGGGGACGAATCTCTGGAGTTCTTCGAGCTAAAGCTCTGATGCGTGCTGCTAATTCTTTTAATTCAAATGGCTTAACCAAGTAATCATCAGCACCAGCATCGAGTCCGATAATTTTGTCACCTGTTGTATCTCGTGCTGTCAGCATTAAAATCAGAACATTAGATGAAGCAGCACGTAAACGCTTACATAAAGCAATTCCATCTAATTTAGGAAGCATTAAATCTAATAAAATTAGCTCATATAATGCTGATTGCGACCATTCCCAAGCTGCCAATCCATCAGTTGTTATATCCACAATATGGTGTTGTCTTCTTAAAAATTCGGCTAATGGCTTCGCAATGCGATCGTCATCTTCAACTAGCAAAATTCTCATAATACTCCATCCCTAAATTATTAAGGCTTTCTAATACGAACGAGGGTTATCTTACCTACAAGGTTAATCTTAATTTTTTTATCATATATTCTTAATTTGAACTTAATCTTATCTGATTAATGTTTCGTATGAGCGCTCAAGATATGCAATCCCAATCAAGCTGATTCATCAAATGATAAATTCCTAAATTAAATACTTACTTCAATAGGGGTAACGACAAATAGAGGAATTTAAACTTTTGCTATTTAGTAACCAAATACCTTTGTAACCAAGCGTATTCACAAATTTTCGTGTTGTTTTAGCTTAGTCATATTCGACTCTAGAACTGTTAATTGGCGTTGCTTCATAACGCTAATAACCACAAGCCTATAACAATACATAGGGTACTTTATCAGCAAAGGAAATAAATAGAATGACTCGATTTAGCAATTCTCATCTACCTACTGTTTTAAAAACAGTGATTTTTAGCACAGTTATTTTAACAGGGCAGACATTTTTACAATTTAATAACTCAGCAGCAACAGCAGCCAGCTTTTACCAACATGTATTACTCTTATCAGTTGATGGACTGCATGATGCTGACATCAACGATCCTTTGCTTCAACCTTACTTACCAAATATTAATAATTTGCAAGCAAATGGTGTTACTTACACTAATGCCTTTACCAGTACACCCTCCGATTCTTTTCCTGGTGAATTGAACTATCTCACAGGAGCAAGTCCAAAAACGACAGGGGTTTATTATGACAATTCATATAGTCGCTCATTATTAAGTAAAATCGGGAGTCCTGCTGGTACTGGAGTTCTATTTGATGAAAGTATTGATAAAAATCCAAATCTTATTAGTGGAGGTGGTGATTTTGGCAAAGGTAGCATTGATCCAAGTAAGTTGCCAGTAAATAGCACAGGAAAACCCATTTATCCTCATAACTACCTGAATGTTAATACAATTTTTGAGGTAGCTCACGATGCTGGTTTACACACGGCATTTATTGATAAACATCCTGCCTATGACCTTGCTAATGGGCCTTCAGGTAAGGGAATTGACGACTTTTATGCTCCAGAAATCAATGCTAAAGTAGCTTTGGAAAATGGCAAATTAGTCGATCGATCAACAGCCCAAAATCCTAGCAATCTAACATTTAAAACGACAACTAAAAGCACTAGTCTTACAGAAGCTTATGATGATTTGAAGGTAAATGCACTTTTAAACCAAATAGCTGGTAAAGATTCTCAAGGAATTACTACTCCGGGAACTCCTGCTATTTTTGGCATGAATTTTCAAGCTCTTAGTGTCGCTCAGAAAGATGCTACTAGCAATGGTGGAATTGCTGCTGATGGAACACCTTCACCAGGATTAATTAATGCCTTAGAACATACAGATGCTAGTATCGGAAACATAGTTAATGCATTGAAGCAACAAAATCTGTTTGATTCAACATTAGTAGTATTGACAGCAAAACACGGTCAAAGTCCCCGTCAAGGAACAGCTACCCTGATTTCCGAAAACACATTTACAGATGTTTTAGAAAAAGCTGGGATTACCGTAAATCATGCAACACAAGATGATATTGGGTTGTTTTGGCTTGCAGATCAAAGCCAAGCTGATACTGCGACAACTCTTTTAAAAAATCTCAAAAATCCGGCGATTAATGAGATTTTATCTGGTAGCACATTACAACAAGCAGGCTTTGGTAATCCTTTGTCAGATGACCGTACACCAGATTTCATTATCAAATTGAACCCTGGATATGTGATTTCAGATAGTACAAAAAGGGCTGAACATGGGGGTTTTTCAGATGACGATACCCATGTTGGATTGATTGCTGCTAGCGGGATTTTAGCTTCTGGATTTAAAGGTACAATCCAAACACAGGCGGTAAAAACAACTCAAATAGCTGTTACTGCTCTAGATGCGTTGGGGTTAAATCCCGATTTATTACAGGGTGCGGTGAAGGAAGGTACTAAAAAATTACCAGGTTTAGGAATTTCTGATACTCATACAGTACCAGAGCCAAATATAAGTCTTGGCTTGTTATCTTTTATGGGCTTGATGTTAACTGCCTCTCTATGGAAACAATGCAAACAAATCAGTTAAGCGTTGAAGATTAGCTTTTTTAAGCTGACTTGTAAAATCTGTTTTTTCTCTTTGAGCGCTCTGTGCCTTTGCGGTTGAAAAGCAATTTATTTAACCACGGAGGCACAAAGAACACAGACTAAGGAGATTGAAGAGGAATTTTTTCCTAATTCCTAATTTTCTGATAAAGAGTATCCCGTTGTTGATAAGGTCTTCCTAAAGAAGCGATCGCAGTTTGCAAGGTTTCCACTTCCATACACGTACCGCCCAAAGCACCTGCCATTGTGGTAATGTGTTCCTCCATCAAAGTGCCGCCAATATCGTTGCAACCCCAAGCTAAGGATTCTGCTGCACCTGCAAGCCCCAGTTTTACCCAACTCTGCTGATGGTTGGGAATCCAATTACCTAAATAAATCCGCGCCACAGCCCCTAAGAGCAGTGCATCATTCAAAACTGGTTGATCGCGTCCGACACGACGACGTAAGGATTTGGGGGCTTCTTGACCTACGAAGGGTAATAAAATAAACTCTGTGATCCTGGCTGGATATCCCCGATTGATGGCGGTTTTTTGGAGCCATCGCAATTTTTCTAAATGTCCGATTTGCTGTTCGTGGGTTTCAATATGCCCAGATAACATGGTGCTAGTGGTATGCAAGCCTAATTTGTGAGCGGTGCTAACAATTTCTAGCCAAGTAGCTGTGTCAATCTTCTCTGGACACAATATCCGCCTTACTTCATCGTCTAATACCTCAGCTGCTGTTCCCGGCATTGAGCCAACACCAGCATCGCGCAAAGCTGTAATCACATCAGCATATTCCAGTCCGTCAAGTCTGGCGATAAATTGCACTTCTTGGGGAGAGAAAGCGTGTAAATGTATCTGGGGAAATTCCTGTTTAATGGTTTCTACGACTTTCAGGTAGTAGGGCAAAGATTTACCATTTATCAGTGCTTGTGGATTTAATCCCCCCTGCATACAGATTTCTGTTGCACCCCGTTTTACTGCATCTGTGGCTTTTTCCAAAATTTGCGCCGAATCTAACCAGTATGCATCGGTATCACCATCATCTCGACGGAATGCACAAAAACTACAGTGCTGCTCACAAATATTAGTAAAGTTAATATTACGGTTAATTATGTAGGTGACAGTATCGCCTGCTTGAGTGTGGCGGAGTGTATCGGATGTAGTACGTATTGCTGCGATCGCCTCTGGCTCAGTTTGTTGTAACAATACCACTCCCTCTTCGGGGGATAAGTCGTATCCCATCAAAGCACGTTCTAGAATTGTTTCAAACGCAATTTTTGTCAGCATTACTTTCTTAATTTCTCGGTAAATATTAATTTTATGAGCTTGTAAATAATAAAATTCTACTTAATAAATATACCAATTTCTCGAAAATCCCACACTTGAACATAAGTTTTATCTTTAAAGCTATTAAAAGAGCTTATTTTGTTTGAGCGCACTATCTTTATCTAGTTTATACAACCCATTAACAAAAAAATAGTTGTGATTTAACCACAACTATTTTAATTGATTAATTTATATCTTTGTATTGGCAGGAATCTTTAGTACAATGATATTACTAATTTGTCCTTACTTGTGGTTTTCGTCGATGTTGTATTAGCAATCCAATCGCCATGCCAATGCCGACAAAGGCTGTAAAGTAGAATAAACCAATCAATCGGATGTAAATTGGTGGTGCGATCGCTTCAACTTCAACTTCCTGCGCTACCTTCAATGGTGTAAATTGACGGCTAGATCCTGGTAGAGGAGTGGCTTCCACCTCGATTTTGTGGGGTGAACCATCAAAAAACTGTTCAAGCCATGTTAATTTACCTTGTTCGTCGGGAATGCCTTTGTAGTCAAAAACTGTTAAATTGTGTTCTGTAGCGATCGCTTTCACTTGCAAAGCTACATCTGTTACAGGCTGTCCGGTTGCGGCATCTTTCACCTGTAACGCTAAGTTCGCAAGTTTTCCGACAGTTGCGTTTTTATCTCCGCCAAGGTTGATTTCTAATCCCTGAGATTTTTGAGATGATGGTGCAATGGCTTCGGTACTATTTGAGTGATGTTCGCTGCCATGAGCTTCTGCAACTTCTGCACTAATGTTGATAACTATTAGAGTTATTATAGCCACTACAGTTAATGCACTTAATAAAAGGCGGACTGACTGTGGTGCAATTTCTCCTTGTTGTAGTTCTTCTTGACCGCCAATAATCCAACCACCCAACAACCCAAGTGACAGTAAAATAGCTGCAATTACAGCAAAATATTTATATTTGATTGGATTTTCGTGGACATTTAGATTTAAGGTTTGTTCATAAGCAGCAAAAGTATTTGCTACCAAGGGTGATACTTTAACTAACAGTTGGTAATTACCACGGATGGGTAACATCTGCTGAATTTCTAGCTTACCATCAGGTGCATTGGCACTCATTTCCAACAATTTTGTCCCCTCAACAATGGGAAAATCTGTTGTTAACCAAGGATTACGCGGCGGTGTCAGAATTTGTAAACTAATTTTGGCATTTGTTAAAGATTTACCCGCAGCATCAACAGCTTGTACAGTCAAAGTAACAGGAGATTGAGGTTTTTCTGCCTCTGCTTCAAAGGGAAGAATACGTTCTAAAGGTGGGTTGGTAGAAAGTAGGACTCTAGATGCAGGAATTTGGGAACTTCCCACAAAGGAATAAAAAACTGACAAAACAATGCAAACAGCGCTGATAACTCCAAAAAGTCGATATTTTTTCATAAAAACTTACGGTAAATGTGAAGCTTATGTAATTTCTGCAAGTTAAGCTTTCATAGCAGTGGATGAAAGTTACTCCAGATGATTACTAAGTAAAAAAATCCCAGTCAAAGAATTAGTTAGAAATCAGACATCATCTTAAATCAAGTTAGGTGATGTAGAGATGGTTTGTTTATCATCTCTACAAAACCTAAAAGTTATTTTCCAGCAAAAAACTGGCGCGAAATTTGCACTATTTTAGCGTCGTAACTTTGTTATGCGATCTAGCAAAGCTTCATGCACCTAAAAATCTTGGGATTATGAGAATTTAGTGACATGCAACGCCTAATGTGTGGTGACGCGCTGAGTGTGCTGTGTTATGAACCGCAGGATAGGTGGAGAACAAAACAGTCCAGATAACTAAAGAAGATAGCATCATATAAAGTGTTACCTGCACAGGTTTGGATAAGGTAATACCTGCGGTTTTCTGCAATAGTGAAATATGAGAAAAACTAGTCATTTTTGACCTCCTAATAATAAATTTGGGTAATTCATCAATCAAAGGGCATAACGCCGCTTGATTGCAAAAAGATATACCATCAACTTTGTATTTGACAAGTGTGTATCAAATGTCTTGTGTAATTCGACTTTAGTGAATACTATACTATCCTTTGACATCGACCGATCGCGATGCAGAAATCTACACATAAAGTCCATACAAATAACAAAAGAATGACACATGATTTTGAGTGATGGCATTTTCAGCGCTGCTAACACGAAGGTAACAGATAAAAATTAAAAATTCTCATATTACCAAGCATTCAAAATTCCTTGAATAAAGGTAACTTATGTTATCTCTAAACCAATTCAATACACTAAAGATTAACAATAGTTTCTTGCTTGTGTCCATATTCAAGGTGCTATTATACTCATTGTTTATACTGGAAGTATTGCTGAAGCAATCAGCATATCAGGAATATGTATGAACAAGTTAGTTTTATCTGAATATTATTTATACATAGTAAATCGTATAAATACAGTTAAAGTGACGAAAATATTGCGAAAGTTTTTAGAGTTCATCTAGATTTAACAACTTAACTGATATTTATATGCGCTGAAAAATTATTGACAATAATTATTAATTCCTCTAGTATTTAAAAGCAATTGCAAAAGATTTGCAATTCTTTTTTGGTGCTAACCATAACTAAATCTCATGCCCAACAACTTCGCTCTAAGTAACGGAAAACCTTGGAGCCGCCGTCAATTGTTGAAGCTGGGCCTAGCAGGTGCTGGAATAACTGGTGCAGCTGGACTTTGGCAGATGCTAAATATACCAAGTAAGTCAATCGTTAAAGTGCCACCATTCGATAGGTCAGCACCAGACGATGTTACTAACCCAATGAAGATGTTGAGAGATTTTGATTATGGGACAGTGAAGCAAGAGAATGGGCGGACTATCCGGGAATTTCAGTTAACTGCTGGTTCTTCCATCATAAAACTCAATAGTGCTGTCTCTTACAACATCTGGGATTTAAACGGTCGCATACCAGGGCCAACGCTACGGGCAAAACAGGGCGATCGCATCCGGGTACTATTTCTCAACAACGCTGGACATTCTCACTCTTTACATTTTCATGGCGTTCATCCAGCAGAAATGGATGGTGTTCGCCCAATCAGCAATGGTAGCGCCACAATCTACGAATTTGATGCCGAACCTTACGGCGTTCATTTATACCACTGCCATATTGAACCAGTCACCCGTCACATTGCCAAGGGACTGTACGGAATGTTTATCATCGATCCACCGACTCCCCGTCCCCCAGCTGATGAAATCGTACTAGTGATGGGTGGATATGACGTGAATGATGATAGCCATAACGATTATTACGCCTTCAACGGTCTGCCCCACTATTACATGCATCATCCCATTGGCATTTACAAAGATCAGTTGATTCGGCTGTATGTTCTTAACATCATTGAATACGATCCGGCAGTGACGTTTCATCTCCACGCCAACTTCTTTGATGTCTATCGCTACGGCATGACTATGACACCTAGCGAGAAAGCAGATGTGATTACGATGGGTGTCGCAGAAAGACACATCTTAGAATTTGCTTTTCGTTATCCAGGTAAGTATATGTTCCATCCCCATCAAGATGCGATCGCAGAAAACGGTTGCATGGGTCAATTTGAAGTACTTACTGATAACAACTCTCAAAATAATGTTAAACATTCCTGACAATATTCTTAGTAATTTGTAATTAATTTATGAAAATTTTAGCAAACTAGTTGATAAAAAATCTCATTATATGCAACAGTAAAATCTATGACAATCTGTCAAACAAACTACTTTCTAGTAATAGTTTGAAATGTTTCAATTAATACCTTTTAAGTTGTGCGAGGAGCAAAGATGATAAAACTTCGTTATATATGTTTAGCAGCAGCAGCAGCGGTAATAGTTAGCTTGAGTTCCTGTAGTAATACCCCAACCGCAGAAAATCCATCAGCACCAGTTGCTAGCACTCCAGCTACAGAGGCAGTAAGTAATAACAGTCATAGTAGTCACGGTAGCAAAGAAAAAATTAACATTAATAACGCTATATTGTCAGAATTGGATAAATTTGAAGCCAAACTAGGTGTTCCGGCTTTATCCAACAAAATCCAGGCAAATCGTCCCTACGGTAGCCCAGAAGATTTAGTTACTAAAAAAGTAATTACTCAAGAACAGTTCGACCAAATTAAAGACCAGGTTGGCGTTCAAGAAGTGGTACTCACAGGTGAGGCAAAAGATGTTGATTATATGTCTAAATTAGGCTTAATGAAAGGGCATCTTTTGGTAGCCAAAGAACTGCTAGATCAGAATCAGCCGAAACAGGCAGAACCTCATATTGGGCATCCAGTTGAAGAGATTTACGTTGATGTCGAAGATCAACTTAATGAACGCAAAGTCAAAGAATTTAAGACAACTTTGGTGAGTTTGCAAGATTTAGTGAAATCTAGTCCGAAGGATAGCAAAGTTAAAACTAATTTTACTTCTTCAGTGCAAGCAGTTGATGGAGCGATCGCAGCTTTGCCAGAAGCTCAACGCTCAAAACCAGGATTTGCGCTCCAAGTAATTAACGAACTACTAGATTCAGCTAACTCCGAATATGGTGCGGCGATCGCCAATGGTAAAGTAACCGCGCCAATTGAGTATCAAGACTCCCGTGGTTTTGTCTTTTACGCTAATGAATTATACAAGGGGATTTCTAGTCAAGTAGCTCAAGCAGATCCCGAAGCACACAAAGCGATCGATGCTAGTTTTGCTGAACTAATAAAAGTTTGGCCCGCCGCTATCCCACCAGCAAAAGCAGTCAAAACACCTAATGATGTTACCAAGCTAGTGAAAACCATTGAGGAAAACTCTCAAAAAGTGGTTGATAAATCCAATACCCAAGCACAGCGATAACACTTTAATTTAATGGAAAGTATAGGTTAAGGAGTTTAAAATAGTTAGGAGTTAGGAGTTATGAATTATGAGTTATGAATCCCAAACTACTAACTCTTAACTTCCAACTCCTCACTCCTAACTAATACACTCCCTTCGTTACTTTAACTAACAACTGATGCAAGAACTTGACCAGAAAAAGACTATTGACCTGCTGAACGCCATTATGGAATTTGAACTAGCAGGAGTAGTGCGCTACACACATTATTCTTTGATGGTAACTGGCCCTAACCGGATTCCAATTGTGGCTTTTTTCAAAGCACAGGCAAGTGAATCTTTACTTCATGCCGAACAAGTGGGAGAAATTCTCACCGGTTTAGATGGGCATCCCTCCCTGAAAATCGCCCCAATGGAAGAAACCTACCAGCATAAAGTCAAGGATATCTTGGAAGAAAGTTTATCCCATGAAAAAAAGGCATTGGATCTGTATAAAAAATTGCTCGAAACTGTCACCAATGCCAGCATTTACCTGGAAGAATTCGCTCGCGGTATGATTGGACAAGAAGAGATGCATAATCTCGAACTGAAAAAGATGCTACGCGATTTTGGTTAATAGTCATTAGTCATTAGTCCTTAGTCATTAGTCAAAAAGAAATTCAAAGGACAGATGACAAAGGACAAAGGACTAATGACAAAGGACAAAAGACAAAGGACAAAAGATGAATTTTAGTACTGCTCTACCTACTTTTGTAATCACACTTCGAGAAGGAGTGGAAGCTGCCCTTGTTGTTGGTATTGTGCTAGCTTTGCTAAAAAAAGCTAAACAATCCCGACTCAATTCATGGGTATATGCTGGTGTCGGCGTTGGCATTGTCGTCAGTGCCTTAATAGGCGTGTTATTCAGTTGGATAATTCAAGTACTGGGAGCCGCGAATCCTCAATACACCACCGTAGTTGAGCCAGCGCTAGAAGGTGTATTTAGTGTATTAGCGATCGCAATGCTCAGTTGGATGCTAATCTGGATGACTAAACAAGCCAGATTCATGAAAGCTACAGTTGAGGGAGCAGTAACAGAAGCGCTGACACAAAACTCAAATGCTGGCTGGGGTGTTTTTACTTTAATTTTAATTGCCGTTGTCCGCGAAGGCTTTGAAACTGTTCTCTTCGTTGCAGCTAATTTCCAACAGGGATTAATGCCAGCCTTGGGCGCTATTGCTGGTTTGGTAGCCGCATCTGCCATTGGAGTGCTGCTATTTAAATGGGGTGTCAAAATTAACATCCGCCAGTTTTTCCAGGTAATGGGCGTTTTATTAGTGTTAATTGTCGCTGGGTTAGTAGTTTCAGCCTTGAAACATTTTGACGAAGCAGTAGCTAACCTTGCCCTTAGCAGTCGTGCCACAGAAGGACTTTGTTTCTATTACGAACGTTTTACAAAAGTCCACTCCTGTATTTTGGGGCCAATGGTTTCCAATACTTCCACAATCTTGCCTGACGAACAGTTTCCTGGAATTATTCTCAAATCTTTATTTGGCTATAGAGACAATCTCTATCTTGTGCAAGCAGTGGGATACGTGGGATTTTTACTCACCATTGGAGGACTATATTTCCGCAGCCTTGGGGGTGCTTCTCCTGAAAGTAAAAAGAATATCCCTTTTGGTCAAAAACCAATTAGTTCTGCAAAAGATTAAAAGCACAGTCAGTTACCTCGTTTGCAGTCTCCCCTATTCCCAGTCTATGGCTGGGAATCGCCTTTGGGATAGCTACGCTAATGTCCATTTAGAAGTAGCTGCCGTAGTTAAAGCCACAGTTAATATTTTTGCCATTGTAATTGAATACAAATGTTTTCAAGTAATACCAATTTAAAAAATAATGCAACAAATTAACTATTTTTAGAGACGCGATTCATCGCGTCTTTAGCCAAGGATGTGTTGCAATCATTAATTGAATTGGTGTAATCAAAAAAGTAAATGAGCAAAACTTTTATATTAAATTCTTTACTGTTACTTTCTCAAATACCCAATCAAGAAGCAAAATTTTTAGATTTAAAAAATAAACTAGAAAAAAAAGGGTTTCAGGTAGTCATTGCGCTACCACCAAAGCGAGGAGCTTATGGGTTACTAAGAGAAACTGACAAAAAAATCTGGATTAATCCCGTAGTGTTTGAATTACATATTGGAACTCAAACACTAATCCATGAAACTGTTCATGCAGCGCAAGTATGTGCCGGAAAAGGAAAAATAAAAACTTTAGGTTTAGACATTCAACCAAGCAATTATGCTCGTCCATTTTTTAGGCGCTATACCGATGTCAAACGACAAGATTTAGAAAGAGAAGCCTATGCAGTACAAACTCAACCTAATAGTTTTGAATTAGCTGTATCTCTTCTTCAACAACACTGTAAATAGCTAGTTTCGTAGATGCAAAAGCTAAAGCGCCCTGATTTAACTGCTTTCTAATACAAACTGTTGTTGAGTAATAATATAGAGTGCAAAGAATGCTTTAAAACACGAATTTATTAATGATAAATTTTATTTTTGAAAACATACTGACACTGAAAAGCCTGTTTTCTCAGGTTTTTATCTAAAATCACCTCCAATAAATGCATCCTTTATTGACTGTTCTCCCAGTATTGAGCTAATGCCCTATTGTGCAAACAACGCTTGTTTAAGCTGCTGACAAGCCTTTTCTATTGCATCTATACTACCCGGATTCACTAGGCCAAAATAATCAAACACATAGACTCGGTTATTTTTAGTTGCTTGTAGTTGCTGCCAAAAAGTTTCCTTTTTCAACAAATCTAAAAGCGTCGCTTCTGAATTTCCTTGTGGAGGATTAACTAAAATTATCACCTCTGGATTTGCTTCTAAAACTTTCTCAGCCGAAAGCGTCACATAGCCACCAATTGGGCTTTTTCCTTGTAAATCTGCTGCTATATTTCTCGCTTGAAATTTCGCCAGTAAATCTCCTGCCCAACTATTTTTATTTGGTGCTAAAATTGGTTGACGACTAACCAGTGCTAGTGTTGAAATAGTCTGAGTTGGTTTATTTGGTAAGAAAGCTTTATAACTATTTAACAAAGGCTGAGGATCGGCATTAATTAACTCAGCGAGCTTTTTAGTAAGTTCTTGTAGAGATTCCCAGCTATTAACCTTAGTGAGCAAAGTTTGAATACCTAGCTGCTGAAGTTTTTGAATTGGAATATTAGAAAAACCTTCAGCACCAATAACTAAATCTGGTTTTAGTGCTACTACTTTCTCTAAATTTGGCGGATTTTGCCCTTCACTAACGCGGGGAATATCTTTGAATCTTGAGTCATTCTTAAATAATCTACTCCCAGTAATTCCAACAAGTTTTGTTTGATCGAGTCGAGAAATGATATCAGCAGAAAGAGAAGAAAGGGCAACAACTCTTTTTGCCGAGTCTTTTGATAATTGTTGAGAGTTCGTATTAGTCGCCTCAGTACTATTTTCCACTTTGGTTTGTGGTTGCTGAGTATTTGCAGTGGTGCAAGCAACTAAAACTATACTCAACAAAATTGCTAAAGCAGATAAGAGCCAACGACGATACATATTAAAATTCCTTAATTCCTACTAGCAAATTAAATTTGGCAAAACTCTGCGTACCTTTGCGTTTACTTTGCGTTCCTCTGCGTTTAAAAACGCTACTAACTTGTGAAACTCTATGCTAGAGATGTATACCCATTTCAATGTAATTGTCCTAATACCCAATCAAGCTTACTTTGTCTCCATCCAATTGTCACCAACACGCGCCTCCACAAGCAAAGGCACACTCAAATTCGCTGCATTTTCCATCACCGATTTGATTTGTAGTTGTAATTCTTCCCACTCATGAGGGGGAATTTCAAACACTAATTCATCGTGAACTTGCAACAACAAACGCGCCTGATAGTTTTTCAAAACCTCATGCAATCTCACCATTGCAATTTTGATAATATCAGCGTTAGAACCTTGAATTGGTGCATTAGCCGCGGAGCGTAATAAACCTGCATCAAAAGCACCCAAATTCTTCAATTTACTCAAATCGATATCTTCTGGATTGCTGCCTTTTAATTTGCGTAAACTGTTATTAGTAAAGTCAAAATAGCGACGGCGGCCGAAAATAGTTTCTACATAACCAAGAGCGATCGCTTCTTTTTTCACTCGCTCCAAATACGCAAATACTTTCGGATATCGTTCATTAAACCGCTTAATAAACTCGTTGGCAATGGACTTATCTATCCCAGTTGAGCGCGAAAACCTGAGAGAACCCATTCCATAAATTACGCCAAAGTTGATAGTTTTTGCTATGCCTCGTTCTTCTGATGTGATATTTTCTTTTTCAAAAACTAACCGCGCTGTCACACTATGAACATCTTCATTTTGCTGATATGCTTGCACTAATATCGGCTCTTGACTCAAATGAGCCAAAATCCGTAATTCAATTTGTGAGTAATCAGCAGCCACCATTAACCAACCAGGTTCTGGTAAAAACGCCTTCCGAATTTGGCGACTAAAAGCTGTACGAATGGGAATATTTTGCAAATTCGGATTAGAAGAAGATAATCTACCAGTTGATGTTGCTGCTTGGTTAAAATCAGTATGCACTCGCTGAGTATCTGGACGTACTAATGCAGGTAATGCATCAACATAAGTAGACTTTAATTTAGATAGGGTGCGATATTCAACGATCGCTTTAACAAATCCAGTGTTATCATCTTCTTGAAGTCTTTCTAGTGTTGCTGCATCTGTAGAGTAGCCCGTTTGAATTTTACGAGAATGTCTGGTGCTTAACCCCAATTTTTCAAATATAATTAGGCTCAATTGTTTAGGAGAACCCAAGTTAAAATTTTCTCCTGCTATTTCAGTTGCTTCCTCTTTTAATCTGGCTAACTCAGTTTCTAAATGCTGCGAAAGTTCTTGTAAATAAGCGGAATTAATGCGAACGCCTGTATATTCCATTTCGGCTAAAACAGCTTCTAGCGGCTGTTCCACTTCCAAAAATAGCTTAGATAAAGCTGGAATTTTATCCAGATCCTCGCGCAACTTCGACACTAAACCAAAGGTAGAATAAGCATCCATCCCACAGTAATCTGCGACGGCGGGAATATCTATATCAGCGATATTTTTGCCTTTAGGAACTAAATCTAAGTAACTTTTAGCTATCAATCCCAAATATCGCTGCGACAAATCCATCAAATTATGGCTTGAATCGGGATTTAGAATATAACTCGCTAGCATGGGATCGAACACCACTCCCGCCAAGTTAATTCCTTGACTCCTAAGAACTAAGCGGTCAAATTTAGCATTTTGTAAAGCTTTGGGATAATCGGCACTTTCGAGAATTGGGCGTAGTGTTTCTAACACCAAATCTTTATTTATATTTTCTCCAGTTTTGTGCCCTACAGGAATATAGGCTACCTCATCTGGTTGCATTCCCCAACAGCAACCGATTCCTACTAATTCAGCATCTCTTGGTTCTAAATCGGTAGTTTCAGTATCCCAAGCAACGGGTGTTTCTGGATTAGTGAATTTTTGCAAAACTTTCACTAACTCAGTTAATTTGGCTTCGGTATTGATGATATGTGGTGTAATTGGGGAAGTAGATTGTTGTGGAACTGCGGCTGTATCACTAGCACTGAAAAACCACAAATCATTATCTTCATAATCACTGAATTCTAAGTTAGTAAATTTGGGATTATGTACGTCTGTTTTAGTTTCTTGCTTTTCTTCAACTTGGCCACCAAAACGCTGCTGAAGGTCGTTGATTCTCCCTAAAAAAGACTTAAATTCTAACTTTTCTAAAATTGGTGATAAGACGCTTGTATCAAAACCTTTTAATTTGCAATCTTCTAAATCAAATTCTATCGGAACATCTAAAACTATGGTTGCCAAATAGCGAGACTTATCGGCATCCTCTTTACCTGCTGCCAGTTTTTTCTGAGTTGCGCCTTTAATTTCATCTAACGCAGCATAAACATTCTCAAGTGAACCATAGGTATTCAGCAGCTGCACTGCTGTTTTTTCGCCAATTCCCTTGACACCAGGAATATTATCTGATTTATCACCACAAAGAGCTTTAAAATCAACAATTTGTGAAGGTAAAACGCCCATCTTCTCTTTGACTTGTTCTGCTTTAAATTCCGTGATGCTATTTGTAGAGCGCTTTAGGGCATCTGGACTAAAATTTAGAACAGTGATTTCTTTGTCAGAGTCGATTAGTTGAAATAAATCGCGATCGCCAGTGAGAATCTTCACCCTATACCCAGCCGCAGTTACTCGCTGTGCTAAGGTTCCCAAAACATCATCAGCCTCAAAACCAGGGGCAGTGAAAAAGGGTAGATTAAACCCATTCAGCAACTCATGCAGGTTTTCTAAGTCGGGAATGAAGTCTTCGGGCGTTTCCGGGCGATCGGCTTTATAAGTCTCGTCCGCTTCGTGACGAAAAGTTGCCTCAGCCAAATCAAAAGCGATCGCCATTGCTTGAGGCTGTTGTGTTGCCATTACCTCCAACAGGCACTTCACAAAACCAAAACATATACTGGTGGGAATCCCCGTTTTGGTACGCAGTCCTCCATCTCGCCCTTTGGCGAAAGCAAAGTATGAACGATAAGCCAAGGAGTGCCCATCTACAAGGATGAACGTGGGGCGTGTTGTAGTTGCAGAAGTAAAAGTTTCAGACATAGCCCTATTTTAGCCAGAAGCTTTGTCACATAGTCAGCAATTTCAAAGCTTTGGCTACCTTTATTGTCACTCGTTGATGTCAAGAAGCGAGTAAGCCCTCAGTTAACTGGTATCTTAAATTAAAGAACTTGAGGCAGACAACTGATTTAAAGGTAGATAAGCCACCTTCGCAAGCAATCAGGTCATCAAAATAAGAGTGCTGAAATCAGTTATGTATCAATCGATCGAGTAGCAATTTATCGATAAGTTGCCGATCTCGAATGCACTTATCTTTACGATCCGAACCAGATACAGATTGGGAAACGTTCACAATTTACATAAAAGCCACATGAGTACAATCACGACTAAGGATGGTACGCAAATCTATTACAAGGACTGGGGCACAGGACAGCCTATTGTCTTCAGCCACGGCTGGCCACTGAGCGCGGATGCTTGGGAATCGCAGATGTTTTTTCTCGCCTCACACGGCTACCGCTGCATCGCGCACGATCGTCGCGGTCATGGACGGTCGAGCCAACCGTGGAATGGCAATGACATGGATACTTACGCTGACGATCTAGCGGAGCTTTTCGAGGCACTGGATATTAAGGATGCGGTGATGATCGGACACTCTACCGGCGGCGGTGAAGTAGCGCGTTTCATTGGACGGCACGGCACCAAGCGCGTTTCCAAGGCAGTGCTGATGGGCGCGGTGCCGCCACTCATGCTCAAGACGGAGACGAATCCGGGTGGGCTACCCATTGAGGTCTTTGATGGCTTTCGAGCGGCGTTGTTGGCTGACCGATCGCAATTCTTCCTAGATGTACCCAGTGGGCCATTCTTTGGCTTCAATCGACCCGGTGCCAAAGTCTCCCAAGGGCTAATCTATTCGTGGTGGATGCAGGGGATGATGGCTGGACATAAAAACACCTATGACTGCATTAAGGCGTTTTCGGAAACAGATTTCACCGAGGATTTGAAGAAGTTTGATGTGCCGACGTTGATCATTCATGGTGATGACGATCAGATCGTGCCGATTGGTGCTTCTGCCCTCCTGTCTGCAAAGCTCGTCAAGAATTCGACTTTGAAAATCTATCCTGGGGGAGCGCACGCTCTGGGCGACACGAGCAAGGAACAGATTAACGCCGATCTGCTGGAATTTATCAAATCCTGATGCATGGATTTAAAAACCTCAATGGGTGCATTCTTGTAAGTTTGCACCTGTTTTGGACAGATATTTTCAACCCAACAACCACAGGAATCACAGGCATGACAACACTAGAGGGAAAAATCGCAGGCGTTACAGGTGCTTCTAAAGGCATCGGTGCTGCGATCGCCAAACATTTGGCAGCTGAAAGTGCAAGCGTTGTAGTTATGATTTCCACAATCATTGCACCCCTCCCTCAATAGCCCTATCCATTACCCGGATTTTTCTTAACATTTCAAGAGTATTGACTCAGGTTTTTATAACCCTTATTCGTTCGTTGTTCATTCTCAATAAAAACGCAGTTTTAGCGAGAAGATTAAAAGGGAATTTGTCAAGTATACCTAAATTCTCAGTGTCTAAGACGGTTATAGAATATGGGTTTCAAGATTGTAAAGAAAGATGTGGGTAACGCATAGCTCAATAGCCAGAGAGTTTTTAAATTTGAGTGTGAGAATCTGATGAAAGCAAACTATCTCTAAGGAGTTTTGCACTGATGGAAACAGCAGATGTCATTGTCATCGGCAGTGGTCAAGGAGGCATTCCACTAGCGGCTGATCTTGCCAATGAGGGACGTAAGGTTGTCTTGTTTGAGCGGGATGCTTTAGGTGGCAGTTGCATCAACTATGGCTGCACTCCGTCTAAAGCGTTCTTAGCTGCGGCTCATGCAGCAGGGCGATCGCGCCAGGCTCAGAAGTTAGGCATCCACACGGAAGTAGAAGTGGATTTTCCCGCTGTCATGGAGCGAGTTCGGGGAATCCGCAGCAGCTTTAATCAAGGGATTCGCCAGCGATTGGAGACTGCGGGTGTGAAAGTCATTTGTGCCGAAGCTGCTTTTGTGGGCGAACGGACGGTCAAAGGTGGGGATGTTACCCTTCAGGCTCCTCTGGTAATCATTAACACGGGTACGTCATCGCTGATTCCTGACATTCCCGGACTTGCAGGAACTCCCTACCTGACCAACCGCAATTTCTTCGACTTGAACACCTTACCACCCCGTTTATTGGTGATTGGAGGCGGGTATATTGGCTTGGAATTGGGACAAGGGCTAGCGCGCTTGGGCAGTCAGACCCACTTAATTGTCCGGGGCGATCGCGTGCTTGGGCAAGAAGAGTCTGATGTCAGCGAGGTCTTAGCAGAAGCATTAAAGCAGGATGGGATTGGGCTTCATTTCGGAGTTAATGTCAATCACGTTGCCCATGAGAATAATCTGTTTAAGCTGACCCTGAGCAGTGGCGAACAACTTCAAGGAGAAGCGTTGCTGGTTGCGATTGGACGGAAACCCAATACAAGTGCATTAAATACAGCTGCCAGTGGAATTGAGCTAGACGATCGAGGATTTATTAAAATTGACGACCAGTTCCACACTACCTGTTCTGGAGTCTATGCGATCGGGGATGCTGCCAAACAGCCTGCCTTTACGCATGTGTCGTGGGAGGACTATCGCCGCTTAAAAGCAATTTTGTGTGGAGAAAACCGGACACGGAGCGATCGCGTCCTTGGCTATGCGGTCTACACAGAACCCCAGGTAGGGCGAGTGGGTATGACGTTAGAACAGGCTCAGAAACAAGGCATCAACGCGCGTGCTGTCACGTTATCCATGAGCCAAATTGCGCGTGCGATCGAGTGGGGGCATGACCTCGGATTTTATCGTATGGCGATCGACAGCGACACAGACAAAATCCTGGGAGCAACCCTGGTGGGCTACGAAACTGCTGAACTAGTGCATGTTTTTTTATCCCTGATAGAAGCAGGCGCAACCTGGCAGTTGTTAGAGCGATCGGTTCACATCCATCCCACCTATGGTGAAGCTTTACCCAGTCTGGCACGGTTGCTGCTTGGAGATAATATGCCAGGGTGTCCGAATATGTGAAGAGGTTTTATTAGACCTCTTGGCATTTGTGCTTTTTGCACTCTTGGGGAAAAGGTTTTGGTTAAAGGGGAAAGGGACTTTTGCAGAACCTTTTCCAGTTCCCCTTGCCCCTTATCCCCAGAGGGGACCCCACCTTCCCCTTTTCCCGACAAATGCCAAGAAGTCTATTGATGTACAACGTCAGTTGACATTAATAATCTAGATGCACAAGCCAGGAAGACATCCTCCTGACTCGGCTACAAAACTGTTCTCTGTTTCGATTGCTCATTTATCCCCGGTATTAATGAGCTTTTTTGTGCTTTTTATACAACTTAATTTCTACGTATTTGCAGCTTTAGTACGGAAGCCAAGTAGAACCAACTCTTGGCGGGTATATCAGCCCAATTAAGTACGTGAGTATAAGCATAGTAACCAGATAGTAACTAGATCCCTAAGTTATCTACCAGAAGTCGGGAATCTATCTCCTGAGCCTTTTATGTTCAATTAGGTTGACCTAGCTTACATCTCAGGAACCAACAAAAACTAACTTAATATTTCGACATCATATTACCACTATCAAAACCACTTTATCTTAACAAAACTTTATATATACTGTTCAAAAAGTCTATTGTCGAAGGGATTTAAACATAATAACTTTACATAAAGTTACGTGTATTTATCAAGACTACAAGCAAAGTTTCAGAGTTACAAATAGGTTAATAATCCCGTAATGATTCGTTTCAGAAAGGTATCTTTTATCCATGACAACAAAACTATTCAATTCTCTAGCTGCTGCTACAACTTTGGCAGGAATTGTTGCAACATCTGGAGCAGCTAATGCAGCTTCTCTCTCCTACAGTAGTTCCACTAATTACGATTTCACAAATATCATTGATGCACCTCTGAGCGTCCAAAAATTTGACTCATCTTTGGGTACACTCAAGGGTGTAACGATAAGTTTTACTGGGGACATACTTGGAAATGCAGGTTTTGAAAACAGGAGTCCAACCGCGACTCAGGTGACAGTAAATCTCGCTAGTCAACTCAGTTTAAAACTAAATAATCAGTCTCTGTTTGCGCTCAATCCACAAGATATATCGAGTTATCAAGCTGCTAAATATGACGGTAAGACTGATTATCTTGGCACGTCTGGAAAGACTATTTCTAACTTAACTGCCACACAATCTGCTACTCAGTCTTTCACCAATACCCAATTCTTGCAGTCTTTCACTGGTAATGGCGACGTAGACTTTTTGTTCTCAGCTTTAGCCAACTCAGTAGTTACGGGTTCGGGCAATATGAGATCCTATATTGATACTTACGCAAAAGCAGGTATCAAAGTAACTTATGACTACGATGCTAAAGCAGTACCTGAGTCTTCTGCCACACTTGGAATTGGCTTAATTGCTGGGCTTTGTCTATTGTCACAACGTAAAAAAAGCTGGATCAAGATGTTTAATTAATAGACTTTCTTGAAGAGGTAGATTTCTTCTATCCTATCTATCAAGCAGACTCTCTAATTTAAATTAAAAAACCCGATTTTTTCGAGAATCGGGTTTTTTATTGTGTTTATTAGCCAGAATTTTTAATAAGATTTAAAAAATACTATTTATGGCGATCGCCATAAATAATTATTGATATGAAGTGGTTGATTAGATAACCCAATTTTTTATATGACTCTCTACTGGTCGCCAGAGCCTGTTAACCTCTTACTGGAACTTAAAATTTAGGAAATTATGCCGAAAGCATCTACCGATCGTCAGGCTGCTGCAAAAGACATTAAACTACTAGTTTTGGATATAGATGGCACGATCGCTGGACACTCTAACACGATCAGCGAACCTGTAAAGCAAGCAATCTTTGCAGCGCAAGCACGAGGAATTCAAGTGGCGATCGCCACAGGTAGAATGTATCGTTCAGCCTTGCGCTTCCACCAAGATATCGGCTCTACCCTACCATTAATGGCCTATCAAGGAGCCTGGATTCAAGACCCAAACACCCAAAAAATTCATCGCCATTGGGTTGTTTCTAGAGAAATCGCCCACCAGTTACTCGACTATTTTGAAAAGCCTGAGTTGCGATCGCTTCTATCTGTTCACTTTTACATCAACGATCGGCTATACGTTCGTGAGTTAACCAGAGAAACCAAAATTTATGCAGAACGTTCTGGTATTATTCCGATTCCTGTAGGCGATTTGCGTCAAGCCTTAGCGAATGAACCGACAAAAATTCTTGCTTTATCTGATGACACTGACGTAATCGACAAACTATTAGGAAATTTGCGCCGTCAATACACACCTGCTGAACTTTATATGACAACCTCTGTTGCTACCTTTTTTGAAGCAACTAACGCCTCTGTAAATAAGGGAACTGCTGTCCGTTACCTAGCCGAAGAATTGCTGGGATTACAGTTAGGCAACGTGATGGCGATTGGTGATAACTTCAATGATGTGGAAATGCTGGAGTATGCCGGACTTGGTGTAGCTATGGGCAACGCACCAGCAGGAGTGCAAGCGATCGCTAATTGGGTAGCTCCTAGCGTAGAGGAAGATGGGGCAGCTTTAGCAATTGAAAAGTTTTTGCTGTAGTGAAAGTACTTTTTCAAACCTAACCCATACAAATCAGAAAGGACACCGACGACTGGCCGTGTTTCGTCTCGGTGCCCCTGCTGGTTCGCTCCTCACACACCTGCTAATGTATCCGAGGTGGTGCATTGAGTCAATAGCTATATAAAAAGTTTTTATTTTTACCTAAGCGACATTACCGATTTATAGCTCCAAAGGCGCAAAAACCCCTAGATTTTCCTCTAAGACAAATTTTAATACTGACTGAGTAGCCATGAGCAATCCCAGTCTAGCTTGAGCTAGCTCTGGTGACGTAATTTTCACCTCACCCCAAATCCGGCAATTAGACCAAAACTTTTCAAAAGCTTGGCTCAAATTCAGCGCTACTTTTTCCCATTTCACAGAACCGCTAACATCAGGGCATTCTATGTTGTCTACCACTTGTATTAATTCGCCAATGAGACGACGCTCATCTGGGTGATTGAGTTGTAGTGTTCCGTCGCAATTAAGCCAAGGTAAAGGGTTAGGAAAAATAACATCCCAAAAAGCTGGACTAGTATTTGGAACTGGTTCTCTAAGTTTAATCAATCCCTCTCGATGAGCCAGTAGCACTAGCGAACAGCAGCGTGCATGAGCATATTCAACAGCAAACAATGAATTGGGCACTGGGCATTGGGCATCAATTGTCTCCTCTGCTCCTTGGTCACTGAGCGTAGCCGTTCGCGCAGCGTCTCGTAGAGAAGTGCTGCTCTCCTGTTCCCCTGCTCTCCCCAAACTCCCGACTACGAGACTTTGTAACCAAGTCGCTAAGGTTGAGTGAGTTAATTCAAAATTTATCCAACCAGGGGGAACTATTTGAATGCTAAAAACGTCCTCACAAATCCCTGATAAATCTGAAGCGATCGCACTGGCAAGCTCCATCGCTTTTCGATTCTGAGATTTTGATAGTCGCAAAGACACACTTGAGGTATAGATAACTCTATTGTCATCTCTACCTTTATGTAGAGGAATTTTTTCGTTTTTTATGCACTTATTTTCTATTCTATAAGTATCAATGCTTATCGATTTTATTAGATAACTATATAATAGCTGTTTGATTGACGTATATTTGCTAACTGGTAATTTATAATGCACGTAATATTATTGAAATTGTGATGTAAGATATATTTGTTACATTTCTGTCATCTACCTTGCGGTATAAATTTAATTTAGATAAAGAAAAATGAGAAGAGGATAAAATTTGATGAATAATCGATGAATAGTAAGTAAACTTTACTACCATCATTGTACAGTAGGAAGTATAACAAAAGAGTAGAGAGTAATTTGCTTTCTATTCTTTGGATTGGCTGGCGCTGTTAGGCGTTAAGCCTGCCTCGTCAACACAAAGACACTCCTTGCACCCTTTTATTTACGTCTTTGTCTTCAGCCGAACGCTCTTTGTTACCTATGCAATCTCCATCCTCCTTTTCTGAGGCATCACGGCCTTTTTTGACTTGGCAACGCATTCTTGACTGGGCTCAAGAACACTATCGTTGCCGCACCTTTAGCAAAGATGAGCGCATTCCAGCCCGGCCTGGATTGCTGTATTTGGTGCAAAGGGGTGCGATCCGCATGGTAGGAACCGCCCAAGTTAGTGCAACTGCTAGTCAGCTAACGTCTCGACGAATCAACAGAACTCCAGAAGAAGCGTTCTTGGGTTTTGTAGGAGCGGGACAGCCATTTGAAATTGTTGCTCAGTCACCATTCACACTCCAGGCTTATGCCCATGTCGATCAAACTGCGGTGCTGTGGATGTACTGGCATGATTTAGACAATTGGCCTCACTTCCGTCGCGAAGTTATGGATGCCTTTAGGTATCAGCACCAGCGTAAGCTGCTGTGGCTGAGTGCCTTGGGACAACGCCGCACAATTGACCGACTCTTAGGATTTCTCACATTGTTAATTGAGGAATATGGAGAGCCAGCAATGAGCGACACCGATCCTGATGTGATTCGCGGTTATTGTCTGCCCTTTCCCCTCACTCATGCCCAAATTGGTAGCGCGATTGGTTCCACTCGTGTCACCGTCACCCGCTTGATGGGTAAGCTGCGTCAACGCGGTTTAATCTTGACTCAAGGGGATAATCTCATTTGCTTGCCAGCAGAGTCGATTAATAGAGCTGGTTAAGGTAAAGTTCAGAGCGGCGATTTCCGCCACTCTGTCTTGAGTGCGATCCGCAGATGTCAGCGAATTTTGACAAATCCCGCTTGGGTAATCAATTGCTGTCCCTGCTCAGTCAGCAGTAAGTTGGCGTAAGCGACACCTGCTTGCTGCTCATTCTGACCATTCTGTTTGACCACCACAAACAGATTGCGGGTAATCGGGTATTTTCCTGATTGGAAGGCTTCAATGTTCAACTTGTTCCGTTTACCAGGACATTCAGACGGGAGGACAGAAGGTTCTTGGTATGGTGCAATGTATTGCCCTTGCGTGCGTCCCAACGGCAAGGCCTTGATTGAGCATTGAGGAATCACCTCTGGGGCAGAAGCGTAGTAAATGCTACCAGGACTATCAGCCAATTTTTGCAAGGCTTGGGTGGTTGTGGAGATAAATTCTACATTGGAGCTGAAAGCTTGACCACCCAAGATGTCTTGGACAAAAAGTTCGACAGTACCGCCATCAGCAATGCGGCGGGAATAGGGCTTGATCGGGATATTGGGGCCGCCCACCTGGCTCCAATTATTGATTTTGCCTGTGTAAATTGACTTTAATTGTTCTACCGTTAGTCCTGGGATATTCAGGTTTGGGCTAACTGCAACCGCTAAACCATCAATTGCCACAGGAATTTGTTTCAAACTGAACCCACGCTGCTGGGCACGGCTTAATTCCGGATCTAGAACTGGTCGGGAGGACTGGGCAAAAGCTAGTTGACCGTCTATCAAGGACTGAATGCCAGTACCAGAACCAGGCGATGCATTGCTGGGTTCTACATAGCGCAGCCGTAACTCTGGCCGCGCGGCTTGAATTGCCGGATCGACTACTAGTCGAATCGGTGCCCAAGATGTACTGCCTCCGTAATTGAATAATCCTGTAGGAACATCCTTTACTGAAGTGAAAGTATTGCCACTAGGTTGTTCTGAGCCAGTTTGGGGCGTTTTGGTGCTACTAGAATTAATTGTATTTAGATTGACACCAGATTTTCTAGTAAACCACCAAAAACCGCCAGCTATTAGCCCGACGGTGATTAGGATGGATAATACAAGAATAGTTGTTTCATTTTTTTGGGACATAGTATAATTACCCGCGCGTCCATTCAATATAAGTGCTTGACTTGACAAGTGCTTGCTACTTGAGATTGTATTTGGAGGACGGGGATTTTGTTAGCAAATCCTAACTTCTGAGTAATTTAGAAGTCAAGGTATAATAAATTTCATTTGGATTATTCGTTCCGATCTCAAGGTTTGAGTGGTGGTAAGAATAAATTGACAGTAAGATTTTTCTCCATAAAACCTAATTTCTCATCTTGAGAGGTTTTGCAGGTTAAGTATTGGTTAATTTTTGATTTTTTCTTGCTGATTAACGCAGTGGTTCAAAGTCATAACCAGTGCGAGAGCGAGAACCAGGAACAATTTTTACAAGTTGGACTGGGGCATTGCGATCGCCTGATGCTAAAAACCGAATTGTACCAGAAGCGCCAGTGGCAGAAAAGTCAGATGAGAAGAGTGCTTGCTGGACTCCAGCTCGCGTCGGATTACGTTTTAATGCCGCAATTAGAGCTACAGTGGCATCATAACTAAGGGCACTTCGCCAACTCACATCACCGCCCCATAACTGCCGCGATTTCTGGGGAAAATCTGACTTAGGATCGCTATCAATATGCCAGGGAACTGCTAATACCATCCCCACAGCTTGTTCTCTGCCAATTTCCAAAGTTTTAGCGGTGTAAACATCATCTCCCGCCAACAAAGTTAACTTTTTCTGATTAATCTGAATTACTTGCAGCGCTTTATCGAGAGTTTCAGTGTTAGCAGCTAACATCAAAACTTCTGCACCTTGTTTAGTTGCTTGTTCTACACTTTTAGCTGCACTAAAATCCGCCTTGGATAAGTCAAATTCGCTGGCTACCTGTCCACCCTCTAGGGAAACGGATGAAACAAACTCCGACTTTAAAGACTGGCTATAGTTACTCTGAGAATTAAAGAAAACCACTGCATTTTTTTTCTGCAAGGTTCTCACCATATAGTTAGCTAAAGTTCTCGCAGCCATAAAATCACTGGGAACTGTGCGAAAAACGTAGTGGCTAAAGTTAGAAATTTTGACAGATGTACTAGTAGGAGATATAGCTACAAGTTGTCCAGAAGTATAGATAGTACCTGCGGCTAAGGTGGAATCGCTAGTATTCGGCCCGACTACACCCAATACTTCGGAATTGCTGACTAGGTTGGAAGCGATTTGCTTTGCTATTTCTGGATTGTCGTCGTCATTAGCTATCCCTACCCTCAACGGTACTCCCTTGATTCCTCCTGAACTATTAACTTGATTTTGAGCTTGGGCGATGCCACGCAAAATTTCTAAAGCAGCATTAGGGTCAGTGCCAAATGGTACAGAAGCCACGATGGTATAGCTTTTGGAAGAACCGATGCGGGCATTGTTAAGAAAAATTAATGCTTCTGGATCGTTTCGGTTGAGTTTTAGAGCAGCTGTGAAATTGGCGATCGCTCGATCGTAACTTTTAGCTGCGATCGCCTGTACTCCTTCTTTTTTCACCGGAGAAATATCACCTGGAGTAAAAGATTTTTCCCCAAAACTAATACGGTCTTGTAAGGATGGATTGTTACCTGGTTGTTGATTTGGAATAATGTTATTAGCAATTTTGGCCCCATTGTTACTAAACCACCAAAACCCACCGCCAACTATGCCAACTGTCAGCAGCAGAGCCAAAGCTAAAATTGTGGTTTCATTCTTTTGTGACATAAATAAGTTTCAATAAAGTAAAAATATTTATTATGAATAATTCAGAACTCAGTAGCCAGTATGAATTCTGTACGACTGGGTGGTGAATATTGGTTTCAAACTGTACTTCTCTACGAGATGCTACCGCGAACGTCTCGCTACACGCTTTCGCCCTTAGTGGGCAGAACTATTATTAAATATACATTCCGTTTAATTGCGCCCACCGTTCCATAAGAAACTATAGACCACTAAAGATTAAACCAATAGTGATGACAACAGCTAAAAAAGACTAAGTGTTTCCTTTTTATGAGACATTTATTGTAGCTGTTAGCACCAGAAGTTTTTTAAAGTAAGAGAGATAATAATTTATAAATAAGTCGAAATACGGCTGTCAATGAAATAGCTACTAAGCCTGCTCCAACGGCTAAAATCACCACTGACGGAAGGTCAAGACCTCCCCGTAAAAAGGGGATAAAAAAAATAATTGCAAAACTAATTGTGGGAATAATTAATAAATCGAACTTTTCAATCCACCGCCTGGTTTGGGCAAAAATTAATATACCTAAAATCAGGGCAGAAGTAGTTAAAGTAACTATTGGTGATTTTACTAGACTGAAGAGGGCGATCGCGATCAATGCACCCTCAAATCCACTAAATGCCGCCCCACCCAATAATTCCAATGTCGAAAACGCTGGTTGAGTTGGCGGATGGCGGGGAACGACGGGATTAGAACCTTTTGCCGATTGTGGCGGAAGTGTTACAGAGGGTGAATTAATTTGTGTAGGGGCTTGAACCGCCTGTGAGTTAAGTGCATCTATAACCTCCTGGGCTGATTGGAAGCGCTGATTGGCAGCAGGTAGCAGCATTTTGTCTAATATATCAGCAAGGTGAGGGCTGACAGTCACTTGGGTTCGCCATTTCCACTGGTTGCTATAGGCATCAAACAGTTTAACTGCTTCCTGATTTGTCAACAAGGTAATAAGAGTTACAGCTAAGGCGTATAAATCTGTAGATGGGAATACTTGACCCCCAGCCATCTGCTCAGGCGGTGCAAATCCCATCGAATAAATTCCTGTGGAAGAAGCAGCAGACCCTAGTGCAACATTTGTTACTTGCTTAACTGCGCCAAAATCTAGTAAAAAAAGCCTACCATCGCGACGGCGCATGATGTTAGAAGGTTTAATATCTCTATGGATAATGCCTCTATGATGGACAAACTTTAGTACCTTCAGAATTTCTTGCAGCACCTCCAACACTTGCTGTTCAGAAAATTTGCCTTGTTGAACTAATTCTTCTTCTAAGTTTTGCCCATCAATATATTCTTGTACTAAGTAAAAAAATTGGTCTTGCTGTCCTGGTTGCAAACTATTAACTATCACTGGAAAGAAGGCAAACAAGTCTGGTATTTGCTCGTGATCGTTACCAAGTTGTGCTAAAACTTCTGCCTCTCTCTCAAACATCAACTGTGCTTGTTGCAGTTGATTTAAAGTTAAATTTCCCGCTGGTTGAAACTGCTTAACCACGCATTGACGCATTCCCGGTATTCGGCGATCGCGTGCCAAAAATGCTGCCCCAAACCCGCCCCTTCCCAGCAGTTTAGTTGGCACGTATCGACCATCTAGCATCAATGGCATACCACAGGTAGTGCAATACTTTTGCTGGGTTGTTTTCAGTGTCGTAACATCATCTAAATCGGCAAAATAGTTTTGTGGGCGTGGACAACGCGGACGAGTGCAGTAAACTTCCATTTTCGTGATTAGTCAAAATAATTCGTAATTGATAATACTTGCCTTCTCTACGAGATGCTACGCGAATGGCAAGAAGCAAGCTACGTAATTCGTAATTAGTTCAGGTTACAGAGAAACTAAATTTATTAATGGGGAACACGAAACTTTTTTCCTGATGTCAAACCCTTGGCTTGCCTACAGCACTCTGCACGAACACAATGGGTTAATAATTACGAATTAAGTTAGCGACAGAGGAGCGTGATTACGAATTATTTGGTCATTTACAAAAAACAAAGGAAAAATGACAAGGGACTAATAACTTGATTTTAGTCTTCGCCAGATAAAGTGGGTGTTGCTACCTCCAATGTAGTTAACACTAGACTTTTTTGTGTTAATTTTAACACATCTTGATTCCATCCTGGGTTGGCAAACTGGGGCAAAATTTCTTGACTAAAGGCTTCTGCGGCCTTGGATCTATAGCGATTGGGATTACAAATCAGCCACAGCGTCCGTTTGACGACAACGCCTTCAATGGGGGTACGGTGCAAAACGCCCATTTGTAACTCTTTAGCGATCGCACTAGTTGAAACAAAGGCAGCCCCTAAACCAGATTGCACGGCATTTTTAATCGCTTCAATGGAATTCAATTCCATTTCAACTTTAAAACGTCTGGTATCGATTTCACAGCGTGCTAGCACTTGGTCAATGACTTTGCGGATAGTCGATTGGGAATCTAGAGCAATGAATTGTAATTTATATAGGTCTTCTTTCTGGATTTTTTCAAGTTTGGTAAAAGGATGAAAGACAGGTAAAATCAGCGCTAGCTCGTCCTCAGCGTAAGGAATAACTTCTAAAGATTCTGATAGTTCACCGGGAATTTCACCACCGATAATTGCCAGATCGACTTGTCCGTTCGCAACACTCCAAGCAGTCCGCCGGGTAGAGTGGACGTGTAATTGCACTGCCACATCTGGATATTTTTGTCGAAACATACCGATCATTCTGGGCAAAAGATAAGTGCCGGTGGTTTGAGAAGCACCGACAATTAAAGTACCTCCTTGGAGATTTTGTAAATCCTCGATCGCCCGGCAGGTTTCCTGACACAGACTGAGGATTTTTTCACCGTAGTTTAAGAGTAGATGCCCAGCTTCGGTTAATTGGGCGCGTCGTCCTCCACGATCGAATAAGGGGACATCGAGTTGCCGTTCGAGATTTTGGACTTGCAAACTGACGGCAGGCTGGGAGACGTAAAGACTATCAGCGGCACGCTTGAAGCTTCCTTCTTGAGCGATCGCTTTCAGGATACGTAACTGATCTAAAGTGAAAGGAAGGTCAGACATAAGGCTCAACCCACAAACTTTTAAAGGAGCAGATGCACGTAATAAATCCGGTTTGGCAGCAATCAGCCGGACATGATTTGTTGCATATTAAACTTGAAGGCTTGACTCGAAAAAGACAGTAGCACAACATCTTGACTAAAGTCCCCTTTTGAATACTTTGTGGTATTGGTTGTACTGAATTCAGTTTTCTTTAAATTACTTCACCTGTGTATATGCTGCTGATTTCTTGGTTGACACCCAGTCATTTTGTCATACTGGGGTTACAAATAGTTTTTGCGATCGCTCACAGTGGAGGCGCTGCTTTACGCCCTTGGGCAGAAAAATATATTGGCCCAAGGTTTTATCGCATTCTCTTTGCATTAGTCAGCCTACCGTTGGCTGTGATATTAATTATTTACTTTTTTGGGCACCGTTATGATGGTTTGCAAATTTGGCAGGTACAAGGGGTGCCAGGAGTGCGAGAATTTGTTTGGCTGCTGTCAGCAATCTCGTTCTTGTTTTTATATCCTGCTACCTTCAATCTACTAGAAATTGCTGCTATTCAAAAGCCCCAAGTTCATCTCTACGAAACAGGAATTATTCGGATTACCCGTCATCCGCAGATGGTAGGACAAATAATTTGGTGTGTTGCCCACACTCTCTGGCTGGGTACTACCTTTACCCTTGTGACTTCCATTGGATTGATATTGCATCACTTGTTTGGGGTTTGGCACGGGGATCGCCGTTTGAGCGATCGTTATGGAGAAGCTTTTGAAATTGCCAAACAGCGGACTTCAATTATTCCCTTTAAAGCAATTATTGATGGGCGTCAATCTCTCAAATGGCAGGAATTTCTCCGCCCTGCCTATTTGGGAGTTGCCATTTTTATAGCTTTGCTTTGGTGGTCGCACCCTCTGTTACTAGAAGCAACTAGTAGGATAGGATGGTAACTTTAGACGATCCCCAATGTCAGCAGAAAATCCGAAATAGATGGAAATTTCAGCTTATCAATTGCTCCAAATCAATGTAGGATAAATTCAAACATCTATCAGTGGGGGGTACGTTCAGTCAGATTGAGATTTTATTATTGGTAGTCGTTGGTCAGTTGCCTTTGCTTTAAAGAAAGTGGCAGATTCAGTCAAATCCCCAGGCGGTCACGGCAATCAGGAGTTTAACGATCCAAAAAAGCCAACGCGACTTCTAAGGTCGCTTTTCTGTCAGAGACACATTAACGCGCTCAATTTTTGCCAATGATTCTGTGTCCTGAAACTTTTGTCCTGAAAGCATCTATCGGCAGTTACTGACTTGCCAATCCTCCACTGAAGCAGTAGCTGAGTCCTGAGTCCTGAGTAAAAGCAAGCAACTTAGTATTCATTGCTTGGTAAGTAGTCCCAATCCCCGCTTTACTCTAAAAGAAAAAGAAACGAGTTCCTCATTCAATCCTCTAACTTTTTGTTATGGACTTCTACTCAGCAACCAGAACTCGGAACTCAGCACTACTCAATTCAGTACTGATAGCTAGTTTGATATAAAAACCTTATAATCCAAGAGGCGTCATGGTGTTGTCGGTTAGTGAGCGGACATTTACTCAAGAAGTTTTAGAATCACCTATTCCTGTTTTAGTTAACTTTGAAGCACCTTGGTGTGGCTTGTGTCGGATTATCCATCCACTTTTATTGCAATTTCAAGCCCAGTGCGGCGATGAAATTAAATTAGTCGGGGTTAACGCCGATCAAAATTTTAAATTGTCTACTACCTATAGGCTAAAATCACTACCCACTTTACTATTGATTGAAAATGGCACTATTCGCCATCGCTTGGAATGCTTTCGCGGCAGGGAAGATTTACGTCTAGCTTTAGAAGAGATTAAAGCCAGCTACAGCAATTACCCCAAAATTTACAAAAGTTCAAAAACAGTGGACTTAGAATACCGATCGGCCTGATGGATATTGGGTGTGGGGCATGGCGGCATTGGGCATTGGACATTGAACAAATGACCAATGACTAATGACCAATGACTAATGACCAAATCTAAAACCATGCTTAATACCCCACCCAATCAGTCTTGGGTGGGTTATTTTATCCTAAAGGGTGTAGTCACAATTATTAACAGTTTCGACACGCTAATCAAGAATTGTAAAAGTAGGCGTCAGTGATGGAAGTAATCTATCAGTATGCCTGGCTGATTCCGGTGTTCCCTCTTTTTGGGGCAATGCTGGTCGGTCTAGGGTTAATCTCGTTGAATCAGGTGACAAACCGCCTCCGCCAGCTTAATGCTGTGGTGATTATCTCCATGATGGGAGCAGCTATGGCGCTGTCGCTTGCCTTGCTCTGGAGTCAAATTCAAGGACACCCGGCTTATATTCGCACCTTTGAGTGGGCGGCAGCAGGTAATTTTCACCTGAGCATGGGCTACACTATTGACCACCTGACAGCCCTAATGCTGGTGATTGTCACAACGGTAGCCTGCTTAGTCATGGTTTACACCGATGGCTACATGGCTCACGATCCCGGTTACGTGCGGTTTTACGCCTATCTCAGTTTGTTTGGCTCTTCAATGTTAGGTCTGGTGGTCAGCCCCAACCTAGTACAGATTTATATATTCTGGGAACTAGTCGGGATGTGTTCCTACTTGCTGGTCGGTTTTTGGTACGATCGCAAGTCAGCAGCAGATGCCGCTCAAAAAGCGTTTGTAACCAATAGGGTGGGCGACTTTGGTCTATTACTCGGCATTTTAGGGCTGTTCTGGGCAACAGGAAGCTTTGATTTTAATATCATGGGCGATCGCCTCGCCCAACTTGTCGAATCAGGTTCTATCAGCAATTTTCTCGCTGTCCTGTTTGCGATTTTAGTTTTCTTAGGCCCAGTTGCAAAATCAGCCCAATTCCCCCTCCACGTCTGGCTACCAGATGCGATGGAAGGCCCCACCCCCATTTCTGCCTTGATTCACGCGGCAACAATGGTGGCGGCGGGTGTTTTCCTGATTGCCCGGATGTACCCAGTATTTGAAGACGTTCCAGCCGCAATGAATGTCATTGCCTTTACTGGGGCGTTTACGGCGTTTTTGGGGGCAACCATTGCCATTACCCAAAACGACATCAAAAAGGGCTTGGCTTACTCCACCATTTCCCAACTTGGTTACATGGTGATGGCAATGGGAATAGGTTCCTACAGTGCTGGACTATTCCACCTGATGACCCACGCCTATTTCAAGGCGATGCTGTTCTTGGGTTCAGGTTCTGTAATTCACGGTATGGAAGGTGTCGTTGGACACGACCCCGCCTTAGCGCAAGATATGCGCTTGATGGGTGGACTGCGAAAGTATATGCCCGTCACAGCAACTACCTTTTTGATTGGTTGCTTGGCAATTTCTGGTATTCCACCCTTTGCTGGTTTCTGGTCAAAAGATGAAATTCTAGGGAAGGCTTTTGAAGCTAACCCACTCCTCTGGTTTATCGGCTGGCTAACTGCCGGGATTACTGCTTTCTATATGTTTAGAATGTATTTCTCAACATTTGAAGGCAAGTTCCGGGGTACTGACGAGAAAATCAAGGAAAAACTCAAGAAAGCAGCGACAATTGTTCTGGAGTTAGAGTCAGAAGAACTAGCCCCCAATTTTGGGCCTGGGGCGATGAAGAAAGGAGAATTGGCGGCAACTAGTCAGCATCATGATTCCCATGACTCCCACGGGCATCACAGCGACTCTCCCCACGAATCGCCGTGGACAATGACCCTGCCGTTGGCACTGTTGGCTGTGCCTTCGATTTTGATTGGTTTGGTGGGAACTCCTTACGCCAATTATTTTGAAGAGTTTATCTTTCCTCCTAGCGAAACTCTCTCCGAAGTTATAGAAAAAGCTTCCGAGTTCAATCCGACGGAATTCTACATCATGGCAGGTGCCTCAGTGGGAATTTCTTTGGTTGCGATTACCTTAGCCTCGCTGATGTATTTGGGCCGTAAGATTGATCCGGCTGCGATCGCTGCTAAAATCCAACCACTTTACGAGTTATCCCTCAACAAGTGGTACTTTGATGACATTTACCATCGGGTTTTTGTCCTCGGCTTGCGTCGCGTAGCTAGACAAGTTATGGAAGTTGACTTCCGCGTTGTAGATGGTGCTGTTAACCTCACAGGCTTTTTCACCCTTGTTAGCGGTGAAGGTCTGAAGTACCTAGAAAACGGTCGCGCTCAATTCTATGCCTTGATTGTATTTGGGGCTGTTTTGGGTTTAGTGATTGTTTTTGGTGTTACCTAATTTTCATAGGGGTGGGCGACTGTCCGCCCCTACATTATTTTTTATCTCACGCAGAGGCCCGGAGTCGCAGAGAAGAATTGAGAGTTGAGTCTGAAAAGATCACAAGATTTTTTAATACAACCTATATAACCCACATTCCGTTTTTTGAAGCAAATGAATGATAGTAATATCATTGAAAACGGTGACGTATATATAAAAATCTCCAATCCTAACCTTATAGTCTTGCCTATTCCCGAAAAGAATACAAACACCTTTGTGCAGTTTGGTATTTGTATTACTAACAAAAGGTTACAGGATTTTTACCTAAATTTATATGAAGTATTTACACCAGTTCTCGTGACATCGGAGGGACAGGAAATACAGAGGCAATTAATAACCGATCTTTCGCTTCCAAGTATTCAACCAAACATATCTATTTTCCGAAGATGGAAGAATATAGTAGCTGAATTAAGAAATAACTTAACTAGCCAAGTTCAGCATAGTAGTCCTAGAGAAATTTCTTATTTATTAGTCCCTCCTAGAGATTCAAAATCATTTTCGCTAACTGGAAATCTTTATTGGCAAAATAACTTGCTTATTTTTCAGATTTCTGCTGTCCCAGAAGTCTTCCAAAGTCCTAATCTACCTAGCAGATTTTGGTCTTTTACTTCACTTCAGCCCGCAACATATAAGCTTCGATTCATATATAAAAGTGAGCATCAAACTACAGATGGCTTAAAGTTAGCTAAAAGTCAAGAAGAAATAAGATTAGGGCAATTAGCAACACAGGTTGTAAATTTCCATTTAGTTCAACATAATGAACCTGATTGTAGTACTTTAGTTGTCGATGGTATCGGCTTTGAAACTATAGTCCCGGAATTGGTTTTGCTCGCACCAAAAAAAAACTTGCTGTGTAAGTTTTTACACATATTTAAATCTCTGTTAATAATAGGACAGCAACATCCGCAACATCCTTATCCTTATGTGTTCAACCAAATTGGTCTTCGGATTGTTAATAACAAGTCAATTCCACTTCGCTTTAACTTCGGCGACATCTTGATTCCAGAGCTTGTAGAAGCGGATAGACAAATTTTGTGGAATGGCGACTGCATTAGACCTGAAGGCACATTAGACTCTGATTTTCCCTTAGTCATGCCAGGAGAATCTCTCACTTTCTTTCAAGACATTACTATTTTTTGGCTGAAAGATAACCAGTTTGGACTTAGTATATTTGCTCAAAATGGCTTCCACTGGATCTCTGAACCTCTTAGGTTAGGGACATATTATGTTCGATTTACGTACATAAATACAATGGAAGTTGTAACAAGATATAGCTCCATAAATACAGATACTAAGTCAAGAGAAAGTTTCTGGATAGGTCAGGTATCAACTCCTTTTGTGGAGATTCGCTTGGTTTCGTCTTCTTGAAGAAACATTAAATTAATTTCAAGGGAGGTGTAAACCGAACTTCTGCCATAAATCTAGGCTTCGATATCGTCCCAAAGCTCTGAAACGGGGAAAGTTTGTCCTGCTGCTTGTCGCAGGGACTCTTGCAAATCGGCTAATATTTGTGCTTTTGGCTCTTGTTCATCAATCCAAGCTAAACCACTGACGTTATCAGAATTTATGGAACTTATAAGCTGTTGCCAAAGTTCTATAGGGACGAGTACATCTGTTGTTTCTCCATCTACGTTAGTGACATAACAAATTTGACTTTTAATTTGTGCCATTATCATTATGGTTATTTCCTCTTTGATGCATTTTTGCACCAAATCGCTTTTTTCAAGAACCACGCATACAGCATCGTGTATTTTTAGCGATGGGTTAGGCTATGCGTAGACGCAAAACGGCTTGTCCTAGACATCGCACCCCTAAGCTATAATTTTACCAACTTTTTTAGAGTAAATTTTTGACTTGACTGGGAGTATCACAACGCACATCCCGCACCCGCAAATGTCAAAAAAGACTCCCAAGAGTAAAAATCGGGGATTGCCAATTTAATTAAATCAACCTAACGAGGAAGACGAAATCCTCAAAAAGCTGTTACTTAATAACTAGTGACTTTTTGCCAAACATGATTTTGATAGCAGACGAATTGTGATGAATACAGCTAATTTTCCGTGGCTGACGACGATTATTCTGTTGCCGATAGCCGCTTCACTACTGATTCCCATCATCCCAGATAAAGAAGGCAAAACAGTGCGCTGGTACTCCCTGATCGTAGGGCTGATAGATTTTGCACTAATTGTTTATGCTTTTTATACTGGGTATGATTTCTCCAATCCAGATTTGCAGTTGGTCGAAAGTTACGCCTGGGTACCTCAACTAGATTTGAATTGGTCAGTAGGGGCAGATGGCTTATCTATGCCCCTAATTATTTTGACTGGATTCATTACCACGCTGGCGATTTTAGCAGCTTGGCCTGTCACCTTCAAGCCGAAGCTATTTTACTTCTTGATTTTGGCGATGTATGGCGGTCAGATTGCCGTGTTCGCCGTCCAGGATATGCTGTTATTTTTCCTGGTGTGGGAACTGGAACTAGTGCCGATATACTTTCTGCTGTCGATATGGGGAGGCAAAAGACGGCAGTATGCAGCGACTAAATTTATTTTATACACCGCCGGCGGTTCGCTGTTTATTTTGCTGTCTGCCCTGACAATGGGATTTTACGGCGATACGGTGACGTTTGACATGCGATCGCTCGGTTTAAAAGACTTCGCCCTCAATTTCCAACTTGCCGTCTATGCTGGCTTCCTGATTGCCTACGCCGTTAAGTTGCCGATTATTCCCTTGCACACCTGGCTACCTGATGCCCACGGTGAAGCAACAGCCCCCGTACACATGCTATTGGCAGGTATTCTTTTGAAGATGGGCGGTTACGCCTTAATTCGGATGAATGCCCAAATGCTCCCCGATGCCCACGCTCTTTTTGCACCAGTGTTGGTGGTTTTGGGGGTAGTTAATATCATCTACGCTGCCTTAACATCCTTTGCCCAGCGCAACCTGAAGCGAAAAATTGCTTACTCCTCAATTTCTCACATGGGCTTTGTGATGATTGGTATTGCCTCCTTCACCGATTTGGGATTGAGTGGGGCAGTGTTACAAATGGTTTCGCACGGGTTAATTGGGGCGAGTTTGTTCTTCCTGGTAGGGGCAACTTACGATCGCACCCACACCCTAATGTTGGATGAGATGGGCGGTGTTGCCAAAAGAATGCCGAAGATTTTCGCCATGTTCACCACTTGTTCAATGGCTTCTTTGGCATTGCCAGGGATGAGCGGTTTTGTGGCAGAATTAATGGTATTTGTGGGCTTTGCTACTAGCGATGCTTATAGCTCTACCTTCAAAGTTATCGTGGTGTTCTTGATGGCAGTGGGAGTAATTTTAACTCCGATTTATCTGCTGTCAATGTTGCGAGAAATTTTCTACGGTAAAGAGAACGAGGAATTAGTTTCTCATCAAGCTTTGATAGATGCCGAACCCCGTGAAGTATTTATCATTGCCTGTTTGTTAATTCCAATTATTGGTATTGGTTTCTATCCAAAATTGCTGACTCAGATGTACGACGCTACAACTGTACAATTGACTGCAAGATTGCGTGATTCCGTGCCGACATTAGCACAACAAAAAGACGACGCACTAAAGGTTTCTTTGAGTGCGCCTCAAATTGGTAATTAAGTTGCGAGTTTAAATATTAATTACTTTAAGGGCGGGTTTTGTACCTGCCCTTTTTGTTATTCACTCAAAATTTTCGATTCAGTGAAGTAAAAATAACCCATCGAACTTAGTTAAAAAAATTTTGTATTGGTAAATAATGAGATGTATTTTTTACAATTATCATAAAAAGAGATTTTAAGCTGATTGATTTGTTTGGAACCAGTTAAGTAAATCTTCCATAGCAGTAAAATCTAACAAAGCTTCGCCAAGGTTTTCTAACTGATTTAAAGAAAGAGATTGGATGCGCTCTTGCAATTCTGGTGATAATTCTCCCACTCGTCTTTGTAGTAACCTTAAAATAAGTCGTTGTTCACCTTTTTGTTCACCTTCTTGTTTTCCGCGCTCATAGCCGATGCGCTCACCTGTAGTTACATATCTCATAGTCCGCTCCTGTTCAAATTGTTTAACCTCTTCCCAAAACTGATTTTCCAATGCCTTTGGTAATATCATAACCCAATCAATAAATCGATATTGGTTGCGAATATCCTGCTCTCCTAACCCCAAATCATATAGTCTGCGAATTAAGCTGAATTTCCATATTTTGCGTTGTTCGGGTGATGAGCGTGTCTGCTGCGTTTTCAAATGCGCCATGACGACAGTTGCAAATGGATTCTGGCTATTTTCTAACTCATGAAATCGGTTTTCGTAATCCAAAAGTTTAATACTGCCAAACTCAAACTTTAAGCGAGTATTGGGATAATTGTAACTGTAATTGCTTGGTCGCCATTCGCGGTTTGAATCGCAGAGAATTGCAAGACTTATTGCTGGTCGATCGAAGCGGTCAAATATGCGAAAGTTGTAGGTAAACATCCAATACTTTTCGGTTAAGGGGGAAAGGGGAAAGGGAAAGGGTTTGAATTTACCTTTCCCCTTTCCCCTTTAACCTTTTCCCAGACCAAAAGAGAGATTGTTAGGCTTATCTGAAAAGTATTGGGTAAACATCCGCTTAGGAAAGTTATCTTCTTTTTGTCCCTGAATTTCAACATGCATTAATAACCAAAGTTCTTCCCCTTGGGTTTGCCAAACTTTGACTAATTGATCGGCATATCTTTTACCCTGTCAGCTTCACGAGCAAGTTGATTGAAATTCTTTATCTAGAAATTAGTAGGGACGTTCCCAATCAATTAATGCAGAAGTTTCTGGAAAAAAGAAATGCATTGCTTGGGGAAAATAAGCTTCTATTATTTCTTTCCAAGGGCTATCAAAATCAGCGCGTAGGCGTAGCCCGTCGTAGACATCGCTAATATTAGTCATGTCATTTTTCAAATTATGGATAGAGTAGCAGTACTTGCAGTCGCTAGTTTAGAACTTTGCTTAATCGGAATCTCAACCCAAAATTCTGCTCCCTGTCCAGGTTCGGAAATACACCAAATAGCTCCGTTGTGTTTTTCTGTGACTATCTGAGCGCTAATTGCTAATCCTAATCCAGTGCCTTTACCTGCGGCTTTTGTGGTGAAGAAAGGGTCAAATAATCGTTGCTTAACTGCTTCAGTCATGCCAGGGCCATTATCTGCAATTTTTACAGTTATCCGATCCAAGTTGCGTAACTCAGTACGAATTACAATCTGGCTGGGGTTAGCTTCTATCTCCTCCAGAGTTCGCTTACTGTTATAACTATCCAGGGCATCAATGGCATTACTGATGAGATTCATAAATACCTGATTTAGTTGTCCGGCATAGCATTCTACTAAGGGAATATCACCATAATCCTTGACTATTTCAATTCCGGGATTTCCAGACGTTTGTTTGAAGCGATTTTGTAAAATCAGTAGTGTGCTATCAATACCTTCGTGAATGTTGACAGGCTTCATATCTGCTTCGTCAAGTCGAGAAAAATTCCGCAAGGAGAGAACTATTTCACGAATGCGATTAGCTCCCATTTTCATTGAAATTAGTATTTTAGGTAGATCCTCAACCATAAAGTCAAGGTCGATCGCTTCGATATGAGCTTGTACTTCAGATGTTGAATGAGCATTAGACTGTTGATAAAGTTCTACCAATTTCAATAATCCCAATGTATATTCACTTACATGGGTCAAATTACCGTAGATAAAATTAACTGGATTATTGATTTCATGAGCGACACCCGCCACTAATTGACCTAAACTGGACATTTTTTCAGTCTGAATCAGTTGAGCTTGAGTCTGTTTGAGATTGTGTAAAACTTGGTTGAGTTGTTCTGCCTGAGTAGTAGCAGCAGCAGTAGCAGCGCGGCTTTGATTATACAATTGGGCTTGGTCAATAGCGATCGCTAGCTGGTCAGCCACACCTCGAATGATTTCCACCTCATCATCACTCCAGGGGCGAAGCTCTCTACTATGTTCGCAGACAATCACACCCAAGTGACCCGACTGAGTTTGAACCGAAACTGTTAGTAGAGACTTAAGCCCCAATGTCACCAGTAAATTCCGACTCTTGAAATCAAGCCACGAATCTGCGGCAATGTCATCAAAGCAAAGCAAATTCCCTTGCATAACAGCTTCACTCAGCGCTTCCACATTCTGGATAGGAGAACAGCCTAAAGGTTCTGTTAAATCGGGAGCACAAGCTTGCTGACTCAGTTCCAAGCTAATAGATTCATCTTCTTGATGACACCAAAAAAACTGGCATCGATCGATCTGTAGCAGTTGCCGAACTTCAACCACTACTGTACTCAAAATCGTATTTAGATCCAGCGAGTTGCGAATTTGACTAGATAAACGAGTTTTAAGAATTTTCTCCCGTTCAACTAGCTTTCGCAATTCGACTTCAGACTGCTTTAACTCTAGCTGGGCCATCTGACGATTGACACTAGCTTTTGCTAGTAGCCAAGAACCAATGCCAATTAGTCCTACTAACCCAGCATATAGCGGTAGCAATTGACTCAAAAATCGGTTTGATTTGGTTGTCAACGTCTCTGGCGACAACCACGAGACAATCTTCCAGTGATAGGATTTAGGATCAATTTGATTTTGACTTGGTGCAAACGCTTGTCCTGCTCCCGTACTAGATTTTTCTCCTTCGACAAGTGGGTAAACTGTGGTAAAAGTGAACATTCCCTCAGCAGTTTGGAATTGTCCCGATTCTTGTTGAGAAATCTGCTGCCATGCTTGGGGAAAAGTTTTGCCAAAAGTGCGGTTTTTGCGTAAGCGAAGCTCGTCGTAGACATCGGGAAACATAAATCCCCATTCATCTTCGGGCTTTGTCCCTTTTAACCAGTAGCCATCAGCATTCAGTAGCATTCCCTCACTAGAGGCGTTAGCGAAAGCTTGATTAAAATTGTCCAGCAGTTTTGCACCGAAATAATTTAACACCACAATGCCTCGTTTCTGCCCACGGCGATCAAAAACGGGAGTGCCAAAGCGGATCATTGGCTTCAAGGGTTGTTCAACCTGACCTCGTTCGATGTTGAGGTCAAGGGGAGAGACAAATACTTGTCCTTGATTCAGCCGCAAAGTGTCATTAAACCAGTAGCGCTTGGCTTGAACTTGCAGTTTTTCTTCGGGGACAATTGCTGGTTCACCCTGGTTAAAGTTGACTCTGACAACTTCCTTACCCGATCGATCTAAAAAGCGAATTTGGTCGTAAAGTTTTTTATATCCAGAAAATAATAAAAATTCTTGAGAAAGTGCCTGTTGTTGCCCATCCACTCCGTCTAAAATTCTTTCTAGCTCGTTTTGTTTAGAGATAAACATCAAATCTGAGACAACCGAGTGAAAGTCTCCGCTGATTACTTTAGTTTGTAAATCTACCTTACGGAGTTCATTTGTTTTGAACAGAACTTGCTCGGTTTGTACTTGTTGGCAGTAGATAGTCCCAATAACAACCCCAACTAATGCTGATAATGGCAAAAAAACCTTTAGGAAGTTTTTGATTAAAACTCGTGAATGGATCTGTGGTGACATATCTGATACTTAGATACAACTCAAAAATCGGGCTGAAAATTAGCTAAGTTCCAGCTGCGCCACATTTTCTGAGTCAAGGTTGAGAGAAAACTTTTTCTCCTGGTAGATATAGATAATCAGCCTAACTACCAAATTCACCATGAAATTGAATACTCTGCGACCTCTGGAATGTTCTATTTGAACAATGTTCCGCCCTTTTTTGCTATTGTCAGTTAGACGCTCTAGTAATCAGTACCGAAAAACCACGAATCTAATGTAAAGATTTTACACTTATAACTGTTTTCCTACTGAGATGGTTTTTCATTCTTGTGCTGCGATCGCACATCACATATCAATAGATTACCTACAATCTATCTAGAATCAAATTTGGCAAAACCGCTCATGTTAAACTACAATCCACTGCATTGTTTGCCATCTTCCGAAGAACTACCCGACTCAGATGATACTGCTGTGGATAATGAACTCCAAAATTTAATTCCCGGCTTGCTAAAAACGATACTAGCTTTGGTTTGGTGCGATCGCTGGGATTGGTTCTTTGGTGTTGACATGGGTATTTATTATCACCCAGACAAACCAGCTGTTGTTCCTGATGGATTTCTCAGTTTAGGAGTTAAACGCTTCGTTGATGAGGATTTACGCCTAAGTTATGTGCTGTGGGAAGAAAAGCAACTGCCAATTTTAGCGCTAGAAGTTGTTTCCCAAATATATCGAGAAGAATATAGCATCAAGAAAGAATTTTATGCCAAAGATTTAGGAATTTTGTACTACATTGTGTATAGTCCCCTGCGGCGTAAAAAGTCGCCTTTGGAAGTGTATCGCTTAGTCGATGGGGAATATATCTTAATGTCAGGAAATCCCGCTTGGCTACCAGAAATTGGTTTAGGAATTGGGCGAGAACGGGGAATTTATCAAGGTATAGTGCGGGAGTGGCTGTACTGGTATGACGAAGAAGGGCAAAGATTGCTGACACCAGAAGAACGCATTAGAGAAGCGGAAGAACGCACAGCTTTTGAAGAACAGCGACGAGTGGAAGCAGAACAACAGGTGAAAATGTTAATTGAAAAATTGAATGCGCTAGGTGTCGATCCAGAAACTTTGTTATAGATTCACCAAATTTTGTATTTTTTACTGCCTTAATGTTAATTAGCTTCCTAGCTAGGGAATTATATTTATAAAGCAACTAATAGCTTGAGGTACAAATCGTCATGTCTGGTTGCTCAATAAATATATTTACCAAAACCTTCATCAAAAATATGGAAGTTAAATTAGGATTTGGAGCAGTCCCAAAACCTCAATATGTTTTTGTCAGCAGAGAAGCCGATCACTGCTGGTATATGCTTGCTGAAGATGAAAAACGCATCCCAATTTATGAAAAAGCCTTGACTGGGGTAATAACAGGGATAGAAGTTAATAAAAAGGTTGAAAATACATTTGGCCCAGATGAAAAAATAAATCTGTTTATCCTAGCAGATAAACCTTATATTATCCAATCAGGAAACGATACTTACTTTTCTAAAAGTTTATTGCTGTCTTTGGATGCTCTTACTTCTGAACAATTACGTCATCCACTTACTATTGCCGTTAGTCCTGGAGATAAAAAAGTAGTATTCTGTAATATTTACGATCCAGTCACTTATCGCTCTGTAGGTGTTAGTTGGGATGGACATAGGGAAATTTACTGGCAAACTATAGGGCAAAAAGTAAGTTTAAAAGTTCTAATAGCTCAAACCGACAGATATTTAGCTCAATTAAATTGGACTCCAGAGCAGGGAAGGGATTATTTGCAGCGGAAATATGGCAGGCGATCGCGTCTACAACTCACTGATACAGAAATACTGGAATTCATTGATTACCTGAAGCTACAACTAACCCAAAACTGCCCAACTTAGCTACTGTTATCTGAACTTTGGATAATTGCGATCGCTTTTAGTTCAAATCTTCTTCGGTAAGTCCAGCATCTTTCATAATGCTTTTCAAAGTTCCAATCGGTAAATTTCGATTACTATGAACCGGAACGGAGAGGATTACATCAACACCTTCTTTTATGTAGATATGATGACTGCCAGTAATCCGTTTCAATTCCCAACCCTGCCGTTCCAAAATTTTACAAAGTGCTTTACCTGAAACCGCTTTCATAGCGATATTTCAACCAACTCTTTCTCCGGGTCAAGTTCTTCTCGTTCGCTAGCAACTTCCAACCAACCTTGAACTGCATCTTGCAGCATCTCTAACAAATGTTCATAGCTGTCTCCCCAAGTATGGCATCCGGGTAGGGCGGGTACAGAAGCACACCACACACCGTCTTCTTGCCAGATAACTGCTTTAATTTTCATTACCAATCATCTCCACAAGATTGCGACTAATATTCTAGCGTCAAGCCGAGTGCGTAGGCGTAGCCCGTTGTAGACATCGCTTGTCCATTGTATTGAGGTGTTAGCCTCCCTGCGATCGCAGCCACATACTTAATGAAGCGGTAGCCACTTATCTAGATATGTATCAGTGGCAAACCGAGGAAATTCAAAAAGGGATTGGTCAAGCGAATACTGGAGACTTTGCCGATGATGAAGAAGTAAAAGCGACTTTTGCAAGACTCACCAATGTATATTAAGTGGCTGCGTAATGCGTTTCATACCACACAGTCACAATTACACTTATCAAATATCGCTTGCTTCCGGTAGCCAGTCTTCATCTAACACTAACTCTACAGAATATAAACATTCTTCTGGAAACACGGATATAAGTATCCCCGTTTGCTTGGCTGCTTGCCGACGCGCCCTTTGATAACTTTCCTCAAGTTGCTCTGTAGGATAGCTGTTAAGACTAGGACTATCTTCTATTGCTAACTCAATTTGGGTACGAGAATCAGTGATGGAATCGAGCCAACTATCTGAGCGACGCTGGAGTTGATATTGCCACTTGAGCAGATGCAAGAGTAAGCGAGTTAATTGACTGGCAATAGCCCGCCGTTCACTTTTGCCCAAGCCTTCAACCTCTTCAATCAGATTTTCTACATCAACTTCTTGCCAGCGATGCGATCGCAATAGTTGGGCTGTCTGTTGAATCCACAAGTTAAAATCTGCTTTATAAGTTGCGCTCATAGCCTTTATCGATCTTGCATAGTTTAAGCCATAGCACGTAGCTTTTCGGGCAGAAATCAATCTCATCAGTTTTTTTCAAGCCTCAAAAATCTTCATCATCAACAAAAAACTCGGCATCGTCTTCCAATCGAGAATTACGCTGCCCAATACCAGCAAGTCCCCACAGAGGTTGCAGCAGTGCCATACCAATTAACCCGACACCGGCACTAAAAGCTAGCACCAAACCCATTGGTATCTGAATTGATTGGAATGTTAAGAACTTTAACGATACGGGTGTGGCGTTTTGGACTGAAATAATTGCGATCGCAATTACCCAAACTGCTACAACTAGAGATGTCAAAAAAGGCGCAATTTTCATAGTTTGATCGAAATGAGAAGTTAGGAGTTAGAAGTTATATTTTGCTCGAAATTAGAAACGAGGAGTTAAGAATTGTAAATTTACAACTCTTAACTCCTAATTCATAACTCTTAACTTTTAATTCCTAACTCTGGCAAATTAAACTGCTACTGCCTCTAGTTTAGCAATGGCACTCTCTAACTCTTGGGCGATTTGGGTGAGTTTTTCGGGAGTGTTGGTTTCTAGGTAGACGCGTACCAGTGGTTCTGTACCGGAAGGACGCAGTAAAACCCAGCTACCTTCTTCTAAATACAGCTTAATACCGTCTTTACGCCCCACTTCCTTGACTTTAATTCCTGCTACCTCTGTAGGTGGATTTTTGGTAAAGGAGTCGATGACGGCGATTTTGTGCGCCTCTGTGAGGTGCAAGTCTAGGCGGTTGTTGTAAAGTGGGCCATCGGCTTCAGCGATCGCTTCTTTGACAAGTTGACTTAGCGGTTTGCCTTCATAGGCGATCGCTTCTGCCACCAGCATATCGGCTAATACCCCGTCTTTTTCGGGAATATGCCCAATAATACTCAAACCACCTGATTCCTCTCCACCGATTAACACCGCAGTTTCCCGCATTTTTTCGCCGATGTATTTAAAGCCAACTGCTGTTTCGTAAATTTGCAGCCCATTTTTAGCAGCAAAATTATCTAGCAGGTGGGTTGTAGCGACAGTACGGACTATGGCGCCAGTTTTACCTTTGTTTTTGATTAAATGACGTGCCAGAAGTAGCAGCACAGTATTGGGAGTGAGGACATTTCCTTGTTCATCAACGATACCAAAGCGATCGCTATCTCCATCCGTTGCCAAGCCCAAATCAGCTTGATCTCGAACTACTGCTTCCACTAACTCAACTAACTGTTCTCCTTTGGGTTCTGGCATTCCACCCCCAAATAAAACATCTCTCCAATCGTGGAAACTTTCTAGTTGAACGCCACTATGTTGCAAAACTTCATCTAAATAGCCGCGAGAGGTAGAATACAAAGCATCGTACTTTACCTTTAAATTAGCGCTTCTGATCTTTTCTACATCAAGTAGAGTGTAGATAAATTTCAGGTAATCTGGTTTCGGATCGAAAATTGAAATTGAACCTGATGGGTTGCTCCCAGGTAACTCATCCGATGCACCTTCTATATTTGCCACAATAGTATCAGTAATCTCTGGAGTGGCAGGCCCAGCATAATCAGGTATATATTTAATTCCACAGTAGGGTGCTGGATTATGGCTAGCAGTAAACATTAATGCCCCAGCGGAATTTAGGTGACGGGCATTGTAGGCAATTACTGGTGTGGGACAATCCCGATCGGTAATTTTCACAGTCCAACCCAAGTCTGCTAATACTTGGGCCGCTGTTTGGGCAAACTGGTCAGCTAAAAAGCGAGTATCGTAGGCAATAAGTACTGGTCTATCTTTTGTGTAGGCTGTTTCTAAGTAAGTGGCGATCGCCCTTGTCACTTTCCGCACATTGGGGAAAGTAAAGTCATCGGCAATAATCCCTCGCCATCCATCGGTACCAAATTTTATCTTGCTAGACATTTTTGCCACTTGCTCCGGTACATTATCAGTACTATAAAAGCTTCCCGCAAAGCGTGTGTAGCAGCAAGTATCCTCCGAAGTTCTTTTCTAAGCAAGCCTTAGCTTAAACTTCTCCCCACCGTATTTTCTCTCACTGTTTCTGAGCAATGTCAACCCCCGATCGACCTTTTGCCAGTTATCACCTTTGGTCTCTAGTTGCCCCAGCGACTGGGCAAGAACGCTGGCATTGCCAGATGAGACGGGGGTTTATCAAAGCACGGCAACACGAACCACAAGTCAAAGCGCTTTTAACGCAAGCCACTGCGCCTCAGCGGATTGGCATACTAGCCCAAAAAGGCGTTTATGAATTTCATCATCACACGCATCTGTTGAAGCAAGCAGATGGTGTAGAAAGAGTTGCCCAGCTACTAAAATTAGGCAACTCAAGCCTTCAAGTTCAGCAACGCGTGCTGCAAATTTTGCAAAAATATCATGATGCGCCATTGCTTTTGGATAAAGATATTATCCAATTAACACCGGGTGATGAAGGCTTTCCCAAACCGATAGTAGTTGAACAAGAAGATTATTGCTTTCGCTTATACGCGGCTATGGACTGCGTTTTTATTGAGTCTGATAGCACTTTACATATTTTGGATTTCAAAACTGGTAAATCAGCTTTTGACAAACGACAGGCATTAGTTTACTTATTAGCTGCTCGTTATCTTTACCCTGGACGAGAAGCTGTTGCATCATTTTATAATTTAGAAATATGTAAAAAATCAGAGTTAATTAGTATTAATAGTAGCGAATTAGAATCCTTAAAATTTGAGTTAGCGAATATTGCTCATAAACATCAGCACGATTTGCAAAAATATCAGGAAGAAACTACTAACTTCAGTAAAATATTCCCTCCTAATCCTGGCTCTCACTGCCGCTTTTGCCCATTTAACTCCATCTGTGAGTTTGCCGATTTTAAGCAGCATCAATCATATCCACTGCCCAGTTTAAGAAGTTTAAGAGTTAATAGCTAATTAGTTTATTTATTTACCTTGGTTCGATTTTCAAAAAAATCTACTAAATACTCGTATTTTTACTGGACTGATTCTCTTCTCCTATCAGACAACCTAGATGTCAGATACACCAATTTTTATCTTTGGTTGTAAGGAGTTAAGACTAGTGCGATTAACCGCAAATAAATCTGTATTTAGATTAGTAGGAATTTCCACCTTTATTTTACTTCTAATATTTAAGGGGATTTTACCTCAAACTGTTTATGCATTGCTGTCGTCTCTAGATGCTTGTGCTGTTCAACCTGAATGTGCTGCTGCTGGCTCGGAATTAGCTCCTACTGCTAAGGCTACAATTAGCAGTACAACTAAAGCTCAAAATGAGCAGGTTCCAAATAAAGCTCAAGAGAGATATTGTTCTTTCTATCCACTTAATTTAGTTTGTGGGCCACAAGGTCAATCTTCAGTTCTTTATAATTACAAATTTCACCAAACAGTACATTACAGGAGGTCTGGTTCTCCTGACAAATTTGTAACTCATCATTTTAAAAGTTGGCGACCTGCGCCAGGGCCAATTAGAAGTTTAGCTCAACCTCCAGGTATTGAATTTGGTGGTGGTTATCCTCCATCTGGTGATTATGTAACGTGGATTCGTTTAAATGATGGAGATGGTAATAATCAAACTCGTGGAGTCGTTTATGAATATTCAACTGGCGACACCATGACATGGGATGATTATGCAAATTATTATAACAATAATATTGAGGGAGAATGGATTAGTGATGTGGTTCGTGCTGATACACTGCCAGATAATTCATCCCCTCGTGATAGGAAAGATTGACTTCAATAAAAGCGCAATATGGCTGTTCAATTAATAAATCTTCATTAAATTATAGGTTGCTGGCATGAATGAGCTGTTTACACTTCTCCAAAACATTAAAGAAAATCCAGTTATCTACATAGACAAGCCATCAATTACTTGTCTTGATTCATTCTTAACTGGGTATATAGATGGTCTAATCACACTAGGATTTACTGATATAAGCTCTTGTGGAATGGAAGGGTTTCAAGAGTGGATACAAGAAAAAGCAAAAACTAATGTGAGTCAATCTTGGGCTGGGATAATTCTCTTTGGCTCTGGAAGTGAACGAACTGCTTTTTATAGGTTCTTTGAAGAGTTTGAGCAGTTCTTAAAGCAGAAAGATGATTCAAAAATTCAAAAAAGTGAAGATATTTTAAGGCTTAGTGAGGATATGAGTTTTCCTCGGTTTGATATTTACAACGAGATTCTAACTAATATAAAGAAAAGACCAGGAATGTATTTAGGAGCTAATTCACCAATTACTATACTAGATATGCTTTTGCGAGGATTTAGTCTGGCTCGAAGAGAAGTTGGCGTACCCCCAACTGAGCCAGAAAAGGAATTTGCAGGTTTTCAATCATGGGTTGAAGAAAAATATGGAATTAACTCAGGTCAGTCATGGTCTAAAATAATTCTTTTCTATTCTGTAGATGAGCATGAGGCACTACAGAAATTTTTTGAATTATTTGAAGAATACTTGAATAGGAATAAGAGCGTAGATGTAGACGAAAATAGTGGTTAAGCAGAAATTATTAAAGTGCTTTAGCTTACAGCATAATACACTCTAGTCCTTAAATTAAATTGGAATAATCAATATGATGAATCTTTCTACGCTTCTCCAAAAGATTAAAGAAAATCCCGTTATGTATATAGATAAGCCATCAATTACTTGTCTTGATTTCTTTGTTGGTGGGTATTTAGGTCAACTAAGTGATTTAGGATTAACTCCTGAAGGCGACCCAATGGAAGGATTTCAAGAATGGATACAAGAAAGAGCAAAGACTAATTTGACTCAATCTTGGGCTGGAATACTTATATTTTCCTGTGGTAGTGACAGAAATGCTTTCTATAGTTTTTTTGAACTATTTGAAAAATTTTTAAAACAGAAAAATGATTCAAAAAGGCAAGAAAGTGAAGACATTTTAAGGCTTCATCAGGATTTGAGGTTTCCTCGGTTTGATATTTACAAAGAGATTCTAGGTGCTATAAAGAAAAGACCAGGAATGTATTTAGGGACTAGTTCAATCACTAGACTTGATATGTGTTTGCGAGGATATAGTCTGGCTCGAAGAGAAGTTGGCGTACCTCCAACAGAGCCAGAAAAGGAATTTGAAGGTTTTCAGTTATGGGTTCAAGAAAAATATGGGATTAACTCAGGTCAGTCATGGTCTAAAATAATTCTTTTCTATTCTGTAGACGAGCATGAGGCACTACAGAAATTTTTTGAATTGTTTGAAGAATACTTGAATAGGAATAAGAGCTTAGAAGTAGACGAAAATAATAGTTAAGCAGACAGTATTAAGGTGCGTTAGCCTACGGCATAACACACCCTACTTACTTTCTCATGGTCTTTCCCCAATTCCCAATGCCCTAATTTAAAAAGGTGGTAATTCTTTAAGAATTGTGAACCGGATATGATTAATTGCTAAATCACCGATAGGAATATCTTCTTTGGTTAGCCGTTCACCTTGACTTGTGACGGTTTCAAAGGTGATACCTTTGCCAATTTCAATGTGATACCAGCATAAGCCCATAAAAAAGCGCGTTGGATAAGGGCCACCTTCACCTATATCGTCAGGATTTGATTCCATTGGCAACCAGCCAAAATTCGGGACGTAGAATTCTAGCCAAACATGATTAAAGTCTGGTTGTAGCGGTACTCCTACGAAGTCGCTGTGGGGAGGACATTTGTACCTGCCTACGGTGCGGCAAGGGATGCCATTTAAACGGGATAGGGCAAGTAAAACGCCAACATATTCGCCACAAGAACCAACACCCCGCTCTAAAACCGTATCTGGCGTGTCAATGTAAGGTTTAATACCGTAGGATAACTCGTCATAAACGTAGTTGCGGATGCTGTGCATTTTGCGTAGCACATTGGTTTCAGAACCAATCGCTTCTCTGGCAGCACGGCGAACAATGGTAGTATCCATTGCTAAATCGTCGTCGTCCACTAGGTAGCGTGTTTGTAATTCTGGGGACAGTTCGGGTATATTTTCCACATCTCTGGGTGTGATGCGATACTTAATACCTCGAACTTCCAAAAGTGCTTTCCAGCCAAAGATATGCCGTTCGCCTGGGGCAAGAGAATCAAATTTAAAGACTGCTACACGTTGCCCCTGTATCACTTCTTCGGTGAAGGGTATACCAATAGGTTCAACGTGTTTCACCTTTTGACGCTCAGTCTCCGATGGTAGGGCGATGCGCCATTCGACATCGGGTAAATAAACCTCGTCTAGAGGTGCAATTTCCTCAGCATAAGACATTTCAATCAGATAGCCGTTAGAGAGGGCGTAACGCTTATCTGGTTGGTAATGATAATACAGAGGGTGAATAAAAGTGCGATCGCGGAATGTTAATTCATGACTCGGATCGGCATTGGGGTTATCCCGGATATAAGGCTCTTCTGAGGCGTAGGCAACGTAAATACTTTCTTTGCCTGTTTCGGCATTTTTATGGAGTGCTATGCCTGTAGGACATTCAAAGGGTGTGAGAACGCTAAATTGCAGTTCTCCTGTGGCTCTGTCCATTGCGTAAACTGATTGTTCGGTGCGATCGCAAATCCATAGCATTTCTTGGTTGACTGCCAAATTCTCTATCCCAACTCCAGGGGCATAAAATCTGGTAATTTCTTTTCGGGTTTCGCGGTCAAAAACCAGAATGTAGCCTAGCCTTTGGCAACTAACATAAACTGTTGTTTCCCAAACAGCAACGCCATCAGCCGGATAAGGCAATGTCACAAAATGTTCTAGATTCAAAGCATCGAGCTTGCACGAGTAAACACTATTTTCTCGGCTCACCCACAGGGTATCATCCCACGCCGCTAAACCAGTGACATCAGTAAATTCTTCAACTTGATGGGAATTGAGAATTTTACTGTTGTCAGAGGTGGGATCGATCTCTAGTAGATGCCCTTTGATACTGTCAATAGCAATCAATCTATCTTTGATGAAAGTAATGCCACACAGAGCAGCAGCAGTAAGCGGTCGAATTGTTTTTTGCCCAAACATCTGGCTAACGGTCAAAGTGGGGAGTGCAAAACTCATAAAACCTTGTGGTAAGTGTAAAAAACCCTCACCTTTAGGTAGGGGAGGAAACATGACTCAAGCGGTTTTACCGCCGTCACACCAATTGCTGGAGATGGAAAATCCTAGTCGAGCAATGGCTCCCCCGATCGGGGTGGATGAAGAGTGCTGAGTTAAAAGACTGCCCGCAATGGGCGTTGCTCTTACCAAGTACATCAATAGACCTCTTGCAAAAGTAACTTTTGCAAGAGGGGGGAAAGGGAAAAGGTTAAAGGGGAAAGGTTTTGGGAGCCTTTTCCCCTTACCCCTTACCCTTTCCCCGACTTCTGCAAGAAGTCCAATTAGTGGTTTTCGATCGCTACGTTTACAGCGGGGTACTAATAATTATCGGTACTAATGTGTTCCGATCGACTCTTTCGTGAGAAATAATACTATGTCAAAATAGGAGGAATTTACAAATGTTAAGAATTACATATACACTCATACAGCTGGGCGATCGGCTTAATGTAACTTTAGAAGATGGAATTCCTGCCATCACTAAATTATGATCGAATTTTGTAACCATTTGCTGTGACCTACACGATGTCTGCTAATTCTCTGCCTGAAGGTGCCGCCGTTTGGCATAGTTTAGAAGTTGATAAAGCGCTAGACCTGCTTGATAGTAATGCAGACAGCGGCTTAACACCCCAAGAAACTCAACAGAGATTGCAAAAATACGGCCCCAACGAACTTGAAGAAACTGCTGGCCGTAGTGCTTGGGAAATTCTGCTAGATCAGTTCAAGAACATTATGTTGTTGATGCTGATTGGCGTAGCTCTCATTTCTGGGTTTTTAGACCTAATGGCTTTGCGGGAGGGCAGATTAAAGCCCGGTGAAGTGCCATTTAAAGATACGATCGCGATTTTAGCAATTGTCATCCTCAATGGCATACTCGGCTACGTCCAAGAAAGCCGCGCTGAAAAAGCCTTGGCAGCCTTGAAAAAAATGACTTCTCCCTTAGTGCGGGTGCTCCGCGACGCCAGACTGGTGGAGATAGCAGCTAAAGAACTAGTTCCAGGGGATGTAATGCTGCTGGAAGCTGGGATGCAGATAGCCGCAGATGGACGCTTGATCGAACAATCTAATTTACAAGTGCGGGAGTCGGCATTAACCGGTGAAGCCGAAGCGGTGAATAAACAGGCATCACTAAAATTGCCGGAGGAAACATCATTAGGCGATCGCCTCAATGTCGTGTATCAAGGAACTGAAGTAGTCCAAGGACGCGCTAAGGTTCTGGTGACGAACACCGGCATGACTACAGAACTAGGCAAAATTGCCACCATGTTGCAGGCGGTGGAAAGTGAACCGACACCGTTACAACAACGGATGACTCAACTGGGTAATGTCCTAGTTACGGGTTCTTTAATTCTGGTGGCGATCGTTGTTGCTGGTGGTGTAATCAGGGACGGAGGTTTTAAAAACATCCAAGAACTCTTAGAAGTTTCCTTGAGTATGGCGGTTGCTGTAGTTCCAGAAGGTTTACCAGCTGTAATTACCGTCACCTTGGCACTGGGAACCCAGCGAATGGTGCGCCAAAATGCCTTGATTCGCAAATTGCCAGCAGTGGAAACGTTGGGTTCTGTAACGACCATCTGTTCTGATAAAACCGGCACCCTAACTCAAAATAAAATGGTGGTGCAATCGATTTCCACCAATAACAAAACTTTTCGCGTCATCGGCGAAGGTTATGCTCCCACAGGAGACTTTCAGTTAAATGGTCAGAAAATTTCTCTGGAGGAATCTCCAGAAATCTCCGCGTTAGCAGTCGCCTGTGCAGTTTGTAATGATTCAGTATTGCAAAAAGAACAAGGTGAATGGGCAATTTTGGGAGATCCGACAGAGGGAGCATTGTTAACACTGGCGGGAAAAGCTGGAATCGAAAAAGACCAGTGGAACAGTAAGTTACCTCGCGTTGCAGAGTTCCCCTTTTCCTCAGAACGCAAGCGGATGAGCGTGATTTCTCAGGTGGAGGGAGTCGCCACAGGTGAAGCATCTTCGAGAGGTGTTGACCCAGCGATCGCTGGTTTTCTCCAATCGGAACCTTATTTGATGTTTACCAAAGGTTCTCCAGAGTTAACCTTGGCACGTTGCACTCAGATTCATTTGGGTAATGACACGGGTATTTTAACCGAACAACAACGCCAGAAAATTTTGGCAGAAAATGACCTGATGGCGAGTAAAGGTTTACGGGTACTAGGTTTTGCCTACAAACCTTTGTTAGAGATTCCACCGTCAGGTTCAGACGAAACCTCTGAGCAAGGCTTAGTATGGCTGGGATTGGTGGGAATGCTAGATGCGCCACGCCCAGAAGTAAGGGCAGCTGTGCAAGAGTGTCGAGAAGCAGGTATTCGCCCAGTGATGATTACTGGCGACCACCAATTAACAGCACGAGCGATCGCTACCGATTTGGGAATTGCCCAAGAAGGCGATCGCGTTCTCACAGGTCAAGAATTGCAACGGATGACTGACCAGGAATTAGAGCAAAACGTTGACCTGGTGAGCATCTATGCCAGAGTTTCCCCAGAACACAAACTGCGAATTGTCCAAGCACTGCAACGCCGGGGTCGATTTGTGGCGATGACAGGCGATGGTGTTAACGATGCTCCAGCCCTCAAACAAGCCGACATTGGTATTGCAATGGGTATTACTGGCACTGATGTCAGTAAAGAAGCCAGTGACATGGTGTTACTTGATGATAACTTCGCCACCATTGTCAGCGCCACCAAGGAAGGTAGAGTTGTTTATACCAACATTCGCCGCTTTATTAAATACATCCTCGGCAGTAACATTGGTGAAGTTCTGACAATTGCAGCCGCACCCTTAATCGGCTTGGGAGGCGTTCCCCTGACTCCCTTACAAATTTTGTGGATGAACTTGGTGACAGACGGTTTACCAGCCTTAGCATTAGCTGTGGAACCTCCAGAACCGGATGTCATGCAACGTCCACCTTTTAGTCCCCGCGAAAGTATTTTCGCTAGGGGATTGGGTTCTTATATGATTCGTATTGGCATCATCTTTGCCATTATTACCATTGCCTTGATGTGGTGGGCTTATCAACATAGCCATGCTCCAGGCTACCAGGGCGATCGTGATAGTTGGAAAACAATGGTATTTACTAGCTTGTGTATTGCCCAAATGGGTCATGCGATCGCTATTCGCTCCAACAACCGACTGACAATCGAGATGAATCCCTTCTCCAATATTTTTGTACTAGCGGCTGTTGTCGTCACCACAATTTTGCAGTTGATGCTAGTTTATGTTCCACCTCTGCGAGATTTCTTTGGTACTCACTACCTCAATATGCAGGAATTGGGGGTTTGTATTGGCTTCAGTGCCTTAATGTTCGTCTGGATTGAAGGGGAGAAGATATTTTTGCGGATTATGGGCAAGAAGGCTGTGTAACATGGGGCATGGGGCATAGGGAATGGGGCATGGGGAAGAAGCAGGGGAGCAGGGGAGCAGGGGAGCAGGGGAGCAGGGGAAAGTTGCAGTAAGTTTTTCCCTTCTGCCCCTGGTCACTGAGCGGAGCCGAAGTGTGCCCCTCTGCCTTTTGTGCCCAATGCCCAATATTTCGACTTTGCTCAGTACAAGTGCCCAATGCCCAATCCCCAATGCCCCATGCCCAATTATCACCATGTACCTAAAAACTCTAAACCTCCGACAATTTCGCAATTATCAAGACCAAAAGGTTGAGTTTACTGCTGCCAAAACAATTTTGGTAGGTAATAATGCTCAGGGAAAGTCAAATTTGTTGGAGGCGGTGGAGTTACTGGCGACATTGCGATCGCACCGCATGACCCGCGATCGCGATTTAGTTCAAGAAGGGGAAGCCATAGCCCAAATTGATGCCACCCTTGAACGACAAACAGGTGTTAGCGACCTGACCTTAACCCTGCGCCGCAATGGTCGCCGTAGTGTTGCTCTCAATGGCGAATCTATCCGCCGTCAAATGGACTTTCTCGGCGTTCTCAATGCAGTTCAATTTTCCAGCTTAGATTTAGAACTAGTACGCGGCGGCCCGGAAGGTCGCCGCAACTGGTTAGATACACTCTTAATTCAACTCGAACCAGTTTATGCTCACATTTTGCAGCAGTATAACCATGTGTTACGTCAGCGCAATGCCTTTTTAAAAAAAACTCAAGACTCAGCACTGGATACAGAGCAATCAGAACTAGCAGTGTGGGATGCACAATTAGCGACCACAGGAACTAGAGTAATTAGACGACGCGATCGCGCCATCCAAAGATTAGCTCCCATTGCTACCACCTGGCACGGCAGTATTAGCGGTAGTACAGAAGTTCTGCAAATCAAGTACGTGCCGAATATTCCTTTAGAGGATAACCATCCAGAAGAAGTACAGCAAGCTTTTTTAGCAAAAATTCAGCAGCGAGCCGTTGCTGAAATGCACCAAGGCACGACTCTTGTCGGCCCGCATCGAGACGAAATAGAATTAACTATTAACCAGACACCCGCTCGCCAATATGGTTCTCAAGGTCAGCAACGAACGCTGGTTTTAGCCTTAAAATTAGCCGAATTACAATTAATTGAAGAAGTCGTCAAAGAGCCACCATTACTATTACTAGATGATGTTCTTGCCGAACTAGATTTATCCCGCCAAAATCAATTACTTGATGCCATTCAAGACCGCTTTCAAACCCTGATTACTACGACTCATTTGGGTTCTTTTGATTCCCAATGGTTGAAGTCATCTCAAATTCTTTTGGTGAAAGCAGGAGAATTAACAATTAAAAATTAAAAATTAAAAATTTCTTTAAAGACATTTTCATCTGGGCATTTATATAGTACTCATATTTGATTGCGTGAAAAAGCTCAGTAGAACTAGGAAGCCTTCTTTCCCCTTGCAAAAGTGCCTATTCCCTATCTACGCAAATCAGTATGGGTACGCCACGCTGCGCGAACAGAAATCAAAGCGTATTCCTATAGCATCTATCTGTATGCCTCTACTCTGATTTTTTGTGATGTTTTTCAAACCTTTTAAAAACATTGAGAACCAAAAAAGTCAGGATAGCACTGATTAATCCTAACTGCCATAAACCACAGCCAGCAGCAATTCCCAATGCAGACGAAACCCAAATAGCCGCTGCTGAGGTGAGTCCGTGAATTTCAAGTTGCTGTGATTCTTGGGAAGATTGGCGCACAATTTCTCCAGCACCGAGAAATCCTACACCAGCCGCAATCCCTTGAATCACACGGCTAAGTGCATCAGGACTAGCTTGCAGTCCTCCTGTTTGCATGATTATCAAGGTAAATAAGGCTGAACCTAAACTCACTAGCATGTGAGTTCTTAAACCCGCTGGTTTGTGCCTAATTTGACGTTCTAAGCCAATGACTGCTCCAATAAGCAATGCAACACATAGCCGGAAGCTGATATTCAGCCAATCATTAGTTGCAAGGTAGTAAGTGTTTGCCAATGTTTAGTCTGATATGAAGAATTCTATATACTAGGTTAAATCGCAATATTTTTATAAAAATAGTACAAAACTATTCTAATGTTTTATTAATGGAGTTTAATCCAATGGGTATAGTGCAAGAACCTACCTCATATTTGGATTCTATCAATTCAGGAATGGTTTTGAAACTGATAATTAATATTTCCCCTTATGAGGATTATTTTTCAATAAGATATTGTTTTGGTCAATGAATGGAGATTTGCATTATTAAATTGTGGTAACGATCGTATTTGGCCGAACTACATTTAAAAATACTTAGCCAGAGAATTATACCTTAAATTGTTAGATTTAAGCGATACACTCAACAATTAAATATGATAAGGATATGTACAAGTCGAGCAAATCAGCTATAAAACGTATTTAAAGTTACTGAAGTACACAACGATTCGTCTCAAAGCCAGCTATCAAGCCTGTTTTACTTCTGATTTCTGACTTCTGAATTCTGAATTCTCCTCTATCCTGCTTCAAAACCCGTAACTTTGTAATTCATCCAAAAGAAAACTGCTGTCAGCCCTGAGTACTTTTTATTCAGAAGTCAGTGGATTAACCTGATAACATACCAAAAAGAAATGGCTGTGGTTACAAATAGACAACTAACAAATTGAGTGAATAAACTCTACTGGCTAGATCAAATTAAACTACAAGACCGCGCCAAAGTAGGTGACAAAGCCTTTTACTTGAGCAAAATTATCCAGCGTGGCTATCCGGTGATGCCTGGTTTTGTAGTTTCGGCAGAAATTTTGCGGCAATTTCTCGAAAATCTCAATAGTTCAGAATCATTAGTAGCTGACTTACCCCATTCTTCGCTACACCTGGATATCACTAATTGGCGTCAACTTCAGCAGGTAGCAAGTCGCTTGCGCCAAGAAATTCTGACTGCGACTGTAACCCAGGAGTGGGTGAGTCCAATTTTCCAAGCCGCTAGAGAATGGCAAACTAGCTGTTTGATTCTTCGACCTTCCTTGGCAGTATCAACTGCTACGCCAGGTATAAACAACAATATATCGGGTTTACTAGAGTCGGTATTTTGCCAGTGCGAACCGGAAGCGATCGCACTGGCTCTAAAGCGTACCTGGAGCCAAATATTTCGGGCCCGGAGTCTATTATATTGGCAGCACTTAGGAATTAATCTGCAACAAATTAATCTCGCAGTTTTGGTGCAACCTGTTGAAAATGCGATCGCCAGTGGCTCGCTCACAACAAATGCCTCTGGGTGGGAAATTGAAGCTACTTTGGGATTGGGAATTGCGATCGCTCTTGGGGAAGTCCAGCCAGATGTTTACTACATTCAACCGACAACTGGGGTTGTGCTTGAGCAACAACTGGGCAATAAAATGCTGGGTTATGGCGTTGATGATGCAGCCTCTGGAGCTTTTTTGCAATCCTTGCCGAACTCAGCGTTAACACCAGATCGTACCTGTCTGATTACCTATATGCTTCCAGAAGCCCAACAAAAACAGTACTCTTTACAAGAAGAATACTTACAACAAATAATTGCTCTGGGAACTCAACTGGTAAGCGAACTAGGTAAAACCTTTACCATTAAATGGACTATCGCCGGGCAAACTACATCTGGAAAGCTTTTCATCACACAAGTTAGTCCTTCGCAATCTGCAATTCCCCACTCACACTTCATTCGGGGACTAGGGGCAGCCGGGGGACGTGTTGCAGCCACTGCGCTGGTAATTATTAATCCGCAACAGAAACCCGAACAACTACCGAAGGGAGTAATTTTAGTAGTACCAATGATTACACCTGATTGGTTGCCATTATTGCAACAAGTTGGTGGTATTATCACTGAACAAGGGGGATTAACCAGTCACGCGGCAATTCTAGCTAGAGAATTAGGTATCACAGCAGTAGTAAACGCAACATCTGCCACAACTTTAATCCAGACTGGCGAACGATTGCTGCTTGATGGCGACAGAGGAGAAGTTTATCGCATCAAAGGAGACTCAAAGGAAGAGATGGAGAAAGGGAAAGAAGAAAATCTTCTTCCCTTCCATCAACCTAACCCGAAAGCACCTCATTCTGCTGTTACGTCTCATCTACCTATGATTGCTACCCAACTGCTGGTTAACTTGAGTCAATCCACTTTAATAGAACAAGTGCAAAACCTGCCTGTGGATGGAGTGGGATTGTTGCGTTCCGAATTGATGGTACTAAATATATTGAACGGGCAACATCCTAATAGTTGGATTTTAAGCGGGCGTCAGGCAGAATTGTTAGAGCTATGGTCTGAGCAGATTATGCAATTTGCTCGTGCTTTTGCACCAAGACCAGTTTTTTATCGTTCTTTAGATTGGCGATCGCAAGATTTACCATCATTGCGTGATAGTTTAGAATCTTCGCCCCAGTCGATGTTAGGCGAACGCGGCACTTTTAGCTATTTACGAAATCCCGCAGTATTTGAGTTGGAACTGCAAGCTTTGGCGAGTGTACAGGAAGCTGGCTACAGCAATGTCAATCTATTGTTACCCTTTGTGCGGACTGTAGAAGAATTTGTGTTTTGCCGTCGCAAAGTCGAGCAAGCTTTTTTAACCGAGGTGGCGCAGTTTCAATTGTGGATGATGGCAGAAGTGCCAAGTGTACTGTTTTTATTACCAGAATATGTAAAAGCAGGTGTAGCCGGAATTTCTATTGGTACAAATGACCTGACTCAATTATTGCTAGGAGTCGATCGAGAACAAGGACAGCTAGCAAAAGTATTTAATGAGCGTCATCCAGCTGTTATGAGTGCGATCGCTCAACTGATCCAAATGGCTAAAAGCGCCGGTATACCTTGTTCAATCTGCGGTCAAGCACCAGCCCTTTATCCAGAAATTATTGATAAATTAGTGGAATGGGGTATAACTTCGATTTCTGTTGAACCGGAAGCAGTCGAGCGAACATATCAAGCGATCGCTCGTGCTGAACAACGGATAATTTTAGCAGCAGCACGACATGAATTAAAACAGGGAAAAAAGTAATTTTACTTAATGTAGCCAGTTTCGCGCAAAAACTTCCGTAAATCGGCAAAGAATTTGGTGCGATCGCTTTTTTTATAAGCTTGTTGTACTCGCCCCCATCCATCCTGTCCTTGATTCAGCAAATATTTATCTGCCAAATAAGCTGCTAAAAAGCCCTTGCCATCATCACCTTGTTGCTGTGCCTGGGTATAAGTTTGCCATAGCTCTGAAGCATGATTGAAGATTAATTTGGGATAGCTACGAGTCACATCAACCATTTTTCCTTGGCGATAACGCCAAATTTGCAAGGGGTATGCAGAAGCAGCATAAGCTGTAAAAGCATAGGCAAAGCGATCGTCTCGACTATAAAACTCTGGTAGTCCATCTTTGTCTAAATCTTTGAGTTGATAACCACCATTACCCCATTCATGACGAATCTTAAGATACTTTTGAGATTTGCTGTCGTAGCGGTAAATTAATGAATAAGTACAACAGTGCGCTCCACCTGTAAAGAAATCGGCAATTATTTCTGGTTCTTTGTTACCGTCCAAGTCTTGCACTGGTAAGTTGTTTTCTTGTCCAGATATATTCCCCACAGGTCTGTCATATTCATCTTCTTGCGGCAGTTTTTGCTCCAAAACAGTTTTATCTGCTCGGATAATTTTCAATCGGACATTTTTATACTGATATTCCTCTGGTTTTTCGTAAGATATTTCTGCCCGCACATTGCCTGATTGCCCAGTTATTGTTTCTGCTATTGCAGGCTGGGTAAATATAGCCGTTGCACTCAAAAGAGCTAAACCGATTAGAGATTGAGTGCTAAAGGAGCGAATAGTAATCATCGTTGGTGTTGTACATAGCACATTCAACTTTATACAACACCATCAAAATGTCAATATCGATAAATTGCCGCAACGGCTGTGCTATATGGAATCTCTTCAAAGGGAACAGCGTAAACCGTGCCACCGTTTAATAAAGTATGAGCAGCAACAAAATCCAATAAATCTTCATCACCAGCTTCTTTTTCTGGGTGCAAATAAACCGTTTCTGAGGTTGGATCGAATAAACCCCACTGTTGCTTACCAACTGCAACTAGTAATGAATCCACGCGTTGGTAATAAGCTGCTGAGATAACTTCTTGGAGGTTGTTAGATGCTTTACCAGTATCACCACCAAACAGTTCGTGAAATTGCTCCAAAACTGCTTGCTGTGACTTTTGGAAATCAGCCTCGACAATCGGCCAAGCTTGATTGTGTAACTCTTGGGCGCTGAGAATTTCTGGATTACCGGTAATAGCTTCATCCATCAAATGCTGGTAAGTATTTGCCTGTCTATATAAAGGCAAGAGATACTCTACCCCAGCCAGCACCAAAGGCGCTTTTTGCAATTTCAGTTTTTCATGTAATGCGCGATCGACAATTTGAAAGAATTGGAGGATGTCTTCTTGGCGTTTATCCTTGTCAGGGCTTCCTTGTCCGTGAAACGTACCCGGCTGTGAAAAAGAATTAGAGGTTCCCCCTTTTGGTGTTGCAATGCGAAACTGACCTTCTTTAGCAGTTTCGTCTCTTTGCAAAGCTTCATCTAGACTTTTAGGGAGATTTTCTACTTCTACCTCTTTGACGCTGTAGCGTGTTCCTTCAAAGAACCTGACATCTTGTTGGCTCAAAGCCAGGATATAGAAGCGACCATTGCCATTTAAAATTGGCAGCAGTGGCTTGATGTGAAAGCGGTCTGTAACTACAACCAACTCTTGAAAATCAATTGGTAAAGGATAATAGCGAAAAATGTCTTCAGAAATAAAAATCGCCAGCCCTTGTCCCATTTGCTCCCAAAACTCTTGGGTATCAAGTTCCTGGGATTTTTCCAACAATGCGATCGCATCTTCCTGTGTCAAACCCGCATCAATTAAACGAGTCTCTGCTTCTCTGATCAAATTTTTAAAGCGAATTGGGTCTTGTCGCACTTCTGGCCCGGCTGGGTGCGTTGGCATATAAATGGAAACACAATTTCCTTTTGGCTGTTCTATTAATGTCTTGATTTCCTCTTTCGAGATTAATTGCATATTATATCCCTCCTATCAACATGACTAGATACATCAGACCAGACCATTAATATTTAACGATCTGATAGGACGTTATTCTCAGGTGATGGCGGTTGAAGTTCAACCATTTGTTTATTGAGTTTATTTCACTTTAAGGAGGGTTTTGTTGCATCTTTCTTTTGATAGGCAATATTCATCAAGGGAATTACTAATTAAAATTCCTAAATTAAAAGCCAAAATTGCCACATAGATCAAATGTTTGGCGTATTAGAGTTTGTGCGTCCTGAGTTTATCCCTATTCTGCTATTTGATTGGCTAAGACCTAAAGTTACTCGTTTCATAATCCAGTACAAACCTGCAAGTACCACAAAGGTGATAGCAATAATCACCAGGGGTTGTTTTCCCAGAATTTCTTCTACTCCCTTGGTAAGTACGGCATCGGGTTGAGTAATAAAATCCCAACTGTTGAAACGCAAAAATCGCCCCCAATAAACACCAACAGCACAGAGAAAATGTGTAATTGTCTCAACGCGCCAAATCCATTGGCTCTTACCGATACGATGTAAGTAGTAACCCCAATTAATTAGCGATATTACATAAGCTTCAAATCCACTTAAAATTACTAGCAAATACAGAGGAATAAGTACTAAAGTAATCATCCATACCGATTGAATCTTACGGATATCATCTATCAAATGAATTACATCGGTTAACAAATACGGTGCATTTGGTAAGAAAGCATAGAAAACTAAGAATCCTAGCCACCAAAGCCAAGTGCCACCTCGCCTCATGCGAAATAGCCAGACACTCAAAGCCAAAGGTATAAAAGCCAGAAACAAATTCCAAGTCATCCAACTCATATTAATTCGCAAGACCTGCACGACTCTGGCTATCAGTTCTTCTTTCATAGGTGCTTATTCGGAAGATGTTTGATTGATGTATATTCACTCTGTAGTGTTAGTGTTAACCTTAGCGATCGAGTTTTTGGAGCCTCCAAGAAAATTAATTTTCTCCAAGATCGGACAAGATTTTTATGTCAGTTAAAAGTAAATGCATACTGATATATGTCCAAAATTTAGAGTTTTTGTGTATTTTATGCTGGAGGATGAATTTTATCAATCAATCGGCTTAAGTCTACTAGTATAGCCAGAAAATCATCAGGGTAAAAGATACCACCGAAAGGTAGTCTGAGCAACAAAAACGCTGCGAATAAGTGATAGTGGACTTTTTAAATTGCAATGTATGCCTCTGTGCTAACTATTATATTGATTTCATTTTGCCCTACTAGAGTTCCAGAAGCATTCAAAATTTTGGTCAAGTTAGCTTTTGCTTAGGGGCGGACGAGACGCCATTGGTGTCAACTTAACGTGAAACCCCTCGTCCGCCGGGAATTGAAATTCCCGTCTCATAGCTAAAGTCATCTTCAGATGACTAAAATATTGCCAAAAATCTCCAGTCTACTTCAGTAGACTTAAGCTATTAGCCCGAAAATTTATTGACGGGCGGGGATGTCAGCCAACAGATAAGCTATTTCCAGCTTAAGTTGACACCTATGACGAGACGCCTACCCCACAACTAGTAGTTGGATATTTTTATATTGAAAAGTCCCTAACTAACGCAGTAGCACTCGACTACGAGGGCCGATCGCTTGTTTTGGTGAAGTGGGCATTGTACAACTCTTGGCAGTATCTTGCGAACAAGCAGCTTGAGCAAGGGTTGCAGGGTTGACAACTACTTGATTGACTTCTAGAGAATTACCGCTACTGAATTCCATATTAGGTGTAGTAGAAATTGATGGTGAATTAGACCTAGATGTGTACGTTGTAGGTGTCGAGGAAGCGCCACTATCAACTATTGGTGTAACAGTGAATGTGTTACCGCCATCAACTATTGGCGTAACAGTGAATGTGTTTCCACTATCAACTATGGTTGCAAGAGTGGGTGTGCTACCACCACTAACTACAGGTGTAGGAGCGATCGCACTACCATCAATTACTGATGGGGGAATGGGTGTACTACCACCACTAATTACTGGCGGGGGAGTGGGTGTACTACCACCGCTAATTACTGGTGGGGGAGTGGTTGTACTACCACCACCAGTAGTTGGTGTAGGAGTTATGAGAGTTGCTGTTGCAGGTACTTTGATTTGTATTCTTGCTAGGGGTGAGTTAGTCATTTCCAAAGATGTCACCTTTGGCGAACCTGGGAGATCGGATTTGAAATCAAAGACTGTGGGGGTGGCGCTACCATTGCGATCGCTATATCGGACTCCATATCCACTCACTTCAAAAGTACCCTGATACTGGTTTCCAGTGTTTGGATCGGTGACAGTACCAGTGTATAAGGCTTTTGTGAGATTAAATTCATCCTGAACTACTCCTTGAAATGTGGTTCCTGCCAATTGTCCCTGGTATTTATAGGGTGTCAACTCACCGCCAGAAAGAATTGGAGAATTGAGAACGCCATTAAAGGAGACAATCGGAATGCCTTTAAAGTCAACAAAATAATGCAGACTACCATCACTACGCGTTCTTACCTGCACATAGTCTGACTTGTATATAGGAACATAATTAGGATTGTTCTTAGTACCTAAGTTCCGCGAGTAAGTCCCCGTGTCGTCTGTATCAACACGAGTAATGCTTTGATTGAAATTGGGATTATTTCTGGGGAGTTGGATAGTACCCGATAATGTACCAGTACTTTGAATTGTGATTTGAGCAGAAGCACTTGTTCCACCTAAACCGATGAAGACTGCGGCTAAACTGCTGCTGCTAACAAGAAGACAACCCAACTGAACTGATGAATTTAATTTCATGAAAAATTTGCTCCTTTAATCACATACAAAAAAATACGCGTATGTTTACGCATGACTTTTCCTTGCTCCTAACGGATCGTGAAAGCATCTAATACTGAATTAGTCAGTATTTAAATAGCGTATTTTATTACTTTTACATCAGTACAAAATTAAAACCGGAAACTTGCTCTTAATGTCCCAACGATTAAGGCATCGTTAGCGGCATTGTGATCGGGATTGAAAATAACGAATAAGCCTGGAGTCAAGGCGATATTGTCGCTGAGTTGAGCGCGGTAAAAAACTTCTACGTGAATTGATGTGTCACTACGTCCACCTGCTGTCCCCCCATCAGAAAAGTTGGGAAAATTGAAGCCGTCGGGTAAAGTACTGGAAGTAATTTTGGGCGGTTGTCCAACGAGAACGCCCCCTAAATTCCCAGGACGTAGCAAATTAGGAAAAGCCGCGAATACCATCCAGTTGGTAGTTTCTACACTTCCCGAAAGGTTAGATGGCTTGGAGGAAGTAAAGCCACCCCAACCGCCCAAATGTAAGTTAGGGTTAATTCGCCAAGCAACGGTAGCACCAATGGCTTGAGTATCGAAAGCTGTAGGATTTGCAAAAGGTGAAATCAGTTGAGAATCGCCAATACCACCTCCCAGTAAGCCATCTGGGGAGTGGGAATAGAGATAATGTACGCCGACATCGATATTATTTGTGGGTGCTAAACTTAACTGAGCGCCAGCAGTATATCTACCGCCAAATAGTCCGCCCTGCTTGGTGTCGCCAGGGAAATTGGGTATTTCTGCACTATAAACGCCTTGCAAACTGATGCGATCGCTAATCTGCCAGTCAAAGCCTATACCACCACTGCCGTTACCAATACTTAAAATCGGGTTACGCTGACCAAATAGAGAAATTGCACCATCGCTAGAACCTTCTAAAGGGCTAATACCGCGAAAGGTGTTAATCGGGTTGACTCCCGCCGTACCTACGACAATTCCCAAGTTATGCGAGGCGAGAAATCGATAAGATAAGTCACTAATAACTAGATTGTTGCCTGTATTTGACTCGAATCCCAACCGCCCCATATTGGTAGATAACAACGATGCATTAGAACCCAAATTACCCGCAGACAACCCTGTTAACAGCAAATCTCGCCCTGTAAATGAAGTTGCTAAGGTTAGTTGGGCGCTACTTGTGAAAGTCAGATTGGTTTTTCCCTGGCGTTCAGGTACTCCATCTCTCGGAAACAAATCGACATCGGGACTATTGGTTCCCTGAACGCTAAAAATGGCTTGACCAAATAATCTGGTAGTTGTGGAAAACCGATTTCCTTGTAATTCACTAGTCTGCTTTTCCACAGTTTCGACGCGCTGCTGTAATTGCTGCAACTCTGCTTTGAATTCGCCTTGCAATCTTTGCAGCAGGATTAAATCTTCATTATCAACAGTATTAATTTTATTATTAGCGTAGGCGTAGCCCGCCGCAGGCATCGCTTCGTTAATCTTCTCTAAACAAGCATTTAAACCAGCCGCAAATTCATAACGGCTGATGCTGCGATTTCCCAGATAAGTCCCATCAGCGTATCCTGCAATGCAGCCATAGCGTTCTACTAAAGACTGCAAAGCACCAAAAGCCCAGTCGGAGGGTTGCACGTCCTGGAGTTGCGATACTGAGGTGACTTGAGACATTGGGTTGTCTGAGTCTGGAGGATGAAGAGATTGGGAAAATTCTTCTGTACTTTCCTGGTTCTGTACAACTTCTGTTACAGGTTGAGTATCTTTTAATTCAGGTAAGTTAGGTGAACTGATAAGTTGAATTTTGTCTCTACTTTTTCTAAGTATATTCTCGTACTTATTTTTTATAGCTGACGAGGTGGTTATATCTGGTTGCACGAATTCAGGTGGTGTAATTTCAGCAGGTGAGACAACTTCAGATAAATTATTCTGTGTTGACTGCTGCACCGGGTTTTCTGGCAGAATTACGGCCTGTCCTGGTAAATTGACCGCAGATATTGGCACTGTTGTCAGCACACTCGCCATCAGTAGACTCATATCACTCCTGGTATTTCATTTGACTTGCACCAATACTTCTTTTGACAGATAAAGTTGGTGTATATCAGGAAATTTTTTGAAAAAAAAGTGATAAAAGTTACTGTGTTCTGAGAGCGATCGCTGTATCAGTAGGAGAATAGACTTCTTGGCATTTGTGCTTTTTGCACTCTTGGGGAAAAGGGTAAAGGTTAAAGGGGAAAGGGACAATACAGAACCTTTTCCCCTTCCCCTTTCCCCTTTTCCCGACTTATGCAAGAAGTCTAATGAAAGAGCAGAGGAGAAGTTGCAGTAAGTTCTTCCCCTCTGCCCCTCTGCCCCAGATAGATTATTCTGGCTCGCTACAATACTTATTCATCTGATTCACTAATGTATCTGACTGTTTGCCAAGAGTTGTAGCTGTTGTCAGTGCTGAATCAATTTCGGCTCTAGCCTTTTGGATTTTTTCTCTTCCAGATTCTGAGGCTTGTGCTGTCTTGGTTGCACCAAGCGCCTTACCTGCCTTGGCGATCGCTTGGCTAAGATTTTGAAAAATCTTCACAAAACCGCTTTGAAATTCTTTTAGCTTTGGATCTTTTAACTTCAGTTCTCCAATGGATTTAGTCACAAAGTCTAAATCTTTAGATAACTGTATGCTAGTTATCACTTGCGTTCCTTTATTTTTATCAATTAGAGAAGTTCCAGCATTCACAACTCGAATCAGTCGCTGGCACTGGGAAACTTTATTCTCACTGCAACTAGCAACTAACAAAGCAATACTTAGGCTCACAGGAGCAAGAACAGTATATTTACGTAAAACAGACATTAACACCCCAACAGCAATTCAACCCACAATCCCACAATATAGTATCCAATATTACGGGTAAATGAGAGGATTGGGCACAAGAGGCAGGGGGGCAGGGGGGCAGAGGGGCAGAGGGGCAGCACTTCTCTACAAGATGCTGCGCGTAGCTTGCTTCTCCGGAGGGGTACGGCTACGCTCAGTGACCGAGGGGAAAAACTTACTGTAATTTCTCCCCTGCTCCCCTGCTCCCCTGCTCCCCTGCTCCCTTGCCCAATGCCCCATGCCCAAATCACCAATCTATCGGCAAACCCAACTGGTCTAAAGTAGCACCATCTTGTAACAATGCTTGAATATCGCTGTCTATTTGAATACGACCACCAGACAATACCAAAGCGCGTTGAGTGACTCTGCCCAACCAATTTAGATCGTGGGAAGCAATTAAAATCGCTTGCACGGGTAATTTTAATAATACTTGCCCCAAATGACGACGCCATGCTGGATCGAGACCGTTAGTTGGCTCATCCAAAATTAGAATTGTTGGTTCTAGGGCTAAAATTGAGGCTAGGGCGGCTAGGCGTCTTTGTCCACCAGAAAGTTCGTGGGCGGAACGATTGGCGTAAGCTTCTAGACCAAAATCAGCTAATAACTGCCTAGCGCGATCGCTAGCCTCTGCTGCTTTGATCCCATAGTTACGTGGCCCAAAGGTAATATCTTCCAAGATGGTGGGCATAAATAGTTGGTCGTTGGCATCTTGGAAGCTAAAACCAATTTGACGACGCACTTGGGCTAAAGTTTGCGGTTCTACGGGAATGCCATTAATAGTAATTGTTCCTGTTTGCGGTTGTTTTAAACCGATTAAGTTCTCCAACAAGGTGCTTTTTCCAGAACCAGTTACTCCCATCAATGCAACGCGATCGCCTTTGTTCAAGGTAAAAGATATTTCCTGTAATACTGGCTCCTGGCGAGAATATGCATACACCAGGTTCTCAACCTTGACTACAGCGGCATGGGGATTATGGGTTGATAATTGGGGATTAGAAGTTAATGATTTCAAAATTGACAAACTCAATATGTAAGGGAGTAGAGAGGCGATTAATCGCGTCTTAGCTAGAGACACGATTAGTCGCGTCTCTAGTAGGGAGTGGGTTAAATTTTGTAAGAAGTTAGGGTTACACTAGCAGCGATCGCCCAAGCTAGTAACAGAGCAAAACGTTCTTTTGGTCTAAGGGTCGAATCTATAGGTAATTGTCCGTTGTAACCACGAGCTACCATTGCCGCATAGACTCGCTCTGCTCGATCTAAACTGCGGAGATATAAAGCTCCAATCATGGCAGCACTGGCATAGCGCAACCATCCCGTAGTTCCATTCAGACCGCGTAGTTGGGCGCTGCGCCGCATCCGCGTTACTTCTGAGAGCAAAATTTCCATATATTGCCCAGCTAATAACAAGTTTTCCTTTAAAGGTGCTGGTACTGGTAATGTTTTCAAGGCAATGCCGAAACTGTGGGGCGGTAAGGTTAACAAAAAACTATTCATCGTCACTAGACAAACCAGCGAACGAACTAGCAAAAAACTGGCTCGTTCCCATCCCAAAGGCAATGCTAGCAATGACAAAAAAATCAATTCTGTGCCGAGTAATCCTCCCAATTGGCGAATTGGTACGCGCAAGAAGCAAGCCCATAAAAGTGCGATCGCGCCATATACACTTAGTCCATACCAGGCATGATGCTTTAATAAAGCTGCTCCCACCACGATCGCTAGAGACAGTTGTAAGCGTAGCGGTAAGGAAAGTTTAAGCATTATTCGGTTTCACTACTTTGGCAATTCCAAAGGCAACAGCAAAGCAAACCGCAGCTCCCACCAGCCCAGCGATACTAGTGCCAATTGGCCCCAAACCCTCAATTCCATAGTTAGCTAAGGGAGTCGGCATAATTATCCGTACTTGACTTGCTAAGTTGATGAAGCCCTTATTTTGGGCAACTTTCTCCAAACCATCAGGCCATGCTGAGGCAAAGAGTGACAGCACCCCTGCAATCAAAAAAATGGTGACAATAGGCACTGACCAGCCGCGAAACTCTTGCTGTTCGCCTGGTAACAAATCTGGTCGAGCGGTAGCCAGATAAGTCAGCACACCCCCGGTAATCAGCCCTTCGCCAATGCCAATCAAAATATGCACGCCAGTCATGGCTGGTAAAACTATCGCTACCGGTGCAGTTGCAGAGAGGGCTAATTCAATGGCACAAGCGATCGCAGCTACCACTACACTTACACCAGCTGCGATCCCAGCAGCCAAGGGTAAGCGCCCTTTAGACCCCCCAAACAGCCGTTGCAAGGTTTCGGTTAAAACCCAGCCAACCCAAACTCCAACTACTGCCATGTTAAAAATATTTGCTCCCAAGGCTGTAATGCCACCATCAGCAAATAGCACGGCTTGAATAATTAAAACTGTGGCGAGACACAACGTTCCAGCCCAAGGACTACCCAAAACGATCGCAGCTAAGGTTCCCCCTAACAAGTGACCACTAGTACCTCCTGCTACTGGAAAATTGATCATCTGGGCAGCAAAAATAAAGGCGGTGGTTAGTCCCAATATCGGGGCACGACGAATACCAAAAGCCTCTTGCGATCGCCCGAAGGCAACAAACAGCGCTGCCGCACTCGCTAAACCAGTAGCCCCGGCCACCGGAATAGAAACAAATCCATCAGGAATATGCATGATCTAACCTGTATTTTTAGAGGTTCATTTAACTCAAAACAAGCAATAAAACTACGCCATCTAATTTAATAACAAACAAAACTTTTGTCTTTTTTGCAATGCTCTACCGGGGGATTTTCTAGTGCTACTTTTGACATATTTACAATCCACTGTTTACTAAATAGTATACTTATTTAGTAACATATTAGTTTTTGTTAAGCTGGATTTTTTATATTGCTAAACCTTGACAAATATTCCAAAACGAGACTGTACATATCTAGTCTCATTTGGTTCATTAAATTACTCCTAAAAACAGGTAATAAAGAAACATTCACTGCTTGTTACCCTTATGGAGTAGTTAGTTTTTTCAAAAATTAAATAGGAATTTTTAACTGCTCTTACAGTTAATAAATAGCTATAACTATTTATCAAAAGAATGTTTTGATTTTTATTTGTTTTGTAGTGTTTAATTAATTCAATACTTGTTGCATCAATAAATAATTTTTTACGCGTGTAACAAGCTTATGTAATCAGCATTTGCACTTTATTCTTAACCTTGCTATAAAAACAACAATCTATAAGCACATTAATAAAATTTCCGATACTCTATATTAAATTAATATTCTCTGTAGTATCATTAAAAAATTATAAAGAGATGCTGAATAAACTGTATATTTGCTGACTTACTTTACTTAAAAATACAGGATGTTTTGCTTAAAATACGTAATTTTTCGTATATTATCATAAAACAAGGGGTAAGATGTAAAATTTAGATGAAATTTAGGAAAATACGGAAATAGAAGTGCGGAAATTACTAAACTTTCAGGGCAACTAACTGTAACAAAAGGATTCCTCAACTTTTGAGTAACTAGGTTCAGTCACTAAAGTCACCAGATGTTTGATTCTATTTTCCACAGACTTTACACACCCTCGTTTTGCAATTTGCAATATGAAAACAAACTCATCGACCTCGCTGTTAACAGTATCAACTGGCCCGCTAAAGATTTCAGAGTTGCCCCCCAACCCCGTGGGTACAGACGATGATTCTATTCATCTTTCTCTAGTAATTCCTACTTATAAAGAGCGTGACAACATCAAGAATGTAGTCAGCATATTGAGTCAATTACTAGATGAATCGATTGCAGGAAAGTATGAACTAATAGTGGTAGATGATGATAGCCCAGACCGAACCTGGGAGATAGCGCAATCTTTGACGACAGAATACCCCCAGTTGCGGGTGATGCGACGCCAACAGGAACGAGGGCTATCCTCAGCAGTGATTCGTGGATGGCAAGCAGCTACGGGCAGTGTGTTGGGGGTGATTGATGGAGATTTGCAGCATCCACCAGAGGTACTAATACAACTGTTGCGTAATATTGAGCAGGGAGCAGATTTGGCAGTAGCTAGCCGTCATGTAGAAGGAGGCGGTGTTAGTAGCTGGAGTGTTGTTAGGCGTTTCTTGTCTCGTGGCGCCCAGTTGTTAGGCTTGGTAATCTTACCGGGGGTATTGGGCAGAGTTTCTGACCCGATGAGTGGTTATTTTATGGTGCGCCGGAGTGCGATCGCAGGTGTAACACTCAATCCAGTTGGATATAAAATTCTCCTAGAAGTAATTGGCCGGGGAAAAGTAGACCAAGTTGCCGAAGTTGGGTATGTATTTTGCGAACGCAAAGAGGGCGAGAGTAAGGTGACATGGAAGCAATATATAGATTACATCCACCACTTAGTGCGATTGCGGCTTTCCACAGGGAAAGTAGGACGATTGCAAAGAAAAGTCAATTTCCCCATCGGTCGATTTGTCCGTTTTGGGTTTGTTGGCTTTAGTGGTGTATTTGTGGATTTAACGGTGTTTCACTTGCTGCGTACTGTAATTCATTTAGGTTTAACCCGCAGTACGATTCTTTCGGCCGGAGTAGCAATCGTCAATAATTTCCTATGGAATGATATATGGACTTTTAGTGATATTTCTCAGAGGCAACGTGCTTCGCATCAACGTTTCAAGCGATTCTTGAAGTTCAGTGCGGTCTGTTTGGCAGGAGTTATATTACAAGCTCTAATAATTAACTTTCTCTATAATATCTTGGAAATAAATCAGTATTTAGCTAAGTTGATAGCGATCGCAGTTGCTACCATCTGGAATTTCTGGGTTAATTTGAAACTTAGCTGGCGCGTCACAGACGTGAAATAATCACAACGAGGGATTTGAGCTTTAGATTTTTGTTTTTAGATTTTAGAACGAACTTAAATCTCAAACGTCAAATCTACAAATCCATGACTGTGAGGCCCAGCAATGAGAGTTCTTTTCCAAGGTGCATTTTATTTTTACAAAAAAATTATCTCGTTGCTACCTGCATCTGCTATACATTTCCTGCCTCTGGCAGATAAAAACTCTGGCTCACAACGCAAGCATTGGCATAATTGGCATCGCCTTCCTCCTTCCTGGGTTAATCCCTTGCTGATTTTAATATGGTTGATTGTCGGCATCAGCTTGCGCCTAATCAACTTGACTGCAAAGCCTCCTTGGACTGATGAGTTTGCCACCTTGGTGTTTAGCTTGGGGAATACTTTTATATCAGTTCCCCTCGATCGAGCGATCGCACCTGATATCCTATTACAACCACTGCAACTAAACCCAGCGGCTAGTATTGGTGATGTCATTCATAACTTAGCGACACAAGATAATCATCCACCACTGTATTTTGTCCTGGCTTACCTGTGGATGAAATTATTTAAGAGCGATGGAGGATTAATATCGCTGTTTGGGGCGCGATTGCTACCAGCTATATTTGGCGCAGCCTCAATTCCGTGTGTTTACGTATTAGGTAGAGTAGCATTTCGTTCGCGCTTAGTAGGAAACTTGACTGCTGCCATGATGGCAGTATCACCTTATGGCGTATTTTTAGCACAAGAAGCGCGTCATTACACTTTGGCAATCTTATGGGTAATTGGTTCCCTCACCTGCTTAGTAATTGCCACACGTCATATTCAAAACCGCACACCTCTACCTATATGGGTAGCACTTTTCTGGATCGGAATTAATGCTTTAGGTATTGCTACTCATTATTTTTTCACCCTTACCCTCTGCACAGAAGTCGTAGTTTTGATTTTTCTGGCTTGGCTTCAATTGCAAACTAGCAGTTCGCCAAGTGAACTTGGCAGGGTAAAGGGTAAGGGGGAAGGTGGGGTCCCCTCTGGGGATAAGGGGCAGGGGGGAAAAGTTTTAAATCCCTTACCCTTTAACCTTTCCCCTTTCCCCAGCCCTCACCCAGCATTTTTGGGTTGGCAGACTACTAGCAGCAAATTTTCTCTGCTCTTTTCTCCTTCTTGGCGGCGCATCTATGCCGTTGCGATAGGTACTTGTGTAGCAGGTTTAATTTGGATACCAACCTTATTAGAGAATGAAAATCGTGGTGCTTTGACCGAGTGGATTCGAGGTTCGCGCGTTGGACTAGATTGGTTAAGCCCAATTTTTCAAGCTTTAGGAACATTGATTGCAATGATTTCCCTATTACCAGTTGAATCTTCTCAAGCTTTGGTTGTGATTCCTTCTGGAATAGTGATGCTAACTTTCTTTATTTGGGCAGTACCAATTTTGCTGCGTGGGATTAAAATTCAACTACAGCACCCAGAAAACCGGATGATGATTCAGGTACTTGCTGGAGTAGTTATCAGTGCGATCGCAATATTCTTTATCTTTACGTACTTTTTGGGTATTGACCTCACCAGAGGTGCTAGATATAACTTTGTTTACTTTCCCGCGATCGTGGTTTTATTAGGTGCAAGTCTCGCAGTTTGTTGGCATCCTCCCCAAATGGAAACAGAGGCAGGGAAAAATGGGATAACAAGCATCGGGAAATGGGGAATAAACGGGAAAAAAGCCGTAATGGTAATTTGGTTAATGGGATTTTTCAGTGCAGTTACAGTAATTTGCAATCTCGGCTATCAAAAATATTATCGCCCTGACCTGTTTGTGCAACTAATTCAACAAACATCCCCAACACCAGTACTGATTGCCACTACCCACAAAACTTATGTACACACTGGGGAAATGATGGGAGTTGCGAGGGAAATTAAACTTGCAAATTCACTCCAAAATCCTCTGTTTCTCCTTGCTCATCAAGATCGAGATCCAAATGCTTCCACCATTGCTTTGGAAAATACTTTAAAAAAATTACCACGACCTTTTGACTTATGGCTGGTAAACTTTCATGCACCCGTAGCAGAAACCGTCAAAACATGCACTATATCTGATACTCAATCTTTGCCAACCGTAGACGGCTACGAATATGAACTTTACCATTGCCAATAAGCTGAGAACTGGGGGAAATAGGGCAGGGGAAGCAGGGGAAGTAGGGGAGTAGGGGAGCAGGGGAGAAGTTATAGTAAGTTTTTCTCCTCTGCCCCTCTGCCTCTTTCCCATACCCCATACCCAATCTAGTACAGCGCAGCAAAAATCAAGCTATCATTTTAAAACTTGCAAAAGCCTTGTACAAAACTTTTGACTTTTGACTTTTAAATTTTGACTTCCGGCTTGCGGTAATGCATCTTGTGGAAGTTCCTCAAATATGAATATCCATAGGAGACTAGAGAAAGAAAAACAAAATATATCTGACACGCTTTCAAATAGCGAAAGCTGTAACTAGTTAAGGAGGATTTATGCGTGCAGTACTGATGGCAGGCGGTTCGGGAACGCGGCTTCGCCCGTTAACTTGCGATCTGCCGAAACCGATGGTGCCAATTCTAAATCGACCAATTGCCGAACATATTATCAATCTCCTCAAACGACATCAAATTACAGAAGTTATTGCAACATTGCATTATTTACCTGATGTCTTGCGAGACTATTTTCAAGATGGCAGCGATTTTGGCGTCCAAATGACTTATGCTGTCGAAGAAGATCAGCCTTTGGGTACGGCAGGCTGTGTAAAAAACATTGCCGAACTTCTTGATGAAACCTTTTTAGTCATTAGCGGGGATAGCATAACAGATTTTGACCTGACGGCAGCGATCGCATTTCACAAACAAAATAAGTCAAAAGCTACTTTGATTTTAACCAGGGTTCCCAACCCGATTGAATTTGGAGTGGTGATTACCGATGAGGAAGCACGGATTCGGCGATTTTTAGAAAAACCCTCTAGTAGTGAAATTTTTTCTGATACCGTCAACACTGGTACTTACATTCTCGAACCAGAAGTTTTGGAATATCTGCCAGCAAACGTTGAATGTGACTTTTCTAAAGATTTATTCCCTTTACTGCTTGCAAAAGATGAGCCAATGTATGGTTACATTGCTCAAGGTTACTGGTGTGATGTCGGTCATTTAGATGCCTATCGTGAGGCTCAGTATGACGCGTTAGATCGGAAAGTGCAGTTGGATTTTGCCTATAAAGAAGTTTCTCATGAATTATGGGTAGGCCAAAATACTTACATCGATCGCACGGCTGTGATTGAAACCCCGGCTGTGATTGGTGACAATTGCCGTATTGGGGCAAGAGTACAGATTGAGGCAGGAACCGTAATTGGGGATAATGTCACTATTGGCGCTGATGCTAATCTCAAACGTCCCATCGTGTGGAATGGGGCATTTATTGGCGAAGAAGCACATCTTTCTGCCTGTGTAATTTCCCGTGGCACTCGTGTAGACCGCCGCGCCCATGTATTAGAAGCTGCTGTTGTGGGTTCGCTTTCTACGGTGGGAGAAGAAGCCCAAATTAGCCCTGGTGTACGCGTTTGGCCCAGTAAAAAGATTGAGTCAGGAGCAGTTTTAAACATTAACTTAATTTGGGGAAACACAGCCCAACGCAATTTATTTGGGCAACGTGGTGTCCAAGGATTAGCTAATATCGACATCACCCCAGAATTCGCTGTGAAATTGGGAGCTGCTTACGGTTCTACTTTGAAACCTGGTTCTAAAGTAACGGTTTCCCGCGACCAGCGTAATGTTTCTCGGATGGTGACGCGATCGCTGATTGCAGGTTTAATGTCAGTAGGTGTTGACATTCAAAACCTCGATGCCACAGCTATCCCCATCGCCCGTACAGTTATACCCACAATGTCGGTAGCTGGTGGTATCCACGTTCGGGTACACCCCGATCGCCCTGACTACATTTTGATTGAATTCATGGATGCCAAGGGCATTAATATCACCAAAGCCCTAGAAAAGAAAATTGAAGGGGCTTACTTTAAGGAGGATATGCGACGAGCACTAATTCATGAAATTGGCGATGTGTCTTACCCTAGCCAAGTCATGGATCGCTACTGTACTGCTTTTGAGAAACTATTGCATGTGCATACACTCCGTAACAGCCGCGCAAAAGTGGTGATTGACTATGTTTATGCCGTATCAGGGGCAGTTTTACCCCAAATGTTGGATAAATTTGGCGCAGATGCAGTCGTATTGAATGCCAGTGTCAATAAAACGGCGATGTCAATCACCGATCGCGAAGGATTGCTGACTCAGTTAGGCCATGTAGTAGAGGCATTGAAAGCTAACTTTGGGGTGCAAGTTTCGGCTAATGGAGAACAGCTAATTTTAGTTGATGAATCAGGCTACCCAATTCGCGGGGAAATGTTAACAGCACTGATGGTAGACATGATATTAACTGCTAACCCCAGAGGAACAGTAGTAGTGCCAGTTCATGCTTCTAGTGCTATTGAACAAGTCGCCCGTCGCCACGATGGCAGGGTGATTCGCACTAAAGCCAACCCTACAGCTTTAATGGAAGCTTGCCAGAAAAACCCGAATGTGGTGCTTGGAGGTAGTGGAGAGACTGGTTTTATTTTCCCGCAACTGCATCCGGGATTTGATTCCATGTTCTGCATTGCGAAGATAATTGAGATGTTGACTATACAAGAGCGATCGCTTGCTGCTGCGCGGTCAGAATTGCCCCGTGTAATTCACAAAAGTTATACAGTCCGTTGCCCGTGGACAGCTAAGGGTGCTTTGATGCGTTACTTAGTGGAAACTCACCCAGCTCAAAATCTAGAATTAATTGATGGAGTAAAAATTTGTCAACCCTACGATGACAGTTGGCTATTAGTTTTACCAGATGCCAGCGAACCACTGGTGCATTTGTATGCAAATAGCAACGATCGCGAATGGGTAGATGAGACTGTGAGAAACTACCGCACCCGTGTTCAGACTTTTGTGGAAAGACAACAAGAATATCAACCCGCCGAAGTGTAACTCATAATTCGTAATTCGTAATTGAATTCTTTAATTACGAACTACGAATTATGTTGAGGGGATTCTAAATTCTCATTGAGAACATTCTGGTAAATTTTTCTCAGCAAAATTGCAATCAAAATAAATTAAAGCTTCTCTACTAGAAGGGAATGCTCTAGTTGTGGAGTATGGGTTACTTTCTGGACTTGCTTCATATAGCCAAACTTTTAAATAGTAATAACTATTATCATCTGTAGACCATAATTCATAACGGTAATTACCTCCTGAACCCTGACTATTTAAATAGTCAGCTAGTGCTGTATTTGATGTAGACACAAAGCTAAATACAGTCAAAACTGGAATTACAGCTAGTTTTAGTATTTGGATTAATTTCATAAATGCACAAAAAACTTACTCCCTTAGCTTCCTTTACCGAAGTAATTTTTGAAACCAGTAATTATCAGGGATGTTTTGTGAGGATATCGTAAGACGCAATTTAATACGGTTCAGTTAAGCCTAAAAACTAAAACTGGCGTAGGTTGGGTTGAGGAACGAAACCCAACATTATCAAGGCTTTGTTGGGTAACGCTTAAGCTCAACCCAACCTACTATTCTTCTTAACCCAAGCGTATTGAGACATTGAGACGCGATTTATCACGTCTTTACAAGCGTTATCGATATTTATTAGCGATTTAAATTATTTTCTTGCAGAGTGCGTTATTCACTCTTAAGATAAAAATACGGTAACTTGACTGACTTAGCGTAGTTTAGGCGGACAAAGGACGATATCGCATAACTCCAGTCTTGTATCGCTTTTAGTCTAAGCTCTTTTGTTCAGGCGTCACTACTTGTATTCGAGTAAGTGCGAGGTTTTTGACCCAATACAGTTCAGTTAAGCTTTTTTCTCTCCCCCTGCCTCCCCTGCCTCCCCTGCTCCCCCTGCCTGCCTTAACAGATAAATTTGCTTAACTGAACCGTATTGGTTTTTGACCAATTAAGGTATGAAAATTCTTGCTGCCTCGTCTAGTTTGCGGTTTGTTTCCTGAAATACTTAACAAAAGTTAACATAGTTAAATAAAAAAGACTCTCAATAAGTCTGGTAGTATATCTTCAGATTTATTGAGAGTAATATTCATTAAGCAAATCGTGTATTTCAGCTATTTGCAAACTTTCTGAAAAGATAACGCTTTTGACTTGCGTGGCTGTTCAAACACTGGAGTCGATGCCTTGATGGGCAGATTAACCAACCTCTCAGGGCGACTTTTCAGCAGAACACACAACTATTTATCAGGTGTCAATATGTCAAAAAAAATTGGTTTGTTTTACGGTACTCAAACAGGCAACACTGAATCTGATGCTGAAAAAATTCGGGATGAGTTTGGTGATGATATTGTGACATTACATCCCATTTACGAGGCGGATAGTAGCACTTTTGATGAGTATGACTTGCTAATTATTGGCTCTCCTACTTGGGATATTGGTCAACTTCAGAGCGATTGGGAAGGCTTTTTCTCCGATCTGGATCAAATAGATTTTAGTGGTAAGCTGGTTGCCTATTTTGGTGACGGAGACCAATATGGCTATAGCGATAACTTCCAGGATGCAATAGGAATTCTAGAAGAAAAAATTTCCCAACGAGGCGGTAAAACTGTTGGTTACTGGCCAACTGATGGATATGAATTTGAGAATTCTAGAGCTTTGAGAAATGGCAAATTTGTCGGATTGGCGCTTGATGAAGGTAGTCAATCTGATTTAACAGACGAGCGAATTAAAACTTGGGTTGCTCAGTTAAAGACAGAATTTGGTTTGTAGAAGAGATTTGGGGCGCACAGCTAGCTGTGCGCCTTTATTGAAATTGAGAATTTAGAAGTTATAGGTATTTATGTCTGATTCATTTGATATTTTATGGTTAAGTGCCAGTCCTGTTTTGCAGCGTTTTGATAAACCATTACTTGAATATTTATCTGGGTATATAAATGTCGCCCAGTGGGAATATCAGCAAACTAAAGATGAAGCCAGTTCCATAGATCAAGCTGTGGATTTGCTATATGAGTTTTTAGAATGGCGCGATCGCCCCGTGCATTTAGCAGGTCATGCTATGGGTGGTACGATCGCTTTAACCTTTGCGCGGCGATTTCCGCAAAAAGTGCGATCGCTAACCTTGCTAGCTGTAGCAGCTCAACCTGCAAATAATTGGCAAGCTCACTATTACTTTCAACGACAACTTTTTAGCATCAGCCGTGAGCTAGTTTTAGCAAGTAGCGTTCGCAGTCTTTTTGGAAATCAACCAGCTCATACCACTAAAAAGTTAGTAGCTGCCTTAGATAAAGATTTAGAACAATCTCCCTCGTCACACTCTTTATTTAAGTTGGTTTATTTACCCAAGGGTGGAGTTTCTATGCCAATGATGGTATGTGGTAGCAAGAGCGATCCGGTAGTCAACCCAACTGTATTACATGATTGGTTGAATTGGTTGAAGCCAGAAGATAAACTCTGGGAATGCCCACAAGGGTATCATTTTTTTCATTACTTCTATCCTCAACAAGTTGGCGAACAAATTTTGAGTTTTTGGCAACACCACCATCCGCATTTACTGGAAACATCTGCACTATCTTTTAGCAGTTCTACAAATTAGTAACTTTGAGAGTAGGATGTCTAAGGACAAGCCTTACGGCTACGTACTTGTGAAATTTGGGTGTACTGGGTGCGATCGCTACTTTACAGTTGAAAGCACTTTTTTACCAAATTGATTAATAAACTATTTTTACTAAAAATTAAGAATTTTAAACTTTTTTCTAAATTTAACGCAGAATATAGGCGTTAAAGCAGCAACTGTCAATTTTAAGTTGGAACAAAAATTATGCAAAATCTCACTAGAATTACTCGCAATCCTGAAGTGATGGGCGGCAAACCCTGTATTCGCGGAATGCGTGTCACGGTTGGTACTGTCGTTGGCTTAATGGCATCTGGACATAGCAATAGCGACATCCTTAAGGCATATCCCTACCTCGAAGAAGCCGACATCTATGAAGCACTTGCCTACGCTGCATGGAGAGCTGAAGAGATTGAAGTGCCTCTTAGAAGTGCATGAAAATTTTGATTGATATGAATGAACCTTTCTCCTGATTGGGTTGCGGTTTTTGAGAAGTACAATATTTCCTCTGTCCACTGGTCTACAGTTGGCGATCCGCGTGAGAAAGATTCAATAATTATGGAGTGGGCAAGAACTAATGGATATATCGTCTTTACTCATGATTTAGACTTCGGGTCCCTATTAGCTGCTACAGGTGCCGATACTCCCAGTGTCATTCAGGTTCGTACCCAGGATGTTTTGCCGAACAGTATTGAAAATCTAGTTATTTCAGCCCTGAATCAATTTGAGTCTTCACTAGAGACAGGCGCATTAGTCACTGTTGACCAAGCTCAATCTAGGGTGCGTATTCTACCAATTAGGCGCGGATAGTTTTAGGGAAATATCGCTAACTCGGTTTCTGGGTCAAAAAAGTGAATTTTCTCTGGAGTTAGCGATAACCATAGTTGCTCACCAGCTTTTACAAATCGGTCTGGTGGGATTCGTACTTGTAAGTAATTGGCTGTAGTAGCAGGTTTAGATCCTGGTTCGGCAATCTTAACAGCGAGAAAGGAATCGTTACCGAGATTTTCTACCAAATCTACTTGCACGGGTAGATTTTTGGTTGCAGGCATACTCAAATTCAAGTGTTCTGGGCGAATGCCTAAAATTAGAGTTTTCCCATCGTATTTTTGTAAAGCTTTTCCCCAAACTTCGGGCAGGGTGAAACGCAACTGGGAATGAGTAATCAACTGCGGGGCATGAAATTCCACAGGAATAAAATTCATTGGTGGCGAACCAATGAATTCTGCTACAAAAAGATTGGCAGGACGGTTGTAAAGCTCTAGGGGAGAAGCAACTTGCTGAATTTTACCCTCAGACATAATCGCAATGCGATCGCCCATTGTCATTGCTTCTGTTTGATCGTGGGTAACGTAAATTGTCGTCGTCCCCAGTTGGCGCTGCAATTTGACAATTTGGGCGCGGGTTTCCGCCCGCAATTTGGCATCTAAATTAGAAAGTGGTTCATCCATTAAAAATACTTGGGGGTCACGCGCGATCGCTCTCCCCAATGCAACCCGTTGTCTTTGTCCCCCAGATAGCTGTTTAGGTAAGCGATTCAGCAATGTTTCCATTTGTAACAGTTGGGCAACACTACGCACCTGCTCATTCACCGCCCGTTCTTTGTCAGAAATATAGCGCAGTCCTTTAGGTAATTTTCTAGTCGCCCCCACAAAAATATTTTCCGCCCACGTCTGAAGATATTGAGATGAGGTAGTTATTTCTTCCTCTGCTTTCCCAAAACGGCGGCGTAAACCAAAAGCAATGTTGTCATACACCGTCATGTGGGGATAAAGGGCGTAATTTTGAAACACCATTGCGATGTCGCGTTCTTTGGGTGGTAAGTCATTGATCAAGCGATCGCCTACCCAGATATTACCGCCAGTCATTGTTTCCAAGCCAGCGATTAATCGCAGTAGGGTGCTTTTACCACAACCAGAAGGGCCCACCAGCACCATAAACTCGCCATCTGCGATCGTTAGGTTAATCCGCCGCAAGACATTGACACTTTCCGCCCGCTCTTGGGCTACATCGATTTTTTCCCCAGGCGTGAGAGAAGATTGGGTTTGTGAGCTAACATTTTCCCCTTTACGCGAGGAAAAACTTTTATAAACGTTTTCTAAAATAACTTGGGACACAACTAATTATTGTCATTGGGATTTGGCATTGGACATGGAGGAGACGCTAAAAGCGATTGGGTCTCCCCAAGTAGAGCAAGTGGCGTCATTGGGCATTGGATTTGGACTAATGACTAATGACCAATGACAGTTTAGCGCCCATCATAATATACCTTCTATGTAAATACGAAAAGTTAAAAAAACAGCTTGCACTATCAAAAGCAAATTACCCTAACAGGACTTACGTAACTGGCACACTGCGATCGCCCTTTAGTAGTACACAAGTATTACTTAATCCTCGTACTGAAAGTTTTGTATTCGGAATAGAAACAGCATTAGTGAAACACTATTGAAACATTTATGAGAAAATAAGTATCTTAGTGTATTAAATAAAATTTATTCTACAAGTTCGTTGCCAAATTATTTATACAAGTCATAACAAGCACCAGTAATACCAACAATGACAAAGGGCGATGAGGCTTGTTTGATCTGCATCCTAGCCTTTTTGTAGCCCCGTAAGCTCGCACAGAGACGTAAAGGACAGAGAAAGAAACTCTCTGGATTCTCCGCGTCTCTGGGATTCTTTTTATCTTGGGCGTCCCAATGTAGTGATATATAAAACAGCTTCATCAGCAGGAATACCCAAAACTTCATTTACTCGATCGTCAAAGAATCCACCGATACCACTGACGCCTACATTCAGGTGCATTGCTGCTAAATTCAGGCGTTGTCCCAAATGACCGGCATCCATGTGCAAGTAACGGTAAACGCGATCGCCATATTGTGCGATCGCAGCTTTCAAATCGGCTGTGTGAAATAATACCGCTGCCGCATCCCGTCCTAATTCTTGTCCTAAACAGAGAAAATGTAACTCTCGCCGAAAGTTTTTAAACCGAATTTGGCGTAATTCTTGAGCTTTGGGTGCGTAATAGTAACAACCCGCCTCCAGTCCTTTGACTCCGCAAACAGCAATGAATGTTTCGATTAAATTTAAATCGAAGTAATCGGGAGAAATATCTAAACTTTGCTCGATGTAATTTTGCGGTTGGTAAGTGAAATCGAGTAAACTTTTCAATTCATCGAAGCTTAAATCATCACCATTGTAAGCGCGGGTAGAGCGTCGCTTATACATAGTGCTTTCCAGTTCTGATAGTTTTTGTCCCCAATTTATAGGTGCAGTGATAGTGGGAATTTTTAAACAGAAAGGAAAATTGTATTTATCCTCCAAAGATTTTTCTTGCTTAATAGTTGGTAGATTAAGATTACCAGTTACACCTGGTTGGATCTGAGTGTGTCGATGGAAATATGTTAGAAGTTCGCCATCAGGGATTTGAGGATAACTGGTTTCAGTAGCGGAAGGTAAAGCTGTACATCCCAATGGTAAATTTTGATTAATATCTAACAAGTCTGCCAAAGGTAAGACAGCGATCGCACCTTCTTGTTGCGGATCGACATAAAGCAGATCGTTGACCGATTCATCCACAAAGCCGCCGATTAAATGGGGGCGATAATCAGTAATCGCACCAGCTAACTCGATATTGCCCAACAGATGTCCCGTATCCAGAAAAATCCGTCGGTAAGCCCGATCTTCATAGCGCCACGCAGAACGGTAGAAAACCGCAGTCACAATAATTGCTAATTGGGTATTTTCTAAAGAAGGATGCCAAAAACAAGCTGCTTGGAGAGTTTGCCAAACATCACTTTCCCAATAATGCATGAGAGAATGAGTTCGACACTGGTAGTTATATAGACCAGGCGGCAATAACGACGTACCACGGGAAACCACATACACCTCAGCAGGGTATAGTCCGCCTGCACTGGGAGCAGCGCGTAAATACACTGCACTACCCATAGAAGGCATTTTCGCCGTCAATCCATAACTGCGAAACAATAGTCGTGAAAGTCTTTGCCACCATTGAGCATCTGGATTATTAGCATAAGCCTCTGCTTTTTCTTGGATATAGGGTTTGAGATCAAAAGTAGAGCCAATTTTGTACTCTTTGAAGGGCACTGGCTGTTTAGTCCAGTCTAACCGCTGACTTTTGGAAGCGAGAGTTTCAGGGTTGTATTTAGTCCGTTCGTGATAATGCTGGGCAATCGATTGGTGTAATTCTGGCATAGTACTTTTAATATCCTTGGGGCATCCTTTTCTTGATCTTGGCATTCATTAGCCTCATTATTTCGTGTCAATTGGTACAATCCTCAGAGTCATAAAGTGGTAAATGGTAACAATTGAATTGGGCATACGAGGCAGAGGGGCACACTTCGGCTGCGCTCAGTGACCAGGGGCAGAGGGGAAAAACTGACTACAATTTCTTTTCTCCCCTGCTCAAGACTTGTCGGCTTTTGGGGGAAAGGGACTCATGTTCAAGGGGAAAAAACCTTATATATCGAGCCTTCCAATCCTTTTCCCTTACCCTTTTCCCTTTAACCGAGCAGTATTGCTCCCCTGCTCCCCATCTTCTTCCGCAGTACTATATAAACGCAAAACTATCTACGCCTGGATGTGCAATGATGCCTGTACGTCAAACTTTATCAAAGCCTGATATCCAACTTTCTTATTTAGAATGGAATCAAGGTCAAGAACCTTTACTGCTGCTACATGGCTTAGGCGATCATGCTCTAGTGTGGTCTAGTTTAGGAGATTACTTGGCGGCGGATTACCACATAGTTGCGCCAGATATGCGCGGACACGGCCAAAGTAGTAAACCAGAGATAGATTATAGCTTTGAAAGTGCGATCGCAGACCTTGAAGCACTCATGGATAGTCTTGGATGGACTTTTGCCCATATTGTAAGTCACTCTTGGACAGGCAAATTAGCCGCCATCTGGGCAAGACAAAACCCAAAGCGTTTACGGAGTATAATTCTCGTCGATCCGATTTTTATCTGGAAAATGCCCAGTCTTTTCAGGGTAACTTTCCCGATGTTATATCGCTTCTTGCCTTTTCTTAAAAGTATGGGACCCTTTGCCAATCAGCAAGAAGCCGAACAACAAGCACGGCAATTAAAGCAATATCAAGGATGGACTTCTTTACAAGAGCAAGTCTTCCAAGCAGGAATAGAACAAAAACCCGATGGTAGTTGGGGCAGCAAATTTACCATAGCCGCCCGCGACGGAATTTTTGAGGCAGTAATGCAAGTCCCAGGTTTTACAATTCCCCTTGACACCCCTGCCCTATTCGTCCAGCCAAAACAAGGGCTGAACCGCCAAAATTGGCAAATTCAACCTTACAAAACCTATCTTCAAAACTTACGTATCTGCCAAGTTCCCGGCAATCATTGGCCGTTTTTGACACAACCAGAGGCATTTAACCAAACTGTGGCAGCTTTCTTGGCAGAACACAGATCAAAAATCTCATGATTATTAGACGGGATTAGTCATACAGCAACAGAAGAATTAATAGGAGCGATGTCTAGGGGAATTGGGCATCCCTTCTCTGCGAGACGCTACGCGTAGCTTGCTTCCCCGCAGGGGTACGCTCAGGGCAAGTGGGCATAAGAGGCAGAGGTGCAAAGGAGCGGAAAAACTTACTGCAATTTCTCCCCTGCTCAATACTTGTCGGCTTTTGGGGGAAAGGGACTCATGTTAAAGGGGAAAAAACCTTATATATCGAGCCTTCCAATCCTTTTCCCCTTACCCTTTTCCCTTTAACCGAGCAGTATCGTTCCCCTGCTCCTCCACTTCCCACTCCCCACTCCCCTGTCATGAGCCTTTGTATCAACCCTGTTTGCCCTAAACCAAATCACCCAAATAATCATCAAAACCGCTTTTGTCAAAGTTGTGGTTCCCATCTAGAATTGCTAGGGCGTTATCGGGTGACGTGCCTGTTGAGTGACAAAACAGGTTTTAGTAAAGTTTATGAGGCATACGAGCAAGATACCCCCAAAATTCTCAAAATACTCAAAGAGGATTTATCAGGCGACGCCAAAGCAGTAGAACTATTTCAGCAAGAAGTAACGGTGTTGGGACAATTCAAGCATCCCGGAATTCCCAAAGAAGATAGTTACTTCCAGTATCAAACCCGAAATGGTTTAGTATTGCATTGCATTGCAATGGAAAAAATCGATGGCTACAACTTAGAACAGTGGTTACAACAGCAAAATAGCCCCATATCCCAAGAACAAGCCATAGACTGGTTAAGGCAGTTGATAGAAATTTTAGATGTAGTACATAGCAAACAGTACCTACATCGAGATATTAAGCCATCTAACATCATGATTAGATCCCCCCTTGAGGAGGGTTGGGGGAATCTAGTACTGATTGATTTTGGCACCGCCAATGAAATTAATAAAACCTATCAAGACCAAATAAGCAATGGCGACAAGATGACAGCACTTATGTCATCTGGCTACAGCGCCCCAGAACAAATGAATGGTCAAGCAGTACCGCAGTCAGATTTATTTGCTTTGGGACGCACTTTTGTATTTTTGCTGACAGGACACCATCCTTTGGAGATGTATGATGTCCAGCAAAATTTATTGCACTGGCAAAATCATGCTATCCATATTTCACCCTTACTATTGAATTTAATTGATTGGCTAACAGCATCAGATATAGAACAACGTCCTGCCAGTACTCAAGAAATTTTGCATTCCCTAGAAGAAATAGAAACTCAATTAACAGACACGACTCCGACAAATAGTAATATCTTAGAAGCTTCTAACCTTGAAGATTTACCTGTAGATATTAATAACAACTCATTACCTCCAAACAAGCAGCCGGAAAAAGTGCCGCTATTAGCATTTTTTGCAGTTCTATTAGTAATATTAGGATTACTTAGTATAGTGGTTTTAGCCACACGGAAATCAGATGTTTATGAAACATCTTATTACAGACAATATCCAGAAAAAAAAGGTAATATAGATTATTTTCCCTATCAAGAAGGTAGAGATAGTCAGGGAAGGATAGCTGAATTTAATATAGCGGTTTTATCACTAAAGTATAAATGGCTTTTAGGTAGCAACTTTCAAATTAAATCCAATGATGAAATTATTAGTGTTGACCTTTTAAAGTTGAATTTAGAACAAGAAGGTATAGAGAATATAATGGAAGCTCCCAATGAGATTATCTCTGTCGGTACAGCTTCTTGTAAAGGTGATACATCAGTTCAAGAACGTGTGGCTTTAGAACGTTCTAAACAAATACAACTTTTGGTTAAAAAATTATTTATTAATACACCAAGTGTCAAAAGTTATCGCTTATTGAATTTGGGTCAATTTCAACGGAGTGATTGTCAGGCAAATCAGGATTTAACTACATATCAGACAAGTGTGATAATTATTGGGGTTAAAAGAGAATCATCAGGTGTTATTCTTGACGAGGCGCTACGGAATAGGTTAGAAAAGAAGCCTTTTGCTGATTTTAAATTAGAAGATTACTCTTTGGGATCTGCACAGAAGTTTAAGACTATACCGAGTAATTTATAAAATCTCTAGCAAAATAAAAAATCAGTCTATAGGCATATCTCTTATGGCTAGAGCAGCAGATATCAGCACTCATCGATTAATCAGCCTTATAAATAAACAACTGTTGCCTGTTTGGGATGAACCCGCTACCTACCTACTTATTTATCTTTATTGACAAATTACTAGTAGCGTCTTCCAGACTAACTAGGACGGTTATTCGCACCGTGAATTTTTACCATGATTTGTCAAAATAAAAGATAACTGGAGGTTCAGAATATGAAATTTTCAATCCAATCGCTTTACGCCTGGTATCGCAGTGTGCTTCGTAACCCCAAATACCGTTGGTGGGTAATTTTAGGAACGTTGGTTTATTTGGTCAGTCCGTTTGATATTCTCCCAGATTTTATACCCGTTGCGGGACAGATTGATGATGTTTTCCTTTTGACTCTGCTAGTTAGTGAAGTTTCTGGGCTAGTAATTGAGGGCTGGAAAGCTCGTAAGGGTGAGGTGGGTGCTGAAGTACCTAATACTACTGAGGGTTCTACCTCTAGTGGAAGCACTATTGATGTTGATGCTGTTTCTGTTAAGTAGTTTTAATAAAACCCCTGCTTTTGGAATCTGAGGTGGGGGATATTTTTTTTCAACGCATAGGCGCTTCTCTACGAGACGCTACGCGAACGCCTTCCCGCAGGGTAGGGGCGCGGAGGGAAGCGCGGAGGTTCGCGGAGGATGAGAGGGAGTAAGAGGAGGGGTTAGAGGTTGTTGGCTACGCGTTTGATGCCTTCTTTGAGGTGGAGGACGTTAAAGTTAAAGAGAAGACCTAGTTTGCAGTTTGCTAGTTTGAGATAGGTTAGGAGTTGAACGGAGTGAATCGGGTGGAAGGACTCTACAGATTTAATCTCTATAATTACTTGGTTTTCGACAATCAAATCTAATGGATAAACACATTCCAATTGCACATCTTGATAAACTAAGGGCAATGTAATTTGCTTACCAATTATTCAATCCGGCTTTCTTCAACTCATAATCCAAGCACTCTTCATAAGCCGACTCCAATAAACCAGGCCCCAAAGCAGTATGCACCCTCATCGCACACCCAATAATCACCCCACTCAACTCATTCTCTCTCATCCTCTGCGTACCTCTGCGCTTCCCTTTGCGCCCCTCTGCGTTTAAAAATCTTTCACAAATTCCGTTAAGAACCTGAATGCCTTCAAAATATAACTAGCGCAATCTCTAGGTGAAGTATTGTAAAACGATCGCCACGCACTCGCTTTATCCTCGTCATAGCGATCGCTGCGTTGACTATGATTTTCCAGCCACGCCAATCGCACTGCATGGCCGATTAACACATCCAACACGATATATTCTTCAATTTGCAGCTTGGGATTATTGGCAGCGATCGCTCCTAATTCGATTAATGCTTCAATATTTACTTGGCGGTATTCTGGAGCTTCAATTTTATTCAGCAAATGCTCAACTAACAGCGCAAAATTTCTTTCTCCGGCTGTCATTTCCGACAGCATGATCTCGCTATCTAAACGATTGCGGCGCTCTAGTTTATCGCCAATTACTAGACCCTTGCAATGTTGCATTAATAGCCAAACTTGCTTAAAAAATTGTTTTGGTACGCGTCCCGTTGCACCTTCAGCTTGACGAAACCGTCGCCAACCACCTGGCGGAACTTCTATCCCTTCGGCGATTCCTGGTGACACTACCCAAGCAATATCACTTTCTTTTTGTTTGACGTGGAGTGATTCTTGCTGGCGCAACAGGTTACTCATGCCAGTATATCCAGTTAATACCTGACGCAAGCGCATTTTCACTTCAAAGGGTGAAAGTTGCATTAGGTAATCGTAAGCTTCATCTTGAGTAACGTGTAATTCTCGCGCTAGTTCGCTGGTTATTAACAGGATGAGATAGCCGACTCTTACAGTTAGTAATCCCTGAAATAGTTCGGGTTCTGAGCGAATTAAGATACCAACATAGATTAAAATCTCTTGAGTAAGGACGCGATCGCGGATATCTTCACGACAAAAATGGTTAATTTTATCGGCAATTTCATCGTGGGACATGGGTACGGTAATCAAAGACGCTTCGCTGTAAGCTTTACCGACAGCAATTTGCTTACCCCGCACCAAAATACTCGTTACTGCATCTGATAGGCTGATATCAACCATTTGGCGCAACCCCGCAGCCCGACGCACTACTGCCCAAATGCCTAAATCTCCAGCTTTGGTGTAAACTTCATCGAGCAAATCGCCTACTGTAACAGGATATCCTGGGCCACCATATCCCGTATCAAATTTCATTCCCTGCAAGCGAGTTAAAGTTTGCAATAACTCAATTTGTTCGTAGATATTCTCTGATGAGCGCAAATGAAAAAGTAATAACCCAAAGTTGGTTTCACACTCCATTTGAAATTCTTGGGTATGTCCTAAGCGCCAGTTTTTATCAGGATGATAAGCTAGATAATAGCAACGTGGACTAGCATTTTTTACTGGCGATCGCGAGAATTCTGCATTTGGTAGAAAATCAATTCTTTGAATTCCGGCTGTTAGCATTAGCTGATTTAACCGCCCTAATTTCACCCGCACGCCGTTACAAACACCATCTTTGAGTTCTTGCATCAGTTCTAGTAATGCTTCAGAACCACTTTCTAACATGGTGTGCGTCAACATTAAAGTCAGAGTAGGACGCCCTAAATCGCTCCAATATTTTTGAATGTAAGCTAGTTCGCTTCTAATTTGATCCAGCAAAAAATGGTAATCAAGAGTTAAGTAAAATTGTTGAGAGTCGGAAAATGAAGGCAAAAATACAATTGTTTCACCACTAATCCGAAAGATTCTAGATGTTGTTAAACTCCGCAATCTTCGCACTGGCCGTCCAGTTAAACCAAGTTTATCGTTACGTCCAATTTGGGTATAAATAGTTGAAAATTCTCCAGCTTTTCTCACCTGAATCGGTTCTACCTGAGTAGGCGTTTGCGCTTCAATTCCGTGAACTTCTAGTTTCGTCTGTAAATCTTCATCTTCTGCCAATAAAGCAATTTGTACCAACGATTCGCGCTGTTTACCCACACACAAATGTCTTCCCAAAGGGTCGATATCACCAACTGCCAATAATCCTTCACTCAACATTTCACCGAGAAAATATAAGCTCTGTGCCCATACCAAAGGAATATTTTCATTGGGCAAACGTGCTTGCGTTTGAGGTGCTAACTTTTCTGCCTCTATGTTTTCTGCCGGAACATAATAAAGTTCTGGCAATAAACGCAAACCATCTTGTTCTATAAGTAATGATTCTAAAAGCTCTTGGTATTTTTTAACTTGTTCTTGTTCGCCGCGAAATAATCCATCTAGAACTAAATAAGTGAAAAATAACGGCCATTCGCATTCAATATGCTCGAATTGCTTGAGTTCCCACGGTTCGTAGTGTAAGCGGTGATGATCTTCTAAAACGGTTTGGTGTCCATCACGCAGAAAGCGTTTGCAGCCGTATTTACCTGCGAGTTTATTGATAATATCGTTTAAAGTGCGATCGCGTAACTCCAAATCTTCCACTGCAAAGGCAGGATAACTAATAATACTTAACAGCGCCGCATCAATTTCTTTAGAACCAGATTCCCTCGGTAATAGCGATTCTAAAGTAATCCGGGCGCGGGCGATTTCATCTGGTAGCACATGAATCACCGATGCTTGACTACCATGCACACCAAACAAATCCAATCCATTGATAGCTTCTAAAGCAGCTTTTGCCATGCCTACAGAACTGGCATTTAACTCAGCACTACCACGATTAATTTTATTACCGCGTTCCCAAATGCCGTAATCTGGTGTGCGGTAAGCTCGTCCAATGTAGTAAACTAGATTTTGGACGAAATTAACTTCATCAATGCTATAAATTATTGGCAATCCTGCTGCCGTCATTTGCGCCAACATTAGCAAAAATATAGATGTGGCATCAAGTTGCAAATGTCCCCATTCATCATCACCAACAACAATGTCACCGGTTGCGGTATTATATTTGGCGTGCAGTCCATCCAATAGCGACTGAGTATGTTTAAATGTCTCTACTTTATGAGCCTGTCGCATCATCGCAAATAGCAACCCGCGCATCAGTTTGATGACACTGTGTTCTAATTCATAGGTGCGTCCTTTGTCGTCGTCAATCTTGCGGTATGCAAGTCCTAAACCCCAAACTGCCAAAATGCTGTAAACGTTGTCTCGTACCCAGGCATCTGTATAATCGCCGTGGGCTGTAATCGCTGTACTCGCAGGTAGTAAACCAGTAATCGGATTTTGGCGAGTCAGGATAATCGTTTTGATTTGCTGGTAGTAATAGTCTAGGCGAGTTAGCAATTTGGTAGATGTTTTCATGGTTTGGTTTAGAACAACTTGCAAAATTTGACCCTGTGACTGTCAAGTGAATTACCTAAACCAAGCCAGAATAAGTTCTGTAATGGTTGATGGGACAACAGCTAAGGGTGGTGTGAGTTTATTATTATCTCGTGTTAATAGACTTCTGGGTACTTAATTTTGGTGATTCCCAACTAAAATATGATACTTGCTCAAACTCCTTTCAATACTTATAACAATTTATACTTAAATTGCGGTTTTCTTAAGGCATAATGAATGAATTATTTTTGTTGATAGTTTAAATTAGATAAACGAGTGCTAATTTCAGCGAGCGATCGCAGAACGTTTAGGATGTTATGAAGCGGAAAGAATTTATTACGATATCTTTTACAGCACTACTACTGAAAGCCTGCAATCTAAATCCAATAAAAAAAGTTATGAAGGATGAATTTTTCTCTTATGGGCTAGATAACAAAGCTTCTTTACCTTGGATCAAGCTATCTGAAGATGAGAGAAAAAAATATTTATCACCATTAAAACTGTTTAAAGTTTTGCGCTCGCATAAAGTAGGTAATTCAGTTAAAACAATCACAAAGATTGCTATTGATGAATCCCAAGAAGTTATTGCTTGTTCATCAATAGATGGAAAGGTAAGTGTTTGGCATCTTTTATCTGGTGAGCTTATCTCATCTTACTCTCATGAGAGTTATAGTCGTTCGGTTGTAATTGGAGAGCAGGGTAATGTAATTAGTGGAGGTTCAGACAAGAGAATAAAAATCTGGAATTATTTGTCTAATCAGCTTTTACAAACCTTAGAGACACCAAATAATGTGGATGTTTGGCGAACAATCTTAAAGCTAATTACTTGGCTGCGGGGATAAATTACTCAGATAAAGTAATTATATGGAATTTGAAAACACTTAAACAAATTGCTGAAATTAGTGGCGAAAGATTCTGGGAATTTGAGCTATTAGAATTTAATGATACTGGAGAACAGTTATATGCACGATTTAGACTTGGAGAAAATCGAGTCTGGGAAATGCCTTCTACAAAGCTTATTAGAGCTTTCCCTGATAGTCATTATGGAGAATGGAGTTACTCCTCAATTGATGATAGAGGAAGGGTTCTAGCTACTGCATCAGATCGAGAGAACGAAGTTTATCTATGGGATACTGTGAGTGGCAAAAGAATACAAGTAATTGAAGCAGCACCAGCATCGGATGGTGGCCCATTTGATCCCAACGTTCTTTTAAATCATAACGGTAGTATTCTCATAACTGCTGCACTAAACGGAAATATCAGAATCTCATCTACTGAAAGCAAAGAACTTTTGCAAGAATTTCCAGGTGAACACGAATCAGAGATCAGTTCATTAGCTATCAGTAATAAGTATTTGGTATCTGGAGATTATGATGGAAATCTTAAACTTTGGCAATTTACTGCCTAAGAAACCATTTATAAAATTTTTGTTTGTTCTAACTATAGAGAAAACTAGACACACCCAAGAGCGATCGCCAAAGCTCAAACACATTACCACGACTATGAGGTGAAATCTGCTAACCCATTTCTGATTCTCCGTCGTCCAGGTGACTACGTATGAAGTTGCTTGATACCAGATACTACTTGTATAGATGTGGTAATACTCCAGACTAACTCAAAATTTGGTAGATGTTTTCATGGTTGGGTTTAGAAATACTTGCAAAATTTGACCCCTTAAAGGAGTGGGTTTCTTGCACTTGGGCTATGGAGAATGGGACATTGAGATGGGATTCTATGCTGGAGAGCATACGGAAACGTAAATCTTCTCTAGAAATCTCGATCTCTGCGTGGGTGGAAAAATCCCTCCAAGTAAGTCGAGTTTTAGAAAGAGGAACTCTCAAGAGTGGTCTTGGGAATCCACTATTGAATTGATTGGGTGTACTAAATCATATCGTGTCCGGTTGAAGACTTATCATTAAGACCGCCGAGGTGAGGGCTTTTTGGGCTTTGTGCATAGATTCGGGAATTATAATTAATTAGCCGAACATAATATTTCAGTGCTGGGATGATGTCAAAAAATCAAGAGTGCCTAACTCCGAAAGATGAGCTTATGGTAGTCTAAACTAAATCATTACTCCGAGGTTATGCTTATGCTGGTATAAATTAAATCATTTTTTAACAAAAATATTTATTTAAATAAATATAATTTTAATGTAGATATGTTTTAAGATTGATGTGTTTGTGTTAAATATTCAGCAAATAATTGCAGCCAAGAAAGGGAGGCTATCCTCAACCCAATCAAGTTTGATAAAAATAGGGTTTATGCACTTTACAAATAAATCATTTTGTGCATTCACGTCAAAACCTCGGTTCAGCCTTTTACAAAGCATATTTTATTAGTTGCGTAGGCAGCATTTACCGCAGGCATCGCAAAAATTTACCTATAAGCCTTGAAAAGCGTAGTTGCTATTTTGGCTTTCCTGTCAATGCCTAAGTCATAAAAAATTAATCAGTTTTTTGACATAATCAATATCCTAGTTTGCTTTATTAGAGCCTAAGATATTTACTAAATAATAGTTTCAGAAAAAATTATTATTTCACTTACTAACATAAATAACTGAAGCCCTGATTTAGACTAGTCTTAGCTTGAAAAAACTACAAATTGGTATTGTTACTGCTGTTCGGAATAAATCAGGTAATTACCATTTTATACAAAATAGCAGTGGATAAAAGCAAGGGCGTAAATATATAAAGAAATTAAAAGTTTTTTACCAAACATTTTGTTCATTTTTTGGAAAGAGAAATATTAATCTTATAAAAGGAGTAACACAATGAAAACAGTTGGGATGTATCGTCGAGCTTATCCGAGAGTATCAGAAACTTTTATCGGAGAACAAGCTCATAATTTACAAACATACAAACCGTTATTTCTGACTTGTAAACTATTAGCAGAAATTCCTTTTGACAATATTGCTATTAGCGATAATGACCAATGGAAGATTAAGCAATTATTTCATATAATTTCTGCTTCGCCAAATGTGTTTGGAAAAGAAGCGGAACTAAAAAATCTAAAATTAATTCACGGACATTTTGGGCCAGATGGTATTTACGCAATGCGATTGGCAGAGAAATTAAATATTCCATTCCTCGTTACATTTTACGGTTTTGATATCACAGTTTCACGCCGATCTATGTGGCTGTCAGGTAATCCAGCATTCTATCAATTTCTTTTGCATGAAGAAGAATTAAAACAAAAAGCATCTAAATTTATCGCTTTTTCTAGTTTTTTGTATAAAAAAATGATTGAATATGGTTATCCTGAAGATAAAATTATTAAACTAAATAGTGGTATAGATTTAGAAAAATTTGCCCCAGCCAGTGAATCAAAAGGTGAAAGATATATTTTATGTGTAGGCAGACATACTGAAAAAAAAGGAATTGATACCCTATTAAAAGCCTTTGCCCGGATTGCCAGTAAGCATCCAGATGTGTCAGTTATTCAAATTGGAAGCGGCACAATGACTGAAAAATTCAAAACTCTAGCAGATGAGCTTGGTATTAGTAATAGAGTGAATTTTATGGGGGCAAAACCTTATGAAGTGATTCAAAAAACCATGAGAAATGCAGAAGTATTTTCTCTACCCAGCCAAACAGCAAAAAACGGTGATAGCGAAGGTTTACCGCTTTCAATATTGGAAGCCGCCGCTTCTGGTTTACCAATAGCTTCTACCTGGCATAGCGCTATCCCTGATGCTATTTTAGATGGAGAAACTGGCTTTTTAGTTGAAGAAAAAGACGATCGATCTCTCGCGGAAAAATTAGATATTCTTTTGTCCGATCGGGCTTTAGCTAAAAGTATGGGTAAAAAAGGACGAGAGTTTATTTGCGAAAATTTTGATATTCGCAAGCAAACTGCCAAGCTAGAAGCTATTTATGATTTAGTAATTAGTTAATGACACTCAAGTAAGAGTATCTCAATTTAGATTACTGAACCTCAAGCATTTGTTAATGAGCAGAAGTTTTTTAATGCCTTGTTTGGAGACAACTCCCCTTTTTTAGCCATCTGTATGGTTATTTATTCGCGATCGCCAGAGATCGCAGATTCTATAAGTAGAAAAACTTACTCGGATTAGAGAATGATTCCCCCAAAAATCAAGGTAGCAAGCTAAAAATTTATATAAAGCTACTAAAGAGATAAAATTTCCTCAGTATCTACCGGACAGCGCTGTTCCGGGTTAGGATGATGACTAGCAATGCTTTAATTTAGCTATCGATATTGATTTGTTGAAATTTTATGGACCATAGTCCACAAGATGGCAGTATCAACCTCCTCTAAGCTGTGGCGAGGAAGTCTCCCAGCGCGGGGGAGACTTAGGAGATATATATCATGCTTACAGAAGATATTCGTGATTTGTTGACTGATACTACCGATTTAAACCAGTTGAAATGGGATTTAAATCGCTTGCAACCTGTGGATGTGGGAGACTACATTACACAATTGCCCGAACAACAACGCGCGATCGCATTCCGTTTACTCAACAAAGCTCAGGCAATTGATGTATTTGAGTATCTACCCACAGAGGTGCAAGAAGAACTAATTAATTCTCTCCATGATGTCCAAGTAGTGCAACTTGTAGAAGCGATGAGTCCCGACGAACGGGCAGAATTGTTTGATGAACTACCTGCTGGGGTAATCAAACGGCTATTGCAAGAACTCAGTCCAGAAGAAAGGCAAGCAACAGCAACGATTCTCGGCTATCCAGAAGGCACGGCTGGGCGGGTGATGACAACCGAATATGTCCGGTTGCGCCAAGGATTGACTGTAGGTGAAGCCTTGAGCAAAATCCGCCGTCAGGATGAAGATAAGGAGACGATTTACTACGCCTACGTTACAGATGACAACCGGACGCTGGTGAGAGTAGTTTCTCTACGGCAATTGCTGTTTACCTTTCCCGATGTTTTCATTAAAGATATTGCTAGCGATCGCGTCATCAAAGTTAGAACTGAAACTCCTCAAGAAGAAGTGGCGCGAATTATGCAGCGTTACGACTTAATCGCTATCCCCGTTGTAGATCGAGAAGACCGATTGGTGGGCATTGTCACCATTGATGATGTCATGGATATTTTGGAAGAGGAAGCCACAGAAGATATCCAAAAACTGGCGGGTGTAAGTGGTGATGAAGCAGCTTTATCCTCTCCCTTACTCACCATTCGCAATCGCTTACCTTGGCTATTGGGGATCATGGCTCTGTATATTGGTGCAGCCAGTGCGATCGCCCCTTTTCAATCTGTAATTGCCGCAGTGCCAGTTCTAGCAGTAATCATGCCGATATTTTCTAACACTGGTGGTACTGTCGGTATTCAATCATTAACGGTAACAATTCGTGGCTTGGGAGTGGGAGAGGTAACACCCAAAGATACCTTAAAAATTCTCCGCAAGGAACTTCTAGCTGGTTTAGGTACAGCTCTCGCTTTAGCCACAACGATGATCCTGCTTTCCTTAATTTGGGCGCGACCTCAAGAACGATGGGTAGCTTTAATAGCCGGAATGGTAATGGCAACTAATACAATTGTGGCTGTTACACTCGGCACTTTACTGCCAATGGCTTTGAAACGACTGAAGCTTGACCCTGCCTTGGTTAGTGGCCCGTTAGTGACTACAATGCTAGATACAATTGGGTTTTTAACATTCCTCAGCCTAATTTCTCTAGCTTTAAACGTTTTCCATTTACCAGCATGAAGGGATTGGGCATTGGGCATTGGGCATGGAGAAGAGACAAGGTAGACCAAGAAGAGGGGGGAGATAAGGGAGAGACTTGTTCAATAATTCCCCCTTGTCCTCCTTGTCCTCCTTGTCCCCCTTGTCCCCTTGTCCCCTTGTCCCCTTGCCCCCTTGTCCCCTTGTCCCTCCCCAAATCCTATGCCTACTACCACTTGGAATCGTCATCACATTCTTTCCCTAGCTGACTTTACTACTACTGAATACGATACAGTTTTGCAAACTGCTGCCAGTTTTCAAGAAGTGCTATCACGGCGGACAAAGAAAGTGCCAACTTTGCAGGGACAAGTGGTGGCGAATTTATTTTTTGAATCGTCTACCCGCACCCGCAGCAGTTTTGAACTTGCAGCGAAACGCTTAAGTGCAGATACGCTGAACTTTGCCGCCGCCACTTCTTCTATGACCAAGGGAGAAACAATTCTCGACACGGCGAAAACCTATTTGGCGATGGGAACTGATATTATGGTAGTCCGCCATCGAGAGGCAGGAGTACCGAATGCGATCGCGGCTGAAATGGATCGTCTAGGTGTACGAGTTAGCGTCCTCAATGCTGGTGATGGTCAACATGAGCATCCTTCCCAAGCACTCCTGGATTTATTTACCATAACTACTCTCATTGACCCAGATCATCCGCGACTGGAACTTTTGAAGGGGAAAAAGATTGCCATTGTTGGGGATATTCTTCATTCTCGCGTGGCGCGATCGAATATTTGGAGTTTAATAGCTAGTGGTGCCGAAGTGCATCTGGCAGCACCGCCAACCCTCTTACCTAAATTCTTTGCCGAGTTTATCTCGGAGGAAGTAGAAGGCAGAAGTTATTCCCCCAATCCTCAACTATTTGTACATTGGCAGCTAGAACCAGCTTTGCAGAATGCCGATTTTGTCATGACTTTACGTCTGCAAAAGGAACGGATGACAGCACATTTGCTGCCAAGTTTGCGAGAATATCATCAACTGTTTGGCATTACACGCACAAAACTGCAACTTTGTAAACCTAACGTCAAAGTTTTGCATCCAGGCCCAGTCAACCGTGGTGTTGAAATTAGTTCTGAATTGATGGATGACCCAGAGTTTAGTCTCATTCAATCACAAGTTACCAGCGGTGTTGCTGTTCGGATGGCACTCTTGTACCTATTAGGTAGCGGCAAGGCTTAATATAATCTCAGTTGGAAATTTACTCCCATCGGACTACATTACGGAACAATATCTAATCTGATCGAATTTATTATTCCTTTATTATTCCTCCGATCGCATGAGGACAGAATTCTCTAATCTTGGCACACTGGTATCGTAGAAGATCGGGATTTAATGACTTCTAGAAGTGTCGGAGGTAAATTATGAAACGAATTTTTTTGACGGCAGCAGCCTTACTCAGCACGCTATCTTTAGCTGCTCCCATTCCCGTCAAAGCAGAAAATTCCGCCCCTGTCCGCCGCTTGTTAGAAACTAGAGAATGTTCCGGATGCAATCTAGCAGGAGCTAACCTCAAAGGCGCTCATCTAATCGGTGTTGACTTGAGAAATGCAAATTTAAAAGGAGCTAATCTAGAAGGTGCTAACTTAGAAGGTGCAGATTTAACCGGTGCTAATTTAAAGTCTGCTAATCTCACAGAAGCATTCGTTAGCGATACGATGTTAAATAATGCCAATCTTACCAACGTAAATTTGAGTAATTCCCGTTTATATAACAGTGACGTAGATGGCGCTGTTTTAGCTAATATTGATTTAAGCGGTGCTGATGTATTTAATACTGCCATTAGCATTGGTGGTGAATACTAATGATGAGTGATGATTTCCAAGTGAAGAGTTAAGAGTTATATTCAACTCCTAACTCTTCACTTCCTAAGTTTTATTCGCCAGTAATCGATAGTTCATTAACCCAGATTTTCGGGCAAACTCCCCCTGGCGTTAACTCTGGCTCTTTTTCTACATAAATAATTGACTTCAAAAGTTCCAAGAAATCGCCAGCAACAGTTGCTGACTCAATACTCGTCCTCACTCCCTGATTAACTAGCCAACCATCAAACGGCAAAGAAAAGGAACCTTGTAAGGATTTAACTCCAGCATGGAGAGCTTGTAAATCATCGATAAAAATCACATTTTCAGCAGTTTCTAAGCTCAACTCTTGCTCAGGAGTTGCTGTTGAAAATACGTGATAAAAATTGGGACTGACGCTGACTTTTGCACCAATACTAGCATTACCTGTGGGCTGGGCATTTAACCTTTTAGCAGTGCCAGCACTATGAAGAAATCCTGTTAAAATGCCATTTTCAATCAGCGAAATTTGACGAGTGGGAGTTCCTTCCCCATCAAAAGTTTCAGCACCTACGTTAGCTGGGTGCAGTGCATCATCATAAACTGAAAGTAGAGGAGAAGCAATTTCCTTACCTAAATCATCAGGCGTAGATAGACTTTGATTGTCTAAAATACTTTGGGCATTGAATAAGTTAGAAAAAGCACCCAACAGACTTAAGAAAGCTTCCGGTGAGAAAACAACTCGATATTTACCAGTTTTGATTTTTTCATAATTCAAGTGACTGATAGTTTTATCGGCGGTTTCTTTAATGCAACCATGAATATCTAGATTATCTAAACTCTGGTTGATTCTATAAGCGCCTGCACTGCGCGGTTTTTTGCCATCTTCCTCAGTTTTACTATAAAGATAAACTGATGCCAAAGAGTGAGATTCAGTTCTTACTGCACCGTCGCTATTGAGATAAAATCTGTCAATATCTCTTTGAGACAAACCATTATAAGGTACACCTTTAATTGCTGGGTGAGCTGCCAGTAATTCTTTTTCAGCTACCAACAATTTTTCTATAAGTTCAGCAACAGGTGCTTGAGGTGCCTTATGCAGAGGTTTACTTGGAATAGGAACAGTAGCCTCTGGACTAAAATCAGGAACATTTTCTTTAACACCAAAGAAACTGGCTTCGTAGGCAGTTTTCAAAGCTAACTCCAGTCCCTTGGGGTCTACATCTGTGGTGCTGGTGACACCCATTGTATTATCTTCATTCCAAACACGAACAGTAACACCAGAGCGGTTTGAAGCTTTAACTTGTTTTGGCTCACCTTGGTCTACTTGCACGCTAGTGTCATCTACAGTTGAGCCGTAAATGTCGAATTTCTTAATGCCAAGCTTATCAGCATTGTCCTTGGCAGAATTTGCAATCTCATTGATATTCGGCATAGTCAATTTTGGATTTTGGATTTTAGACTTCGGCTACGCTCAGTCGAGCGATTTTGGATTGGAAACGATTCCATTTTTGATATTAGAGTTTGGATTTTGGATGTTATGACTTATATTTTTCTCGTAGTGTTTTTATTGATGCAACAGTCATAGCTAGAATTTCGTTAGCTTCTTGCATTAGGCTTTTTAGTTTTTCTGCTGTCATTAATCCAGAATCAATAACAAGCTCTAACCAGTAAAGCGTTTCATCAGCTTCTTCTTCCACGATACTGAGTTTGGCAATTAAATCAGCTTTTGATTTAGCTCTACAGGCTGCTCGATAATTAGCACCAACTGAAGTTGCGGAACGTAATAACTGTTTGCTAATGACATCAGAAATTCTAGTTTGTGGCAATTGCTCAACTAGACGAATGACTGGTAATGCCAGCTGCTTTGTTCTAGCCTTAAACTCCTGCTCATTCACAATCCAAAATCCAAAATCTAAAATCTAAAATTCTTATCGTCCACCTACGGTAATAGAATCGACCTTGATGTGGGGTTGTCCCACTGTGGTGTAAATACTGCCACTGACGGAGCCACAAAAACCTGGTGCAATTTCCAAATCTTGAGAACACATGGAAATTTTATTCATGATTTCCTTGGCTTCACCGATTAAAATTGCTCCTTTCAGTGGTTTGGTGATTTTGCCATTTTCAATTAAATAAGCTTCATCAACACTAAAGTTAAATTGACCTGTGGCACCAACGCTACCACCACCCATCTTTTTACAGTAAATACCTTTATCAACAGAGGCAAATAATTCATCATTGCTATATTCGCCAGAATCAATATAAGTATTACGCATCCGGCTAGCAGCAGCATAGGTATAATTTTGGCGGCGTCCACTTCCAGTTCTGGGGTGTCCGGTGCGTGAGGAACCTGTTCTATCTGCTAAAAAGTTTTTCAGAACGCCTTTTTCAATTAAGAGGGTTCTTTGAGCGGGCATACCTTCGTCATCCATGTCAATAGTCCCGAAGGCATTTTCAGAGCGCCCTTCATCCCAGGCTGTCAAACTTTCGTGGGCAATTTTTTCGCCTTTTTTGTCAGCAAAGGGAGTGGTATTGCGTTCAATTTGAGTGGTTTCTAATAGGTGTCCGCAAGCTTCGTGAAAGATTACGCCGCCAAAGTGATTGGCCATAATGATGGGATAAGTACCCGATTCCACGTAATCTGCGTAGAGCATTTTTCCAGCCGATTCTGCTATTTTCTCGGCGGCTTGTTGAGAATCCCAAGTTCGCAAGAAGTTGGCATCGCTAGTATTACCCGCGCGATCGCCAATTGAGGTACGATTAGCACCATCAGCACACAACAGGTTAAATCCTACTGACTGGGTGAGGCGAATATCACGAGCAAAAGTCCCGTCACTGGCAGCGATTAAAACTTCTTGCCAATCCCGGAAATAGGTAGCACGGCGCGATTGGATGTGGCTAGCTTTTTGCTTCAGGTGGGCAGTACCATCTAGAAGGATTTCTCCCATTTCTCGGATGGAGCTACACACTGGTAGCCATGCATCTTTACCTCTTTTGGTGGCGTAATCTCTGAGTAATTCTAAGTTGATTTCTGGGATGAAAGCCTTAGCAGTGGGTAGTTGCAATCCCAAGATAGAAAGACCTTTTTCTAAGGCTGCTTTCAAACCGGAAAACGAAAGGTCATTGGTGCTAACGTAGCAGTCAGCTTTACCACGAAAGACTCTGACTCCCGCGCCTGTAGACAGACTGGGTGAAATACTCGTGATGGCGTCATCTTCTGCAAGAGAACTAATATAGTTGCGACGCTCTAAAAATAATTCGATGAAGTCAGCACCAGCGGCGCGTCCTAGTCCCAGAAGGGTAGCCAGGGGGGCTTCCCAGGTTTCATCGAAACGCTCTGGTGTGGAGGAATATTGGAGAGTGGGAAGTTGATTCGAGAGAAGTAGCGTACTTGTAAGCATGGGGTAGCCTCGTCTGCTGGCGTAGTTCAGAGATTTGACTGAAAAAATCCTGGTGTGTTCAGTCTAACAAATGAGCAAAAGCCACAGTTGCTAGAAAAACGTGTGGATTTCCCTCCCCTTTCATAACGCCTTGGCAAATCCGCCCCCAGACTAGAAATTTCGAGCTATTTGACGAAGAATTCAAAAGTCAGAATACAAAAGCGGAGCAAGGAAAGCTCCGCTGAGAGTTTGAGTGTCAAATAAAAAGAATCCAGACTTTTCTTCTCAGGTTTATTTACGATTTGCCATTCTCAGTGGAATTCTGAGTGTTTCTTGCTGTTTGAAAGTCTGACCTAAATTGGGCGTTGGCTCTGTTGATGCTAGATTCTTAAACAAGAGCTTTAGCGTTCGAGTAATAGTTTTAAGAATTTTCATTTTGCTAGCAGTCGGCTTTTCATCGTATCTCAAAACCATTGGGATTTCTACGATTTTTGGTTTGAGGACTTTGGCTTTCAGCAGTAAATCTATCATGCAAGCAAATCCACTTTCAGTGAATAGATTGTCCCCATAATACATATCCAGTTTACTAAGGAAAGTACGGTTATACAGTCTGTAACCGCAAGTGTAGTCTTTTACCCCTGGTACGCGGGCGGCAATTCTGAAAAGCCAGCTGGCTCCATAACTCATCAGCTCTCTAAATTTTGATAAGCCTATGACTTTAGAACCTTTGCGATATCTAGACGCGATCGCTATATCATAGCTACCAGCTATCATAGTGTCATACATTTTTATTAATAGCTCTGGTGGTTGAGTATTATCACAATCCATCGCCGCTAAAAAATCACCTTCTTTGGAAATTTCTAAGAAAGTCGTGAAACCTGTTTTAATTGCTTGGCCTAAACCAGCATTTTTGGGATGTTGGACTAATTTCAGTAATAGACCTAGTGATTGAGATTCATCTATTGCAGTCTGAGCAGTTCGATCGCTACTGCCATCATCGACAAGAATTAGTTCTATCTCTATATTAAAGATTTGCTGCAATGTTTGAAACTTTTTGAACAAGGGTCGAATTGATTCTTGCTCGTTATATGCGGGTAAAAGAACAAAAAGACTCATAAAGACCTCGTGTGATTTTTAAAATAAAGTGCGATTACTCAAATTTCAAGAATTCAGTAATGCTGATTTTTTGAGAAATTCATCGACTTGTCGAACTACTGCGTTGTTGTTGACGCTATCATTGACCAACTGTGAGGTATTGACGACGAAAAAATCATCGTTTTCAGTACTCACTTTTGGAACAAGGCTGGAATAATTTAAAACTTGTAGTGGCTGTACTTTAATCGCTCGATTAATATGTGCTGCTACAATGTCATCGGCTTTAAGTTCGGGGAACATTGAACGTATACCTTGGAAAAATATTGGACGTAATTCCTCATCTGGTTGTTTTAACAACGGGTCAGTGGAAAGGATATATTTTGGTAGAAATGTAATGTTATACCCTGCTGTCTCTTGTAAAGAAACTAAGTTACTCATACCGATAACTCCGGTAAAAGGAATATTTTTATCGGCAATGTTTACTACGTAATAAGGAACTAGAGGCTTACGAGTAATCAGTACCATGCAGATTACACCCAGGTATTCTACTGTTTTACCAGTGTCTGAAACTTTCACCAGTTCCCTCGCAGCAACCTGTTGCAAGATATTAACTGGGCCAGTAAAGATGACTTTATCAAAATGCTCTTTTTTACCCTGAGATTCTACCCACATTCCACCCCCTGGATGAGGTGCGATATATTCAACCGCAACACCTTTGTGGATATGACCTCCAGCCGCGTAAACTAATTTTTCTATATGGTCAAAAACAGTTTTATAACCGCCGGAGACATAACCAAGTTGTTCTTTGTTTAATGAAGAATCGCGCGCTGAAAATAGTCGTTTGATATAAGCCCAGATAAAAACTGCTGAGATTCGCTTATAGTTTTCTCCTAATTTGGATAAAAGCAAAGGTTTCCAGAGCTTTTCGTATGTGTTTTTACCACCTAGTTTCAATAGCCAATCTTCAACTAAAATTTTCTCTAAGCGCCGCCAGTTATTCAGGCGTGAACCATATATAAGAGTAAAAGCTAATCTGATTTTACCTATAAGTCCAAATAGAGGAAAACGCAAGAATTCTATACTATTACTAATAGAATAAAACTTTTTGTTGTCATAAAAACCTGTTAAACTTCGATGCCAACGTAGTTTATCTCCAAGACCAATATCTCTCAGAAAATTTATTAAGTGAGTATCAGAAGGTAAAATAACGTGATAAAAGCGATCCCAGGTAAATAATCCGTAATCATGATAAGTAGTAAGTCCACCAAGCTGCTTGTTGCTATCAAAGACAGTGACTTTATGCCCTTGGTGTGAAAGACGTTGAGCTAATACTAGTCCAGTGATGCCTCCGCCAACTATGCCTATATTCATAAATTAAATTTAGATTTTGTGAAAATGTTTTACAGGATGATGTTCGGAAACTGTTAATATTAATAATCTAATGATAAAAGATTAATGTCCAACTAGAATGACGCCAGTTATAATAACGGAAATTCCTAACCACTGGCTAAAAACAACTTCTTCTTTTAAAATATAGTGAGAAGCAATTGGTACAAATGCATACATTAATCCTAAAACTGGAAATGCTTGACTTAAAGGAATTGTCCGCAATACATAAAGCCATAATATAGTCATAAATGTATAGCAGATAAACCAAATCAAAAAATAACGAGATAATAAGAGATTTTTAAGAGATCCGTTTTCTCCTTTATTAGAGTTAGAGATGTAAAATCCATACTTGAGTGAGAGTTGAGCTGTTGTTCCAAACAAAACAACAAGCATTAAATTGAGCCAAGTAAAAATACTCATTTTTAACTTTTCAAGTAATTACCTAAATTTGAGATTTTTTATAGGGTTAACTACTAAGAGAACACCCAAGAAGATAGTGATGACTCCTACTATTCGAGTTAGCGTAATCACCTCATGAAAAAAGTAGTATGAGCCGAAAAGTATCCCGACATAGTTTAAACTTGTGAGTGGATAAGCAATACTCAATTTTACAGATCGCAGAGCCAATATCCAATTTACTATACCTAAACAATAGACAGTAATAGCTAATGATAATTTTGTAAGAAAATCCCAATTCAATACTCCCTCATTTGTATAAATCATGGCATTTTTCATCAGCAGTTGTCCAGAGATACTAAGTAAAATACTTACAAATAAAATAATATAAGGGATTATATTAAAGTTTGAACTTGGAGACATGGATTTCATAGTACTTTGCCTTAATCAAGATGGTAGGTATGAACCAAATAGTAAAAAACTAGTCGTTTAAAACGTTTTATATCTCAGCAACACTTCTCTACAATTCGATCTTCACTTCAGTACATAGACAACAAATTAGGAAGGCTATGTTGAAGTGACTGATATCAAAATGATCGTTGAAGCTTATGCCCTAGATTTAAAAACTAAATACTATGTAATATTCCAGGATAGTTGCTCTATCATGGCAGCATTCGAGATGATTCGGAGTAAACACTTAATTGTTTTACTAGGTTATACTCTCAAGCAAACCAGTTTATTGCTTGACAATGAGCACAATGAATTTAAAGTTTGCCCAAGTGTAAATTACGGATATTTTCTGTGCTACCCAGTTTTGATCTAACAGTGTTTTCAGCGCGATCGCGATAATCTAATAGTAGATGCAGATATAGAGAAGATTGAGAACTTTGTCATAATTTCTCTATACATACACAAATTTGGCAGTGTGCGTAGGTGTAGCCAGTCTTAGACATCGCTGATGTTGAACTCTGATTCCACCCACATATTCAACAGATGCACCTAAATGAAAATGGATTACCAGAATTTTTGATTAATCCATTCATTAACTTTTATCAGTTGTATGCTGTTTTAAAAATCTTTTGAAGATATTATCGATCTTCTCAAGCTATAAAACCTAGCTAGATTGAGAAATATTCTCTATTTGCTCCAAAAAAGTTGATTAATGTACTGAACATATCATAAAATTTCTCCCAGCTCACAGACATATCTGTAATTTCGGCTGGCAATTAAGCCGATTTATAAAAGTAAAAGTTTTTACTCAAATTGAGTATGTATACGCGCTCTTTTTGGGCATGGGAATACAAGAAGTAATACAAGTCTGGCTGGCTGCGTAAATTATAGAGTGATAAATTAATCTACACTACAGTAATACGCTTTACAGGTTTATGGGGAATTTTACTGGATGTCCAAATGGAGCTTTTTTACAAAACGATTAATGCAAACTAGAGTCGGCTAATCAAGTTTAAATTGACGTTGCTTGCATTGAATTTGAGATATTTCTACATCACCTAGTATTAGGTTGGCTTGGCTTTTCCGCGTAATTTTATTTAAATAGGCTTTTTCCTCCAAATTTATTGTTACATGTAATTACTTACTAGAATACCATGAGAAAGGTATGTTGCAAATTTATCGCTATACTTTATCAAAAATTTATCTACTGACAAATACACTTAAACAAAAACTTCATAAAATAAAAATCTTCCTCTATTATGAATTTTTGCCTGGGAAATTTGTACATATACATATATGAAGTAATTAATGGTATTCAACTTGTATAAGTAAAGAGTTAGTATTAGACTCGATAAATGCAAAGCTAAGAGTTGCTCCAAGGAAGATTGAGACTCGAACAAGACTACTTGTGCTGATAATATTACACAACGCTACACTAAATTACAGCCTGAATTTTTAGATGACAATCGAGAGTTTGAATTGTTTTTGATCTATTCACAAGAATATTCATCTAAATTTACATATTTCAGATAGAGTTAGTAGTCTGCCAATTTTCCTTCGCTGGGTAGAGGTTTTTTTATTATTTGGACTGATTTTTTTCATCAAAGTCTATTGGTAATCATGATTAACAATCCAAACGGAATCTGCCAAGATATTAATGCTTGAGATAAAATCAAGCTAATAGCTGCAAAGTAGGCAATTTCATTAGTACTCTTTTTGAACGAGTAGGCAGTAGTTTGAACAGTATATAGTAGTATAAAGAAAAACAACGCTAAGTTTCGTTGTCTCTCTAGGTTGTTTTCCTATTGTTTGGACTCATTATCCTGCAAAAGTCTGTTGGTAATGACGAAGACAATGATTAATAATCCAAACTGAATCTGCCAAGGTGCTAATACTAAACTTAAGATCAAGCTAATCGCTGCGAATACACCTGCAAGATATGCTATTTCATCAGTACTCTTTTTGAACAAGTAGCCTGTAGCTAAAGCAGTACATAGTGGTATCAAGAAAAACAAAGGCATTTTACTAACCTCTGAACTAAAGGTTGTAGTGTTTTTAGAACAAATTTTTTGGAAGTGTGGTTAATCTTACATCCAATAAGGTTTTGGCTACAACAGTCGAGCGAAATAAATATTATAGAAAATTAAGATTATGCAAGGTTGTATTTTATGCCAATTGGAATAATTATTGCAATAGATAAAGCGCCAAAAGTTTGACAACTCTTTTTTCTGTGTTCGGGTGTGTACGTAGTAAGCTTTACAATTAGGTATGAGATGTTACGCGAGATTGCGTGGTGTTTAGTAACAGACAATTCCTGTGGGTGATGCTACTTTTGTCCTTCTCTTGACTCAGCCTAGACAAATTCTCGTTCATCTAAGCAAATTGTAAGGGTTATAAAACTTGCGTAGGTGAATTTTGTCTATTTCGCCAATTGCACTCTTGCGAGCAATCATTTGGTAAATTAGCTTAAAACTTTGGACTTGCGCCAGGATAAGGATCTAGCATATTACCTTTAGAAGTAGCATTTTCATTTTAGACACTTAATGCTGAACATTCCTCAAATACTGGCAACTGAAATAAACCTCAAATCCCATCAGGTGCAAAACGCGCTGGAACTTTTGGCGGAGGGTGCAACAATTCCTTTTATTGCACGTTACCGCAAAGAACGCACTGACGAGATGAATGAAGTGCAACTACGCGAACTGGCCGATCGATATACTTATTTAACAGAACTGGAAGAACGAAAATCGGTGATTTTAAGTGCGATCGCACAACTTGGTAAACTTACAGATGAACTCAAAGCCAAAATCTCATCCTGCTTACAAAAAACCGAACTTGAGGATTTATACTTACCCTATCGTCCAAAGCGCCGCACCCGTGCCACTATCGCCAGAGAAAAAGGACTCGAACCACTAGCAGAGTTCATCAAGTCGTTAAATGTCAAAAATGCTGCAATTGCATCCTTGAATGAAGAAGCGGCTAAGTATATTTCGGAAACGCAAGGAGTAAAAACAGTAGAAGAAGCGCTCAAAGGTGCTGCTGATATTTTGGCGGAAGAAGTAGCTGAAAAAGCTGAGTTACGTGCATATATCCGCGATTATCTTTTAGAAGAAGGGGTATTTGTCTCTCGCATCAAAGATGATTATCCTGAAGGTACAACCAAATTTGAGATGTACCGTAACTATCAAATTAAGGTAAAAAATATTGCACCACACAATATGCTGGCGTTGTGTCGGGGTGAAACTGAGAAAGTATTAAGCTTTGAAATTGCTTTCGATGAAGATACGGTACTTTACTATCTTGAGTCAAAAGAAATTAAAACCAAAGTACGGACAATTCGAGATTTTTATCAGGCAATGCTGAAGGATGCATTCAATCGTTTGATGAAAGTCTCTCTTATGGGAGAGGTTATTGCTGAGAAAAAAGTTTATGCAGACATAGAATCAATTAAGACATTTGAAACTAATCTGCGGGAGTTGCTGCTATCTGCACCAGCAGGAATGAAACCAACCCTAGCGATAGACCCCGGATTTAGAACTGGGTGTAAGGTTGCTGTCCTCGACCAAACCGGACAATTTTTGGAATATCAGGCAGTATTTCCCCACCAAGCAGCTGAACAGCGACTCAAAGCTGCACAAACTCTCAAAAATCTGATTGAAAAGTACAAAATTGAGTTAATCGCCATCGGTAACGGTACAGCGTCCCGCGAGACAGAAGAATTTGTCACGCAAGTATTGCAAAATATAGAACGCAAACCAGTTAAGGTGATGGTGAATGAATCCGGCGCATCTATATATTCTGCTAGTATTGTAGCGCTAGAAGAGTTTCCCGATTTAGATGTTACCGTGCGCGGTGCAATTAGTATCGGTCGCCGTTTGCAAGACCCCTTAGCAGAACTAGTGAAAATCGATCCCAAATCTATTGGTGTGGGACAATATCAGCACGATGTCGATCAGAAGTTGTTGAAAAAGAAATTGGATGACACTGTAGAAAGCTGCGTCAACTACGTCGGCGTAGACTTAAACACGGCCTCTAAAGAACTTCTGACATCCGTCTCTGGGATTACGGCAACAGTTGCCAATAACATTGTCGCTTATCGTAACCAGCATGGAGCCTTTAAAAATCGCCGACAACTGTTAAAAGTTCCGAAGTTGGGGCCAAAAGCCTATGAACAAGCGGCGGGTTTTCTGCGGATTCGCGGCGGTGATAACCCATTGGATAATACAGCAGTGCATCCAGAGAGTTATTCTGTAGTAGAAGCGATCGCATCCGATCTAAATGTGCCATTAAATCAGGTAACACAAATTGCCGAAAAACTCAAAAAGACCAACCTGAAGAAATACGTTACCGATAGCGTCGGCGAACCCACACTGCGCGACATCCTCAGCGAACTAGAAAAACCAGGTAGAGATCCTCGTGCTGAGTTTAAGTATGCCACCTTCAGAGAAGGAATTAAAGAAATCAGGGACTTAAATGTGGGCATGGAATTAGAGGGAATTGTGACAAACGTCGCCAACTTCGGTGCTTTTGTCGATATCGGCGTACATCAAGATGGCTTGGTGCATATATCCCAACTTGCTGATAGATTTGTAGACGATCCCAACAAAATTGTCAAAGTTGGCCAAGTAGTCAAAGTGCAGGTGTTAGAAATCAACGAGAAACTCAAACGGATTAGTTTGTCGATGAAAGCAGTCAAACAATAATTAGAAACAGCAGATGGCAGTTTATCAAGTTCGATTTATCAATCCTACACTTGGATTAGATCGCACCATTCCAGTACCAGACGATCAATATATTCTAGATATGGCGGAAGAAGCTGGTATCCGCCTACCATCTGGGTGTAAACAAGGCGAATGTTCTGCGTGTATTGCTAAACTTATTAGTGGTGAAATCGATCAAAGCGAGCAAAAATTTTTACGCCCAAGTGAAATACAGGCTGGTTATGTTGTTACTTGTGTAACTTATCCTTTGTCTGATTGCACTTTAGAAACCCATCAAGAACAAGTCTTATATAAATCAGCCCTTTACTATAAGCCTGAGTCTGGAAAATCTGAGCGATCGCCATAATAATCGGTTCAGAAAATTTGTAGGTTGGGTTAAAGGTAGTGAAACCCGACAAAGCATGAAAATGTAGGGTTTCGTTCCTCAACCCTACCTACTCAGAGTGCTTTTTGAAGTAAAACCTACGCAGTATTAAAACAGCTATATTTTTCTCAACGATCGGTCTAACGGTAGAAGCAAATTCTATCTTGCAAGAGAGGTTAAAACCTAGAACATAGCTGAAGATGAGATAAGAAGTTACAAAAAATCTTTAGTGATTAGGTAAGAAAAATGTTAACACCATTATTAACCGCCCTAGCTACTGCTTTAAGCTTGTTGATTGTTGATTTAGTTGTTCCAGGCGTTAATATTGCTAACTTTCCCGCAGCTATCATTGCTGCTTTAGTAATTGGTCTAATTAACGGTTCAGTTAAACCAGTTCTGTCTGCTCTTTCTCTACCACTTAACTTTCTCTCATTTGGAGCATTTTCGCTCGTCGTTAACGGTTTATGTTTTTGGTTAGCAGCAGTAATAGTTCCGGGGTTCGCAGTTCGCGGAATTATTGGTTTCCTGCTTGGACCAGTAATTCTAACTTTTGCTAACACATTTATTAACAACTACTTTGTTGAAAGAAACCTTTTGACTAGTAGTGGTGATGTAAAGAATCAAGGCGAATTACCTTCTTCTAGATAATTTGAGAACGAGTAGAAGTGCTTGTGAGAGCGCGTTTCTCACCTAGATAAAATCTCCGAAGGTGGATTTCCTAATTCGGCATCCTCAAATGAATGTAATTAAACAAAATCACAAAGTTGTAAAATCATGAAATTAGTTCGTTTTCTTCTAGGTTTGTTAGTTCCTCCTTTAGGCGTTTTCTTGACAGTTGGAGTAGGCCCTACTCTGTTTATTAACATTTTGCTCACAGTTCTAGGTTGGCTTCCTGGTAGTATTCATGCGATTTGGGTTATAGCCAAGCATGACGAACAACTTAATCGAGAAGGGCGTATTTACTAATACGCAATATTAAAGCCCTCATTCCCCAACCCCTTCTCCCAAATTGGGAGAAGGGGAGTCAATTTTAAAGTCCCTCTCCCAAGCTTGGGAGAGGGACTTTAATTCATGTCAGAAGTCTAATGAATGAAAAATGCTATTTCAACAAAAAAAATAGGGTGAGAATTTCCCACCCTATTTTTTCTAAGTCAATAAAATACCAAAGCAGTCTATTTATGAATAGTCTCGCGTTCTTTAGCAGCAGGTTCCTTATCTTTGAATAAGTCAGCCGCCGTTAAAAGTAACTCTCTTAAGGTTTGTTTGATTTGGCGCTCTTTTCTGGCTAGAGATGTACCAGCTTCACCCAGTTTATCTTCTAACTGCGATCGCTTCTGTTCTACCTGTACAGCCATCGATTCTGCTTGAGGACGAGCTTTATCGTACCAGTGTTTAGCCTCGTTTAGATAATCTTGAACCTCCATATTACGTCCGCCGTAGCGTGCAGCCATATTAGCTCGGACAATGGCTAGCTGTGCTTGCAGTTGCGCGTAACGTTTCTTTAATAATCCGACTTCTTCACTATCTTTAAGAGCATTGACAGCAGAATCAATTGCAGTTTTAGTACTAGCAGGTTTTTCCTTACCCGTCTCTTCAATCTCTGCCAAAATTACATCAACCTCTTGTTGGAGTTGTTCTTCTTCACCATCTAGTTGAGCTTGTAACCTTTTTATATCTGTTTGAGTTTGAGCAATACTTTCGTGTCTTTTGCTATTAATCCCTTCCAGCGCTCCTTCAATGGAAGCTGTCACTTCATCTTTGAGTTCAGTACCCTTTTCTTTAAGTTCGCTACCTTTTTCTTGGAAGTTTTCAATTACAGCAGAAACTGCATCTCTCACAATGCCACGAACTTCACTAGAACCTTGTTTAAACTCAGAAGCTACTTGAGAAACTGCGGATTTTACAATTTCTCGAATCCGCTCAGTTCTTAATTGTCCAGTTTCTTTTGCTTGTTGCAAGTCGGCTTGAATTTGTTGCTTGATATTGTTAGGCATTTTCAACTCTTGGGATTTAACTAATTTGGATAAAATTTTCTAGAAATGTTCCTACATCCACATTATGGCGTAGCCCGATCTGGCTCGGTACTTCCTTTAGATAGAAAATTCTAGCCCCAAAGAGGTGATGTGTAGTATGTTGCCCATTTATGAGATGATGAATATTTAGTGGTAGTAATTGGGAGTGAAATATGTGGCAAGTCAATATTACTTGTTCGGATGATGCCTGGAAAATTTATAGTACTGAATTTAAAGCGATCGCAGAGAAATATCAAGGTGAATTGATTGGTTCCAAAAAGATGCCAGATGGTACGCGCATTATGTCTTATAAAATTGAGGATGTTAGTGATGCAGAGTCTTTTCAAGAAGATTGTGCAAATTTTGCTGGATTTACAACTGACTTTGAATCCCTCTAGTATTGGTTCTGATACTTATGCCTACAACTAGTCTGTCCAAATATGGAGAAATTAATTGAAGAAACTACTTACATTAGTATTAGTAACTTTTTTGTTATTAATCAGTACTTTTACTTTGCCTGTTAGTGCAGCAGACACAGTTAACGGCGAACAAATATTTAGCGTTCATTGTGCTGGTTGTCATATCAATGGCAGCAACATAATTAGGCGAGGTAAAAACCTTAAAAAGCCAGCCCTGAAAAAGTATGGCATGGATTCAATAGAGGCAGTTACATCTATAGTTACCAATGGTAAAAATAATATGTCAGCCTACAAAGAACGCCTCAGCGAACAGCAAATTCAAGACGTTGCTGCTTACGTTCTCGAACAAGCTGAAAAAGGCTGGCGTTAAAAAGTTAGGAGTTGGGAGTGAGAAGTTGGGAATTAGGAATTATCAGTTATGATTTATCTATTAGTAATTGTTAAGTCTTCCCATTCCTAACTTTTCACTCATAAATTGAAAATGAACTTACCCGCAGCTAGTCGTCTCCAATTTACTCCCGATTTGAACATCTGCCGTATATTAAATGGTATGTGGCAAGTATCCGGCGGACACGGACAGATCAATCCCCAAGCCGCTATTGAGACTATGTTCAAATATTTAGATGCTGGCTTTACTACTTGGGATTTAGCTGATCATTATGGCCCTGCGGAAGACTTTATTGGTGAGTTTCGTTGCCAACTAATTGATACTCGTGGGAAAGATGCTTTATCTCAGGTACAAGCCTTTACGAAATGGGTACCTCGTGCAGGCAAAATGACGAAAAAACTCGTCGAGGAAAATATTGATATTTCCTTGAGAAGAATGAATGTACAATCGTTAGATTTGATGCAATTCCACTGGTGGGAATATCAGGATAAAAATTATCTAGATGCCCTCAAATATATGGTAGAACTTCAGACTGAGGGTAAAATTAAGCATCTAGGTTTAACTAATTTTGACACGGAAAACTTGAAGATTATTACTGAAGCAGGGATCAAAATTGTTTCTAATCAAGTGCAATTTTCACTTATTGACCGCCGTCCTGAAGTTAATATGGTAGAGTTTTGTCAACAGCATGACATAAAGCTTTTTACTTACGGTACGCTGTGCGGCGGTTTGTTATCAGAAAACTATTTAGGTAAACCGGAACCACAAGGATTTGATCTCTCCACTGCTAGTTTGAAAAAATATAAAAATATGATCGATGCTTGGGGTGGTTGGCGATTATTTCAAGAGTTGCTGGCTATCCTCAAAGAAATTGCTAATAAGCAAGGGGTAAGTATTTCTAATGTGGCAGTGCGTTACATTTTAGATCAGCCAACTGTGGGCGGTGTGATAGTTGGTGCCAGACTTGGTGTCTCTGAACATATAGAAGATAACGCCAAAGTATTTAGTTTTAGTTTAGATGCAGACGATCGCGATCGCATCAGTGCAGTATCTCGCCAGTCACGTGATTTGTACCAGCTAATCGGCGATTGCGGCGACGAATATCGGCGATAACCATTAAGGCGTTGGCTTTGTTGACGATTGAATTTCCTGATAATACGGTGAAGGTTATTGTGCAATCTACCCTTGCAAACCATGCCGCTAAACTTTGCCTTCGCTCTCAGTCAACAGCAAACTTTTGAACTGCGCTGTGATTATGGCTCACGTCGCCTGGATAAAACGGAGTTGGTAGCGCTGATTGATTTGTGTGAGCAAAATTACTATGCTCAACAAAGAGATCATTTACCCTATCTCATCCAGTTGGGACGGCAACTTTATCAATGGCTGGATGGTAAAGAAGGATGGCTGAGAAGGGCGCTGGATGAGGCGGATGAGCAAACGATTAATCTAGATTTGATTAAAACCAGCGAAGCACAGGGGTTAAACCCAGAAACAGAACGGGTAGCGTTGGGATTGGCACATTTGCCTTGGGAATTGCTACATGATGGTGCAGGGTTTTTAATCGAACGCCAGAACCTTTCCGTCTTACCAGTGCGTTCTGTGCAACAGCGTCAAACCCAAGTTATCGGCGTGCAAAATCGCCCGTTGCGGTTGCTGTTCATGGCGACTTCTCCTGAAGATCCCAGAGTTCCACCACTAGGGTTTGAGCAGGAAGAAGCGAACATTCTGCAAGCAATCAAAGATCAGAATCAGACCATAGATTTGATTGTCGAGGAAAGCGGCTCGGTTGTAGAGTTTGCTAACTTGGTAAAATCCTATCCAGAAAACTATTTTGATGTCTTTCATCTCACGGGACACGGGATAATTTATACCCAAAAAGATTACGGCTCTTTGCTGCCAAAAGGTACAAAACTGGCAGACAATGCCCCCTGCTTCATCACTGAGGATGAGGTGGGGAATATGCAACTTACTACTGTTAATGATTTAGCTAGAGCCTTTCGGGGACGCTGGCCGCGTGTAACTTTTCTCTCTGGTTGTCATACGGGACAGGTTCCTAACCAGGGGACAGTACCCTCGATGGCGCAAGCATTGGTGAAGGCGGGGGCAGGTATAGTTTTAGGCTGGGCGCGTCCGGTGTATGACCGCACAGGTATTGTAGCGGCACAGGCACTTTATCAAGCTTTAGCGACGGGGGCAAGTGTTGAAGAAGCAGTCAAAGCAGCGCAGCAGAAGATGATTGAGAAAGAATGCACCGACTGGCATCTGTTGCGGATGTATCGGGATACACGCCCCATTGCAGAACTGGTAACACCTCTGAGAACAAGAAATCGTGAAAAGCTGAAGTTTACACCGTCAGAGCAAGAATTTTTGGATGAGAATAATCAAGTTAAAGTTGCCAGTCGGTTCGAGTTTGTGGGACGCAGGCGGCATTTGCAACGGTGTCTCAAAGCTTTGCAGGAAACCAGCGACCAAATCGGCGTGTTTATTGCGGGGATGGGTGGACTGGGTAAAAGTAGCTTGGCGGCGCGGTTATGTACGCGGGTGCAGATGCAGCGTCCCAATTTTGCGCGAGTCGTGTTGATTGGCACTCTGGATGAGAAAGGTTTGCTGAATAAGCTTTCTAATAAGTATGAGCGGTTTGCAGATGTTCCCGCACTGTTGAACGAACCAAAGGTGTCTCTTAAAGGACGGTTGCAAAACTTTTTTGAAGCAATTGAAAACGAACACAACCAACCTTTGCTGCTGGTACTGGATGACTTTGAGCAAAACATCCCCATAGCTAACGTTGAAGATGGCTCACTGCGGATAACGGTTGAAGCTTACGAGATTTTAGAGGCGATTTGTGCAGCATTGGCAGAAACCGGGGCAGAAAGTCGGCTGATTGTCACCTGTCGCTATTTGAAAGAAGACACCTTGCCAAATCATCGCTTGCGCTCAGAATCTTTGGCACCGATGAGCAGTAGTGATATAGATAAAATCTGCTTTCCCTTAGATAAAGAAGTTAGGCAACAGTTAAAAACTCAGAGGATTATCCACATTGCCGATGGTAATCCCCGGTTGCTGAAGTGGTTGTTAGAGGTGATTCAGCAACCAAGTATAGAGGCGGATGAATTATTGAATCGGCTGGAGGCGACTGAGGATAAGTTCCTCCGCGAAAATATCTTGGCACAAACTCTGCTGGATGCTTTGGAACCCGAAGAACAAAAGTTTCTGGCACAGTTGAGTGTGTTTCACCTTCCCGTTACTGTTGAAATCATCAATGCCATTTCCCCCTCTGCCTCTTTTCTGCAAAAACTTATCAGTCTTAGCCTAGTCGAGTCTGCCATCACTCACCCCACCCAGCCAGCTAATTACCGGGTAACGACAATTTTAGAACCTTTGTTGGAAAACTTATTGAGTGAGAAAGAGTGGCAAAAGACACGGCAGAAAGCGGTAAGGGAAGTCTATCAAGTTTGGTGGGAGGAGACAAATAAGTCCTGCGCGGATGACAAAGCAATTGAGATTATACGATTAGGACTGCTGGCAGAACAATGGGAGATTGCCATCCGTGTTGGTGATATCGTCGCTGTTGATTGGGACAACAATTATCGCTTTTTAGAAGCTCTAGAACTATGCCAGCAAATTTTAGCAGTTGTTCGGGACTACCGCATATTGGGAAGTATAGCCCGTGCTAAATACAATTTAGGTTTAGTGGAAGACGCTTTTGCTAATTATCAGCAAGCTTTAGACCTTTGCCCTACCGATGACTTGAAAGAAAAATCTATAATTTTAAGCAACATGGCATGGTTAATTGCCCAACAAGGAGATACTAATACAGCAGTTTCTTATTGGCAGGAATCCTTAGAAATAGATGAGCGCATTGGGAATGTCCTTGGCAAATGCGCGACTCTTAATAACATGGCAGATGTAATAGCTCGTCAAGGGAAGATAGAACAAGCGCTTTGTTTCTGGCAGCAATCTTTGGAAATTGCAGAACATATTGGAGAGTTTAAACATAAAGCCACCATACTCAACAATATGGCAAATGCAATTGTCAATCAAGGAGATATTGAGCAAGGGCTATCTTTGTTGGATCAATCTTTAAACATAAATAAGAACGTTGGTAATATTTTAGGACAAGCTGAGAATCTGGTGAATATAGGTTGTGTTGCTGGTAAAACTAGAGATATACCCAGACAAATAGAGTTAAATCTGCAAGCAATTGAATTATTTGCACAGGTTAAGGCTTATGGGCAGATGGCTACAGTTCTCCGTTATATAGGCGTAGCAGATGAAAGTAACGGTTTGGTTTACCTAGCTCAAGCAATCTGGTTGACGCTGAGAATTCAAGCACCTTTAGTAGATACCATTCAGTTAATCCGTGTTTTATATAATAAAGTGCCTCAAGGAGATGAACTAGAAGCTGTGTTAGGAGCAGCGGCAATATTTTTTTGTACCCGCCGAGATGAAGGTCATCCCCAGTTAGAGGAACTTCAGGAGGATAGTTTCAAAATTATATTAGGTGCAGCAAATGCCCAAGGAATTGAAACAGAGGAAGCGTTTGGTAATTGGTTTACTCAGCAACGGCTAAATGATCCAGAATATTTCCTCCCCCGACTTAATCAACGCCTAGAGGAGATTGTCGGCGATGGGTGGTTGTTTGACCGTAGTCAATTTGAGGTGGAGGGATAAGGAGAAATGCGATCGCGATTACACCGTAAAGTCAAAAATTCACTCTGCTGTAAAAGCAAATACCGCCCTTAGTGTTTCTGAGGTAAGAGTCGGATAATTTTTTAACACTTGTTGTTGTGTCCATCCCGCAGCAAATAAACCCAACAAAAACTCTACAGATAAACGAGTTCCTTTCACAGTGGGCTTACCTAGCAGAATCTTAGGGTCTGAATGAATGTACTGTCGCCAGTCCATAGTTTGTACCCTGACTAAACTACAGCTATTGTTGCACAGTCTGCTGTATGTTGTATTGCTGAGGGTAAATGCGATCGCGTTTTTCTTAAATTAATTGCCGACAAGACCACGTTCACGAGTATCAAACACTCATTAATGAAGCTCAAAGACTCATTAAAGGAGATCAAAGGCTCATTCACAAGACTTCAAAAGCAACGCGGGGACTCTCACAAAAATAACTTTAACTTGACACACAGCTAGTTTACTTCATACATCTGCTTATGCTTGGCTAAAAGCTCTTGATATTTCTCGTTTGTCTTTGCTTCTATCCACTTAGCTTTAAATATTGCTGCTGATTCCGCTTTAACTGGATCTACTTCATAGGGAAGAATTTCTTTTTTGTCACCTGAATCTTCCGAATTTTGTTTATACTTCCTGCCGCTTTTATGATTGGCATAACGGCGAGAGCGAGTATAACCCATTTGGATAAACTTGCGTGCCATATCTGCGCCGACAAAATCATCTTTCTCTAAATAATCAAGAAAAATCTCGTAGATTTTTTCACTCGAATCTCTAGCAATCTCAGGATTTTTGAACCGCCAGTAAGGAAGAATTTCTGATTTGTATGGTTCAACCAAAAGTACACCCTGCTCGCCCTTCCCAACGCGATAGAGTTCAGGATGTTGGCGAAAATCAATATTTTTAAAGTCTAAAGAATAATCAAAAGCCATGATAGATTTTTATTAGCAATAGTAAACTTTAAATAAAAGTTCAACTTCTATCTAAGTATTGAGATTTTGTTGATTATGCTATCTAGCACCCAATCTCTAAACAGTGTGCTTGCGCCAGGAAATCTGCGCAAAGTACATCACATTGCCCTCAACGTCAAGGATATGCAAGCTTCCCGCTACTTTTATGGCACAATCCTGGGTTTGCACGAACTTACAGGCGACGAAGTACCCGCAACCCTGGTGGAACTAGTTGCATCTGGGAAAGTAGCCAACTTCATCACCCCCGATGGAACAATTTTGGATTTATTTGGGGAACCAGAGTTATCACCACCAGATCCCAATCCAGAAAAGACCTTCACTAGAGCGTACCATCTTGCCTTTGATATCGATCCGCAGTTATTCGATCGCGCGGTGACAGTGATCGGAGAAAATAAAATAGCGATCGCACATGGCCCAGTCACTCGTCCTACTGGTAGAGGAGTGTATTTTTACGATCCAGATGGCTTTATGATTGAAATTCGTTGCGATCCAGAAGCTAGTTAACTTAAGGGTAATAACAAAAGTATCTACTATGACCGCGAAACTCACGGAAATATTTAAAGTAATTGAAGACACGATCGCAAAACCACCAATTCCACACGAACCATACAAGCAATCATTGAAAGCCTGGGCGATGTATTGTTTACGAGACAAAGGTTTTATAGTCTCTTATGCTCAAAATGCCGACTTTGCCATTGAAAGAAAACGTGAAGAAAAGCTATATTTCAAAGTTTCAAACAGCCGCGATGATTTAGATAATTCTTTTAACTGGATTGTTTGGGATAGTGTCACCAAAAGCGCCAGTCTTATTCCCCAAAAAATAGACTGATGCTAAAGTATTGCGTCGTTCAAATTCGTGGCGAGTGAGGCGATCGCCATTTTCTAAATGAGGAATTCGCTGCTTGAATGATAGGTTGACTATGATTTTTTGCTCTGGCAAGGAGTCTTAATTTATTATGGCTTGGTAGATATTTTTATTGTGATGTACTGCCTAAGCTCGATCGGGTTTCTCAAACACCATTAAATGCTGTTGAGGTAACGAGTTTTTAGTTTCCCGCCAAACTAAACCAACAGCTTGCATTTCTTTGCGAACTTGCTTTTGAGTCATCTTGTGCAGACGTTTAATCGTGATAAAAGGATTTTCACCCCGATACTCAACCAGCACCACCTTCCCACCTGGTTTAAGTGCTTTGACAATTCCTTGCATCACTTCTTGGGGATACTCAAGTTCATGATAAGCATCCACCATTAAGGCTAAATCGATACTTTCAGATGGTAAATTAGGGTCAGTAAAAGTGGCTAAAACAGGCTCAACATTGGTGATATTTTTCTCTTTTTTGAATAACTCAATAATATCCAACATTTCTGGCTGAACATCTACAGCCAACACCTTACCTGTTGTTAATAACGGCGCGATACGAAAGCTTAAGTAACCTGTACCGGCGCCAATATCCGCCACCACATCATTAGGTTTCAGATTGAGGAGGCTGACTACTTTACTTGGCTGTTCTTCTCGCTCTCGGCTGGAACGTTCTAGCCAGCCAGCGCCAGTGTATCCCATAACGTGGGCAATTTCGCGCCCCATGTAGTATTTGCCGATACCATCTGGACTATGGATAAAACGCTGTTCGTAAACAGTGGTAGATGAAGACGCAGCTTGTGCTGTCAGGGTTGGGTTCAGCAGCAAACAACTCAAGATCGCAACAAGGGTTACTATAAAGTGGAGAAAATTTGACATTTGGTTATGACCGATATGGATATTTATAAGCAGCAACTAAAAGAATTTTATGGTAGTAGAACGACTTATGACCATGAAAAAGATACTCGCCATCCTCTAGAAGCCAAGCTTTTAATTGAATTTGTTGGGCTACATCCGGGACAAAAAATCCTTGATGTGGCAACTGGAACGGGTTTAGTTGCGATACCCGCAGCTGAAAAAGTTGGTTCAGATGGCTCTGTGATTGGAATTGACATGACCCCTGGAATGTTGCATCAAGCAAGACAAAAAATTGCAGCAGCAAAATTACAAAACATCGAGTTGATTGAGGCAGATGCAGAATATTTCAACTTTAGTGATAGTAGTTTTGATGTTGTCTTTTGCTGTGAGGCAATTGTACTTTTTCCCGATCTAATTGCTATTTTAAAAAAGTGGTATCGCTTCTTGAAACCAGGAGGATTTGTGGCATTCACCTGTCCTCCTGAAAATGCTATTATGGCATCTCTTCAGCAGAGGATCTGCGCTAGAGTTTTGGGTGTATCGCTACCACATATCCTTGAACCACTGGGAACTCCAGAAAAATGTCGGAAATTGCTTGCTCAGGTAGGTTTTAGAGATATCGAAATTAAGATTGAGCCATCAGGACGTTATCACCCTCTTAGTGATAACAGATTATCGATGACAGTAATTAATATAAATTTTAAAAGCAATCCTCTGTTGTCAAAATTATCACAAGAACAATTAAATCAATTGCAAGTTGAGTACAAAGCAGAAATTGAGAAATTAGCAACCGATCGAGGTCTTTGGATAGACACTACAAAGTTCTTTGTTCGCGCTCAAAAATAAGTTGATGAGCAAAGCTTTGTTCTTGAACTTACAGCTTCGGGCGATCGCAGATGATAATCTTGCGATTAATAATGACAATCACAGTTTAATCTCCTAGACCGATGTGCAAGTAAACATTTTCAGGATTTACTTGAACAGCCCCTTTAAAAATTTGTAATCCAGCCTTTGGACGCTTATATGCAAAACCTGTCCCTAATATTAGTGCCTGTACTCGCTGCCCAGAAAGCAGCAGGTGACGGTTTAATTAAACCTCTCGGTCATCACGAGCTGCTGTTGGTGCTAGTGCAACTGTCACTATTGCTTCTGGTAGCGCGGGGATTAGGTGAGTTGATGCGCCGGATTAGCCTACCGCCTGTTGTTGGGGAATTACTGGCGGGTGTGCTACTTGGCCCTTCTCTATTTGGTTTGCTCCTTCCAGACTTACAGGCGCACATCTTTCCCAAAAGTCAAGAACAGTCTAATTTACTTTCGGTGATTTCTTGGTTAGGCGTGTTATTTTTGCTGATTGTAACTGGGTTGGAGACGGATCTCAAGCTGATTCTTCGTAAGGGTAAAACGGCTCTTTTGATTTCACTGGGCGGAATTATTATCCCGTTTATCACCGGATTTGGACTGGGCTGGCTATTGCCAGATAGTTTTTTAGCCGACCCAGAAAAACGATTGGTATTTAGTCTATTTATCGCCACAGCAATGAGTATTTCAGCAGTACCAGTGATTGCGAAGGTGCTGATGGACTTAAACCTGATTCGGCGTGACATTGGTCAAGTCACCTTAGCTGCTGGAATGACTGACGACACCATCGGCTGGATTTTACTTTCTGTGGTTTCAGGTTTAGCTAGTAGCGGCAAATTTGACCTGGGGACAATTTTCCATTCTGTGAGCGCGGCCATATTATTTTTAGCGATCGCCTTCACAATTGGGCGTACCATTGTAGACCAGATTTTACGCTGGGTTGATGACTACGTTGGCGGCATCGCCGCTAGTATGTCGGTTGTGCTGATTCTTGCGCTCTCGGCAGCAGCATTTACCCACGCATTAGGTTTAGAAGCAGCATTAGGTGCTTTCGTGCTGGGGATTCTAGCAGGTCAATCCCGCCGCTTTAGCAATGAAGCTGGACACATGTTAGAAGTCTTCACAGCAGCCTTTCTAGCGCCAATTTTCTTTGCTTCAGCGGGCTTGAAAGTTAATTTACTCGCTCTGTTAGTCCCTCAAACATTGATATTTGGCTTGATTGTTCTCGCTGTCGCTTGTGTTGGCAAATTTACAGGTGCTTACCTTGGTTCTCGTGCGGGTGGCTTGAGTCATTGGGAAGGTTTGGCGATGGGTTCCGGGATGAATGCTCGCGGGGCGATGGAAATTGTCGTTGCCACCATTGGTTTATCTTTGGGAGTGCTAAATCCCCAGATGTATTCGATTATTGTCATGGTAGCGATCGTCACTTCCTTAATGGCTCCACCCTTGCTGCGGTGGTGTTTGTCGAAGGTGGTTATGGGTGAAGAGGAAGCTCGACGTTTGGAACAAGAAGAACAGGATAGCCGCAGCTTTATCAAGCAGATTCACCGTATCTTAATACCTACTAGTGGTGGCCCCAACATCCAACTGGCGGCGCAACTAGTCGGTTACATGGCTCACCAAAACTCGATAGAAGTTACATCTCTATATGCCCTGAGTGATAAGCAACCTCAAAGCAAAGCCCGCCGGATGGAGGCAACCCAGGTTAAAGATACTGCCGCAGACCTTGCTCTGGCTGCTGTTACTGAGGAAATGCAGCTACCTGCTGATACCACCCTGCAAACAAAAACGGAGTCGGGGCGTAATAAAGCAGAAGTAATTTTGAATGAAGCGAACAAAAACTATGACTTGATTGTACTGGGAGCTTCGGAACAGATCCGCCCCCAGAAAGCATTGTTCAATTTGCTTGTCGATCGGGTTGTTCAAGAAGCACCTTGTGCAACGATGGTGGTAAAGTCGCACCTACCCCAATCGAAAGGCGAGATATGCAAAATTCCTCAACAACAACTCAAAAAGATTTTGGTGCCAACGGTGGGGACAGAATATAGTAAAAATGCTGTAGAGATCGCAAGTACGATCGCAGCTCAAACCGGGGCATTAGTAACGATCGTTAACGTGATTAATTTGCCACAGGTTGAGTATATTCTTTACGAACAGCGATCGCTAGCTCCAGTCAAGGAAATTGCTCACGATATGCTCGAACAGCAAGCAGAAATTGCCCGCAATCTGGGTGCTGATGTCAAAACCTATATTCTTCAAGGAAGTAGCCCAGAAAGGGAAATCCTCAAGTTTGCCAAAACTCAGGAAGTTGACCTAATTATTCTAGGGAGTAATATCCGCATGGTTACGGGTCGCGTTTTCTTCGGTCATAGAGTCGATGCAATTCTGAGTAAAGCTCATTGCCCAGTAGCGGTAATTACTGTACCTTAAGAGTGCTGAGTGATGAGTGATGAGTGATGAGTAATGAGTAATGAGTAATGAGTGATGAGAGTTATCAAAAAAACTCAACCCCCACCACTAAAAAAGTGTTGAGTGCTGAGTAGTGAGTATAAACCCAGTTGCTTCAAAGCTTTGAGCAATCAACTATACATTAATTTGATAGACATTGCAGTCAAAAAGAATGTAGAGACGTAGCACTGCTATGTCTCTATAAGGGTTCTGGATAACGCATATTTAATTTCACCAGATATAGCAGTTGCCAGGTAGATTAGGACATAATGACAAGCGTAAATCTCAGGAATAGCAGGGTTTTACATCCTGCCTTCTGCCTCCTGCGCGGTTGGTGAGCGAAGCCGAACCACTGCCTCCTGCTATATCTAATGATTTGGTCTTAGCGCGAAGCTCTGGATGTTACGGATCTTTGTAAATTAGCTAGAGCGCGATTGTAATCCAAAATAGCTGCGACTCGATTACCTTCTGCTCTTGTCAGGTCATTTTCAGCATCAATTACCTCTGTTTGAGTACCCACACCAGCTTGAAACCTCAACCTTGCTAAATTCAGAGCTTCCCTGGCTTGATTTAAAGCCACACTAGAAGTCTGCACATTATTTAAATTGGATTGCAATTGAGCGTAGTACTGTTCTACATCAAAGCGAATTTGGTCGCGCTGGGTAGCAAATTGAGTCTCTGCGATCGCAATATTAGCTCTCGACTGAGCTGCCCTTGCTCTTGCTGCTCCCCCATCAAACACCGTTAGATTTCCTGCAAGTCCCACTGAATAACCATCAGTAATGCTCGCGCCATCGTTATACCGATCTAGGAGATTGTAGTTTCCTGCTAAACTAACTTGCGGCCCTAGCTGTGAAAGTGCCTGTCGTCGCTGTTGCTCGTAAATATTACGTTGTCCCAAATACTGTTGCAACTCTGGACGATTTTGAAACGCTTGGACAATACTTTGTTCTACCGTCTGCGGCCAAAGACCTGCTAACTGTACGGGATCTGAGGCACTGATATCAACTGACTGCGACAAACTTAACAACGTGGCAAGCTGACGACGGGCAATTTGCTGCTGTGAGATCGCATTAGTCAGTTGTTGTTGGGCGTTTGCTAAATTCACCTGAGCTTGCAGCACATCGAACCGCGTCCCCACTCCAGCCTGCTCTCTAGCTTGAGTATCCCGCAAACTAGCCTGGGCATTTTGCACAGCAGACCGATTAATTCGGACTTGTTCATCTGCTTGTTGCAAATCGTAGTATTGAGTGGTCGCATTCAAACTTATTGTTAAAGACTGACTTTCAACATTTAATTGATCTATTCGTAGCTGTTCTTCTGCGGCTCGGATAGTCGCTTGTGTGTTCCCAGAAGTATAGAGATTATAATTCAGTTGTGCTGAACCATTGAAAGAGGTGCTGCTTTGAGATGAACTGTTACTAAAACCATTACCATTATTAGTCACACTACTGTTAATACCAAGAGTAGGAAATAAAGCAGCTTGAGACTCGCGGAGCGCCGAGCGACTGCGTTCTAGCTGTAATATAGCTACCTGTAAGTCTCGATTGTTGCGTTTTGCGAGTTCCAAAGCTTGTGCCAAACTGATTGGTACAGTTCCCTGAATCCTTACTTCCTCCGGTTTAGTTGGAAATTGCAGAGGATTGGGATTGGGGTTGAGGCGATCGGGAACTTGTACGGAGCTTGAAGAATTCTGTGCTTTAGGCGGAGTTGCTGCACTTACTAAAGTTGGAAGAAGAATCGCGATCGCGACAGGAACCCAGGCAGAATGCACGAATAATAAGCTGAAATTCATAATCTAGATATAGTCATTAATTAGGTTTTTTGAGGATATAATCAAAAGTTTTCATCCTGATTGACCTACAGAGATTTAAATCTTAAATTCCTCCTCCAAGGGTTGATCTTAACAAATCAGCCGACAATCAAACCATCCTGAACTCGAATAATCCGTTGGGTTTGAGCAGCGATATCAGGTTCATGAGTGACAATCACAATTGTGATCCCTTGGTTATTAAGTTCAGTTAGTAAATTCATCACCTCATGGGAAGTTTCAGTATCTAAAGCTCCTGTTGGCTCATCTGCTAAAACTAATGCAGGTCGGTTGACCAAAGCACGAGCGATCGCTACCCGTTGTTGTTGTCCCCCAGAGAGTTGACTGGGACGGTTAGCGATGCGTCCTCCTAATCCCACCTTTTCTAAGGCTTCTAATGCCCTTTCCCGGCGTTTTGGCTTGGGTAAATTGGCGTAAACCATTGGCAACATGACGTTTTCCAATGCTGTCGCCCGCGCCAATAGGTTAAATTGTTGGAAAACAAAACCGATCCTTTGGTTACGAATATAGGCTAATTCATCATCATCAAAAGTCGTCAGGTTTCTGCCTTCAAAAATATAATCTCCAGTTGTCGGACGATCCAGACATCCCAAAATATTCATGAGTGTAGATTTACCCGAACCTGACGCACCCATGATTGAGACATATTCCCCTTCCTCAATAGAGAGTTCAATTCCCTTGAGTATGGGAACACTAACTTCTCCCAAGTGGTAAGTTTTAGTAATAGATTCCATCCAAATCATTGTTGGCATAAGTGAGTGCTGAGTGGTGAGTGCTGAGTAGTAAGTGGTAGTGATGAATAATGAGTAATGAGTGATAAGAGTTCATTTAGTGGTGGTGACTGAATTTTTTTGATGTTTTTGTTTACTAACTGAGACCCGAAGACCGCCAATAATTTTGCCCACTTCTTCTGCTTGATTTAAAAGTTGGTTGAATTTGATTTGATCGAGGTAGCCAACATCTAGAGCTACATAAAGTTGAGAACGCAATTCTGCACAAGATGACTTCGCTATCGAAAGAAACTGAAAAAATTCTCCTAAATAACTTCTTTCAAAACCCTCAGCAATGTTAGACATGATAGATACTGCTGCCCTTTGTATTTGTCCTGATAGTCCAAAGTCTCTAGCAAATGCACCCTGCTGAGTAACCTGATAAATATCTTTAGTAAGGATTCTTGCTTTTTGCCAAGCAATCAAATCTTCAAAACGCTCAACTTTACTCATTCTACTAAATACTCAAATTTAAAAATTGACACTCAACACTCAGCACTCAGCACTCTTAGTCACTACGTAAAGCATTGATTGGATCTAATTTAGATGCGTTCCGTGCTGGAATTACCCCAGCCACTAAGCCAACGCTCAATGAGAGTGCAAAGCCAGCAACGATCGACAATAAAGAAATTACAAAGGGAAATTTGAAAGTGTTTGCAGCTATAAAGGCTAATAAAACACCAGTGACCATGCCAATACCTCCGCCGACAATGGAAATCACGATCGCTTCGGCTAAAAATTGATTGAGAATGGCTGAATTAGTTGCTCCTACGGCTTTGCGAATCCCGATTTCTCGCGTCCGCTCGACCACAGAAACTAGCATAATGTTAGCAATACCAATGCCACCAACTACCAGAGAAATTCCAGCGATCGCTACCACCATGACTGTAAATAAACCCACAATACTAGTGAAGGTACTAACAATATCAGCTTGATTAGTCAGCCGAAAATCATCAGCTTGTGGCGGATAAATATTATGACGCAGCCGTAAGAGATTGGTGACTTGAAACTGAGCGGCTTCTAACTGCTCCTGATTAGCGCCTTTGACTAAAATTCCACTTACAGAAACGCCCACCAGAGCATTGTTCCCAACTAATCTCTTCGACATACTAGTTAGAGGAATAAAAATCTGGTCATCTCGATCCATCGGCCCCTGAGCGCCTTTAGGTTCCATCACCCCAATCACTTCATAAGCCTCTCCTTGAATCCGAATTCTCTCACCGATCGGATTTACACCCTGTGCAAAAAGTGTTTTTTGAACTGTTGGGCCAAGAATGGCAAGCTGTGCGGCAATATCTAGTTCTTCTTGGGTAAAATATCTCCCTTGTTGGGGGTGAGTATTTCTGACTTCTGGGTAGTTCAAATCAGTGCCATAAATGGTTGTTGAGGTGTTCTGTCCTGCATAGACAACTTGAGCAGTCCGTTGGAGATAAGCAGAAACCAACTGTGCTGATGGCGCTTGTGTAGCGATCGCCTTCGCATCTTCCCAAGTCAAGGTACTGCTAGAACCTACTCCTTGACGGACATTTCCGCTTCTTGCCGCACCAGCTAAGATTTGGATCACATCTGTACCCAATGCTTGTATCTGTTGCTCAACCCCTTTTTGTACTCCCTGACCGACAGAAGTAATGGCAATAACTGAAGAAATCCCAATAATCACGCCCAACATAGTTAGACCTGTGCGTAATTTGTTACTCCACAGAGTCTCTGCCGCCATTGTCAATATTTCCAGCAATGGTACTGTGCGGGTATTCTTCGCTTTATAAAAGCCCTTAAATATCTTAAACATAATGTTCTATTTAAAGAAGAATGCAGAATTCAGAATTCAGAATCCAGAAGCAATTAGTGGAGGAATTAAACCCACATATTTACCCGCCAGTCAAACTTGAATTCATACTGAATTCTGACTTTTTACTCCTGAATTCTTTATTGTTAAAACTAATTTTAAGGGGAACCACCGCCTTGAGAACGACCACCACCGCTAGAACTGCCGCCGGAACGACTTCCCCCGCCACCACCTCCGGCTCCTCCACCTCCACCTAGACCAGGGAAAACTCCTCCTCTTGGTGTTGATTGCGGACGCGATCCTGGTGGGAAACTGAGCAATACCCTTTCGTCTCCTGTCAATCCAGACTTAACTTCGGTAAAGTTATTCGCAGTAACGCCAGTCTCAATGCGAGTGAACACAGGTTTGTTATTTTTTCCTTGCACAAACACGCCTGTGGCATTTTCTTGGCGTACCACTGAGGCTGTTGGCACTACTAAAACATTTTGAACTTGACCGACTTGAAAATCTACTTCTGCATTCATCCCAGATCGCAGTAGTCTTTGAGGGTCTGAAAGTGATACTCTCACTTCAAAACTGGTGACGTTTTGCTCTACTATTGCTTGGGCAGCAATTTGGCTTACTTTACCTTCAAAGGTTTTTCCTGGGTAGGCATCTGCTTTAATCGAGACTTTTTGACCAAGGCTGATTTTGGAAATATTTGTTTCCGCTAGATTGGCGACAACTTCATTTGTGGAAGCTAGAGACAAGATTGAAGAAGAAGAAGAAGAAGCTACTTCACTACTGGCAGTTGTGGGTGTCACGAAAGCACCGGGATCGGCATATTTCTTTGTCACCACACCATCAAAGGGTGCGCGAATAATCGTGTCATTGATTTCGGCTTGGATGTTTTGCAGCGAACCACGAGCCGATGTTACTTGGGCACGAGCGGCATTAATATCTTCTTGACGCGTTCCGGCTTTCAGGAGTGCCAAAGCTTGCTGTCTCTGCTTCACTACAGCTCGTGCTTGCTCAACGTCTTCTGGACGCGATCCGGCTTTTTGCAGAGCCAGTGCTTGCTGTGCTTCATTTACATTAGCTTGGGCGCTATCGCGATTGGAGCGGTTTTGGTTAAGAGTCTGAAGGGAAATACCGCCTGCATTGTAAAGTTGCTGATTGCGAGCAAAATCATCTTCTGCTTGGCGCAGAGCGGCTTGAGCGCTTTGCAAGCGTGCCTGTGCTTGGGCAATATCTTGAGAGCGATTACCTGCGATCGCTTTTTGCAGATTCGCTTCGGCTTCGTCTAATGCTCCCTGTGATTGGGCAATATCTTGAGGGCGATTACCTGCGATCGCTTTTTGCAAATTCGCCTCGGCTTGTGCCAATTGTCCTTGTGCAGAGGTAAGTTGCCCTCGGAGGTTGGAATCATCCATGTAAGCGACAATCTGTCCTTGTTTGACGATATCTCCTTCTTTCGCCAGCAGGCTTTTCAAGATGCCGGAATTTTTCGGGCTGAGGTTGATTGACCGCTCAGGCTTCACCGTTCCGTTTGCTGAAACTGTGATTGTTAAACTCTGCCTTTGTACAGGTCTTGTCAGCACCCGGCGGCTGGCTTGTTGACGGGGAGCAACCGTTACTTGGTAATAAACGGCATAGCCAATTCCACCCAAAAGGCAAAGAGCAATTACCCAAGAGAGCCAATTACGTCTGCCCTTTTTTTTCTTTACCTCTGGAACTAAAACTGATGATGAGGAATCTACGGTATTTGGTGTATCAATTTTCATATCCATTTTGTCTATAAGGAACGGCTACCGAGCTACTTATTCACGGCTAAAACTATAGCCTGGTAGCCTAATACTGACAATGATTTTGAGTTTTTAGTGTTTTAAAGGTTTATTTGCAGTACTAATCCACTAGGAAGTCTGAAGTAATCATCACGCACTCTCACTAATCTCCCAGCAGGAACAATTTCCTGATTGGGAAGCAGAATATCTCCGTTAGGAAGTCTGAAGTAACCTCGATCGCGCAGTCTAACTATGGATCTAGCAGGAATAATTTGCCCATTAGGATATCTGATATCACCATTACCAAGTCTGACTACTCTGTTATAGGATTGGTTGTCACGGTTCCAATTATCCCGATCTCTAGGGTTTCTGACTTCTACAGGATAGGATCTGCTGTCGCGGTTCCAATTATCCCTGTCTCTAGAGTTTCTGATTTCCCTAGAATTGGATCTGCCGTCACGATCCCAATTATCCCTGTCTCTAGCATTGGATCTGCCGTCGCGGTTCCAATCTCGATCGCGATCGCCACCAACGTAGACTTTCGTCTGGGCACTTGCAGGCGCAGTCAAGAGAGTAGGAACAATTATCAAGGCAGCAGCAGCTAATACTATCGATATACGATTTGGTTTCAACATGAAATTGACTCCTTATTTGTATTAAAGTTCTAGTTTGCTGAGGTATGGATTAAGCAATCTTAGACAGTTGCTTTTTTGCATATCAAAGTGTTTAATATTCACCTCATCGTATAAATTCATACATAATAATTATCATTCAAAATATCTAAACTGATGTATGACCAAAGTCACTAGTAATTCCAGACTGATGTATGACCAAAGTCATCAATTGTTTAATGGGTATGGGCCAAACAGGGCATGGGGAAGAGACAAGGTAGATGAAGAAGACAGGGGAGAAAAGGGAGAGACTTGTTCAATAATTCCTCCTTGTCCCCCTTGTCCCCTTGTCTCCCTCATCTCCCCAAGATTGGTAAGATTTTGCTACCGTCAAGAGCGCAGATCGTTTAAGCTAGCTGAAAGATTCTTTGATTAGTGGCTTAAAGGCGGTAATGTGCCTAAACATGTTCGTTTGATTTCTCTTTTAATGGTCTGTAGTTTATGGAGTATGCCAAAAGCCGCTAACGCGCAGGCATTAATACCCCATACACTGCAACTAGATGCGACAAAGTTAGAAAAACAGGGGTTGAGCTTGGCACAAGAGGCGGCTCAACTAGCTCAGTTTCAACAGGTTGACTTAGCTTTGCCACGAGCGCGGCTGGCTAGTCAACTGGCTCCTGGGAATGATAAAGTGTGGTTGCTGTTAGGTGGATTGCAGTTGCAATCCAAAGAGTATGATGGGGCGATCGCTAGTCTGAAAAAAGCACAATCTCTCAACCCTAAAAATGGTGATATTCTGTTTGCTTTGGGTTCAGCGAATTTCCAGCAGAAAAATTACCAAGCTGCTGTTGTCAATTATCAAGATGGTTTGAAATTAAAACCCAACGATCCAGAGGGGTTATTTGATTTGGGTAATGCTTACTATTTGCTGGGGAAATTGCCAGATGCGATCGCCCAGTACGATAAAGCCGTCTCCCAAGATAAAAAATTCTGGCCCGCGCTCAACAATATTGGCTTAATCAACTACGAACAGGGTAATATCCCCGAAGCGATTAAGCGATGGCAATCTGCTGTAACCCTTGAGAAACAAGCCGCAGAACCTTTATTGGCCTTAGCCGTGGCACTGTACACTAAAGGCGATCGCCAACAAGGACTAACCTTGGGAGAAGCTGCACTCCGTATCGATTCGCGCTATGCTAATTTGAATTTCCTCAAAGAAAATCTCTGGGGCGATCGTCTACTGTCTGATACGAAAAAATTCCTAGAATTACCCCGTATTCAAACAGCCATACAGCAACGAGAAAATTCATCATCAGCGCCTACGCCTAGAAAACAGCCGACTCAATAGATAGTGCTGAGTAAAGAGTGCTGAGTGCTGAGTAAAGAGTACTGAGTGAGGAATTATGAATTTACAAGTTCAAATATTTAACTGTTAATTCCAAACTTCTAACTCCAAACTCCAAACTCTTTACTCAGCACTCACTACTCAGCACTCCTCCTTACCACTTGCCTAATAGTACCTTTTCGTAGTACATCTATACTAGATAAATACAGGAACTAATCGCCCAAAAACATTTGCGGGCGAGTATTCCTGAAATAAGTCTTTAATTCTCAGTGTTAGTCTGTGGGTAGAAGTGCGATGATTTGGTCAACGAACTGTTGATGGTCAACAACTGGCTTAGAAATGTAGCCATCAGCACCGCTTTGCTTGAGAAAGTTCTCGCGATCGCCTTCCATAGCATGTGCTGTCACCAGAATCACAGGTAAGTTTGCTGTTTTTGGATCGGATTTTAACATTTGTGTAATCTTAATTCCATCAACCGACTTGCCTTGGTAAACACTTCTGGAGAGAGAAACATCCATCAAAATTAGGTCGGCTTCTCCTGATTGGGCAATTTTGATGACTTCTTCCACATTTTCAGTGTGTTTTACACCCAAGCCACCACGCTTGGACAAAATTTTGGAAAAAACACGAGCATTAATTAGATCGTCTTCGACAATTAAAACAGTTTTCATGAGAATTTTAGTTATAGAGGTGAGGAGATTCAAGAATTCCAGAATACAAAATTAAAGATTTGCAATCATGGTAAGTATTATGGCTACTAAGTTTATGTAGATTATACTCGTGTGCATCCTTTTTAATAGTCAATGTGGATCTTCGTCATCAAGGATGATACTACTGCTTTTTCTTCTGTGACTATCAAAATTTTGTTATGAATCTCATTTCATCCGTTATGCTGTGGTTGCCGCAGTGTTGAGTTCCATCGGCTTTTGTGTAGTTAAATTTCAGGGAAAAAACTCATGGCAAAACAGTTAAACCTTCTCTCAACGGGACAGGTAATTCCAACAGCCCTGCACACCGAGATGCAACGGTCTTATCTAGAATATGCCATGAGCGTGATTGTCGGGCGAGCGCTACCAGACGTGCGTGATGGCTTAAAACCAGTGCATCGGCGCATTTTGTATGCAATGCACGAACTCGGTTTGATCCCAGATAGACCTTATCGGAAATGTGCCCGTGTAGTGGGTGATGTGTTGGGTAAATACCATCCCCACGGCGACCAATCAGTTTACGATGCTTTAGTCAGGCTGGTACAGGATTTTTCTAGTCGCTATCCTTTACTAGCAGGACACGGTAACTTTGGCAGCGTCGATAATGACCCGCCAGCAGCGATGCGCTACACAGAAACGCGCCTCGCACCCATCAGTCATGAGGGAATGCTGACAGAAATTGGTGAAGAAACTGTGGAATTTGTCGGGAACTTCGATAATTCCCAGCAAGAACCAACAGTATTACCTGCTCAGTTGCCGTTTCTGTTACTCAATGGCTGTTCTGGTATTGCCGTGGGAATGGCGACAAATGTCCCACCCCATAATTTGGGGGAAGTTGTCGATGGGTTAATTGCTTTAATCGACAACCCAGATTTGCCAGATGAAAAATTATTTGAGCTAATTCCAGGGCCAGATTTTCCCACTGGTGGGGAAATAGTTGGTGAAGCGGGAATTCGGGAAGCATATACCACTGGTAAAGGTGGAATTCTGCTGCGGGGAGTCGCAACTCTAGAGGAAATTCCAGCCGCGAGGGGAAGCAAGCGACGGACGGCAATTATCATTACAGAATTGCCTTATCAAGTTAATAAAGCTGCCTGGATTGAGAAGGTAGCGGACTTAGTAAATCAAGGACGCTTGCAAGGAATTTCCGATCTTCGGGATGAAAGCGATCGCGAAGGGATGCGGGTGGTAATTGAACTCAAACGCGATACCAATCCTCAAGAAGTTCTCCAGAATTTATATCACCAAACTGCTTTACAAATGACTTTTGGGGCGATTCTGCTGGCAATAGTGGATGGACAACCCCGCCAGTTAAGTTTGCGTCAACTGTTGCAGGAGTTTTTGAGATTCCGAGAAGAGACGCTGAACCGTCGCTACAATTACGAGTTGGGTAAGGCCCAAAGTCGCGTACATTTGGTAGAAGGTTTGCTGAAAGCGCTGTCTAATTTGGATGAGGTAATTCAAATTTTGCGCCAAGCTCCCGATGGTAGTACGGCAAAAATTAACCTTTGTAGCCGACTCGACTTGAGTGAGGTACAAGGAGATGCAATTCTTGCTATGCCGTTGCGTCGCCTCACTAGTTTAGAACAGCAAAATTTGCAGCAGGAATTTGAGCAGATCAGCGAACAAATTAGTTTATTAGAGCAATTACTCAACGATCGCCGCGAATTATTGAAGGCGCTGAAAAAAGATTTGCGATCGCTCAAGCGCAAGTACAACGATCCCCGGCGGACGAAAATTGCAGAGGAGCAGAAGTCTAAGGTAGAGGAGCAGAGGGGCAGAGGAGCAGAGGGGCAGAGGAGCAGAGGGGCAGAGGAGCAGGAACTTAAATCTTCTGAACCAGTAGAGGAAGCAATTTTAGAATTTACTCAACGGGGTTATGTCCGCCGCACCCAGCCATCTGGGAGAAAGTCAAAAGGTGAAAATGGTCTACACGATAATGACTTCATTATCCAAACTGTTTTAACTGACACAGGGAAAGACTTGCTAATACTAACTGGTGGTGGCAAAGTGTATCCGGTGAATGTGGGAGAAATTCCGCCAACGACTGGGCGTTCTCCACGCGGAAAACCTTTGATTACAATGCTCAGTAGTACTGCTCAAGGCGCTCAAGAAGCTGTAGTTAGCCGCTTTTTGCTGCCGGAAAATCTCGAAACTAGGCAGATGATTCTTCTAACAAAACAGGGAAGAATTAAGCGTCTGTCTCTGGAAGAATTTACTAACCTGACTCGGCGCGGAATCACGATTTTGAAGCTCAAAGACGATGATGAATTGTCATTTACCCAGTTCACCAAACCAGGGGATCATCTGATTTTAGCTAGTTCCGGTGGGCGACTGTTGCGCTTTGCAGTTAATGATGAACAATTGCCGGTCATGGGACGTACAGCAATGGGTTTACAAGCATTTCGACTATTGAGAAATCAGCAAATGGTTGGCTGTGTCACTGTCGGTAAAGATGACCAACTGTTGCTAGTTACTCAAGAAGGATATGCCAAGCGAATGGCTGCGAGTCAGTTAAGAGCGGCTAATCGCGGTGATTTAGGCACGCAAGCGCTGAAATTTGCTAGCAAAACTGATAACTTAGCTGGTATGGTCATGGCGATGCCAACTCTTGGAGACGCTACGCGAACGGCGGGCTACGCTAACGCATCTGGCGAGATAGCTTTAGTAACGAATAAGGAGCGGGTCGTGCGGATACCTGTGGAAACAGTGCCGCTTTTAGGTAGAGATGTCAAAGGTGAAAGCATCCTCCAACTCAACCGCGATGAAAAAATCATCACCGTGGCGGAAGTGCGATCGTAAATTAGGGTGATGTTCAACTTGCGACAAGCGAACTTGCAGGATTTAGAGGCGCTAATCCAACTAGCGTCTCGAACTCCTGCGGGAGGTTGGCGAAATTAAATGTGATTCTGACACTGCAAACCTAGCAAAAGCAACTCGAAAATATCTTGGCGAAAAAATGCCGTCGGGTGAGTTTTTAGCTTGGGTAGCTGAAGTGGATTGTCAAATTATTGCCACTAGCGGCTTGGTATTTTTTCAACGACCCCCTTACAACGGCAATCTCTCAGGCTTAGAAGCTTACCTTATGAACGTTTATACAATTCCGATGTGGCGAGGACAGGGAATTGCAACAGCATTATTAAAGGAAATTATCAGCTTTGTGAGAGCAATTTGAAAAATGATTGCGACAGATGGAAAACTGAAACACTTATCCAATAGATGTTTCACAATCCAAAATCTAAAATCTAAAATCCAAAATAGTATGAGGCAAAACGCCTCTGGCTTCACGCCACTGAGGATGGTAAACATATCTACGAAAAGCTTGGTTTTATCTTGACTGCAAAAGAAATGGAAATTGTCTGGTACTAACTTAAATTATCAATAATTTTTCTATTTTAAAAGGCAAAATATATTTAAAATCAAGCAATTTAACTAAAATAGTTGATAATTATTTTCAATAAACTTATATGTTTATAAAACTAAAAATCTATACAACATTTCTTCTACGTCAGTAAATCTCACTGAAGGCTGATGTTTTAATACGTATAAATAGCTATTTCTATTTATGTCAAGGTCTGGAAATAAAAGTATAGAAAATGTTGCCTTTATGAAAATATTTGTTATATTAGTTTACATAAGGCAATAAACCTTAAAAATTAAATTTGGAGTTCTAACTATGACAAATGCAACCACAACAAAAGTCACTACTCCCGTAATTGAAGATCGCAACGCTTGGCGTTGGGGCTTTACTCCCCAAGCAGAAATTTGGAACGGTCGCTTGGCAATGATTGGCTTTTTAGCTGCCGTTTTGGTTGAGCTTTTTTCTGGTCAAGGCTTTCTACATTTTTGGGGCATCCTATAAGTTTTAATATCCAAGATGACTTATAAATAAAAAAACCTGGAGTGCTAATTCACTACCAGGTTTTTATTTTTTTGTCATTTGTTAGTTGTCATTAGTAATTTGTTTATTCACTAATGACCAATGACTAATGACTAATTGACTACCGAATATATTCTTTGAGAACGCTGTTACGATTTGGGTGGCGTAACTTGCGGAGTGCCTTCGCCTCAATTTGACGAATCCGTTCGCGGGTGACGTTGAAAATCTGGCCGATTTCCTCAAGGGTTTTCATCCGACCATCATCCAAGCCGTAACGCAATCTAAGAACATCGCGTTCGCGGGGGCTGAGACTGTCGAGGACTTTTTCAAGGTCTTCGCGCAGAAGATTTTTGGAAACTTGGTCTTCTGGTGTCTCACCATCGGATTCAATAAAATCGCCCAATCGAGAATCTTCTTCTTTACCAATTGGCGTTTCTAATGAAATTGGTAACTGGGCAGATTTCGCAATGAACCGCAACTTCTCAATGGTCATTTCCATGCGAGTGGCGATTTCTTCTTCAGTGGGTTTGCGACCCATTTCTTGAGATAGTAACTTGGTAGTTTTCTTAATTCGAGAAATGGTTTCGTAAAGGTGAACTGGAAGACGAATTGTGCGAGATTGATCTGCGATCGCGCGGGTAATTGCTTGACGAATCCACCATGTAGCGTATGTAGAAAACTTATAACCTTTTTCGTGGTCAAACTTTTCAGCGGCACGAATCAAACCGAGACTGCCTTCCTGAATTAAGTCCTGGAACGACAAACCACGATTCATGTATTTCTTAGCAATTGAAACTACAAGACGGAGGTTAGATTGCACCATCTTGTCTTTCGCCCGACGACCAACATGGAGGCGATAACGAAAGGCTGGTAGTGGCAGTTGTACTGCTTCTGCCCATTCGCTATCTCGAGGATCGCGATCTAATTGCTCGCAGAGTCTTTCGCGTACTCTCTCTAATTCCAGCAAATCGGCGATTTTCCGCGCCAATTCAATTTCTTCGTCTGCCCGCAACAGACGAATTCTACCAATTTCTTGCAAGTAAAGCCGAATTGAATCTTCGGTATAGTGCTTTTTCTTGCTTTGTGTCCGACGACGCGATTTAGCGGCTTTTCCAGACTTTGCGTCGTCCTCATCAGACTGAGGCTCTAAAAATTCCTCGTCACCTTCATCTACGATCAGCAAGTCCTCTTCATCGTCTATTAAGAGTTCTTCTAACTCGAGCTCAGGCTGATTCATTATTTCTAGGTCAGGCTGATATATGCTTTCGAGTACGTTGTTAGCCTGGTTCATGCCGCGTTCCTCATGCTCCTTGCAGAATCAATTACTCAAGATGTGTTTACTGCTCTTTTAAACGAGCCAATTGACAACCGAAAATAAGCTTTTTGGCAGATTTGCCAGAGATATTTTCGGAGGTTTTAGACCTCCGGTAGGAGGGTTTTTACTTTAGTTTAAGCAACTACTAAAGGTGATTTGCTCACTTTAGTAAATGTTATATGTGTTGCTATCACATATTGCTTTCAACTAACTGGTCAAAAGAAAGACTCGCCATTATCAAAAAATTTGCCACTCTATACAAATGAGTTCATACTGTTGGCAGATTTTTGTATAAAGACTCTTCCGATTGTAGCCTGTTTCACAGAAATTGCACTCTTTTTGTGTATTAATCATGAATTCATTAAGCAACTTTTAGCTACTTTCACCAAAAAGACATTGAAAACGGGATTTATACCCTGAAATTTTTTCTCTACTTTTCGGAATTGCAGTGACGCTCTTATTACATTACGAAGTAAGTACGCTTGCTCCTGCCGAATTTCATGTATTTTACACAACATTAATTACTGAGAAAGAGTGCATTATATGTTAACTCAGACTATCGTCTTAACCTACCCATTTTTACATTTCCTTCATAAATTAAGCATCCCTTAGACTAAAACGGGTATTGTCCTTGGGTAAATACAACAACAACGGTGGTGCTTGCCTGAAAGCAGTTAACCTTCTGCGTACTAACTACCTTAACTGAGGAGTTGAGGCGGTGGCAGAATCGACCCGATCGCAGATCAATTTAGGTTTACTAATTTGGTCTTATTCACACGTTAGCGCACTGTGGTGATTTCAGCCCTATGAAACTTGACAAACTTTTTTTATTGTATACAAGGATATTTTAATCAATTAAAAAACAATTTGTCCTGCGAACTTGCCAATCTCGTCTTATCTTAGGCAAAAGTACATTAGATACATATAAGACGATCGCGATCGCCACAGCACTACATGAAGATATTAACAAGTTTTCAGCCTTATGGTGTGTACTTTCAACAGCTATTACCTCGAACACAGAGAACCTAGCAGATTACCTGATGATTTAGTTACAAAGATTTTTTGCGTAAATCAGTTGTAAATTTAAATACTTTTATTTCGGTAATTTTCTGTCATCTGATGATGAGAAATCCTCAAAATACTTATTAATTGCTGTTGGATAGATGATATTTAGTTATTTTCTTAAAGCATAACAAATGTGTTTCTAGCTGGTGGTTCAAATTAATCAGCGAGTCAGAGCAAAAAGTATTATCTGGACTAACTTTCCAATAAAGTTGGTAGTTTTGCTAACAATCGAGTATTGATTGTTTCGACAATATTGACAATTGGTAAATTATATGGTTTTGCAAGCAGAAAAATTGAAGTATTTGTAACTTTTGTAGTGTAAATTGATCGCTTGTATGACAAGTCAACTTAATTTTTTTAATTGATTAGTAGAGATTAATTCAAAATCACAGTGGCTTTCAAAGTTGAAAACTGGAGACTATGAACTTTGCAAAACTAGCGTGGTGTTGGGGTGGTGTTTAGACTTGCAGGAAAATTAGGTGGCACAAGTACCTGGTCAACTACATGAACAATGCCGTTGCTAGCTGGGATGTCTGGCTGAGTCACCTTAGCGTTGTTGACTGTGATTGAGTTGCTGGCGCCATCGACTGTGATTTTAACGGGACTACCCTCAACTGTTTTAACTTCTCCAGATGTCAATTGCTGGGAGGTAATTCCTCCAGGTATGACGTGGTAGGACAGAAGCTTGACTAATTGTTGTTTGTTTGCTGGTTGTAAGAGTTGGTCTAGAGTAGCTTTTGGTAAAGCCGAGAAAGCGGCGTCAGTAGGTGCAAATATTGTATAAGGGCCTGGTGTAGCCAATTGTTCAGTTAATCCGGCAGCTTGCACTGCTTGGATGAGAGTTTTAAACTGTCCTTGACTAGCTGCTGACTTTGCCAATTCTGCTAAATTTTGGGTGGCAATAGTGGGAGTAGAAGTTGGCGTGACCGGCGGGACAGTTGTTGAAGGGACAGTTGCTGTAGGAGTTTCTACAACAGGTTGAGCGCAGGCAGACAAAGCAACTAAGCTACCGATGCCAATAATATTGAACAATATTCCTACTATAGACTTCTTGCATAAGTCGGGAAAAGGGAAAGGGGGAAGGGGAAAAGGTTCTGTATTATCCTCTTCCCCTTTAACCTTTACCCTTTTCCCCTCTCTTGCAAAAAGCACTTTTGCAAGAGGTTTTATGCCTTTGCTCGCTTTCATAGCTTTGTGTAGAATCCAGTTAAATAAATAAGGAATTATTAACAATAGTTAATGAATTTGTGAATATAGTCACTCATCTAACGACATAATTTGTAGTGGTAAAAATATTAATACAATAAATTTATAAATTACATAGTTTGCCATCAGCCAAAAGAAATAGTTTTTACAAAAGTTTTGGATATAAAGTCTTTATTAAAATCTGTTGCAGGAATGTCAAGCAATATTTCAAAGTTAAAGATCCCCGATTTCTGTGGTAAATCGGGGATCTTAATTTTTTACGAATGATTTAGGACTGCTGAGATTAGATATCTAAATCGGTGAAGTTGAGTTTAGAACCATAGGTTTCGATAAATTCTCGTCTGGGTGCGACCCGATCGCCCATTAAAATTGTGAAGATGCGATCGGCTTCGGCAGCATCTTCAATTTCGACTTGCTTCATTTTACGAGTTTCTGGGTTCATGGTGGTGTCCCAGAGTTGTTGTGGCATCATTTCACCCAAACCTTTGAAGCGTTGGATGGTATAGTTGGCGTTAGCCGGGAATTTGGCGATCGCTTGATTTTTTTCGCGATCGCTATAGCAATACTCGTGATTACGTCCCCGTTCTACTTTATACAGTGGGGGACAAGCAATATAAATAAAGCCTTGTTCGATGAGCGATCGCTGATATCGATAGAAGAATGTTAACAACAAAGTCCGAATGTGCGCTCCATCTACGTCAGCGTCCGTCATGATGACTATCCGGTGATAACGTAGTTGGGTAGAATCAAATTCATCACCTTTGACACCTAAACCGAGTGCTGTAATTAACGCTTGAACTTCGTTGTTTTTATAAATTTTCGCGTCGTCGGTTTTTTCAATGTTGAGAATTTTACCACGTAGAGGCAAGATAGCTTGAGTACGGCGATCGCGTCCTTGTTTTGCACTCCCGCCTGCTGAGTCCCCTTCTACGATGAATATCTCAGATTCGCTAGGATCGCGAGAACTACAGTCTGCTAATTTACCAGGTAATGGCGAAGATTCTAGTACAGATTTGCGGCGAACTAATTCCCGCGCATGACGCGCTGCTTCAGCGGCTTTGAAAGCTTGGATAGCTTTATCTAAAATTGAATCTGCTATGGCAGGATGAAATTCTAAATACTCGGTGAGGACTTCTCCCACTAAAGAATCGACAATCCCGCGAACTTCGGTGTTACCGAGTTTGGTTTTGGTTTGTCCTTCAAATTCTGGATCGGGGACTTTAACGGAAATAACGGCTGTCAAACCTTCGCGGACGTGTTCGCCACTGAGGTTAGGTTCATTCTCTTTAATTTTATTGCGCTTGCGAGCGATCGCATTTAATGTCCGAGTCAGAACTGCCTTCAAGCCTTCTAAGTGCGTACCACCATCCACTGTCCGAATATTGTTGGCAAAACCTAGCACGTTATCCGTATAAGCATCAGTACACCACTGTAATGAAACTTCCACTTGTACGTTATTGCGTTCGCCCTGCACATAGATAATTTCTTCATGCAGTGGTTGCTTCTCGCGGTTCATGTACGCAATGTACTCTTTAATCCCACCCTTGTACTCGTAGGTTTCTACCTTGGCTGTATCGCTTTTTAGTAGTTCTAAACGGTGGTCAGTAAAAGTAATTTTGACACCTGCATTCAGATATGCTAATTCCCGTAGGCGACCTGATAAAGTGATGTAATCAAACTCAATGCTAGTTGTAAAGATTTGGGTATCTGGCTTAAAGGTGACAGAAGTTCCAGTTCTAGCTTCTTTATAAGGCTTGACTTGCAGTTCGCTAACTGGGACACCACGTTCATAGCGCTGAAGATGAACCTTTTTATCTCGCCAAACCGTAACTTCTACAACTTCAGATAGGGCATTAACAACAGAAATACCAACCCCGTGCAATCCTCCAGAAACTTTGTAACCACCACCGCCAAACTTACCACCGGCGTGCAGTACCGTCATTACAGTTTCCAAAGCCGATTTTCCGGTGCGCGAGTGAGTATCGACGGGAATACCGCGACCATCATCTGTTACAGTCACCGAACCATCAGCGTTGATATCCACTTCTATATGAGTGCAATGACCCGCCAAAGCCTCATCGATTGAATTGTCCACCACCTCGTAAACTAAATGGTGGAGTCCTCGCGGCCCAGTGGTACCGATGTACATTCCTGGTCTTTTGCGGACGGCTTCCAGACCTTCCAGAACTTGAATCTGATCGGCACTGTAACTGCTCGTCATGTAAACTCTCCTGATGCGTGGGGTTAAAATCGCCGAAAGGCAAATAAAAGTAAAAACACTCCAAAATTGTAACACAAAAGCCTTGCTGGCGTCTGTAGGGCATTTTCAAGAGAAGTTTATACTGGGGTTGCAGTACCGTGGAAGAGGGGCAGAGGAGCAGAGGGGCAGGGGAGCAGGGGGAGATGAGGGGTCAAGGGAGAATTATTGAACAATTTTATGCCTTATGCCCAATGTCCCATAACAAATGACTAATGACTAATGACTAATGACCAAATTAATTGTGATTTGTGGGGCGACGGCAACGGGGAAATCGGGTTTGGCTTTGGCTTTGGCGATGCGGTTGGGTTCTGTAATTCTTAGTGCTGATTCTCGTCAAGTTTACCGTGAATTTGATATTGGGACGGCGAAACCAACTGTAGCTGAACAAAAATTGGTGGCGCACTATCTAATAGATATCTGCGATCCAACAGACATGATGACAGTAGCAGACTACCAGGAACAAACACAAGCCTTAATTGCTTCTGTTGGTGTTACACCACCGTTGCTGGTTGGTGGCACTGGTTTATACATCCGTTCGATTGTTCAAGGGATGAAAATTCCGAGAGTTGCACCACAAACGGAATTGCGATCGCAGCTTGAATCTCTCGGACAACCACAACTCCACGCAATTTTACAACAAGTTGATCCAGTTGCAGCACAAAAGATTCATGGAAATGATTCAGTGCGAACTTTACGAGCATTAGAGGTATTTTACGTCACCGGATATCCAATTTCCGAACAGCAAGGGGAAAATCCACCCGATTATCCGATTCTGCAAATTGGTTTAGATTGCGATGTTGAAAAATTGGATGTTCGGATTAAACAGCGTACTGAGGAAATGATAGCAAATGGTTTGGTTGCTGAGGTGGAGAATCTTTGTCAAAAATATGGCGCTGATTTGTCTTTGTTGAATACTTTGGGCTATCAAGAAATTAAACAATATTTGGCTGGGGATATTTCCTTAGATGAAGCGAAAGAATTAACAATTTTGCATACACGACAATTTGCCAAGCGACAACGTACTTGGTTTCGAGCCTATCCACAAATTGAATGGTTTGATGCAGATGATCCTAATTTATTAGAGAAGGTTTGGCATCGGATAAATGAGTTTATAAGTTGCACAATTTCCTGAGAATTATAAACTCATGCAAAGACGCAAAAAACTTTGCGCCTTTACAGTGAGTGTTCTACAGATTGTCGGGATCTACGCCCATAGCCCGTAGCCTGTCTGCTAGTAATTGGGTACGTTGTTCTGCTTGTTCGGCACGTTGTCGTTCCTGTTCGGCGCGTTCATCTCCAGTCGATAAAACATTACCATCTTGGTAGCACCAGCGTAACCAAGTATCTTGTCTGTCTTCAAATTTCCCTTCCCACAAAGTTACACCTATATCAACTTGTTCTAACCAATTTTCGGAAGTTTCAAAGTAGCGCCTTCCTCTAAGTTCATAAACGCGTAATAGTTTTTCTCCTAATTGCTGGTTTTGGTCATATACGATGTAGTAACTAGCCCGCATATGTTCATAAATTTCCAGCTTTTTGCCAAGTTCATCACCTTCTTTATTAGAGACAATTTCTAGGATAACTTCTGGAGGTTTGCCAAAACGCCAAACCATATAACAACGATTTTGTTTTTCCCACCAATTTTGAGGTACTTGTACATCCAAGCTGAGAAAAACGTCAGGTACAATTGCGGGTTGAGCGTCTGCATGGTAAATACCGACATTAGCTGCTGCTAAAAAAGTCTGCTGCTGTAGAGTACTGTAAAGAGAGCCAATTAAAAGGCGTTTCTGTTTAGAAGTAGCAAAATTATCTAAAGTGTCATTTTCAGTGATTAACTGGTTGGCATCTGGCACATAGTAATCATCATTATTGATTAAAACTTCCTGAACCATGATTTTATCCAGTATTTGAGAGCGTTATTTCTAGGTTAGTTAATTGTAAGTGAGGCGGTGCAATTACAGATCATCTACTTGTATTCACAACATGGTTTTGATTAAATGCGTGTCAAAATATACTTTATATTTTATATTAAAACAGGCCAATTATCAGGTAAGGAAGCTTAATGACTAACAACTTAGAACCATTCCAGCTAGACAACAAGTGGGGCTACAAAGACCAGAAAAGACTGGAAGTTATAGAACCAAAATTTGATTATGCTCGTAACTTTTCCGAAGGGTTGGCAGCAGTCAAAATTAATGACAAGTGGGGTTATATCAATCAGACAGGGGGTGAGGTTATCTCATTCTGGTTTGATAAAGCAGATAGCTTTTCTGAAGGGCTAGCACGGGTCAAAGTTGGTTCAAAGTGGGGCTATATCGACAAGAACAAGAAGATGGTTATTGATCTCCAGTTTGATTGGGCTGGGGACTTTGCTGAAAGAGTAGCCCCTATCCAAGTTGGTGAGAAATCCGGCTACATTGATCATTCAGGGAAAATTGTCATTCCCTTGCAGTTTGACAGGGCTTATAGCTTTTTTGAGGGGCTAGCAGCAGTCAAAATTAATGACAAGTGGGGCTATATAGACAAGAAAGGGCGGGTAGTCACCGAACCCCATTTTGATGAAGCAGATAATTTTTCCGAAGGGATGGCGCGGATTAAACTTGGTTCCAAGTGGGGCTATATAGACAAGAAAGGGGAAGTGTTTATCCAGCCACAGTTTAATGAAGCTGACAGCTTTTACAATGGCATGGCAAGGGTTAAGGTTGATAACGATGAACGCTATATTGATACTATGGGAGATTTTATGTGGTAAGCCTATAAAAGAGTGATTTGATGATGCCATCGTTACCCATTGAAATCATCACTTATCCAAATCTTACCTTGATTTAAACCTAGTACCCGTTTCTGTGGTGGTTGTTGGGATTGAGCATATTTTTGTGCTAAAAATTCAACAAAATCTAACACCTGTTGTTGCTGTTCGGGTGCTAGGGTTTGCAGCTTTGCAATTAATTTTGAGGTGGAATCTAAAACTTGGTAAGGCATTTCACCCTCTGCTGTTAAATGGCTGACTCTATGTTACTGTAACCCTACAATTTACAAAATATCTGAATCCTACATCATTCAACGCATTCGTTAAGAGACATCGCACCTTCCGTACTCAAATTATGCGATCGCTTTTACTTACCTTTGACTGCTATTCTTGCAACAATAGTAATTACAGCTATACTAACCAGCCTGCAACATCTACCTTGAAGTTTAAAAACTATGCTTACCCAAGATAAAAAACAACGCAACTGGAAACCCATTCTCAAAGCATTCGAGGCTGTCCTTGGCAAAAATGGTGTGGTGCAACGCCGCGAAGAACTCATTACCTATGAATGTGATGGTTTAACTGGTTATCGCCAACGTCCGGCTGTGGTAGTTTTACCCAGAACTACAGAACAAGTTGCCCAAGTTGTGAAGATATGCAATCAATATTCTATACCCTTCATCGCACGCGGCTCTGGTACTGGTCTATCTGGTGGCGCTTTACCAGTAGAAGATTCTGTTCTAATTGTCACTTCATTAATGCGGCAAATCCTCAACATTGATTTAGAAAATCAACGGACAGTTGTACAACCAGGGGTAATTAATAGTTGGGTAACACAAGCTGTTAGTGGTGCTGGATTTTACTACGCTCCTGACCCTTCCAGTCAAATTATCTGCTCTATTGGGGGTAACATTGCCGAAAATTCTGGTGGCGTACATTGTCTTAAATACGGTGTTACTACTAACCACGTTTTAGGATTAAAAATTGTCACGCCGGAAGGGGAAATTATCGATTTAGGTGGACAAATCCCAGAAATGCCTGGTTATGATTTAACAGGTGTTTTTGTTGGTTCAGAAGGCACTTTAGGAATTGCCACAGAAATTACTTTGCGAATTCTCAAAAGTGCAGAATCAATTTGTGTGCTATTGGCAGATTTTACTAGCATTGAAGCTGCGGGAGCAACTGTTTCTGACATTATCAGCGCCGGGATTATTCCTGGTGGTATGGAAATGATGGATAACTTCAGTATCAATGCAGTTGAAGATGTTGTCGCAACTAATTGTTATCCCCGCGATGCTACTGCTATTTTACTAATAGAAATTGACGGTTTAGAAGTGGAAGTCGCAGGGAATAAGCAGCGAGTTACCGAAATTTGTAAAAAGAATGGTGCGCGGAATGTCACTTCTGCTACTGACCCAGAAACTCGTTTGAAATTATGGAAAGGACGCAAAGCTGCTTTTGCTGCGGCTGGACATTTAAGCCCAGATTATTATGTGCAAGATGGTGTAATTCCCCGGACTCAGTTGCCTTATGTTTTACATGAAATTGAGGCATTAAGTGAACAATATGGTTATCGTGTCGCTAATGTATTTCATGCTGGCGATGGCAATCTTCATCCGCTAATTCTTTATGATAATTCTGTGCATGGAGCATTAGAGCAAGTAGAAGAAATGGGTGGAAAAATTCTTAAACTTTGTGTCCAAGTTGGTGGTAGTATTTCTGGTGAACATGGCATTGGTGCAGAGAAAAGGTGCTATATGCCACAGATGTTTAGCCAGGTTGATTTAGAAACTATGCAATGGGTGCGGCAAGTTTTTAATCCTAAAGGGTTAGCAAATCCTGAAAAGATATTCCCTACACCACGGACTTGTGGTGAAGCAGCAAATGCATCGGCACTCAAACAATTTGAAGGTGTGGAAAGATTTTAAGAAGAAAGAATTCAGAAGTCAGAATTCAGGAGTCAGGAGTTAAGAATTACAAGTTAGGAGTAAGAGTTAGAGTTTTAAGTCCTAATTTATTAGGTTTTGATATCGTTAGGTATATTCATAACCAGAACTGGCTCCGTATTATTTCAACTATTCTGACTCCTGAGTTCTGAATTCTGAGTTCTTAATCATCATTTCTTTACATCATCCGGAGGATTACAACTTTATTTTGTAGTTATATATATTCCGATCGCACTAGGTCACGCTTACAAATGAATCGGGTTGCTCGCCGTTGTGTTGCTTACTTGCTGTGTTTGGGATTAGTAGTCACTTTAACAGTTTTTTTACCCTCTTCACTGCCAGTTTATTCCCAAAAAACCAGCCCTTTAACTACAGAAATTCGCGGCGTTTGGCTTACTAATGTTGCTAGTGGTGTACTATTTGTTCCTTGGGGTATTAATCGTGCCATAAATCAATTATCGACTCTTAACTTTAATACGATTTATCCTGTAGTTTGGAACCGAGGACATACTTTTTATAAGAGTACTGTAGCCAAAATCACTACAGGTTCAGAAACTCAACCTTTGCTTAACTTCATGCACGGGGGACAAGATGTCTTAGCAAAAATAGTAACACTTGCCAAAAATAAAGATTTGAGAGTCATTCCCTGGTTTGAATACGGATTCATGACGCCGCATTATTCACAATTAGCAAGGCGTTATCCTGACTGGCTGACAATTGGGCAAGAAGGTATAAATTCTATTCAAGATGCCCCACCAGAAGAAATCGACAATCTTTTAATCACTAAACAAGCTTGGTTGAATCCCTTACATCCACAAGTACAAGAGTTTATCCAAGGGTTAATTTTAGAAGTAGTCAGGGATTACGATGTGGATGGTATTCAGCTTGACGACCATTTTGGGATGCCTGTACAGTTCGGTTACGATCGCTTCACTATAGAACTCTACCAGCAAGAACATCAAGGCAAAAGTCCCCCTAATGACCCTTTTAACCCAGAATGGATGCGGTGGCGGGCAGATAAAATTACTGATTTTATGGCAGAAATCTATCAAGCTGTGAAGGCAGTTAAGCCCAAACTCAAAATATCTCTGTCTCCCAACTATCAAGCTTTTGCCTATAAATACTATTTGCAAGATTGGGAAAATTGGGTAAAAAAAGGTTTAGTTAATGAGTTAATTTTGCAGGTGTATCGAAATGACAAAAAGTCTTTTATCGCTCAACTAGAACTTCCATCGATAAAATTGGCTCAAAGTCTAATTCCTGTAGGTATTGGGATATCAACAGGAACGGTAGGTAATCCGGTGAAAATGGCACAAGTTAGAGAACAGGTTCAAGTAGTGCGCGATCGCAATTTTGATGGTATCTCCTTTTTCTACTGGGAGAGTCTGTGGGGTTACATCGTACCAGAATCACCCCAACAGCGACGCAAAGGTTTTTTTGAGATGTTTAATGCAAAAACTGTCAGACTATTACAAACAAAGAAACTTTGATGCCATTCGCGCCTAATAATACTAGATTTGGCTTTACATTGCTGTGGACTTTAGCTACTTTTGGCGGATTTTTATTGAGTTTACTCTTAATTGAAGTCGGCGAAAAGCCAGATGTTGGAGTGGTAGAGGCTGCTATCGGCGGATTTGCGATCGCACTTCCTCAAGGTTGTCTTCTCAAACAACCTATATTTTGCATCAGGTGGATTTTGTCAAGTCTGTTGGGTTGGAGTATTATCACTGCGATCGGTATTGGTGCGGTGGGTTGGATTGTACCTAGCACTCAGATTCTTCCCCTGAGAATTTTGTCTGGGGCGGTTTATGGTGCCCTTGGCGGCTTGGGGATCGGATTGGCACAATGGTTAGCAATTCCTCAGCCTGTAGCGTGGCGATGGATATTTGTCTCTGCGGCAAGTTGGGCTGTTGCTGTCCCCGTTGGTTCTGCTGTGGGGATCATCTGGCGCTACTTAAGCCAGTTATTTTTAGGTGAAGTCATCGGCTTAGGCATCACTTGGCTACTAGTTGGTATCCTCACAGGAATCAATGCTCACAAATTGCGATTGTAAGTTGCCACAGACGCGATTAATCGCATTTCTCCTCTTATTAAGAATTATAAATTTAATTGATGTATACTGAAGTTTGCACTTAGATATATGCAAAAATTTTGAAAAACTGTTAAAAAATTTCAGTAAATTTGCCCTAACCTGCAAATGTATTTTCACCTTCAAAAAGCAGGATTTTGTTAAGCTGACTCCTATTAGCTTTCCTAGATTTCTGACAAGAAGTAGAGAAAGATCAAAATTTCGATGAGCAACAGCTGACAATACTTTGCTATAGGCGCTAAAGTGCATCTACTACAAACTTAACGACAAGAGAGCGCCTAGAAGAGTCAGTAATACAAGAGTGGGACTCTCGCATGAATATAAATCCAGTGGAATCAACTATGGAGTTGACAAAATTATCACCACCTCAAATTCTTTTTGGCACAGAAGTAGATGAAAAAAGTAGTAGCGAGCAGTTTCTACTCAGCATGTATGATTCTGTACAGGCATCAATATTTGTAGTTGATGTTTTGGAGGATGGAGATTTTCAATATGTAGCCCTTAATCCTACTCATGAGCGGTGGATAGGGATTCGCTCAGACGATCTCCGGGGCAAAAAGCCAGAGGATATCCTCTCTGCTATTGATGCTGCAAAGGTGCGTCAACATTATGTGGACTGCGTGCAATTTGGCACAACTATTTCTTACGAACAATGTTTGCAATTTCAAGGAGTTCCCACTTGGTGGAGTACGACTCTCACCCCACTAAAAGATGCTAACTCCAAGGTTTATCGATTGATTGGTACTAGTAGCAATATTACCCCTGTGAAGCAAGCAGAACAAGCAGTTGGACTCCAGGTTGAACGAGAGCAACTGCTAGAAGCGATCGCTGGACGGATTCACCAATCTGTAGAATTAGAGACAATTCTGCATCAAACTACAATTGAACTGCGGCAAGTTTTGAATTGCGATCGCGTGTTGATTTATCGTTTCGAGGCTGATGGCAGTGGAGTAATCATTGCCGAATCAACTGTAGTTACAAGCGATTCACTATTGGGCAAAAACATCACCGATCCCTGCTTGGGTGGCAAACATCCAGAACACCACGGACAAGGTTGCATTCAAGTTATCGAAGATATTTATGCAGCAGGCTTGCATCCTGGCCATATAGATTTCCTGACATCTTTGCAGATAAGAGCCAATGTCGTCGTGCCGATTTTCCAAGAGCAAGATATGTGGGGGCTATTGATTGCCCAGCATTGCCGTGAATCGCGGCAATGGCAGCAAACGGAAACTGACTTACTCAAGCAGTTGGCAACTCAAATCGGCATTGCAGTCCAACAGGCAGAACTGCATCAGCAACTCCAGAATCTCACAGCCAAGATGGAGTTACAGAAGCAGAAGCACATTAGTCAGTTGCAGCAGGTGCGAAACTTTGAAGCCTTGGTGCGACGGATGACAGAACAAATCCGCGACAGTCTGGATCAAACTCAGGTATTGCAGACACTTACCCAGGAATTAGCAAAGTTACTAAACCTTGAGCGTTGCCAAATTGAACTCTACAGTACCTGTCAAACTCTAGTTACTATTATTTACGAATACAGTATTAATTTACCTCAGTGTCAAGGATTAACCAAACAGATTGCAGACCATCTTGAAGTTTATCAGCCGCTGTTGCAAAAACAACCATTGCAATTTTTGGAAATTTTACCAGGATGGGAACCAAAGTTGCGAGTTATGTCCCAGATGGCTTGTCCAATTTTTGATACTCAAGGGATTTTGGGAAATATTTGGTTGACAAGGCCATCGCAAGAGGCTTTTGACGAATTTGAAATTGAGCTAATGCAACAGGTAGCAAATGAATGTGCGATCGCTATTCGTCAAGCCCAGCTTTACAAACAAAACCAGGCACAGGTAAAAGAACTAGAAAAAAGCGATCGGCTCAAAAACCAATTTCTCAGAACCCTATCCCAAGAACTGCGGACACCAATAACAAGCATTAGCCTTGCAGTCCAAACTCTAGAAAGTGTCCTCACACCAGCAGAAATATCAGAGATAGAAATAGTGCCGCAACTCTTGCAGATTCTGCATAACGAGTGTGGGCGAGAAAGCAAGTTAATTAACGACCTACTCACACTCACATATCTCGAAGCCGAACCCGATCCCCCAACCTTGATTGCCATTGACTTTCAAAGCTGGCTTCACCCCATTATCGAGTCTTTTCGAGACCTCACCAACTGCCAGCGACAACAGTTAAACCTGACTGTCGATCGGGCGCTGCCCCCTTTGGAGACAGATATCACTGATTTGGAGCGGATTGTCACCGAACTGCTCAACCATGCCTGCAAATACACCCCAGCCGGGGAAGCGATCGCAGTCTCTGCTCAGTTGATCGGGGATGCAGTCGAGCTTAATATTACCAATTCGGGAATAGAGCTTACCAGCAATGAACTCTCGCGGATTTTTGAACCTTTCTATCACCTTTCCAAACACGATCCTTGGAAACATAGCGGTACGGGGCTTGAATTGGCATTAGTGCAAAAAATGGTCAGACATTTAGGCGGCTCAATTTATGTAGAGAGTGCAGCAGGTCAAACCACCTTCACCGTCAAATTCCCCTTTTAATTCCTTTTTTGGGCATAGCACTAGCTAAATTGTCAGAAGTTATGCTAGTATTGTTATTCGTGTGGGTGACTAGCTCAACGGTAGAGCAGTAGACTCTTAATCTATTGGTTGCGGGTTCAAATCCCTCGTCACCCACTCTCTTCAGCCTTCCAAAATTTACCCTTGACTAATTCTTGACTAAATCGAGCGAAGGCTCTCCTCCCAAAGCCTTGTTTGTCAAGGATAAACAGTAATAAAGCTTTGACCAATTTCAAGAAAAACGCTTACTGCCCAGTGGACTTTCTCTCGTGTCCACTGGGCAGTTAAAATGTGACTTGAAGTTTTACTCTCGAACCTTAGTGACGCCCCACGTGCCGAGTCGAACGGCGCACCACATTCCCTGTTTGGGCGAGGACAGCTACCGGCTGATATCCTCCCACTGGATGTAGGGCAATCAAAAATCATTATAAAATTCTTAAAATGGATGGCTGTTATCATTCCTTTCTCTATTTCAGAAAGTGTCATCCGAATGAAATTTTTTGTATTTAAAATTAATAAAAGTTGAACGCAAAAAATCTTTAATGGCAAGGTTTTTAGCGATTGATCTGATTTCTTAGCGTATAAAACTCCCAATTTGGCACAGTCTAGCCTATAATAAATGTCTTATTAAAAAAAATTGTATTATGAATAATAATATTAAGGTTAAAGTCCCGGATAATTTCAATCAAAACTATTTACATCCTTTCTTTGAATCTCTGTATAACGTACAAGATGAAGAAGAAGTTATTATTGACTTTTCTCAACTATCTTATTCATTTCCAATAGGTATGTTAGTCTTTGGAAGTTATTTAAGGCGGTGGGCAAGAAATAGAAAAAAAATGGATTTCGTACATCAGCAGAAGGAATCGACACCTCAAAAAGCGTACATAACTATCTTATGCACCTTGGGTTTTTCCAATTTATAAACATTAATCTAGGTAAAGCTATCGGTGAAGCTAGTGGTTCAAATACGTATATCCCGATACGGCAGATTACACGTACCGAATTAGAAAATTATGCTATAAAAAATAATGAACAATTGGTGGATGCCATCGAGTTTCAGTCTCGAAGTCTAGCTTTTATTTTAGCTGGTTCTAATCAGAACAGCCAAGATATTACTACATATAGCTATGCAATAAGAGAAATACTTAGAAACGTATTTGAGCATTCTGGAATTGATAAATGTTTTTTGTGTGGGCAGCGTTGGCATGACGGAAGTTCAGAAATTGCTATTGTTGATGAGGGTGTTGGGATATATGAAACAATTAAACAAGCATTTAGTGTAAGTAATGCTGAAGAAGCAATTCAACTTGCTATCCAACCAGGAATTACAAGAGCTATTTCACTATCCGAACAAGAAAATATTTATAATAATTCAGGGTATGGATTATATGTTCTTTCTGAGCTTGGAAACAGCTTTGGGTGGTTTTGTATTGGAAGCGATTCTGCAAAACTTACATATAAATCAAAAAATAAATCTATAGAATCTTTCAACTTTAAAGGCACATTTATTGGTGTTCATCTTGATAGGACACCTTTTAATTTTAAAGGTGTTTTAGACGATATTATTTTTGAAGGTGAACAGGAAGCTTTGTCTAAAGGTAGGTTAAGTCTTGCTTCTTCAATTTCAAAATCACTGAGTTATAATCAAACTGAGCAGCAGTTATAGATACAGCAGTTTTCATTTGCATGAAGTACAAAGTTACGGGTTTTGAGGCAGCAGGCAGAAGGTAGAAACTCTTTATATCTGATGAATCATTCCTGCATTTTGTACCTCACTTACTTGCAATCTGCTGTATTAATAAAAAGTTAATAAAATGACTGGTTTTTAAAAAAACTCTACTATCGGCTGAATACCCCTACATTATTCAAAAGTCCAAAGCAGAGATCGCGTTTTGCCTCTGCTTCTCAGTTACACCCAGATATCGCTCTAAAGCTGCCAAAGTCCGATGTCCCGATATCTCCTGAATGTGGATATGTAAGAGTCCATGCCTACCGTTAACGAGGGATTAAAGGAATTGGGGCTAAAGTGACAAAATGGAGATTATGTTTAGTCGTTATTGCAAGCTGGAAGGACAAAGCCCAGTTATCGCTGAATCTTTTATAGATTGATGCTTATGGATGGTATCAGCCGACACTAGGGTTATGGTCAACGAGATTAATGATGTCAACATTTCAACTGTTTTTCTTAGGTCGACTTAACGAGCTTTACTTCTGACTCAATACGGTTTAGTTAAGGTTTTTTGATGAAAATTCTAGATCGCAAAGATGCAATAAATCGCCGTCAAGACGAAAGACTAATTATTATAGAAACGGCGATTCATCGCGTCTATTGCCTTAACCGAACAGTATTGACTCCCAACTAATCTCAAAGTACACGCAGTAAGCTGGGAATGCTTTCGATCGCTTCTAAATTCTGAATTTCTGCCAAAGCTTGCCGAAAGTTGCCTTCTAGCACATCATGAGTGACAACCACAATCTCTGCTAGTTCCCCTTGAAAGCCAGTTTGGACAACTGACTCTAAGCTAACGCCATAGTTGCCAAAGCAAGTACCCAATTTACCGATAACTCCAGGTTGGTCATTAGTAAGAAAACGGGTGTAAAATCGAGTTATCAATTCTGCCATCGGCGCAATTTGGCAGTATTCCTGATGCCCACAAGCCAATAATGGATTTGTAACTGCTGTATTAGTTTTGAGGACAGCAACTAAATTCAAAATATCTGACGTGACAGCACTGGCGGTTGCACCAGCACCAGCACCGGGGCCAAAAAACATTACTTGCCCTATAGGTTCTCCTTCGACAAGAATGGCATTGTAAACGCCGTTGATGCTAGCCAAAGGGTGGGCTTGAGGCACTAAAGTAGGATGAACTCTGACAGAGAGGGGAGATGAAGGAGTATCACGTTTAGCGATCGCTAATAATTTAATCACAAATCCCAATTTTTCGGCGTAGGCAATATCTGTTTTGCTTACTTGCCGAATCCCCTCAGTATAAACATCTTGTAAGTTGATGCGTCCGCCAAAGCCTAATGATGCGAGGATGGCAATTTTATCGGCTGCGTCTAAACCATCTACATCAGCTGTCGGGTCAGCCTCAGCATAACCCAAACGTTGGGCATCAGCTAAGACATCATTGAAGTTACTGCCTTCTGTTTGCATCCGCGTCAGGATGTAGTTTGTTGTACCGTTAACAATACCCGTTACAGTATGAATTCGGTTAACACTTAAAGATTGCTTTAGGGGTTGAATCACTGGAATACCACCACCCACGGCGGCTTCTAGCATGACGTATACACCTGCTTGATTGGCAGTTGTGAAAATTTCTGCTCCGAAGCGGGCGATCGCTGCTTTATTGGCTGTGACTACATGCTTACCATTACTTAAAGCTTTGAGAATTAGCGATCGCGCCGGCTCCAATCCACCCATCACCTCGACAACTATATCTACCGCCGGATCGTTGACAATAGATTCTAAATCTGTAGTTAAAACTCCTGTAGACAATTCTACTGTACGGGGTTTCTCTAGCGATCGGACTCCCACCCGATAAATTTCTATCTCTTGCAACAATGGGTGACGCCCAGCGCTATCTTGCAACAACTGCACTGTTCCCGTTCCCACGGTGCCTAATCCCAGTATTCCTAGTTTCACACCCACAATTTTTGCACCTAATTCATTTTTAAGTGCTGAGTGCTGAGTGCTGAGTGCTGAGTAGTTATCAGTACTTAGTACTTGACCACACAGAACTGAGAACTCTTTCCTCAGCTATTTACAATATTCATAACAAAACAATTGTAGGGTGAGCATTGCCCACCCTACTAATTCATAACTTAGAACTCAAAACTCAGCACTTAGTAAGTTTCTACTTCATAATTTAGAACTCAAAACTCAGCACTCAGCACTCAGCACTTAATAAGTTTCTACGTGCCAGCGATGAGCTTTCTTAAGTTGCTTCTGGTAATCACTCCAGGTTACGCCTTCCTTAGCAGCAGCAGTAGTTAAGGCTGCATCAATACCTTCTTCCATACCTCGCAAACCGCAGATGTATGTGTGGGTTTTTTCATTTTTAATCAACTGCCACAATTCATCAGCATGTTCTGCTACGCGGTCTTGGATGTACATTCTACCGCCTTGAGGATTTTTTTGTTCCCGGCTAATGGCAGCAGTCAGGCGGAAGTTATCAGGATATTGTTGTTCAATTTCTTCCAGTTCTTCCTTATATAAAAGGTTTGGAGTTGTCGGCACACCAAATATTAGCCAAGAAAATCCTTTAAATTGGTATTCTGGATTAGCTGCTCTTTCCGCATCTTTGAACTGACGCCACAGATAAGCCCGCATCGGCGCAATACCTGTTCCAGTTGCCAACATGATCACATTAGCTTCAGGGTCATCGGGTAACAACATTTCCTTACCCACAGGCCCTGTAATTTTTACCTCTTCCCCTGGCTTGAGGAAACATAGGTGTGTAGAGCAAACACCGTAGACTGTTTCGCCAGTTTCTGGGTGCTTATATTCTAATTGGCGGACGCACAGTGATACTGTCTTATCATCCACATCATCGCCATGACGAGTTGAGGCGATGGAATAGAGTCTAAGTTTTTCTGGCTTACCGTTCTTGTCTAATCCTGGTGGAATAATCCCAATACTTTGACCTTCTATATACTTCAAATCCCCGGCGGAAATGTCAAATTTAAGGTGTTGAACAATACCAATACCACCTTCTTTGACTAGCGGTTCATTAGATATTACCTTGCCAATAAACGGAGCATTGGGACGGTAAGTGTTAACAGGAACGTCACCGTGGTCTTTTTTGGCTTTCGCTTGAGTCATGGTGTTGCCTTTCTTGTCCTTGTTCTTGAGCTGTTCTTCAGCTGATGATTTAGCGAAGCCTTTGGCTTCACTACCAGCATTTACAGGTGTGGCTTTACCATTTCCTTCACTGTCAGCAGTTTCCCCAGATGTCGCTAACTCGCTGACAACGCTTGTAGCATTCCCATGTGAGGCTTTACCATTAACTGGCTCTAGAGCAGTTACGGGTTGGATGCTAACAATTGTGCCGCCTAGACGAGTGATACGTCGCATTTCTTGATTCATGCGGTTGTAAGGCACTCTGATGAACACACTGCCACTTTTCCGAATTGGGTAGTTAGTTTGATCGGTTTCTTCACTCTGACGCAAACCCACTACTTCATAAAGGAAGATGCGGCTACCTAATTCTGTGTTGGCAGCACCCTCAACAGCACCTTGATTGTACATTCGTTCTACCACTCCGATAATTTACTTAACCGTTTTTCAAAAAAAACTATTCCCATCCCATGCCAGCTTTAGTTTACCGGATTTTCGTTTCACAAAACTGGCCCTGGAGGAAAAACGGCATCATTAAATTAATGCCTTGCTAAGTACACTCACCAAAGACATGCAGGCATAGCAAAAAACACACCTGTTCACCTTCTAAAGTAAAGGATAAGTCTTGTGGAGAATGTTAATAATGAATCAATTTAATCTTTTTTTCGTTAACTACCACCCCCATTAGGGAGATAGCTTTTTACCTTAGTACCCAATGAGCAACTCACAATAGTAGATATTCTTGGAGGGCTACCTCGATCGGTGGAAGCTACCGCTCAGTTTACCTCCAAAAGCTTCCCTTGTGCTTGCTTACTCCAGGGGTTTAAATCGGAGAATGCCAAAAAAAGAAGGTTTTCTTCCGATTGGTTTTACTTGTCCAAATCTACTACTCTTCTGGAATGTTGTTAGCTATCTTCATTACCTATCTATGGACAATTACATAACTAGGACAACTCCAGCCACAAAGATCGCAAGATAGACAATCATAATTTAAGCAACTGTAATTAGTTTCACTTGATGTGAAAAATCTGTCAACCTTCTGTCAGTACTTTGCCATAACGTCAACGCTTCTATATGATCATATTCATAAATTTACAGCCAATAATTTGAGTCATGCAACTTATTTCCTCATTCGTTGGATAGATTTTTGCTTTGAATATATTTAAGTATTGTCGAGCAGGAATTATAATTTGGAAATATTAGAAAATTTGCGGCAATTTTGCGGCAATAATAAATTATACCTTATAGTCATGATTCTATAGAGTCACAAGTAGCAGACTGATAAAGGTGCAACGCTGATGAGCAGTACTGATCCCCATTTTTAAATTAACAACTAAATTAACAAAAAAATGATTGAGGAACCACGCTAATTCTTCTTGACAGCAATCTTGTATGGGATACCCCCTTCTGTTAAAATCAAATATATCACTAGGATTAAATACTTACCGGCACCAACATTCAGGCTAGTCCGACGAGTAGCAACTTAATTACTTTGTTGTCTACCCGCTTGGTGTCTTATAGATGTGCTAGGTAGCAAGAACGCAGGATAAACCAAAGGGGTAAACTCCTGGCTTCAGAATCTGCTGTGTGAAAAATTATTGACACAACTTTAGTATTTTAGAGGAGATTTATGACAAGTAAGCCGGAACGCGTGGTACTGATTGGAGTAGCCGGAGACTCTGGTTGCGGTAAATCTACGTTTTTGCGTCGTTTGATAGATTTGTTTGGTGAAGATTTAATGACAGTCATCTGCTTGGATGACTATCACTCCTTGGATCGCAAACAGCGCAAAGAAACGGGGATAACGGCACTAGACCCCAGGGCGAACAATTTTGACCTGATGTATGAGCAAATTAAAGCGCTCAAAAGTGGTCAAGCGATTGATAAGCCGATTTACAACCACGAAACCGGCTTGATCGATCCGCCAGAGCGGATAGAGCCGAATCATATTATAGTTGTTGAAGGGCTGCATCCTTTATATGATGAGCGGGTGCGATCGCTAATCGACTTCAGTGTTTATTTTGACATTAGCGATGAGGTCAAAATTGCTTGGAAAATCCAGCGAGATATGGCTGAACGCGGTCATCGCTACGAAGATGTGTTAGCGCAAATCAATTCCCGCAAACCTGACTTTGATAAATTTATCGAACCACAAAGAGAATTTGCCGATGTGGTTCTCCAGGTATTGCCCACAAACTTGATCAAAAATGACACCGAACGTAGAGTCTTACGGGTACGTATGCTACAGCGAGAAGGTAAGGAAGGCTTCGATCCAACCTACTTATTTGATGAAGGGTCAACAATCAATTGGACTCCCTGTGGACGCAAGCTGACCTGTTCTTATCCTGGTATGCAACTGTACTACGGTTCCGATGTGTACTACGGTCGCTATGTCTCAGTACTAGAGGTGGATGGTCAATTTGACAACTTGGAAGAAGTCATTTATATCGAAACCCATCTCAGCAATACATCCACAAAATATCAAGGTGAATTGACTCACTTGTTACTCCAGCACCGCGAGTATCCAGGTTCCAATAATGGAACTGGTTTCTTCCAAGTGCTTACAGGTTTGAAGATGCGTGCTGCTTATGAGCGGTTGACAGCTACGGAAGCAAAGTTAGCGATTCAGGTTTAAAGCAGCAGTGTTTGTGTCAAAGCTTGTGGGGGCGCTTCCGGGTACCCCCTTTTTTTTGTGTTATTAAATACATTTAAACTACAAAATAATTAGCATACATTTATCTTACTTACGGATATTTACCTTATAGTTAGTGGTTTTTATCAATATCAAGAAGATACTAACGACTGAAGTATAAATATTGTTATGATTTCAGAAATTAGTAGTTAAACTAAATACTCACATTTGGTTAACGAAAAAACTCTCGATGGAGGAATTTCCTTTGTCTCGTCGATATCTATTTACCTCTGAGTCAGTCACCGAAGGTCATCCAGATAAAATCTGCGATCAGATTTCTGATACTATTCTGGATGCCCTATTGACACAAGATCCGAGCAGTCGTGTCGCCGCTGAAGTCGTAGTTAATACTGGTTTGGTGCTAATCACTGGTGAAATAACCACCAAAGCTAATGTAAATTTCGTCAATCTCGCCCGGAAAAAAATTGCCGAAATTGGTTATACCAACGCTGATAATGGCTTTTCTGCTAACAGCACTAGCGTTCTGTTAGCTTTAGACGAACAATCACCCGATATCGCCCAAGGCGTTAACACCGCCCAAGAAACCCGCGAACAAGATAGTGATGAACAATTCGATAAAATTGGCGCGGGCGATCAAGGTATAATGTTTGGCTTTGCCAGCAACGAAACACCCGAACTGATGCCTTTACCCATCAGTCTCGCCCACCGCATTGCTCGCCGATTGGCAGCAGTCCGTAAAACAGGTGAATTGTCATACCTGCGTCCTGACGGTAAAACCCAAGTAACTGTAGTCTACGAAGATGGACGCCCCGTAGGTATTGATACGATTCTAATTTCCACTCAGCATACAGCTAGTATTGGGGAAATTACGGATGAGGCGGCAGTACAAGCCAAAATTAAACAAGACCTCTGGTCAGCAGTGGTTGAACCTGTTTTTGGCGACATTGACGTTAAACCTAATCAGGAAACACGTTTTTTAGTCAACCCCACTGGCAAATTTGTCGTTGGTGGTCCTCAAGGAGACTCTGGTCTGACAGGACGGAAAATAATCGTTGATACCTACGGTGGCTATTCACGGCATGGTGGCGGCGCTTTCTCTGGCAAAGACCCCACGAAAGTAGACCGTTCTGCTGCTTATGCGGCTCGCTACGTCGCAAAAAATATTGTCGCTGCCGGGTTGGCAGAAAAAGTTGAAATCCAACTATCTTATGCTATCGGTGTAGCACGACCAACAAGTATCTTAGTGGATACCTTTGGTACTGGCAAAGTGGATGAAGAAACCTTACTGGAATTAATCAACAAGCACTTTGAACTACGTCCAGCAGGAATTATCCATACCTTCAACTTACGCAACTTACCAAGTGAACGAGGCGGACGTTTTTATCAGGACGTCGCGGCTTACGGTCATTTTGGGCGGGCTGATTTAGACTTGCCTTGGGAACAGACCGATAAAGCCGAATTGTTGAAGCAAGCAGCGAATGAGTCACTTTCGGCAGTAGTTGCTCAGGCACTGACTTAGACCTATACGCTACTGTAAAAACTTAGTTTATCTACATGAGGGTATTGGCAACTTGACAAGTTACAATACCCTTATTTTTTAGTAACCTCCTGAATATCGAAAAAGAAAACAGGAGTCAGAATTCAGAATACTCTAACCATGTTCGTTCAGCGTAGGGTTGACAAATGACAAATGACTAATAGACTTCTTGGCATTTGTCGGGAAAAGGGGAAAGTGGGGTCCCAAGAAGGGGATAAGGGGCAAGGGGAAGGGGAAAAGGTTCTGTATTGTCCCTTTCCCCTTTGACCTTTACCCTTTCCCCCAAGAGTGCAAAAAGCACTTTTGCCAAGAGGGCTAATGACTAAATCCAAAAATAAGTCAGGATGAGAGTCAGGACAGTCAATGGTAAACCAAAACGTAAATGCTCCCAGAATGATAACTGATAACCAAGTTTTGCGACAGCCTCAGCAACAATTAAATTAGCAACTGAACCTAACAAAGTGAGATTACCTGCTAAGGTAGATCCTGCTGCTAATAGTAACCAGGTTTTCGTGTCTGGATGGGGAATTAAATGTTGTAGTAATAATACTGCTGGAACATTAGAAACTAAATTTGAAAGCAGAGCAGTAATTCCTAATATGCTCAGTGGATTATAAACTAAACCGCTAAATAAATTCAATATTCCTAATTTTTCTACTCCAGCAGTCACAACAAATAGTCCAGAAAACATCACTAATAAATCCCAATCTACTTTATTTAAAACTCGTTGCGGTTTGATTCGTCTAGTAATGAACAGTAAACTGGCAGCTATGAGTGTTGCTTGGGCTGGGGGTATGCCAATTAAGAATGCAATTAATAGTCCTCCTGTTATCAATAGACTTTTAGTAAGTAACGGTTTAAATATGCGGTAACGCACGGAGGTTACACTCGGACAAGACTTAGTAGAACGGACATCAGGATAAAGCCACCACAATAACCCAATTTGGATTAACAAACTTACTAATGCGATGGGAGTCAATGCTTTCGCAAAATCAAGATAGCTGATACCAGAGAAGGAACCAATCAAAATATTTTGCGGATTACCACTTAAGGTAGCTACTGAACCCAAATTAGTTGCTCCCGCCAAGGCAAGTAAGTAAGGAATAGGATTGAGGTTCAGAGTTTGGGTTAAACCAAGAACCAAAGGAGTCAAAATTAGAGCAATGGTATCGTTTAGAAAAAAAGCCGAGAGAATTCCACTGCCAAAAGTTAAAACAATCAGCAAACCCAAAGGGCTGCGGGTAAAGTGTGTAACGGTATCAAGGGTTAATTGAAAAAAACCAGCGTAAGCTAAGTTTGTGCTGATTACCATCATGCCAAACAAGAAAATCAGCGTTTTATAGTCTATCGCTTGCCATGCTTCTTTAAGGTCTAATACCCCGAATGCCATCAGCAAAGATGCACCAACTAAAGCAATACTGGCTCGGTTCATCCGCAAACCAGGGAGATATCCTAAACCCAAACCGATATAAGTCAGCCCAATGATGATGTATCTGAAAACAATCATGATTTCGCTAGATGCTTTTGATGTGATGCCTTTCTATTAACTCCTGTTTTTGTTTCAGGTACACAGAACCAAAAAACTGCCAAAGCGACAACTGCGATCGCTGCTAAAATCAAAAAACCAACATTGTAACCAGCACTTTTAACCACAAATCCAGCCAGCACGTTGCTCAAACCCGCACCAATGCCAATGGCAGTGTTGAGAATCCCTTGGGTAACATTAAAGCGTCCAGTGCCTTTAGTGAAATCAGCTACCATCAATACTGAAAGCACACCAAAAATCCCGGCTCCAATACCATCCAGAATTTGCACAGAAACGAGAAAATAAGGATTGTCTGAAAGCGTATACAGCACTCCTCGAATCGGTAAGACGGCAAAGCCAAGCAAAAATATAGGTTTTCGGGCTGTATGTGCGAAACGCCCAGCCAAGTTGGATACTGGAATCATCACTAACTGAGCGACAATAATACAAGCAGACATATAAACTGTGTCACTTGTCCCTTTACCCTGTGCCAATTCTTGACCAACTAGCGGTAACATAGCAGCATTGGCAAAGTGAAACAGAACCACTGCAACAGTAAAAAATAAGATTTGGCGATCGCTTAATAATTCCAATATGCCTTCGTAGCGGTGTTGATGCTTTTCTTTGTCTTCCTCCTCGCTTTCTTCTCCATCTCCACGCGCTAGTTCGTGGTCAATTTCTCTTTCACGAATCATCCTCACTGAAATAATACTGCCTACAGCCATAGCTGCAACCAGGAAAAATATTGCCTTACGTGCAATAAAGTAACCTGCTAAACCGGCGAGAGTGGCGGCTAGCAAATTGCCTGCATGGTTGAATGTTTCATTACGACCTACGCGCCTATCTAATCTCTCATGTCCTACGAGTCCCAGAGTAATAGCAGTAATAGCAGGTGGAAAAATTGCTGCTGCAATCCCAATCATAATCTGAGAGCCGATGACAACAGGCAAGGTGGGGAATAAGCCCATAGCTATACAGCCGATAGAAACAAACACAGCAGCCAGTACAATCAACATCCGTTTCTGATTTAGCCTGTCAACCAATGCACCAGCTGGTGTTTGGGCAATAACTGTGGCAATTGTCGAAACTGACATTGCCATTCCAATCTGAACAGGGTTCCAATTTGCTGAAGCTTTCAGGTAAATGCTCAGATATGGCCCAACACCATCGCGCACATCCGCGAGAAACACATTCAAGTAATCAAGCGATCGCAAACTCTTGTTACTCGGTCTTCGCTGTAGTTGCATAAGTCTTTAGTGATATTCTGTGAGCAATGGAGAGGTCAAAATAGTTTTATACAAAAATCGTGCCAAATCAATAGGCATCTAGGAAGAAAACCTTCTTTGTGCATCTAATGGAAAATAACAAGCAAAGATTTTCAGATTTTGATTGCCCTTTTTTGTGTCGATATTATCAGTGCGATCGCAAAAAGAAACCCCCTCTGCTTTTGCCATAGTAAAGTGATTACAATGCAGAGGGGTCTCATTTATTTTAATATTTTTTGTAGAGGCAGGTTTTAAGGACAATTCTGGCAAACACTAGTCTATTTGATTTAAAACCCGCCAAAACCTATGTTGTATTGATTTGGACTTGTCTACTCAGATGGGCCTATTTCCAATCGGGAATTTCAGCGTCTTCTCCACCAATCCCGATTCCAGTGTTAAATACTTCCGCATCAGTGAGATTGAGATCGTTCATTGATGCTTGATACACATTAGAATCGTGAATTGTAGCGCGAGTAAAGTTTACTCCGTTAAGATTGACTTGCTTCAAATTCACATTGCTTACATAAGCGGATGTTAAGTTAGCACCTGCCAAGTTTGCACCAGTTAAATCAGCACCTTCGAGGTTAGCTCCTACAAGGTTGGCTCCTTGGAGCTTCGAGCCTCTCAAGTCAGCACCAATTAAATGAGCGCCACTAAGGTTAGCTCCTGATAGATCGCACTTAACACATGCCCCAGTTGAAAGCAGCTTTTGTAAATCCTGTGGATTCTCGGCTCTAACCGAGCTAGCGAGAAATAGGGGTGTTGCTAAGGCCATGGCCGCTAATAGCTGGAGTTTCATAATTTTCCCCCTTAATAATCGAGTTGCGTCCGTTCTGTCCCTCACAACTCTATTATCTCACTAAACTTCGTGAGGTCAATCTCTCTTGTGACAATCTATCTCCTGACAGCTTAGTTACGATCTAAAACCCAGATAAAACTGATGTCAAAAATGCCATTAATTTCGATTTTTTAGCAACTTTTACCCAATAATTCCTCAAAAATCCCCATTCTTAAATCACTATTAAATCTTTTCAAAAGTAAAATCTAGCGCTACTCGCCATAGCTAATTTGATAAGTATTTATACTTTATCAATTGATGGTTCAGCTTAAGTCCTCAGAAATTCTTGCATATACTGATTAACCAATTCCGGCTGTTCTTGCTGCACCCAATGACCACAATTTGGGATGTACTTGATTTGAAAATCTCTGACATAAGCTGCGGTGTCGTAGGTTAGTTCTTTGCCAAGTGCAGTGTCATTTTCTCCCCAAATCATCAGTGTTGGTACTTCCAGAACGCCCCAATTTGGATTTAGCATTCTCTGCTGAAAAATATTGCGGTAATAGTTCAACATTGCTGTCAAGGCACCGCGTTTTGCCGCAGCATTTTTATATGCGTCAATATCGGCTTGTGTGAAAGCACTCTTGTTAACTGCTGTACCTTTAAAAGCTGTTTCAATAGCTTGGTAGTCGGAAGATTGTAAAAGTAATTCTGGTATCCACGGTAGTTGAAAGAGGAATATATAGTTGCTACGTAGCAACTGTTGGGGAGTGCGTAACCCTTGAGCAAATTTGGCAGGATGAGGCAGGTTAAGAATAATTAATTGTTCTAACATTTCGGGGTGAGTGTATGCAAAATTCCAAGCGATCGCACCTCCCCAATCATGTCCAACTAATACACATTTTTGGTATCCTAATCCTTTAATTACTCCCTCAATATCTTTGATAAATTCATCCATGACATAAGCTGATTGCTCATTTGGTTTGTCACTATCGTTGTAACCACGCAAGTCAAGGGCGACGACTTTAAAATTTTGGGCAAATTCTGGTATTTGATGCCGCCAAGAGTACCAAAACTCAGGAAAGCCATGCAACATCAACATTAAAGGGCCTTCGCCTTGAGTTACGTAGTGTAGCTTTACCCCATTGGTAGCTATATATTCGTGTTTCCAAGAAGTTTCTATTAAAGACATAATTAATCTAGATTCAGCATTAAATAACACTAAATAATAATACTGTACTTAATAAATTTAATATTATTTCGAGCAGCCTTACATCTATTAAAAGACAGTATTACAATAGTGATTTTTGCCAAAATATTAGACCATTTGCCTTACGGTAGATGTGAATCGTGGGTAAATTTTGGTAAAAGGTAGATATTAATAATTTTCTCCAACTACCATGACACAACAGTTGACAAACCATGCTTCATTGTGGGTTGAGCGACTGGGACGATTTGGCTATGTTTCTAAAGGAGTAGTTTACGGTATCGTTGGACTACTGGCAGCACAGGCGGCTTTTGGCAGTGGTGGTAAAACAACTGATACCCAAGGCGCTCTCCAAACAATCGTTAACCAGCCATTTGGTCAATTTTTGCTGGCTTTAGTTGCAATCGGCTTGATTGGATACGTAATCTGGCGTTTTGTACAGGCAATTAAAGACCCAGAAAATAAAGGTAATGATGCCAAAGGTTTAGCAATACGAATTGGGTACGCAGTTAATGGCTTGATTTATGCAAGTTTAGCCTTAAGTGCAGTGAAAATCGTTACGGGTACAGGCAGCGGTAAAAATAGTAGTGATTCTACTGAAGATTCAACAGCAAGTTTGCTTTCTCAACCTTTTGGTGAATGGTTAGTTGGAACTGTGGGGGTGTTTGTAATTGCTCTAGGCTTCTATCAGTTTTATCAAGCTTTTAGTGGCAAATTTCGTAAAGAACTCAATTTAACTGAATTAAGCAACACACAAGCCCAATGGGTAATGAGGATTTCCAGATTTGGTTTAGCAGCACGGGGTATAGTATTTTGTATTATCGGTTGGTTTTTAATTGAAGCTGCAAGACAGTCGAATGCCGCTACCGCCGAAGGTTTGGATGAAGTATTACAGACGCTAGCGCAACAGCCTAACGGGGCATGGCTTTTGGGTATTGTGGCACTAGGTTTAGTTGCCTATGGGATTTACACGATAATACAGGCGCGGTATCGGCGGCTAGTCAATGTTTAGATGGTGCAGTGCCGAGAATTTAAATTTATAGAAATGGCAATAATAGAAACCCGTGGTATCTGGCTGACTACTACTGATAGTAAGGTTCTCAGGTCAAAGCAACGCATTGCCGAGGCGATGGATTTCCTGGCCGAAACGGGATTTAATGTGGTGTTTCCCGTTATTTGGAACAAGGCAGTAACTTTATATCCCAGTCAAACAATGCAGCAGACTTTTGGAGTCGAAATTGACCCTATGTCTGTAGGCCGCGACCCTTTAGAAGAAGTGATAGTTGAAGCGCAGCGAGTCGGGTTGAAAGTTATTCCTTGGTTTGAATACGGTTTTGCCAGTTCCTACAATTTAAATGGTGGTGTACTTTTACAAAAAAAACCGGAATGGGCTGCGCTTGATTGTAATGGTAACTTACTGAAGAAAAACGGCTTTGAGTGGTTGAATGCACTCGATAGACAGGTGCAGGAATTCTTCTTGAGCTTGGTGCTGGAAGTTGTAAAGAATTATGATGTAGATGGTGTTCAAGGAGACGATCGCTTCCCAGCATTACCCTCTGAAGGTGGCTATGATATGGGAACTGTCAACCGCTATCGCCAGGAATTCGATCGCAATCCGCCACAGAACCCCAAGGATAGGCAATGGTTACAGTGGCGTGCAGATATTCTGACTGACTTCTTGGCCCGTCTCTACCAAGAAGTGAAAGCGGTGAATCCTAATTTATTAGTAGCGATCGCACCTAATATTCATGATTGGGCATTCCAGGAATATCTGCAAGATTCACCCACATGGCTGAAGCGGGGAATAGTTGATATGATTCAGCCGCAGATTTATCGCCGTGACTTTAGGAGTTATCAGGCGATCGCTGATAAACTGGTAAACCAGCAGTTTACAGGTACAACACTGCCCAAGTTAGCACCAGGAATACTGATGAAGCTTGGCTCTTACTGTATTAGTCCAGAATATCTGGTGCAGACAATTGAATACAATCGTCAACTTGGCATTCAAGGAGAGGTATTCTTTTTTTACGAAGGTTTGCGCGAGAATAACAATGCCCTTGCTAAAGTTTTGCGAAAAGGGCCTTATGGTAAGTCTGCATCATTTCCTACTCTGTCAGATTTGAGTGCAGGTGGTGTGAGTCACAAGACGACATCTTCTATTTGGTCAAAAGTAGAAAATTTGTTAAAAAAGATTTTTTAAGGGAAAAGGCGCGTGGAATATAAATTGCCAGTGGAAAAGGTAATTAATACTTTAAAAGAAGATTTACCGACACTTTTTCAAAAAGATATTTCTTATGAAATTTATACACAGGATATCTATTTTAAAGACCCCGTGAATACATTCAAATACAAATTTAACTATCGCATTATATTTTGGACTTTACGATTTCACGCTCGGCTATTTTTTACTCAGATTTACTTTGATGTACATGAAGTTTATCAATCAGCCGAAGACACGATTTTAGCAAAGTGGACGGTGCGGGGAGTGTTGCGCGTTCCCTGGAAAGCAGGGTTACTTTTCAATGGCTATTCAACGTATAAACTCAATCAAGATAATTTGATATACGAGCATATCGACACCTGGGATAGAAAGCCAAAAGAGATTTTACGGCAGTTTTGGCAAAGGGAAGGAGATATTTAGTTACATATTATATCATTAACAGACTAGTAGGGTAGGTTACGGAGTTTGGCCAAACATACTCTAATAGTCTATGAAGGGTGCTGAGTTCAGTTAGTGGTAGCGCTGCGTTTGGCCCGTACCTTCTAATAAGAATAGCTTAACCTCACCCGGATAAAGCTGTGCTTTATCTCCTCAAAATATTAAGACTAAGACGCAGACAGGAAAGTTGATTTTTAAACAATTACGAACCTTGCAAAAGATCATTAATTGAACTTATACTCTGTTTTATTTGTTCTGTCAGAGAAGTTCTTAAGAAGTCCAGGTTTGCTGTTGAAAAATTAAGTAGCCCCAAAGCATATAATAGGCTCGAAAGCCCAATAAATAAAGCCAAAAATCTCCCAAAACAACCAGGATTGATTTCAATGAAAGCTAATTTAGATTGCCCGATAACAGCAATCGTTATAAAAACAATTCCTACTATTAAAAAGGTGCTGTTTGGAGTTAAATCTGTCATTTTTCGATTAAGATGCCTCAGTAATTTTATTGTAGCTACTATTAGTTCAAATTTCTGTCCCTGCTATATGCAAAAACATAAAAATTTTGCAACTCAACATTTACCCTAAGCTAATAAGGCCCTGGCTATTGTACTATCGGTGTTGTAACTTCTCGTGTGCTATGATTTAGAAAGATATATTTTGATTTGAAAACTTATTGAGCAATAAATAGCGCTAATTGTCTCAATTGTGTATAAATTTTTCTATCTCACTCAGATATTTAAGGAAAAACCTAGCTTCTGCAAGAAGCGCACTAACCGATGTGCGTCTAGCAGAAATTCAGATATCGTGAATTTGCAGTTGATTTAAACTCAATTCTACTTCTTACGATTTTGCTGAGACTATGCAGTGGTAAAAGCTTCAGCATCAAAAAGCCAAAATTTAATCACTCGTGTACTAGACGTTGATTTAGTTTATATATTAAACTACACTAAGACGACAGGAATAGTGGGTTTTTATGGAAAGCGTCCAAAACGTTAGTCAAGAGTTGAATGGAACAACAGACACAGCACTAGAGCAACTACAAAAGTCTACTCCAGTAGAGTTCAAAAAAGATATTTTCAAAAAACTCAGAGGTGGATTTTTTGTAGTACTAGGATATTTATTATCACCACTATGTTGGTGGAATGACCTACTATTCAATCTGCCAATAGCTTATGGGTTTGGGTATGCATGTAGTTTACTTTCCCCAAAATTGCTTCTACCTTGTTCGATTATCGGATACTGGCTTTCTAATATTGTGGGAATTCTCTTGATGCAATTCGGTTCCAAAGACATTTTTCAAAAAGAACCTCAAGAGCATAATCTCAAAAAAGAATTGTTTACAGGTTTAATTTCTTCAACACTTTATACCCTGTTGATTATGCTATTGATACAGTTGAAGATTCTTGATTCTCCTATTTTATTCTCCAACAGTTAATTTAGTTTATCACTTTTCTACAAAGGAATCGATTGTATGGATGCACATCTGTGTGTCCATACTACGTATGTGTAGTAGATATACATAGTATGGAAGAGTTACAAACAAAAAAACCCTGACTTCTTGAAGAAATCGGGGTTTTGAGTCTCTTGATGGAGAGCAAGTCAACGAGCATGAAGATCAATTTTCATCAAATTTTAAAAATTCACTTAAATTCAATAATTTTGGAGCCTCCTTACTTACAATTAATGGCAGCTTACCATTCCATTTTTCTATTGTTTGCCTTTGCAGAATTTCTGGAGTTAAACCATCACGTAATAATCTGTGCATCTCAGCTTCTCCTTTGGCTAAATTAACTTTTGCTTCAGCCTCTTTTGTCGCTTGCAGTGCTATAAACTCTGCTCGTTTTGCTTCTTGTTCAGCAATCTGCTTTGCCTCCACCGCCTCACCAAACCGTTCAGAAAAATGGACATGAACTAGAGAAATATCATCAACTGCAACGTGATAGCTACCCAGCCGTGTGGACAATGCATCATCTATTTCACTTTTGACTTCTGCTCGTTTAGTAATAATTTCTTCGGCAGTATACTTTGCTATTACTGCTTTTAATACTTCTTCAATAGCTGGGTTAATAATCCTAATAACTACATTTTGTTCATCTCCAATTTCTTGAAAAAGGGCATTTGCTTCCTGGGGGATAATATGCCAATTGAGAGCTACATCAGCAAAAACATTTTGTAAATCTTTGGAAGAAGCCTCAGTGGAAATTTCCTGTTTTTGGACTCTAATACTCAACTTTGTCACAGTATTAACTATAGGAATAATTAAGTGAAGCCCTTCTCCTAATATCTGGTTTTGTACTTCACCAAATTTCATTAATACACCACGTTCTCCTGCGTTTACAATCACACAAGGCGTCAGGAAGAGAGTTATCAGGAACAAAAGAGCGGTCAGTTTACCGGCACTGTTGAAATTTGTAAATTTTATCATCTGTGTGAACCATGTATGCGTCTTCTCTAGAGACACATATTTTAGGAACTATGGGCTTCTTTCCGTCATGATTTTAGCTCGACTTTATCCCAAATTAAGAACATTTTCGACTTAATGGCAACTGGTCATTATTCAGCCGATATACACCAGTAGGTTCGATAATCGGATCGCCTTTATTCCAGCGACGGGCTGTAGTTTCCACACCTCTCACCTGACTGTAGGTAGAAACTAAAACATCAGGACGATTAGTAGTCAAAGCACCAGAACCTGTATATGAAGTCGCACTTAATAAAGCTTTTGTGATGTAATCCCATCCACAAATCGAAGCGATCGCTCCTACCTTAATCCATCCACTAGAGCATCTATAGCCAATATTAGGTTGTTGCTGTTACTGGATCGCGCAATCGGTGTTGTAGTTCTTCTTGACTTCGGATACTTCAACTTGGCAGCTATTTACCATACCCTTACACCCTGTTTCTGCTTCTACTAATTTAGTCCATCTTCATGGATAGCTGGTATAAGCTTATGTAACAAAAAATAAGCTTATTACCCTGACAAAATGACGATCAAATCCAGTTATTAATCTAACACTGTACAAATCGCGAGTTAACAAATTTTACTTAATGAAATTTGGCAATATTTTTAAATACAATACATACTAAATACATCACATTGATACAGTAACTTTATATAAAAAAGTGATTATTGTCTTAGCTATTCCGTAATCATCTACTATAATGTTGGATACTTCAATTTCCCGATTAAAACGATAAATATTACATAGTAGGTACTAATGATACAACCGACTATCGGACAATTAGAAACAGAAATATCACAGCGAATCATAAATTTATATAATAATAAATTAGGAAAGTCTCCTAGCCAAATCATTTGTCATTTTTTTGATACTGAAATCGTAATTTCTATAGAAAACTCTGTTACCCAAGCTGAACAAACCTTACTGAAAGGAGGATATGCTACTTTAGCTGAACAAGTACGATTATATTTAGAGAAAATAATTAAACCAGATTTAAAAAATTTGATTGAGGAAATTATTGGTCAACCTGTCCTCTACCTGATGACAAACACAAATTTAACAACAGGTCGTAGTGGGATTGTTGTAATTCTCAAAGAATTACCTGAACTTCGCAATCCCGAACCTATTCCCAAGATAAATGTTAGGAATTTAGCTGAGTGATGTGGCGACTGATTACCACTTCTAATTGATTAAAATCATAGGGTTTAGTAATGCAATCATCAAATGCTGTAAGCATTGTGGAGCGATCGTCTTGTACCGTTGTTAGAGGTGTAACTGCAATGATTGGAATGGTAGCAGTTTTGGAGTCATGTTTAAGATCGTCAATGACTTGGTTCGCACTCAAATTAGATAGTTTCATATCTAGCAGAATTAAATCTGGTTGATGAGTTTGTGCCAACATCACAGCTCTCACTCCTTGTTTAGTACAAATACATGAAAAATTTAATATTCCTAGATGAGAATTAAGTAGCTCTAAATCATGTAAACTCTGTTCTACAACCAAAATTAAAGGCTGTTCATTCATAAGCAGTTAGTCCTGTTTAAAAAAAGCTATTTCTAAAAACTCCATCTATCAGGAAAACTTGAAAGTCTTTATTTATAGTAAGTGTTTAATTGAATGTACGAACGACAAACTAAAGCATAAAAATTAATAGGTTAATGTATAGTTCATTCGGTTGTCCATCGGCGCTAAATTTTAGGAAATAACATAGCAAAGCAGTCATAACATCAAGCAAATATTAGCATAATTGATGTATGTAATTGCAAGGATTGACTATAAAGATCAGTACTTTATGGTAATAAGTGATACTTAATGCACTGAAAGTTGCATATTTACTAGCCTTAACCAGGAGTGCCCAAATTGCGTAGGCATCGCCTTTGTTACATTACCATAACTTAATTAAGTATATTTAATCATCAAGCAACTTACGTGCATAAGCGATCGCCTCTGTTGGAGTTGAAACTTTCCCCTCAGCTTGTGCTACGCCAATTTCAGTTAGCAGTTGACCGATAATTGGCGAAGCTGGAATATCTAATGTTGTAATCAACTCCTTTCCGCTTACTAATGGAGTGGGATGAGCGATCGCATCATCAGGATTGAGGTAGCGGTCGATCAAAGGTCCTAAGACTTGGTAACTCATTGCTTTCGTTTCCACTGCTGTGTGTAGTGGCTTGTCACCAGATATTGCCTCTACCAAATTATTAATTGCTACAGCTAGCACTGCCGTAGCGGGGAACACAATATCTGCGTTATGAAACAAAAAGTATTGTTCTCGCAAGGACATATCAACTACTTGAAATTGCGGTAACAATTTCAGAGCAGTAATTACACCTCGGATTTCGGCACGACTATAAGTTAGTTCCTGTAGCTCTATTTCTGCTAATACTGGATCTGGGTTGACGAGACAAGCAAGTTTGGCAATACCTAGCCAAGTAGTTTTAATACTATCGCGGACATATTCTTGCAGTTGTACACCTAGTTGTTGCCAATTCTCTGTGAGTAAGCTGGCGGCTGTGTCAACTGCTGCTAGTTTGAGCAAGCTTTCACGGGTGGCATTTTTGAAGAAAGGGGCAAGTAAACCATCTTCCCAAGCCATTGTAATCCAAGGAGTACCCTGAGAATTTGCCAGTAGATAGCCAATTTCTACCCTAACTCTTTCGGCCGCAACTTTGCTCAGATGTGATGCCAAAGAACGAATTGCGGCTTGGGTAGCTGGCTCAATAGTAAAACCTAGTTGGGCGGCTTGGCGATAACCTCGCATTAACCGCAAAGGGTCATCTTCTAGGTTCGCGGGTGATACCATTCGCAAAATGCCCTGTTGTAAGTCTACATAACCTTGCAGAGGATCGATAATTTCTTGCGTATGGGGATTATAAGCGATCGCATTTACTGTAAAGTCCCGTCTGTGCAAATCAACTTCTAAACTATCTCCTTCCTGTTGGGCAAAATCAGCCGTGGCGTGGGGAAAAACCACACGCGCAATTTTTCGTTTTGCATCGAGTAACACAAAACCAGCTTTGTAATGATGAGCGATCGCTCTTGCTACCTTTACCGCCTTGGATGGTATAACAAAATCTAAATCTAGATATTCGCGGGTTTTGCCCAGGATTGCATCTCGGACAGCGCCACCTACCATGTAAGCGGGTTGTGGTAAGAATTCTAAGCTAAAAGGCCAATTTTCGGGAGCGAGGGTAGAAGGAATTGATTCGTGCATTGTAATAAAAATCAACCCAGCAACTCATGAATAACAGTTGGGCTTAAGTTAGATTAACAATAAAGGCCCCTGGAGTTGGTTCTATTATGTGTATTTGCGTGAATTGCCACTATGTAGACAGCTGTGTTACCTATCATGCCGTAGAAGGGCAGCACCAACAGCCTCACTTGACTGAAACACCAGATTTTGATCCGAATGAACCTTCTATCAATGTCAACATTCGGACTAAAGATGATGTGATTGAAATGGAATGGGATGTTGTTGGTTGTCTGAGCTTCAAGCGAGAAACGGGTAAGTGGTCGAAGTTGCGTCCTGGTGAATTAGTGCCGACTTGAAACGTCAAGGTATATTATGCCTCAGTCCATTAATAACAGAATCTTGACAATTCAATCCCAAGTTTCCTAGTGCAAGCAAAAGTATTTATTTAAACTTTGCACACGTAAGTTTTTCGCGGGGGTATAGCGATCGCTAAAACCCTGTTTCTTTCGTTGAACCCCTCGAAAAGCTGCTGTGTAAGCGTTTGAGGGGATTTATTATCTTTTTGTCAATAATTTTAGCTTATTGACGAATCAATTAGACCTCCTCTAAAATTACTTTTCAAAACCATTCACAGTAAGGGTTATATAAGGGTGAGTTTTTCAATCACTTACCCATCACGGGGATGGAAACGCATTAGTGTTAATGAAAATTTCTTCATCAAAAGCAAAGTTTTTCAATCACTTACCTCTTATGAGGATGGAAACTTGACTATGATGTGGTTGAATATATAAATCAAGTCATCTCTAAAAAATAAATATTTTAATTAACTTTGACCACAGAACTAAAACACCTCACAGCAACAAAATACGCTTTAGCCCTGCACACCACCACTCCCGAATTAGGACTAGCAGTTAGTAATTTTTCAGGTGATACTCGCTCTCAAATTTGGAATTTAGGGCGTGATTTATCTAGTTTAGTGCATCAATCTTTAATTGAATTTATCAAACCGCAAACTTGGGCAGATTTGTCCTTTATCGCAGTTGCAAAAGGCCCCGGCGGCTTTACAGGAACTCGAATTGGTGTTGTTACTGCTCGTACTTTAGGGCAACAGTTAGATATTCCTGTATTTGCGATTTCAACTTTGGCTGCGGTAGCTTGGTCAGAAGCCAGAAAAAGCCAAAATTTAACAACTTTTGCTGTGGAAATGCCAGCACAACGGGGTCAAATTTTTGCTGCTATTTATCAGTTTGAGCCAGATACTTCTAAACTAAAAGTTGGTTTGTCAGATAGAGTATTGACACCAGAAACATGGCGGGAAACTTTAGCGAATTGGAACACTAGTTATCAGTTGATTCAAGCCCAATCTGGGTTAGCAGCGACGGTGACAAGTATTTTGGAACTAGCTAACCTCGATTGGCAAGAGGGCAAATTTCCTAATTGGTCTGAGGCTTTGCCATATTATGGGCAGCATCCAGTAGAAGTTTAACTGATATGTACACAGTGCATAAATCCAAAATCAAAACAGCCACAGCCAAACTGGGAGAGTAACCAGCAATACTATAGCCCCAGCAGCTAAGGCAGTAACTGCCAGATCGCGATCGAGATTGAATGTCTCAGCAATTACCAGTGTGGCAAAAGCTGGAGGCATGGCGGTTTGTAGGACGATTATCTTTGCGATCGGCCCAGCTAATCCAAATAGGGGTAAGATGCTACCCAATATCAAGGGAACTAGCAGCATTTTGATTCCTAAGCTCATCCCTACTTGTGGTAGGCTACGCCAAGATTTGAGCAACGCCAGACGCATTCCAATTAATACCAGGGATAAAGCTACACTACTCCAAGCAAATTTTTCTAACCAGAATTCTGCAACTGTGGGAATTGTCACCTGCCGAAACAGCAAGCCAAATCCAAAACCCCATAGCGCAGGATTAATTAAAATCGCCTTAGTAATCTGCCAATGATTCTGGACACTACCACCAAAACTAACTGCTAGCAACACGCCCAGAGCATAAGTTCCTGGGAATGAACCTAACAAATCGTAAAATAGTGCCCAAGCAAAGTATTCTTTGCCTACCATTGCTAAGGTAATGGGAAAACCAAGATAACCAGTATTACCCAACATTGCGGCTAATATCAAGCTAGCCTGAGTTGGTGGTTGGGGGATAGTCTTTCTAAAATAGGCTTGTCCTTTAATGGCTAACCAAGCTAAAAATGCTCCTAGTAAAATGGCTAGGTAAGCGATCGCAGGTGCAATCCAAATTTGCCCTGATAAACTGGATTGACGCAAAAACGATACTATGCTTATGGGTACTCCCACCCAAAAAAGAAACAGTCCTAAACGTGTAGGAACTGTTACAGGTAGTTTGCGTCCCAGTATAAAACCTACCAGGACTAATCCTCCCAGCTTGACGTATAGTTCTAAAAGGTTTGTCAAGATTGCGCCTAAGAACCACAGATGTAAAATGCTACCTGTTACGTTTACTTTTGTCCAGTGCAAAATCTGTTATGGCTATTCCACAAAAACAGGAGTTTACCCTTGAATAAGGCAGGGTTTTCTGGAAAACCGCAAAACTCATCGAACGATCTTAGTGATGATATTCCAGTGGCTGTACGCGATACCCCTGTTGCAGCACCTAAAATTTGGTTGCAACCCCGAATTATTTTGATTGGGGGATTTGCGGGATTTGTCTTGCTCGCTTTAATTAGCGGTTTTTTGTTTTTCGTCACAGCACCCAAAAAAACCGCCGATTCTCAACCTTTACCAGCTACTTCTGCTCCTGTAACTCCAACAGCATCTAATAATTCCAGCGATACTGTATTAGGGCATTTTCCATACCCAGAAGCCCCTGAGTCAGAACTAGTAACCATCTCCGCAAATAGGGGCATTAGAATGCGAAAAGCTGCTGCCCAAAAGTTTGAGGAGATGGTAGCAGCAGCCCGGAGTTCAGGTGTAATTTTAGTACCAATTTCTGGCTTTCGCTCAGTCAAAGACCAAGAGCAGTTGTTTTTTGCTGTTGGTGCGCAGCGAAATCAAACGCCAGCACAACGAGCTGCCCTCAGCGCTCCTCCTGGGCATAGCGAACATCATACGGGTTATGCAGTGGATGTTGGAGACGGAGCAGTACCAGCAACTAATCTTCAAACAAACTTTGACAATACCAAGGCTTATCGGTGGCTGCAAGCAAATGCACCGCGTTTTGGCTTTGAAATGTCATTTCCTAAAGATAATGCTCAAGGTGTGAGTTATGAGCCGTGGCACTGGCGTTTTGTAGGCGATCGCAATAGCTTAGAAATGTTCTATAAAGCCAGAAATTTAAAACCCGCTAAAATATCACCATAGGAGACAGGAGAAACAGGAAAGTTAAGAGTATTGTTATATCGATCGCGCTAAATACTAGCTTTTTTCAGAACTGTATTGGCTCTGTAGGGCTACTTAAAAAAGCTATCAATAAAGTCAGAGGTGACGTAATAATCACCTCAACCATTTTTACTTCTACATGATGCCAATTCAGAAAAGTGAATTGATGAATCGATGAATCATGCACAAGGGTAACGCCAAATCATATCCCATTATGCAATTCCAACCAACTTGGCGCTTAGTTCCCATAAGCGATCGCCTTTGTCGTCATCGCGAGCTTGAGGAGAGACTTTTTGCACAAAAGACTTGCCATCTTTCTTCTGACGATTTCCCCAACTCCAATAAACACCAGATTGATTATACTCAGGATCGGCAACCACGGCAGCAACCCGTTCTCCCGCCAACTCTTGAGACACGTATCCCCCAGTGATGTACTTCTGGAATAAGGGGAAGATTTTCTGAAACAGGGGATAGTGGTTTCTAAATAGCGGCGTTTCTGCAACACATCCCGGATAAAGAGAACTGAAGACGATACCAGTTGACTTGTGATACCGCTCGTGCAGTTCCCGCATAGTCAGCACGTTGCAAACCTTACTGTCTTTGTAAGCTTTAACTGGTTCAAATTTTTTGCCATCAATCATCGATATTGGCTCTTTAAACCCTTCTGCAAAGCCTTGCAAATCGCCTAAGTCGGGACGTGGTGGAATCTTTCCACCGAGTTCGTCTGGATTGTGCGTGACTGTTCCTAAAATTACCAGCCTTGGCTCTAAAGATGATTTCTTCAGATCCTCTATCATCAGGTTGCACAATAGGAAATGCCCCAGATGATTAGTAGTGACAGTTAACTCATAACCTTCTGGACTGCGTAACGGCTCTTTGATTAAAGGCATATAAATTGCAGCGTTGCACACCAAAGCGTCTAAAGACTTGCCAGTGGCTCGGAAGTTCTTCACAAATTGTCGAACACTTTCCAAGGAGCCAAGGTCAATATGTATGCTGGTATAACTGTTGTAGGGAATTTCCACATCTTGAGCAGCTTTTTGTGCCTTCGCTAAATCCCGACAGGCTAACACCACATACCATCCTTTCTCAGCAAGAGCTTTTGCAGCATACAAACCCACCCCCGAAGAGGCACCTGTAATTACAACCGTTGGCTTCTGATGTTGTTCCATTGTGTTCGCACTCCATTGACTGTCTCTAGGATCTCATACCAGCGAGCCATCATTGTCACCAGGTTTTTCAGGGCTGTATTTAGGCTGAACTAACGCCCTTCCATCACTCTCAGAAAACAATAATCGAAGCAGAAAACTGAAACTATGATTAAATCAAGGTTTGAGGCTTTATTTTCTAATATAAATTTAAATTCAAAAATGCAGCTAAAACCTGGAAAGTAAGGTCTCGTAAGCCTTGCAGCGATTGCTTTCTCCAAGAGTTATGGAAGAGGGATAAGAGTGATGGAAGAGCGCTAAATAAGTGGGCTAGAAAATCCCCAAGTATTTTACGAAATGTAAATACAGCACATACTTTGCAAATTCGTTATTTCACCGTTTTTACAAAACTAAATATATATTGGTTTTATCGTGCTTACCGACTTAACCTCGATACAAAAAACCTTCAAACAAGTAATTATAATAACTTTTTTTGTATAGTGATGAATGCAATATCAACTTTTTTTGATTTCAAATATATTTTTTTCAGATATATTTCAGATGTATATTATTACTAGACTGAAAAGTATAAATAAATTGCCTAGCTGTTTAACAATTTCTTCTCTGTGGATAAGCTTCTACAATCTGTAAAAAAAATTCTCCAAGACAAGCCTCTCGATCCAATTCAGTGGTTTGTGCTTTATCAATCGTGGTTGGGTAAAACTTATAGTGAGATGGCAGAGGTATCAGGCTACGGCAACAATTACATCAAGGAAGTTGGTTCTGAGTTGTGGCAAGACCTTTCTATAGCACTTGGAAAAAGAATAACGAAAAAAAATCTACATTTAGCCTTGAATAAACACTTGCAAGACGAGATAGATAATCAAAAAAATCAGATCCAAGAAAAGTTTGGTGAAGAATCTAGCTTAGAAATTGTTTCTCCAGACTTTTTTTCAGCAAGCAAGATAGAATTTCCTAGCGGCCCTGTAGCACTGGATTCTCCTTTTTACATCAATCGCCCTTCGCTGGAAGAACTTGTTTGTAATGAGGTTTTACAACCTGGTTGCTTAATCCGGCTCAAAGCACCTAGAAAGATGGGAAAAAGTTCTCTACTCAATCGGATGATTGCTTATGCTAGAGAGCAAGATTATCAAATTGTCTGTTTGGACTTTCAAGAAGCGGATCGAGACGTTTTTGCTTCCCTGGATAAATTTTTGCGTTGGTTTTGTGTAAATGTCAGTAGGCAGTTAAATCTATTTCCTTGTATAGATGATTTTTGGGATATAGAAATGGGCAGCAAGGTAAGCTGCAAAATCTATTTTGAAGCTTATCTATTGCAATACATTGATGATAGTCCTTTAGTTTTGGCTTTGAATGAAGTCCATCGGATTTTTGAACATCCCAATATTGCCCAAGACTTTCTGCCAATGCTGCGATTTTGGCATGAACAAGCAAAGCAAGATCGGACTTGGCAAAAACTACGGATGATAGTGGTTCACACCACAGAAATTTATATTCCGCTTAAGCTCAACCAATCGCCTTTCAATGTAGGGATAACAATTACACTGCCACCATTTACCCTTAAGCAAGTACAGAGTTTAGCATTACGTTACGGACTAGATTGGGCAGGAAACTCGGAAGGCGCAAAACGCCTTGCACCCCTACAAGCTATGGTAGGAGGACATCCCTATCTGGTGAGCCTTGCATTTTATCATCTATGCCAGGGTGGAATGACGCTAGAGGTGTTATTAGAAACTGCATCTACACCAGTAGGAATTTACGGTCAGCATTTACGAGAACTGTTGACACTATTGCAAGAAGAACCAGAATTAATGTCAGCTATGCAACAGGTAATTGCAACAGATGAAAAAGTGGAGTTAGACGCGATCGCTGCTTACAAACTAGAAAGTATGGGTTTGGTTCAACTAAACGGCAATCAAGCTAGTGCCATGTGTGAGTTATATCGTCTTTATTTTAGTCAACAGTTTGGAAAGCAAAATAGCGCTAATGCTTCTATTAAATTTTCACACTAGTTTTGAGAGTTCATAGTAAGTTATAATTTTTTTACTATGAACCTAATATTTTATCGAAATTATGAGCATTTTTTCAAATTTACCTATGCCCGTTTCTTGATTGAGATATAGAATAAATTTAAAATTAAAAAACAATTAAATGAAAAATTATCGATATCAAGTTGGTGGTACTCTTACTAATGACGCTCCTAGCTATGTTCAGCGCCGAGCGGATGTAGAACTTTACGAAGCTTTAAAACAGGGTGAATTTTGCCACATTTTAAGCTGTAGACAAATGGGTAAATCCTCACTTATGGTGAAAACAAAGCACCGCTTGCAAAAAGAGGGCTTTAGATGTGCCACCGTTGATATGACTAATATTGGTTGTGAAAATATAACTCCAGAACAGTGGTATAAAGGAGTTGTCGGCGATTTATGGTTGAGTTTTAAACTTTTAGGAAAAGTTAATTTAAAAACCTGGTGGCAAGAACAAAACGATCTTTCTTTAGTTCAAAAAACCAGTCGATTTATTTCAGACATTTTGTTAACTCAGTTTCCTAACGAAAAAATATTTATTTTTATTGATGAAATTGATAGTATACTTAGCCTCGATTTCTCTGTTGATGATTTTTTTAATTTGATTCGGTTTTGTTACAATCAACGAGCAATAAATCCAGAGTATTATCGGATTACATTTGCAATTTTCGGGGTTGCTACACCTTCAGACTTAATTATATATCAAAATAATACTACCCCTTTTAATCTTGGTAAAACCATTCAAGTAAATGGTTTCACCTTTGAAGAAGCTCAACCACTTTCTTTAGGACTAGATATTAAAGATAATCATCCTCAGAAAGTTTTGAAAGAAGTATTAGCTTGGACAGAAGGGCAACCATTTCTTACTCAAAAGCTGTGTCGGCTACTTGTGAGTTTATCTCAAGATGATATGGGTAGAAATTTGAAAATTCCTCCTGGCACAGAAGAATTTTGGATAGAAAATGTGGTGCGATCGTACATCATCGAGAAATGGGAATCACAAGATGAGCCAGAACATTTACGAACTATTCGCGATCGCATCCTCAGAAATGAAAAATTTGCCGCCAGATTGTTAGGAATTTATCAACAAATCCTCCAAGGATTGAAAGTACCAGCCGATGATAGTCGAGAACAGGTAGAACTGTTGCTGTCTGGTTTGGTAATCAAAAAACAAGGTTGTCTCCAAGTAAAAAACCGAATTTATCAAGAAGTTTTTAACTTAGAATGGGTTGGAAAAAAATTAGCTTATTTGCGCCCGTACTACGAAAGTTTTAATGCATGGGTAGCCTCAGAAGAAAAAGATAAATCTCGCCTATTGCGTGGACAAGCCTTGATCGATGCTCAAACGTGGGCCAATGGTAAAAGCTTGAGCAATTTAGATTATCGGTTTTTAGCTGCTAGTGAAGAATTAGATCGGCGAGAAGTACAGCAAGCATTAGAGGCTGAACGCGCTCAAGAAGTCGAAGCACGACTTTTTGAGCAACAAAAAAGGCTGGCTCAACAAAAGAAAAATGCCACAATAGTGACACTTTTGCTCGTAGGTATGACTATCAAGTTGGTGATTTCTATAGTGTGGGGAGTATCGCTTTTACGAAAGATTGATGTTTTGGAATCACAGCTAAAATGTGCCGAGCCGACTACAACCATTCAATTTACTCACTGTCCAAAGTCAAGAGCTGCTAGGGAAACCTCAGAATAACGAGCGTTAAAAAACTCTCAATACTCCAAGTGCGGCCGATGTATAGGTTAATTATCACGAGCAAATTTAAAACAGCTTTCCGAAAATTTACTTGTCGTAATGCTGACTTATTTATGACGATGTTTATTAGCTCAATATGCGATCGCTAATATTGTAGCGGCAGTCTTTAAAGTCAAATGTAGCGTAGCCCGTCGTAGACATCGCTAATGTATGATGATTGGTTTAGTGCATTAGCGTTCGCAGAGCGTCTCGTAGAGAAGTTCACCGTAGGTATCGCAAACAGAGACCAAAGCTACCAATGATGTGAGTTAAAATCCTGATATCTTCAATCACTACTAACGCAGACAGCCTCCGAAAAAGCGATCGCTATGCTTCAGTATCCCCATCTCGAACAAGCGCTAAAATATCACTTCGGTTATGACCAATTCCGCCCCGGACAACGGCAAATTATCGAAGATGCGCTGCAAAATCGAGATTTAATGGTTGTGATGCCGACTGGCGGGGGAAAATCTCTATGTTTTCAACTACCAGCATTGTTGAAAAATGGACTAACTGTGGTGGTGTCGCCGTTAATTGCTTTGATGCAAGATCAAGTAGAAGCACTGCGAAATAATAATATTAATGCCACATTTCTCAATAGCAGTTTGAATGCTTACCAAGTGCGATCGCGGGAAGAAGCCATCCTCAGTGGTAAAGTAAAATTACTCTACGTCGCCCCAGAACGTCTCCTGAGTGAAAGGTTTCTTCCGTTTCTCGATTTAGTTAAAGAAAAAATCGGTATTTCTAGCTTTGCTATTGATGAAGCGCATTGTGTTTCGGAATGGGGACACGATTTTCGTCCAGAATATCGCCAGTTGAAATCTCTGCGAAAACGCTATCCTGATGTGCCTACAGTTGCTCTCACTGCCACAGCAACCGATCGCGTCCGCAGTGATATCATTCAACAACTAGGACTAAAGCAACCAAGCATCCATCTTGCCAGCTTTAACCGTGAAAATCTTTATTACGAAGTTCGTCCTAAAACTAAATATGCTTACGCTGAATTGTTAGAACTCATTCGAGAAACTGAAGGTTCGACAATTATTTATTCTTTAACTCGTAAAAAAGTTGATGAATTAACTTTTAAACTACAAAATGATAAAGTTATTGCTCTGCCTTATCATGCTGGATTAAGTGATGAAGAACGTAGTAGTAATCAAACGCGATTTATTCGAGATGATGTCCGGGTGATGGTGGCAACAATCGCCTTTGGAATGGGAATTAATAAACCCGATGTGCGGTTGGTAGTTCACTTCGATTTGCCCAGAAATATAGAAAGTTATTACCAAGAATCGGGTAGGGCTGGTAGAGACGGAGAACCATCTCGGTGTACGATATTTTTCAGCTTTGGTGATGTTAAAACAATTGAATGGAGTATCGATCAAAAAACCGATCCTCAAGAACAGTTGATTGCTAAACAACAACTGCGTCAGATGATCGATTACGCTGAAGGTACTGATTGTCGGCGAACAATTCAACTGGGTTATTTTGGAGAAAGGTTTCCAGGAAATTGCGGTAATTGTGACAATTGTCGTCACCCCAAACCCGTGCAAGATTGGACAATTGAAGCTATGAAGTTTTTATCTTGTGTGGCGCGTTGCAAAGAAAGGTTTGGGATGTTACACATAATTGATGTGTTGCGGGGGGCAAAAAAAGACAAAATTATCCAGTACGAACACGATAAGCTTTCTACTTACGGTATTGGTAAAGATAGAACTGTCGATGAATGGCGAATGTTGGGGCGATCGCTTTTACATCAAGGGTTAATAGAACAAACTAGCGATGGTTACTCAGTTTTAAAACTAAATGCCTTAAGTTGGCAAGTCATGCGAAAACAACGCACAGTTTCGCTAGCTGTAACCACAGTGCAAAAGATTACCTGGGAACCGGAGAGTGAAAAAGCAGAAGTTGCAGAAATATTATTACAGAAGTTGCGATCGCTACGTAAACAATTAGCTGATGAGCAATCTGTACCACCTTACGTCATCTTTCACGATTCCACTTTAAAATTGATGGTACAGGTGCAACCTCAAAACTTAGCTGAATTTGCCAAACTTTCTGGTGTAGGTAGTCACAAACTCGCTCAATATGGCGAAAAGTTCATTACAGAAATTCGCGCCTACCGCCAAGAAAAAGGTATGCAAAATAAATCGGTTACTTCCGCTTCCGTATCATCTGCAAACTCATCTTCTTCTTATACTGAATTGCAGACATTACAATTGCATCAACAAGGTTTAAATATTGCTCAAATTGCCCAAAAACGCAACCTTAGTCCAGCAACAGTTAGCAATCATCTAGAAAAACTAATTGAAAAAAATCAGCCAGTTGATTTAAATCAATTAGTACCTTTAGAACATCAACAAAAAATTTGGCAAGTTTTAGAAGTACTCGGTGACATTTCCCTTACTCCCATCAAAGAACAATTAGGCGAAAGCTACACTTTTGATGAAATTCGTTTAGTACGGAGTAAGTGGCGGCGTGAAAATCGTAAGAGATAATTTGCTCAGAACAAGTAATAAACAAGATTAAAGGAGTTAGCCGATGAGTGAGATGCTTAATACAGGAGTACGTTGGACAATTCACGATGTGGAACTCTTCGCAGAAAATGAAGGGACGCGCTACGAGATAGTTGATGGAGAATTATTTATGACCAGGGCACCTCACTTTAAACATCAGCAAACTTGTGGCAAGATTTTCCAACAGCTTAACATTTGGTCAGAATCTACTGGTTTAGGAGAAGCTGTAATCAATCCCGGTGTTTTGTTTTCAGAATCAGATAATGTGATTCCTGATGTGGTTTGGGCTACTAAAGAAACCTTGGCGCTAACATTGGATGAAGCGGGACATTTAACTGGCGCACCAGATTTAGTAGTCGAAGTTTTGTCTGCCAGCAATGAAGATCAAAGACGAGATAAAGAAGCTAAACTTAAACTTTATTCTTCCAGAGGAGTAAAAGAATATTGGATTGCTGATTGGCGATCGCGTAAATTAGAGGTCTATCGGCGCGAACAAAGTCAACTGAACTTGGTAGCAACCTTATTTAGTAGCGATCTTCTCATTTCTGGGCTATTGCCTGGTTTTAGCTGTACTGTAGACCAGTTTTTTCCTGTATAAATTTTAAGTTGAATGGAAAAATAGCTCTCGTTCTTTTCCCAAAACACAATTTGTATAATTTATTGTTCAGATATCGCCTTGCACCAATAACTAAGTTTTCTCCTCATCAAGGCGATATCTATAGATCGTCAGTTTACATTAAGAAAAACTGGGAATTTCAGAGTTAGAATCTTGTGATGTCATAACAGACTTTGAAGACTCAGTGTTTTGGTTTTTGACAGGCAGAATTACAGATAGCAGCTTAGGCAGTGCTAGACAGGCAACAGTATTTAACAGCGTCAGAAATATACCATCTATCAAACTCATATATTAATCTTCTCCGTTTGAAAATTGGTGGTGACTATCTATATTTATTAGTTTGAAGCAAAATCAGTAGAATTGCGTAAAAACAGAATTTAGATTTCTTTTAGAAAATATAAGCTAAATAAATATATTTTTATCAAAACAGAATAAAGGCGTCAGTCGCCAGAATTCAGTTGGGTATTTTAAACGAAAAAGCAGATAGCGTCGCGTCTTGATTCTGAATCCTGTTAGCGTAGCGGGGCATAAGCCCATTCTGAATTCTGACTTCCTTGCGCTGAGAGGTCTTAGGGGGTCAAACCCCCTATTCACCAGATATATCTTCACACAAGTCAGGGATCGGAGTCTCTAGGTAAAGAGCAAATTAAAATTGCCATATCTATGAAATTAGGCTAGACATGAATGAAAATATCCGCTCTTTATCTATCAAAAGGATGAAATATAGGTATAACAATTTCCTATATCTAAAGAAACTAAATGTTTATCTCTAACTTAAAAGTATACTTCTGACAGAAGATGTTAAAAAAAATTAGGCATAGTAAATTAACATCAATAAAAATCAAAGTTCCTAAACAATTCGGGCAAGTGTGCTATACACGTGCTTGGAACAGCCTAAAACTTTGTTAAAATCAGCAACACACAAACTATGAACTCTACCACCGAAAAACGTATCGCCTTGATTTCCGTCCACGGAGACCCAGCGATTGAAATAGGGAAAGAAGAAGCTGGGGGACAAAATGTTTATGTGCGTAATGTGGGTGAAGCACTAGCGCAGCTGGGATGGCAAGTTGATATGTTTACCCGCAAAGTGAGTCTGGAACAAGACTCGATAGTTGAACATAGCAACAATTGTCGAACTATCCGTTTAAAAGCTGGCCCCCTTGAGTTTGTGCCGCGAGATGAAATTTTTGAATATCTGCCAGAATTTGTGGATAATTTCCTCAAATTTCAAGTAAAAAATGATTTTACATACGAGTTAGTTCATACTAACTACTGGCTCTCTAGTTGGGTGGGGATGGAGTTAAATAAAATCCAACAGAGCAAACAGGTTCACACCTACCACTCCTTAGGAGCAGTCAAGTACAACACTATAGAAAATATTCCTTTGATTGCTAGTCAGCGATTAGCAGTGGAAAAACAAGTGTTGGAAAAAGCAGAGCGAATTGTAGCGACAAGTCCGCAAGAACAAGAACACATGCGATCGCTAGTTTCCACTAAAGGCAACATCGACATCATTCCCTGTGGTACAGATATTCAGCGCTTTGGTTCGATTGCACGAGAAGCAGCCAGGGCTGAATTAGGGATTGATAAAGAAGCCAAAGTTGTACTATACGTGGGGCGCTTTGACCAACGCAAAGGTATAGAAACTTTGGTACGGGCGGTAAACGAGTCTCAACTACGCGACTCCAAAAATATCCAGCTAATTATTGGTGGTGGTAGCACTCCAGGTAACAGCGACGGCATTGAACGCGATCGCATTGAGCAAATCGTCAACGAATTGGGAATGAGCGACTTTACCACCTTTGCGGGTCGTTTGAGTCAAGATATTTTACCAACTTATTATGCTGCTGCCGATGTTTGCGTTGTTCCCAGCCACTATGAACCCTTTGGATTAGTAGCGATCGAAGCGATGGCAAGCGGTACACCAGTGGTAGCAAGTGATGTCGGCGGACTTCAGTTTACTGTAGTTAATGAAGAAACTGGTTTATTAGCTCCACCGCAAGATGTAGATGCTTTTGCGTCTGCTATTGACCGAATTCTCTTAAGTCCAGAATGGCGAGATGAATTGGGTAAAGCTGGTAGAAAGCGCGTCGAAACTAAGTTTAGCTGGGATGGCGTAGCACATCAACTGAGTGAACTTTACACCCAACTGTCGCAGCCACAACCAGTAGCGGCAACAGCAAAAGAATTAGTACACTCAACCGCCGAACTAGTTCAATCAGCAGCAAAAGAACTAGTACATTCAACCACAGAACTAGTGCAGTCAGCAGCAAAAAAGCCAGTTTTAGCTGCTAAATAATGCTTTTGTGTAACAGATAATGGTGAGTGAGTAACTCGGATAATATTTTGGGTTTAAATTTGGCAGCGATTGCCTGAGCTTGGAAAACTCAACACCAAAAACAAACTGTATAAAAAACGAACTTATCACTTAAACGCAGAAATTATCATAAGATAAGGTTCTGCGTTTTTTGATTCGCAGCTATCACCAAAGCGAGTAACCGCTATGATAGTTGAGGTCTGCTATGCTTTGACTGAACAAAAATAAAAGTATAGCGATCGCTACCATTTGAATGTTAACAAGTAATCGCTTTGCAACCAGTTGACTTTACCACTCTTACAGCTGCTTGTAGCGAAATCCGCGCTAACTGGCTACCATCACGCTTAGAACAAGTTTACCAGCGCGATCGCTACACGATTGCTATGGCATTACGCACCCTGCAACAGCGAGATTGGCTACAAATTTCTTGGCATCCCCAAGCTGCACATATTTGTATTGGCGATCCGCCACCGCGATCGCCAGATACCTTTACCTTTAGCCAACAATTAATCCACCAATTGGGTGGTTTAGCGCTGGTGGCGATTGAAGCGATCGCTCCTTGGGAGCGGGTGATTGATTTACAATTTGCCCGTCGTCCTGGAGAAAGCGCCCTGTATCATGTCTATGCAGAAATCATGGGCAAGTATAGCAACGTCATTCTCACCGACGCTAACAATATAATTATCACTGCCGCCCATCAAGTCAGTCAGCAACAATCTAGCGTCCGTCCCATCCAAACCGGACAACCTTATGAAACACCACCCAAGCTGACTGGAACTGTCCCCAGTTTGAGCGAATCTCAAGAACGTTGGCAAGAACGGGTAAGTTTAGTGCCAGGAGCAATCAAGCGGCAATTGCTCAAAAGTTATAGTGGTTTGAGTGCTGCATTAGTGGAGTTAATGCTGCTAGAAGCAAGTATTGCACCAGAAACATCCACCGATACTCTCAACCCCGACGACTGGCGACGGCTGTTTGAGCGTTGGCAAGAATGGCTGCAAGCCCTAGATTCCAAACAATTTCAACCTGCTTGGACAAAAGATGGTTACACCGTAATGGGTTGGGGTGCAGTTGAAAAGGTCAAAAATATCCAGGAGTTACTTAACCGATACTACAGTAATCAAATTGACCAACAGTTATTTTCCCAATTGCGCCATCAGTTGAGTCAGAAGTTGAATAATATTCTGGCGAAATTACGCAATAAAGCTCAAACCTTTCAGACGCGCTTGCAGCAATCAGATCGAGCCGATGAGTATAGGCAAAAAGCAGATTTATTGATGGCTCATTTGCAAAACTGGGAACCAGGGATGAAAGAAATTATCCTTGCTGATTTTGATACAAATTTACCAATTGCGATCGCTCTCCAGCCAGATAAAAATGCCGTCCAAAATGCCCAAAGTCTTTACAAACAGCACCAAAAGCTCAAACGCGCTCGTGCTGCCGTCGAACCGCTACTATTGGAAGTGCAGACAGAAATTGAGTATTTAGAACAAGTAGAAGCTGCGATCGCTCAGATAGAAACTTACCAAACAGCAGAAGATTTACGAGCTTTAGAAGAAATCCGCGAAGAGTTAATTGGGCAAAAGTATCTGGAAGATCCAGAATACCGCAGCCGCAGTGCCAATGAACCCCCCAGCACCAACTTTCATCGTTACCTTACCCCCAACGGCTTTGAAGTATTAATCGGTCGTAACAATCGCCAAAATGACCAATTAACCTTTCGTGTAGCAGGGGATTATGACATCTGGTTCCACGCTCAAGAAATTCCAGGTAGCCATGTGTTACTACGTTTAGAACCGGGTGCTGTGGCAGAAGAAGCTGATTTGCAATTTGTAGCTAATCTCGCTGCATATTACAGTCGCGCCCGTCAGAGCGATCGAGTGCCAGTAGTTTACACTCAGCCAAAACACGTCTACAAACCCAAAGGAGCAAAACCGGGAATTGCCATTTACAAGCAGGAAACTATACTTTGGGGAAAACCGCAATTAAAATAATTCAAAATTCAAAATGACGCTTTCTACTTCACCAAAACCTAAATCAGTTATTTTAGTTTTTCTCCGCTTGCTTTTTTCTATGGGTGCAAATTGATTAAATTAATCAGTTTTGAGTTGCCCGTAGATATTAGCAGTTTCTTTTTCTTGGTTATGCGCCTGCTTTTTCTAAATGGGAATTTACTGCGCCTTCAAGATGATGTATTTTTTGATTTTGAACATATATAACAGCTTGCTCAAGTTGCTTACTGCCCAAAGAGAATATACCATATCCTTCTTGCCAAGCAAATTTTTCTGATGTAGGGCAAAGATTGTGGTTGAAATGGTGAGAACTACTTCCTTTAATTTTTTTCACAAACTCTGCAATCGCTATTGTTGGCTGGATAGATACTACTAAATGTATGTGGTCTTCAATACCTCCAATGACATGGAGTCTACAATTTAAACTATTGGATTTATTAATGATGTAATTATAAAGCTCAGTTTCTTTATCGGAGGTAATTAGAGGTTGGCGTTTTTTTGTTGCCCAAACAATATGATAATAAAGTCGCCACAGAGACATAATATTTTTTAAATTTTGTATTTATTTACATACATTTATGTTTCCCATATTGCTGAAAAAAATTATCATATTAGCAGTGTCAGTCAGCCAGTGAATCAGGAATCAGCCAGAAAATCAGCCCAGCCAGTTCACGAAGCCAGCCAGAAGGCAGCCAGCAGCCAGGCAGCCAGCCAGGGAATGAAATTCCCTGTCTGAAAGCTAAAGTCGTCTGAAGACGACTATCTGAAACTAGAGAACAATTAAACCAAGTTTTTTTAGTCCTCTTCTAGAGGACTTGCACTATTAGACAGGGAATTCTATTCCCTGGCTTGCTATTCCCTGGCTTGCTATTTCTGGCTATTCCTGGCTATTCCTGGCTATTCCTGGCTATTCCTCAATTATCACTACCTCTCCTCTCAATTAGGCAAACCCTCAACCCGCATTAAATCTAATTCGCGTTCAAATATTTCATCAATTGGCAACATTTGACCATCAACAGTCATAAATTTATGGTCTTTTGTTGCCCGAATTATTGAACCATCTTCCAAGCAATATTCAAATACCTCTTGTTCTCCGCGATCGTGCCACTGTGCCACAGGTTGCGTATAAATATTTCCATGATTATCAACACTGTACACACTGCATTCAATGCCTTTTTCGACAATTTCTCCAATCGGCATTAATCCATATTCTACCGTCAATATTTCCGTGTCATAGCTTAAACAATATTCCGCAAACTTCAACATTTGCTCAAATAATTCATCCGCAACCTTTTTCTGAACACCATTCTTCGCTGCGCCATCCACGAATTTTTCTCGCTGCTTTTGCATCTCAGAAACTTTCTTTTTACCCATCGCCCGACGCAGCAAGTCAGCTTGTCCTAAAGAATATCCCGCCATATCTTGAGCAATTTTCATGATTTGCTCTTGATAGACCATAATTCCATAGGTTTCGTCTAATATTGGTTCTAAAACTTGGTGTTGATAATCAATCTTTTCTCGACCATGTTTGCGGTTAATAAATTTAGGAATTAGCCCCGCATCTAACGGGCCTGGTCGATAAAGAGCCAAAATTGAAGAAATGTCTTCTATATTAGAAGGCTTCAAATCTCGCACGATCTGACGCATCCCAGAAGATTCTAATTGAAATATCCCTTCTAACTCACCTGCTTCTAATAACTCATAAGTTTTTTGGACATCTTTTGGTAAACTGCTATGTTCGCCTTTCGCTAATATCCTCTGGGCTTTTCTTTCCTGGCGAGGAATTTCATCAGGATCGACCCGATATCCTCTCGTTTCTTGAATCAAATCAACGGTCTTTTGAATCAGCGTCAAGTTCCGCAAACCCAGAAAATCCATTTTCAGCAAACCCATTGATTCCAGGTCTTCCATGAAATACTGAGTAATTACGGAACCGTCATTATTCTTCTGTAACGGCACAATTTCATCAAGTGGATCGGCAGAAATTACCACACCTGCGGCATGAACACCAAAAGTTTTGTTAGTTCCTTCAATTCGCATTGCCATATCAAGCCAATGGCGAACATGGGGTTCTTTATCATATTTCTCTTTAAATTCTGGTTCTGGAGTTTTATCGGAAACCATCACCTTGAGTTTCGTTGGTTTCCCCCGCACCACAGGAATCATTTTCGCCATTTTGTCAGCTTCCCCATAGGGAATATTTAATACTCTGGCGACATCTTTCAAAACTGCTTTAGAAGTTAGACGGTTAAAAGTAATAATTTGGGCAACTCTATCTGCACCATATTTCTCAGTGACATATTCAATCACTTTATCCCGTTGTTCAATACAGAAATCCGTATCAATATCAGGCATGGATTTCCGTTCTGGGTTCAAGAAACGCTCAAATAGTAACCCATGATGCACAGGGTCAATGTTAGTAATTCGCATCGCATAAGCAACTAATGAACCAGCCGCCGAACCGCGACCTGGCCCCACAGGAATATTATTATCTCTAGCAAATTTGATGTAATCCCATACAACTAAAAAGTATTTGGAAAAACCCATCTGCTGAATCATTTTTAGTTCGTATTCCAATCTTTCTTTATAGACGGAATCGACTTCTTGGCGAGATTTGCGATTTAAGCGTTCTAAAAGTCCACTCCATGCAACATCTTCGGCATAAGTATCAGCAGTATGGCCGGAAGGAATGGGAGGTGTAGGAATCTGAGGCTCACCCATGATATGGTAAGGCTCGACTTTATCGGCGACTTCTTCAGTAGTAGCGATCGCTTCGGCAATTACATCATCCGGCAAATGGTCGCGAAATAGCTGCCGCATCTCTTCACCAGATTTGAGATACTCTGTGCCGCTATAACGCATCCGTTTATCTTCAATAATTAACTTGCCAGTTTGGATACATAGCAAAGCATCGTGGGCTTCTACGTCAAAACAAGAAATAAAATGTGAATCATTAGTAGCAACAATTTTAATCCCTAGCTCCCGCGCAATTTTGACTATTTCTACATTCACAATCCGGTCTTCTTGGGAGCCGTGGTCTTGAATTTCTAGATAATAATCATCACCAAATACATCTTTATACCACTGAGCAACTTTTCGGGCGGCATCTGGTCTATTACTGAGAATCGCTTGGGGAATTTCTCCACCCAAACAAGCGCTGGTGACAATCAAGCCTTCATGATATTGTTTTAGTAAATCTTTATTAATACAAGGACGAGAAAAAATTCCTTTACCTTGAACACCTTTAAGGTGAGAAATTGTAGTTAATTTGACTAAATTTTTGTAACCTTTGGTATTTTTAGCTAAAACTACTTGATGATATTTGGGTCGGCGTTCTTGTTTCTCAATATCGCCGTTAATTACATACATTTCATTGCCGATAATCGGCTTAATATTTTGACTACGGCAGATTTTGATCAGTTCAACGGCTCCATACATGACACCATGATCGGTAAGAGCGATCGCTTTCATTCCCAGTGCGATCGCTTGATCTACCAACTCTGGTAGCTGACTTGCTCCATCGAGCAGACTGTAGTCACTGTGAATATGTAAAGGAACAAAGGACATAAGCATCTCCAACCACAAGCCAAGACACCTCTAGGGGCCTACCTTGTGGTATACCCTTTTGAGCTAGATTTTGCAAAGCAACGGAATCTTAGATTAACAGTTTTTAACCAAAATTAAAGCTGTTCTTTTTCAGGAATTATCAATATCATTAGTGTTGTTTTAATAGTTACAGCAGTTAACCAGTACCTAGCCAATGAGTCAAACAGAGAGAACTACTTCGCCTGAAACCAAAGCTAGCCCTTGGTGGCAGCGTATCCCTCTCACGTTGCAAATTCTGATCGCCTTAATAGCGGCAGTCAGCGTCGGAATTGCCCTTGGTGCAGGGAATCCCAATCCCAGCAACGCGGCTTTAATCAACAATTTAGCAATTCCGGCTGAATTGGTGCTAAAGGCTCTCCGCGCCTTGGCTACACCCCTAATTTTGGTAGCGGTGCTGCATACTTTGATGACTACCAACATCCCTGGAACAGCTGGACGGCGGCTGGCAGTGCTACTTTTAACCAATACTACTGTAGCTATTTTGGTGGGGCTTTTTGTAGCGAATGTCCTGCGTCCAGGAACTTGGGGGAATGTAGCCACCTCAACAAGTACGGCAATAACTGCTCAAAGTCTCGATCCTTGGGGAATACTCAAAGATGCTGTACCGGAAGCTGTTCTCAAGCCATTGGTTGATAATAATGTCATCCAGCTGATTGTGATTGCCCTGAGTTTTGGTATCGTTCTACGGGCATTAAAATCTGAACAAATCGCTCAAGGCAAGAATGGATTCCAGCCGATAGAGGATGTCATCGGAATTTTATTTGAAGCGGTAGTCCGCATCCTCAACTGGGTAATTGCTTTAGTGCCGTTCGCAGTCTTTGGGATTGTGGCTAAAACTATTGCGATGCAGGGCTTTGCACCATTTAAATCTTTGGGTGCATTTATTGTCGCCGTATTGTTAGCACTGGTATTGCAAGCGTGCTACTACCTGATCAGAGTAAAATTTGGTTCTTGGGTACACCCGCTAAAATTCCTCGCTGGCGGTTCTGATGCCTTTTTGACAGCTTTCTCAACTTCTTCCTCGGCGGCGGCAATGCCCGTAACCTTTGAAGTTTTGCAAACAAAAGTCGGTTTAAGGGAATCTTCTGCGGCTTTGGGCGCATTAGTCGGGGCAAATTTCAATAATGATGGTACTGCCCTCTATGAAGCAATGTCTGCCTTATATATTTCCCAACTGATTGGACAACATCTGAGTCTGACACAGCAGTTAATTGTCATCCTTACCTCGATTTTTGCATCTGTGGGTGCGGCAAATATTCCCAATGCAGGACTGGTAACTATGACACTGGTGTTCACTTCTGTTGGCTTACCTACGCAGTACATCGCTTTACTAGTTACTGTAGACTGGTTTTTGGATCGCTGCCGCACCGCGATTAATGTTATGGGAGATATGACTGTCAGTGCTTTACTTGATGGCAAAAAGCCACGTTCTGTAGACGAGGCTTAGTTTGCCAGCTTTTAGTTGAATTCAGCAGCTTTTTAAATATTTAATGCTGTTGAGGTCCTTTGGCGTCACATGCTTTAGTCCAGCAACGTTCTAAAAGTTGCAGACGCCAGATTAATACAAAGCGTTGGGGATTCAATACTAATTTAGTATCCCGACTAAATAAGGGCTGGTTCAGATACTGCCAAAGAGGAAATTTAATTTTGGTGTGTTTTGGAGTCATAAGAACAAGAAAAATAATATAAAAGTTGTGTCTAGGAATTACCTAATACTGTTTTTCTAGTTAAAGGCTACCCTGCGTTTTTGCTATTGTCTTTGTGGCAATTGCGGAATTTCAGCAAGTGAATTTATGTTGTTTCCGCTTTAATACTGAGAATTGCACGCACCATTTTTCTAATTCCATATACTGTGAAATCTTATGACTTTTCACAAAATTCTTGCTTCAAAGACATTGCTAGGGGCGTACATAATAAGGTTCGCTTGAGGCAAACTGTTATATAAAGACCTTGCTGCCGTTGAAATTAAATAGGTGAAAAATTGCTGAATTAGTCATAAATTTTGAATTGCTTTTCATCCGACTGTTACCACCCGCCGAATTTCGTCGCTGCCAAACCCGATCGCCATTGGACGATGTACTCCCAAACCACCCCTTCTATCCGCAAGGAATGGACGATACCACCGCTTTTCAGGTCAATCACTAGTAACCCACAGCTTTTTCGTCTAAAGCCAAGCCGCTAAATGTCTTGTTATGCCTGGGTTTGAAAATTCCCACTACTGCAAAGTTGCCATCGCAGATTTAGAAATCCAACTGAATGGATTGTCAACGATCGCTGCGACTAATTTCATCTTTTAAGTTTGGGAAATATTGGAATGACTCTTTAATAAGCATAAAAAATTGGGATGGGCATCTTGCCCATCCCAGAAAAAGAGAATTTTCTTATCAAACACCTTCGCTATATTCGAGCTAAGGCGATTTCGTTGTATCTAATAATGAGTGCCTGTTTTCCGATGGTTGATGGCAGTCACAGCATCAGGCTTGAGTAATTTCCCTTCGTCCACAGTTGCATACACAACCCAATGATCGCCACATTCCAGACGTTGGTTGACTGAACATTCCAAATATGCTAATGAATCGGTGAGGATGGTACAACCGTTATCTGCAACTGCTGTGCTAAAGTTGGCAAATCGATCTTCCCCAGGCGCGAAAGATTTACGGAAATGTTTCATGTAGTCTTGATGATTGCCTTCAGGTAAAATATTTAAGGCAAATTTACCACCTGGATACATCAAAGATTCGATCGCTCGCTCTTTAGCGATCGCCACTGTTATCCCTGGTGGGTTGAAGGTGGCTTGAGAAACCCAAGCGCCTAACATTGCGGTAGACACTTCTCCTTGTTTCGCTGTCACCACGCAAACGGAACCAACAATCCGGCCAACAGCCTGTTCCACTGGAGTAGCGGCTTGTTGGGGTACGCGTACCTTTTTAGCCTTTTTCAGTGCTTGGGCAAAGTCTGTACCTAATTCTTCACAGAATTTGAGAGTGACATCATCAGGTTTAAATTTCACCTTCAGAGTGTCAAAACCAAAGCGATACCCAGCATCCCGGAGTTTACCTTCGATTAAGTCAAAGGCTTCGCCACTCCAGCCATAAGAACCAAAGACCCCAGCGAGTTTACTGTTGTCACCACTCGATAACACAATCCCTAAAGCAGTATGAATCGGAGTTGGCGCATGACCACCAATGGTAGGAGAACCGATGATAAAACCCTCTGACTGTGCGAGGTTGATGCGAATTTCATCAGGGGTAGCAAATTCGCAGTTAATCGATTTAACTGCGACTCCACCTTTAGTTAATCCCAGAGCGATCGCTTGTGCTAAAGTCGCTGTATTTCCATAAGCTGAAGCGTAAAGTAGGGCAACGGAAATTTCGCGATCGTTATGAGAACGGCTCCACTCTCCATAAGCTTTGGTGAGTTCGATTAAGCTGCTGCGTACCAAAGGCCCGTGACCCACAGCATACATTCTCACCTGTAAATCTGATATTTTCTCCAAAGCTGCTTGCACATGAGGAGTTTGGGGAGCCATCAGGCAGTTAAAGTAGTAACGCTGGTCTTCTTTAAGCGCTTCCCAGTTATCATCAAACACTTCATCACCACAAAGATGAGTTGCAAATAACTTATCTGTGTAGAGAATTTGGGTTTGCTGGTCGTAGGTACAAAGTCCTTCCGGCCAACGCGGACTGGGAGTGGGCAAGAATTTCAAAACATGACCCTTACCTAAATCCAGAGTTTCTTTCCCCCGCATCACCAAGACATTTAAATCTTGCTCTAAGAAAGCAGCACGCAAATTGTTCGCACCAGGAAGAGAACAGACAAAAGTTACCTGTGGTGCCAGTTCTAAAATTGCTTTGAGGGTTGCAACTCGATTGGGGCTAAAATGACCCAGGATGATATAATCCAAACTTTGCAAATTTAAAGTCTGCCGCAATGCCTCTAAATAAATTTCGGTAAAGCTTTCTGGTGGTGGATCGATCAGTGCGGTTTTATCAGCTTCAATTAAATAGCAATTGGAGGTTGTACCTCTTTCAAGTGCGTATTCAATTTCAAACCGCAGACGTGACCAACTACGCGCTCTGATAGCTTTAGTATTGGTAGCAATTGGTAAAACTTGTACGTCGCGTGGCTTGGAATTGGTCATAGCTGTTGGATAAAGTTAGGGAACAGAGAACAGGGAATAGGTTATGGGGCAATAGGGTTCGGATAAGCATTTTTCACTTTCCTTGCGATCTGGGGAATGGGGTTGGAGATATTGGGTAAAGGATGTATTCAAAACCTTTCCCCTTTTCCCTTTCCCCTTTAACCGAACCGTATTGGGTTATAGGGTATAGATCGTAGGAAACAGGGGATAGTTTTCTTTGCTGTCCCCTGTCACCTGTTACCTCTTGCTTCTTTCTTAGTAGTAATTACCTACTTTGCGATGGCGAACAGCTGTCAATCCATCGTTTTTGGAGACACGACCTTCTTGAACGGTGCAGTATAAAATCCAGTGGTCGCTGCATTCCATGCTGGTCTGTATTTCACATTCCATGTATGCCAGAGCATCAGTTAGAATCGGCGAACCGTTTTTCGCGGTTTGAGTTTTTACTCCTGCAAAGCGGTCAGCACCAGGATGCAAGCGCTTGAGGAAGTGTTTCTTGAGTTCTTGATAATTGCCTTCTTCCAAAACGTTGAGGACGAAGCGATCGCCTACTTGCATTAAGGAATCAATGGCGCGGTCTTTAGCAACGGCAATTGTGAATCCTAATGGTTGCAAACTCGCTTGCGTTACCCAGGATGCCAGCATAGCACTTGAGACATTATCTTTTTTTGTAGTGACTATATATAGTCCACTGCTAATGCGACCCAGTGCCTTTTCCATGTTGACATCGAGGGACTTGATTTGCTTGATGTTGCGATCGCGCACTAGCAATTGTCCGATGTCTTTACCCGCTTCTTCACACAACTGGAATGTTGATGCGCTGGGAGTCTCTTTAATCCGAATGGGTGGGAAAGCTTCTTTGATGCCAGAGTCAAGAAATTGTCTGCGCAGTGTATCAATGGGTTCATCATCCCCACCGTAACATTCAAACAGCCCAAGAAATTGCTTGTTCTTGGCGACAGCTAGCACTGAACTGATACTAGCTTGGGCGGCGGCGGAGGTAGTTGGGGGCATCCCGATAATGATGCCAGCTGCTCTCCCGGCTAGTTCTTGAATTTCTTGGCTTTCAGCAGTACTCAGATCCAATACTTCTACGCCAACGCCAGTTTTCAGGATACCTTCGGCAATTGCGTGACCAAGGCGCTCGCCATACCCATATTCTGAGACAAAAAACAAGCCAACTGTGGTTTCTGCTTTCGCTTGTTTTTGGCTCCAATTTTCGTAACACCCGGTCAGAACATCTAAATGGTGGTATAATAATGGCCCGTGACCATTGGCGATTATATTAATCTTCCCTAGTTCGCCCATCCGCTTCATCGCATTCAGCAACGAACGAGCGTTAGGACCCATCAAGCAATCGTAGTAAAATCTAAAGTCAGCTTCAATCGCTTCTAAATCTTCGTCGAAGGTGCGATCGTCACAAAAGTGCATCCCAAAAGCATCACAGGTGTAGAGAATTTGGGTTTTGCGGTCAAAGCTAAAGATTGTATCCGGCCAGTGCAGGTTAGGCGCACTCACGAATTCCATTTCGTGTCCTTTGCCGATCTCGATGCGATCGCCAGTTTTTACAACCCGCTTGGAAAAAGGATCGTGTACTAATCCCTCAAGGAATTGCAGCGCAACTTTTGAGGCTAAAACAGTAGCTCTAGGAGCTAACTGGAGGACATCTTCTACTAAGCCGCTATGGTCTGGCTCTGTGTGACTAACAATTATGTAATCAATTGTTTTGGGGTTGACAAGACCTTTGAGAGTCTCTAAATAAAGATCGCGAAACTTCTGGTGAGAAGTATCGATCAAAACTGTTTGTTCGCCCCTAATTAGATATGAATTGTAGGTTGTACCGTTTTGCAGTCCGAATTCGATATCAAAGCGATCGCGATCCCAATCAAGAGAGCGAATCGCCGTTGTGTTAGGGGCAATTTCTACAGTTTGTATAGTTAACCGATGTTGAACGTTCTCTGCGTTGGCCTTGCCGGTCGTAGACATCGCTACCATTATTCGTCTCCGAGCGCAAATTAACAGGTTTTTCTTCTGCCCCCATTGTCTCTATTATTTTTATTTGAAGTTGTAATGAATATCAGTTTTTGAGAAATTTAACTTGTATCAATTATTGCTGTTTTTCAGCAAAAAATATGACTCAAAAAATATACTAAATATTAATTTATCTCTAAACTTTACTGAGTACTTGTTTTTGCTATTTATTTGGTTTTATTTTAATTCAAAAATATCATATCAATTATATTTTTTCAATATAAAAGCATAATTTAAACAATATTAATTTGCTGTCGAACTACCAGGAATAAAGTGCTTTTAAGACTTAAGATTGTTGGAGAATATATTTATTTAGTAGAAAATTTATTTTTTCGGGTACTTCCGTAATTATAAAAGGTAGGAAAGGTAGGAAAGGTAGGAAAAGTAGGACAAACCTTATTAGGCTTCCAAAAAGCATCGATTAGCTGTTAACATTAGTTTATTAAAATGGGTATTCAATATGTTGTTGTCTCAGTCAAAAATATGGTGCATGGAATATAAATTTTATGTAAAGTCGGTAAAACAGATGTTTTTTGGAGATTATCAAGTCAAATTTCTAGAGCCTAGCTAAATAAAAAGGAACTAGGCTTGTATTTGTTTTTCCACTTATCGAAACGGAAACTAGACTAAAAATAATTTTTAAAGTTTCGATAAACCTGCGTAAGCATAAGAATAATCTCAGGAATTTAATGATACAGTCCTTTATTATCGACTTTAAACATTAATCAAGATAACGCCAACAAATTTTTCTTGTCATAGCTATAAGTTACAGCTTCAAGCTATCGGATAAGTTTGCCTATATAGGTTAATGTGTTATCTCGATGTGCCGAACTTTTTATAAAAATCCATTGTTGATGAAAAATTGCAAACTTTGATAGTGTTCTCAAGCCAATACCTATCGTGTAGCAGCCTTATAGACGCTGACATCCTTAATACTTGTAGTTCAGTTTTTCGAATGTATGATGAAATACTTAAGTAATTCAGTATACAGACGGAAATAGATATAAAAACGACAAAAATTGATTTTGTGAAAGGTTATTGTTTATGGGATGCCGATTAAAAGTGTTTCTCACAGAAGAAGAAAAGCTAACTTTAGAAGAGTTGAGAAAAGCCAAAGATGTTCCTCAACGCACTAAGGATCGCGCTCAAGTGTTACTGCTGAATACTCGTGGCTTAAAAAATGAGCAAATTGCAAAAGGCTTGAACTGGGCGATTTCAACAGTGCGTCAAACCCTTCATCGCTGGGAAAAAATGGGTTTGGCAGGTTTATGGGATGCTCCTGGTCGAGGAGGAAAACCCCGATATTCAGAATCAGATTTGGTTTATCTCGAAAATTGTTTAGCTCAAGAGTCAGAGACTTATAACTCTAAACAATTAGCAAAAAAACTGGCCTCTGAACGTCAAGTAAACTTGAGTGCAGATCGACTACGACGAGTACTGAAAAAAAGAGGAAGGAGGTTTGGAAGCGCACGCACACAAACCCAGAAACAGCATAATTATTAGCTGATTACACCATCTTGGAATCGAATCATTTGTTTGATTTGGGCAGCGATCGCTAGATTCTGGTTGAAAATCAAGATTATTTTCTTGACAAGTTCCTGCTTTTTGCAGAGAAGATAATACTTGTTGCGCTTGTTTCTGTTAGTTGGGCTTGGGCGCTGTTGAGGTGTACACATTTTTGGTTTAAGGTTTGCTGAGAAACTTGTAGAGACACCTTAGCGCAGCAGGATAACAGTTTAGTTTCGCATCTTTACCAAAAATTTTGGGCTTCACTAAACGGTATTGCTATTTTAGCCGTTGAACTGTGCATTATAGAAAATTCTGATGGAGTTTCCCATAAAACAAAGTCCACTTACACATCACAGTGTCAAGTGGACTTGTTAACTATTTTTAGTGGATCCGAGCAGAGTCGAACTGCTGTCCAAATTGGGTATTGACCCCCCGCTCATTCACAGGTTTAGCCTTTCTAATCCTCAAGGCGGGAATCGTTCATTATCCCGAACGTAGGATGCTCTGATTTAATCTTAGCTAGCAAGCCAACCAGAGAACGCTTGCTAGAGCATCCGTTGGGGGTTGGTCTTCAGTCCTTAACGGAGTCAAACCGAAGACGCTCGAACCTGTAAGAGGTGTTTTAGGCTGCTACTAGAGCATCCTTACGAGCAAAGTTAACGATGTTATTCGCATTTACTTTTTGTTTGAGCCTTTGATTTTCGAGAGGAGACTCACTCTCGACCTGAATCACAGAGCAGCGTTCGCCAACCTGTCGAAACCGTGACGGACCCATGCGCTTCATACTTCAATTATAATACGCAATTCTGGAAATGTGTTAATAGACAAAAATTTTTACTTTATGTTGAAAGTTCCAAATACTCAAATAGCCAATTGCTAATCTTAAAATAATTAGCAATTGGCTATATATTACAACGCACTACAAATAAATAATTAGTTATACCCTAAGTTAGTGCTTCAGCACCGCCCACAACTTCAAGGAGTTCTTGGGTAATTGCAGCTTGTCGAGCTTTGTTGTAGGACAGCGTGAGGGTGTTAATCAGTTCACCAGCATTTTCACTGGCATTACTCATAGCTGTCATCCGCGCTGCTAGTTCGCTAGCTGCTGATTCTTGTAGCGCCCGCAATAGCTGGTTACTCAGATACAGGGGCAATAGAGAATCGAGAATCTGCACGGGATCTTGCTCGAAAATCATGTCAGGAGCCAACGTGCGGACTTGGCTAGTTACTTTCTCCCGTTCGACTTCAAATTTACCGCCACGGGTTGTCAAGCGGAAGATTTCATCATCGCCTGCTTCTAGACCTTGTGGATCGAGGGGTAGTAAGGTTTGAATCACAGGACGGGAGCTAACCAAGGAAAGGAATCTGGTATAGATTAATTCGATACGGTCAACTTCTTCGGAAAGGAACAAGGAAAGTAGTTGATCGGCAATCTGATTGGCTTCAGCTGCGGTGGGAATTTGCTCTAAGCCACTGTAGGTGGCATCAATTGGCTGATTGCGGCGTTGAAAGTACTGTGTAGCTTTGCGTCCGACGATCACAAATTGATAGTTTAAACCTTCTGCCTGGATTTCTTTAGCGCGGTTTTCTGCACGACGGATAACGTTACTATTGTAGCCGCCGCATAGACCGCGATCGCCTGAAATAACCAACAACCCAACTGACTTAACTTGGCGTTTTCTCAGTAGTGGTAGGTTAGCTTCTTCAAAGCGCAGACGGCTTTGCAAACCATATAATACTTGTGCCAAGCGATCGGCAAAGGGACGAGTTGCTAGCACTTGTTCTTGCGCCCGGCGCACTCTAGCCGCAGCTACGAGACGCATGGCTTCTGTGATTTTTTTGGTGTTTTTGACCGACTGAATGCGATCGCGTATTGCTTTTAGATTGGCCATATTCTTGTCCTTAGTCCTTAGTCATTTGTCATTTGTCCTCTCTTACAAAGTTTTGATTGGAGGAAACCTCCGATCGGACTTTGCGCTTTGTCACTAGTCATTAGCTATTTACCAATGACTAATGACTAATGACTGATGACTAATTACGCTGCTGCTTTGAAGGTCTTCTTGTATTCGGTAAGTGCTTCTTTTAAGGCAGCTTCTTCTGCATCACCTAGTGCTTTGGAGGCTCTTACTCCTTCGGCATACTGGGTTTTACCAGTCTTTAAGTACTCCCGCAGACCTTGGGTAAAGGTTGTGACTTTATCTACAGGAACGTCATCCAAGTAACCATTGATACCAGCGTAAAGAATTGCTACTTGCTCGTATACCGAGAGTGGCGAATTTTGTGGCTGCTTGAGAAGTTCGCGCAACCGTTGACCCCGTGCCAACTGGTCTTGAGTGGCTTTATCTAAGTCAGAAGCAAATTGAGCGAAGGCTTGCAGGTCGTCAAATTGGGCTAGTTCCAATTTAATCTTACCGGCAACTTTTTTCATTGCCTTGGTTTGAGCAGCAGAACCCACGCGGGATACAGAAATACCTGGGTTCACAGCCGGACGGATACCAGCGTTGAACAAGTCAGAAGATAGGAATATCTGACCATCGGTAATGGAAATTACATTGGTGGGGATGTATGCTGAAACGTCACCAGCTTGGGTTTCGATAATTGGTAAGGCGGTCATACTGCCTTTACCTAATTCGTCACTCAGCTTTGCAGCTCTTTCTAACAAGCGGGAGTGAATGTAGAATACATCTCCAGGGTAAGCTTCGCGTCCGGGTGGACGACGCAGCAGTAGTGACATTTGGCGATAAGCTTGGGCTTGCTTGGAGAGGTCATCATAAATTACCAGGGTAGCTTTGCCTTTGTACATAAAGTACTCAGCAATAGTTGCGCCTGTGTAAGGAGCTAGGTATTGTAGTGTTGCTGGTTCACTGGCACTAGCTGCGACGACGATAGTGTAATCCATCGCGCCTTTTTCTTGCAATGTCTGCACCACGTTAGCGACGGTGGAAGCTTTTTGACCGATCGCAACGTATACACAAACTACATCTTCTTCTTTTTGGTTGATGATTGTGTCGATCGCGATCGCAGTTTTACCGGTTTGGCGATCGCCAATAATCAATTCCCGTTGACCACGACCGATGGGAATCATTGAGTCAATAGCTGTGATACCCGTTTGCATGGGTTCGTGTACTGACCGACGAGCAATGATACCGGGTGCTGGAGATTCAATCAAACGGCTGTCTGAAGTCTTGATGTCTCCCTTACCATCAATGGGACGACCCAAAGCGTCTACAACTCGTCCAATTAAGGCTTCTCCTACAGGTACTTGGGCAATTCTACCGGTAGCGGTTACAGAACTACCTTCTTGAATTTCTAGCCCTTCACCCATCAGTACCGCGCCCACGTTGTCTTCTTCTAAGTTCTGGGCGATACCAATTGTACCATCTTCAAATTCCAAAAGTTCCCCAGACATAGCCTTTTCCAGACCATAAATCCGGGCAATACCGTCACCAACTTGGAGAACAGTACCAACGTTAGCAACTTTGACCTCTTGATCGTATTGCTCAATTTGTTGTTGGATAATGCTACTAATTTCGTCAGGTCTAATTGATATGCTCATGTGTCTATCTTTTTTGCTTTCGAGACTGATATTTAGTGCTGGGTGCTGTTAGCGGGGCGTTTGTCCCGTGCTGAGTTAAAAAAGCAAAGGTTAAAAGTTAAAATAAATTACTATTTACTTAACTTCTAACTATTGTACAGACGCGATTAATCGCGTCTCTATTGTACAGACGCGATTAATTGCGTCTGTACTCCTAACTCCTAACTATTAGTTAAGCGCAATGAAAGGCGGCGCAACTGACCCCGGATACTAGCGTCAATTACCTGTGAACCTACTTTAATGATCACACCACCAATTAACTCGCTGTCCACCCTGGTTTCTAGTTCTACCTGGCGAGCATTGGAGATGGCGACGACCTTTTGGATGATTGCCTGCTGTTGAGCTTCTGTGAGGGGAACGGCTGAAATTACTTCCGCTAATACGGTTTGATTCAGCTGCCGCAACAGGGCTAGATACTGTTGAAAAATATCTTCCAAGAACGCAATGCGTCGCTTATCTACCAGTATCAGTAAAAAATTGCGTAAGTAGGGATTAGAGCCTTCACCGAGTATTTGTTTGATGAGAGCTTTTTTGTTCTCAGCCTGAATAAACGGGTTGCTGAAGAAGTTGTGTAGCTGTTTGTCTGCCCTGAGCAGTCCCAGGAAAGTACGCGCATCTTCCCCGAACTCTTCTGTCAAATTTTTCGATTGCGCTATTGACAAAAGTGCCTGTGCATAGGGCTGGGCTACTTCGGCTGTTGCTACCTGACTTGTCATACATTGCCTCCGAGTTGTGCGATGCTGCGGTCAATTAAACTTTGTTGAGCATCGTCAGCAATCCCGCCTTTGAGTTGCGATTCGACTTTTTGCAATGCTAGTGCAGCAACTCGTTGCCGTAGTTGAGCGATCGCTCGCTCTGTTTCGGTGTTTAAATCTGCTGCTGCCGTTTGTTTCAGGCGTTCTACGTCTTGCGCTGCCTTCGCTAACAAGGCTTCTTTCGTCTTTTGGGCGTTTTCTGTGGCAGATTGGCGGATGCGTTCTGCTTCTGCTTGAGATTGCTTCAACTGCTCTTGCGCTTGGGAAAGGGCAGTCTTTGCCTCTTTTAAGCGCCCTTCTGCTTCCTGAATTGCGGTGGCAATATTGGATTGTCGCTCGTTCAGGATATTGCTTAAAACCTTACGTCCGAAGTAGAATAATATGCCAATCAGAATCGTTAGATTGATCAGATTGGTTTCAAAAATGTCTAGGTTTAGACCGAAACCACCTTCTGCTGCGCCTTCTGCCAATTCAGAGTGAACAGCGTTCGCTTCTGCGGCAAGTAATAAGAATGTCCCCATGATACCCATTTACAAGTGCGCTGCTTGCTTGCTAATACGTTGTATTTTTCCCAAGGGAAGGAAATTTAAGTATCTTTTCCCCGTAAGGAAATTAAGTATCTTTCCCCAGAAGGGAAAAAGTGCCTTTATTTGACACTTAAATTTTGCGCTCTGGACTAGGGCCCAGCTGCGCGTATGCTTTCACAGAGCCAGTCTAGTTAGCTTATCTAACTGGAGTTGGCCCCAATAGTTTTTCTAGAATCTGCCTGCTTAGAGCATCAACTTGTTGCTCTAAGGTGCGAAAAGCTTCTTGCTTTTGTTGTTCTATTTCAACAGAAGCTTGTTCTCGTTGAGACTGAGCTTCCTTTTGGGCCTCGGCGATTTTCTCGGCAGTAATTTTCTTAGCTTCAAGTTGAGCTGCTTCTACGGTAGCTTGCGATTGTCTGCGAGCGTCTGCGAGTTGTTGCTCATATTCGGCGGCTAAACGCTCGGCTTTTGCCAAGCTTTCTTTCGCCTCAAGGGTATTCGTTCGGATATAACTATCGCGATCGTCTAGTACCTTGGTCAGTGGCTTATAGAAAATTGCATTCAACAAAGCTGCTAATAGCAGGAATTGCAATGCCATGAAGGGCAAGGTAGCATCGAAATCAAACATTTGTCTCCTCTTTGGCTGGAGTAGCAGTTTTCATGGCTAGCAACATCATCCAACCTTTCATATTTTAGAGACCCATAGCCAACAAGGGTCAACTGAACATTATAACTATTGAGATACCTAAAACGTTTTGATTGTAGAGGCGTGATGATTCACGTCTCCACACTCAGAAAAATTTCAGGTATTAGCCGAAAGGATTAGCGAACAGCAATACCAGGGCAATTACTAGACCATAGATAGTCAAGGATTCCATGAATGCCAAGGTTAATAGCAGAGTACCGCGAATTTTTCCTTCTGCTTCAGGTTGACGAGCAATACCTTCTACTGCTTGTCCAGCAGCATTTCCTTGACCAATACCAGGGCCAATTGCAGCTAAACCAATCGCTAAAGCAGCAGCGAGAACTGAAGCAGCCTGAACTAATGGATCCATGTTGATTTTCCTTGCTTTGATTACAAAACTAACAAAAGTACGTTAACGATTAGAAACGTGATTTTCACGCTGCACATGAGTTCTTCGATCGCGCTTTGCGATGTTTTGAGCGAATATGCTCTTGGAACTGTGCTATCAGCTGAGAAGTTTAATGCTCCTCATGTTCATCTCCGCCATGCCCCTCCATTGCCTCATGAATGTATGCTCCGGCTAGGGTGGCAAAAACCAGGGCTTGAATGGCACTGGTAAATAAACCCAAGGCCATTACAGGCAGAGGTACAAATAGAGGAACTAGCAGCACCAACACCGCTACTACCAATTCATCCGCCAAAATATTACCAAATAGCCGGAAGCTTAGGGAGAGGGGTTTGGTGAAATCTTCGAGAATTGCGATCGGCAACAAAACAGGTGTTGGCTCTATATATTTCTTAAAGTAGCCTAAACCCCGTTTGCTAAAACCTGCGTAAAAATACGCTAAGGAGGTCAGCAATGCCAATGCAACAGTCGTATTGATATCATTGGTGGGAGCTGCCAATTCGCCCGAAGGTAGCTTGATGAGCTTCCAGGGAATTAGCGCACCTGACCAGTTCGATACGAAAATAAACAAGAACAATGTGCCAATAAATGGCACCCAAGGGCGGTACTCTTTCTCACCAAGTTGGTTTTTTGCCAGATCGCGAATAAATTCTAAGGCATATTCCATCAAATTCTGGATGCCCTTGGGAATTCTTTGTGCGTTGCGAGTAGCAGCTATTGAAGCCACTACTAGAATACTAATCACAAACCATGAGGTGAGAAAAACTTGCCCATGAATTTTAAGATTGCCCAACTGCCAGTAGAAATGATGTCCTACTTCTAATTCGGCGAGGGGAAAAGAATTAAAGGCGTTTAAGACACTAAGCATTTGCATTCTTCAAGCATTTTCCCCAACGAGCGAGGATGGGATTACTATCTTTGTGAGCCTGACTTTTTAAGAATCAGGAATGAACGCAATTTGCACCATATAGACGAAGAGCGTGGCTTTGTAAGTTAGAAATCCCAAAAAAATGGGCAGAATCTGTAGCTCACGCCATTGAGTTGCCACGATCATCACTCCAATAAACAGAGCAAAACGAGTTTTGCTCAGACTGGTTTTCTGACTACCAAGCTGCTCAACATCTCTAGCCAACATTTTTAAGTAAACCACACCTGTACACGCCCCAATTAAATAATTTAGGGCAATGTTTAAGGAATAAAAAATCCACACAGAGATAAAAATAACCCCCGTCAAGACAAGCGTGATTACCAACAATCGCTGGAAGAGTTCATGGAACTCTTTCATGGAGTTACCTGATTCTGTGCCTCCAGAACCAGTTTTAGCATCTTGTTGCGTTGTCGGAGTGGGCGCAATTGATTCGTCTGACAAGCTCACGGGACTTGAAACCAGTACAGTTAAATATGATGACTGCACATTCAGTCAGCTGAATCATATCACGATGCGGTAACAATACTTTAGGAAAAAACAATTAACTTCTTGTCAACATCAGGCAGTAAGTACCCACGGACTAAAGCCCACAGCAATTTTACCAAGTCCACGTTGCCGGACTTGGTGAAAAAGTAAAGATTTTATAGCCTATTTGTAAACTAAGGGCAGACAAGATGCCTGCCCCACAAGAGTCTTGGGTTGAATCTAACTCTCGATTAAATTATCTTCGCGGTTCGCAGACCGAACAGCAATCCTACAGATAAGCCAAAGAATAAACCCAAGAAGACGATATAAGATACAATTGCAAACATTTATTGCTCTCCAGAATACTTCCTAAATCTATTGAATCATTAGTTGTTGGGTATTGGGCATGGGGCATGGGGGATTGGGCATTGGGTATTGGGCAATACTTGTTGGTTAAAGGGAAAAGGGGAATGGGAAAGGGGAAAGAAAAAACCTTTAACCTAAACCCAGTAACCTTTTCCCAAAACCAAATTCCAGGTTAAAATCCAAAACCCGAGCAGTATTGAGGCATGGGGTATGAGGGTAGAGGAGAAATAGTTACTACAACTTCTTTGCTGCTTGCCTGCTTCTTAGCAATCCCCGATGCCTAATGCCCTATGTCCATTTCCTAGATTGCGATACAATACAGCCCACGGGCGCTTGTTTGGGGTTGGGCAATGACTTCTGTAATTAATGTAAATCTACCAGAGCAGTCTTATGAGATTGCGATAACTTCGTTGAGCTACGCTAACGCACCTTCGAGTTTAGATCAGCTGGGTCAACAGATGTCCAGTCTCAAGTTGGGCAAAAAGGTTTTACTGGTTTCTAATCCGACGATTTTTAAGCATTTTGGCGAAAGAGCAATTACATCCTTAAAATCTGCTGGATTTGAAGTTGCTAGCTGCACTCTACCACCTGGTGAACGCTACAAAACCCTCAATTCCATCCAAAAACTCTACGATGTAGCCTTGGAAAACCGCCTAGAACGTTCTTCTACGATGGTGGCTTTGGGCGGAGGTGTAATTGGCGATATGACTGGCTTTGCGGCTGCAACTTGGCTACGCGGTATTAATGTTGTCCAAGTGCCTACGTCTTTGTTGGCGATGGTAGATTCGGCAATTGGTGGCAAAACTGGCGTGAATCATCCCCACGGTAAAAACTTAATTGGGGCATTCCATCAACCGCGTTTAGTTTTGATTGACCCAGATGTGTTAAAAACTCTACCTATGCGCGAGTTTCGGGCAGGAATGGCAGAAGTTATCAAGTACGGTGTGATTTGGGATGCCGAATTGTTTGCCCAGTTGGAAGCAAGTAAACGCCTCGACCAACTCCGCTATGTCAAACCTGACCTAATAACCAGCATATTAACTCGCTCTTGTCAAGCTAAAGCTGATGTTGTTGGCAAAGATGAGAAAGAAGGCGGATTACGCGCAATTCTCAACTATGGACACACCATCGGTCATACAGTGGAAAGTTTGACTGGTTATCGTCTAGTAAATCATGGCGAAGCGGTGGCTATTGGTATGGTAGCAGCCGGTCAAATTGCTGTGGATTTGGGACTGTGGCAAAAGGAAGACACAGAACGTCAAAATGCTTTAATTCAAAAAGCGGGTTTACCAACTCAGTTACCAGATGGGGTAGATATTGAAGCAATTATTGAGGCGTTGCAATTAGATAAGAAAGTCCAAGCCGGGAAAGTTCGGTTTGTTTTACCAACAGAGATTGGTGTAGTAACAATTACCGATGAAGTGCCATCGGATATTATTCGGCAAGTGTTGCGGGGAATGTGAACAATTTGAAGAAGAATTCAGGAGTCAGAATTCAGGAGTCAGAATAAAAGTTAGTTGCTCTGTCCTTCAATTACGAATTAATGAGCCATGATACTCCAAGCCAAAAATCAATTAACTTTGCAAGAGTTCTTGAATCTTCCACCAGGCGAGGGAGATATCACCTATGAACTTGTTGATGGTCAAGCAATTCCTAAAATGTCACCAAAATTTTTTCATGCGAAACTTACCCGCGTTATTCTCAATTTGATTGAGCAATCGTGTGAGGGTAAAGGAGAAGTTTGCCCGGAATGGGCTGTTGCCTTAACTCGTCGAGGACGAGATTGGATGCCAATTCCAGATATTTTATACATTTCTTATGAGCGTTTACCCGCCAACTGGGATGAAAATGAAGCTTGTCCTGTTCCTCCTGATTTGGTGATTGAGATTATTTCGCCAGGGCAAACCTTTGGACAAATGGCGGCTAAAGCCAAAGACTATTTGGATGCTAAGGTGCTGCGGGTATGGGTATTAGATAGTAAAGCCAGAAGCATTACTGTTTTTTATCCAGATGCAGCGCCACAAACTTATATGGGAGAAGAACTACTCACAGATTCTTTGTTTGAAGGACTGCAATTTACTGTTGAGCAGGTGTTTCAAAAGGCGAAAATACCATTAGATGCTGAATAGTACAATTTTGTTGCTCTCAACATTCATCGAAATTTTAAGTGGCGGAAGTTTGCCTAATTTTAACAAGTTGCTTGAGTAACTTGGCTAGTTAATTGAGATGGTAGCTAGATTGACGTGCGCTGTAATAAGAGTTTAGCTAATTAATTCATCCATTTGTAGGAGGTAATTAGCAACCCCAAAAGTGTACTTTGCTTATAGTCAGACCAATAGAAGATGGTTTGAAGCAAAATTCACGCAACAGATGCATCAATTATGTTAAACCTAATATTCACCGAATGTATAAAAATAAAACCATTGCTGCTTTCAACAGCTTTTTTGCTAGCTATACAGACTTCTGCCAATGCTGAACAAGCTATTCCTAGTTTGACTCCAGGACAAGCTCAACATTTATCCCGTGACTTGGTTCCATATAATTCTCAAGAATTTTTTAGGCAAGGAAAAGATTCAATTGAGAGAGAAATTCAAATTCTTAGGCAAGGACAACAGCGCTCAATTAAACCTGTTCTTAAGATTGATTCAGTACCACAGATCAAAAAACCGAATCCCCAGCAAAAACCTCAAGGTCTTATCTAAGTCAGAATCATCATCCTTTTATGACTCCTTAGATTGCTACTTATTCTAATGTTAATTCTTGAGACATTGTAGATAAACTACAGTCCCAGGCATCAGAATCGCTATGCTCTGGTTTTGGGTTACAGAGGTTTGGTGTTTTCAATAAACTTTGCAACACAAATTTACAATTTTAATCGTCTAGTAAACCCATCAACGCTTGAATTTCAAGGTCTTGATCTTGCGGCTCTGATAATTGAGACTGTAGCTTTAATAATTGACTCTGTAATTCTTCTGCTACATGGATCATATCAGATTCTTGGGCGATTTTTAGCTGATTTTCTTTAATTTTGATTTGTTTAAGCAAATTATTTTCCAAATGAGTTGAGTTGTAATGTTGAGCAATCATAAGTTTATTTTTATTATCAATGTGTGCTGTGCAATTAAATTTTTCACCTATGTATTATTCCACACTTTTGTCATTTTTTAAATATAGCTTTTCTTGGTGAGTTAAAAGAACCTCATACCCAATTGCTTCCTTACTGGTTTCGTAAAGGTGACTATGATGTACCTTGTATTATTAGGAAAAGCTATAAACATTATTTTTGTGAACAGTATGGACTTAAATATCAAGAAAAAGATTTATACCTTTGTAAAAATTATATCTACAGTGCTTATAACAAGCGCGATTGGATTGGAATCGTGGAATATTTATGCAGTAATCACTAATACTAATGTACCAAGCAGCCTTAATCCAATTTTTTGGATTGAGCGTTTTGCGATGATGAGCCATTTTATCGAAAGTATTATAGCAGCTTTTTATGCAGCTTCAAGACAAAAAATACCAATAAAATATGCTACTTATACTTTTTTTGTCGGCACAATTGGGTTGTTAGAACTGTTTGAGCGACAGGATGATTATTGACGCTTCTATGCCTTGAAGGCATAGGCTTTTAAACTAGGTTGCTAGGGTGCGATCGCACTCTACGCATAAAGATTTAAGTTATTAAATATACGTTGGCAAACAAAACTCAGTTAAGGGATTTTCCCAATCAATGTAGGTAACTAATGAATCTGACACTCAGAAGGGAGTATAGTTTATATAGTTAGCTTTTTGCGGAAATTTTAGTTTAACACTAAGGAATTAAAAAATGTCTACTGATACTGACATAGTTGCTTACGTTGAAGAAAGTGAATTTGATGTTGTTTTAAATGGAAGTGAAGAGAAAGTCGTTGTTGTTGATTTTACTGCTACTTGGTGTGGCCCCTGTCGCCTAGTCAGTCCGTTAATGGAGCAACTTGCCGAAGAATACAAAGGTCGGGCTAAAGTTGTTAAGGTCGACGTTGACAGGAATAAGCCAATTTTCAAAAAATTCGGTCTTCGCAGTATTCCAGCAGTTTTAATTTTCAAAGATGGTATTTTAGCAGAAACTATAGTGGGCGTTTCTCCTTACGAAGACTTTAGCAACGCTGTTCAGAAGCTTCTTTAGGTAATTTGTAATTCGTAATTCGTTGAAAACTCATTAAGGATTACGAATTATTTTAAATCTTTTCCTTTCGCCTATAATGTGTTTGGAGTAAACCAGTAGGATATTGTTTTGAGGTAATAAGCTCCAATTCTTCTTCAGGGCTAGGCGGTGGGAAAAGAGGTATACCGCCACCTAAGATAATTGGAATAGTTGAAATTATATATTCATCAATCAAGCTGTGCTGAAGAAACGAATTGATTAATTCTCCGCCACCAACTAGCCAGATGTTTTCTAAACCTTGAGCCTCTATATCTGCTAACGCCTGTTTTACTGGATCGGAAACAAACACAACGTCCTTGCGATCGCATTGGAGATGACGCTGGGTAAAAACAAAGGATTTCTTACCCGGATAAGGCCATTCATCGAAACTAAGCCCTACTTCATAGGTTTTGCTACCCAAAACGATCGCATCAATCGATTCGTAGAAATCACCATAACCATAGTCTTCATCTTCTGTATCAAGGATTGATAGCCACTCAATTTTGCCATCGCTGCGAGCAATGTAGCCATCCAAACTAGCTGCAATGTAGAGTGTAACTTTCGTCATTGTGCTTGGTGAATTTGGTAGTTTTCAATCAATGAGTACAGGCGATCGCACGCTTATTCTTTCTAGAGCATTTTAGCCCTTGGTGGTTCCGATCGCAAAAGAGCGAGCGCTTACCCAATTACTTAAGTTTTTTGATTATGCGATTTAAACCTACCTGTAATAAATTCTCGCTGAGATAAATGCTTTGTATTGCGTTTGGTGACTCGCTCTCGCCACATCTTAAAACTAGATTCTTTCATTTCACGCCTCATTAGGGCGATTACCTCTTTTTCCAGCAGTCCAAACTGAGCCTCAATAGCATCAAAAGATGTTCTATCTTCCCATGCCATTTCAATGATGCGATCGATGGTTTGTGAATCGAGGTTAGGTAGCTTCATTTTTTTTGCTAGCAATTAGTAAATTTGAGCTATATATAATATTTTACTTTTCATTTTGAAGAACCATTGTGTCTGCTGCACCCAGTTGCAGAGCATAAAGGTTGGCATAAACACCTTGCTGATTAATGAGTTCGGCGTGAGTACCCTGTTCTACAATTTGTCCCTGCTGAATTACTAAAACCCGATCTGCCTGAGTAACTGTACTGAGGCGGTGGGCAATTACGAAACTAGTACGACCTTGGAGCAAACGAGCGATCGCACTTTGTACTAGCGCTTCTGTGCGGGTGTCAATGCTGCTGGTGGCTTCATCCAGAATCAGAATTCGGGGATTAATTAATACCGCACGAGCAATACTGATTAGTTGTCTCTGTCCTTGACTCAGGGGCGCTCCCCGTTCGCCTAATTGAGTTGTATAACCCTGTGGTAGTGAAGTAATGAACTCATGCACATTTGCTAGTTGTGCAGCCGCTTCGATCTCAGCTTGAGTGGCGTAAGGAGCGCCAAAAGCTATATTTTCGGCGACAGTGCCGGTGAACAAAAGATTATCTTGCAGGACGATGCCAATTTGACGGCGCAGACTTGCTTGAGTCACGCTACGCACATCAATATTATCAATTTTCACTGCACCGCTAGATACATCATAGAAGCGCAAAATCAAGTTAATAATTGTACTTTTTCCCGAACCGGTTTGCCCTACTAATGCAACCATCTGCCCTGGATAGGCGTGCAAGTTCACTCCTTTGAGAACCAGTTGATCTGGGTTGTAGCCAAACTTGACATTCTCAAATGCCACTTCACCTTGAATAGGCGGCATTTCTGTGGCATCGGGTGCATCTTTGAGTTCTGACGGTTCATCTAATAATAGAAATATTCGCTCTAATCCGGCGAAGGCAGATTGAGCTTGGGTGTAAAACTGGCTGAGAATTTGGATCGGGCGGAAGAACTGCTGGACGTAAAGTAAAAAGGATGTCACTACACCCACTGTTGCAGCTCCTGTTACCGCTAGATAACCGCCATAGGCTAGTACGCCAGCCGTTGCTAATGTGTTGAGAAAATCAATGGAGGGTAAAAAGGCGGAAGTAATTGCCACAGCCTCAACGTTGGCATCTCTATTGGCAGCGTTAAGAACGTCGAATTCTGCGATATTCATCTGTACGCGATTAAATGCTTGCGCTTCTCGCACGCTGCCAATATCTTCTTCTAACTTGGCGGAAAGTTCCCCAATGGTTTGTCGGGTGACGCGAAATCTGGCTCTTGCCCAACGTGCAAATAAGCTTGTGGTAAAAATCATCAGTGGCACAACCAGATTGCTCAACAAACCAAGTCGCAGGTTGATTGAGAGCATGGCAATCACGATGCCCACCAAACTGAAAGTGTTGCCCAGCATTTGGGCGATCGTCAGTCCAAATGCTTGATTCACAGTGTTGACATCATTCAGCAATCGGCTCATTAAATCGCCTGCTTCGCTGCGATCGAAAAAGCTGAGTGGCAGACTTTGGATTTTAATGAAAATGTCTTGCCTTAGTTGAGCCAGCAATCGCTGCATAATCCAGCCGACTCGAATAATTTGACCCCGAATTGCTAAGACACCAAGTCCGTAGTTCAGCCCTAGTAGCCCTAACAATACCAGCAGTCCTTGTAAATCCCCTTGTGCAATCAGACGATCGATCGACCAGCCGAGAAAGAATGGCCCAACTGCCTGAGTTATCGCACCAATTAATACTAATGTCAGGGCGATGGGAATTTCTTTGCGATAAAGTAGCACGTATTGTAAAAAGCGCCGCAGGGTGGATTTCTGACTCGCGTTTTCCTCAGATGCAACAACGGGAATAGTGCCTCTCATTTTTTCTCCTTCGGCTTTACCTGAGATTCCAAAATTACACCGTAGAGTGGACTGGTTTGCATCAATTCCTCGTGAGTGCCTTGTGCTACCAATCGTCCTTTATCCATGAGAAAAATGCGATCGGCATTCTGGACGGTACTGATACGTTGAGCGACTACAAAGGTTGTACAAGCTTTTTGGTGCATTAAGTCATCTAGTTCGGCTTGAATTTGGGCAGCAGTTTTGGCATCTACAGCCGAGGTGCTATCGTCTAAAATCAGAATGCTGTAATCAGTTAATAAGGTACGAGCGATCGCAATTCGTTGTTTTTGTCCTCCAGATAAGCCCACGCCCCGTTCGCCCACAATCGTCTCGTAGCCATCGGGTAAAGCGCTAATAAAATCGTGCATTTGGGCGGTTTTTGCAACTTCAATCACTTGCTCTAAAGTTGCATCGGGTTTGGCGTAGGCAATATTTTCGCGGATTGTGCCTGAGAAGAGGGTGGTTTCCTGAAATACAATCCCAATACGCGATCTGAGGCTTTTGAGTGTGAAATTTTTTACATCTCGTCCATCAATGCGAACTGCTCCCTTGGTGACATCGTAAAAGCGGGGAATCAGGTTCATAATTGTGCTTTTTCCCGAACCAGTCATTCCTAAAACGGCGATTAGCTCGTTGGGCTTGGTTTCAAAGGAAACTTCTTTGAGAGTTTCGCTTGTCGCTCCTGGATAGCGAAAGGAAACATTTTCAAAGGTAATTCTACCACCGCAGCTGTCAAATGGGACAGCGCCGGGGCGATCGCGAATTTCTACTTCTGCATCCACAACTTCATAGACTCGTTCGGCGGAAGCTGCTGCTTGAGCGATCGCGGGTGCTGCAAATCCAATCAACAAAATCGGCTGTAGTATCAATGCTAGGTAGGAGTTAAACGCCACTAGTTCGCCAATGGAGAACCGATTTCCAATTACCTGCGCTCCCCCGTAGCCGAAAACTACCAGTGTTACCAAATTACTCAGCAAGAATATCAAGGGGAAGGTATCACGGATGGCGCTAATGGTCTTCATGTTTGCCTTGACTAGGCCATCATTCAGAGTTGTGTAACGCGACCTTTCGGTTGACTCCCGCACAAAGGCTTTTACTACGCGGATTCCTAGCAAGTTCTCTTGCAATATAGCATTGAGGTTGCTCAGTTGCTCTTGTACGTGCCGAAAAAGTTTGTTATTCCGGCTGACAAATCGTGCCATTAACCAAGCGGTTATGGGTACTGCTGTTAGGCTAATCAGTGCTAATTGCCAGTTCATCACCAGTAAAACCACCGAAATACTCACCAATGTCACAACTGAACCGACGACCTGAATTAAACTAGTACCAACAAATGTACGAATTTGTTCAATGTCGCTGGTGACACGGGTTAGTAGTTGGGAAGTCTGCGCCTGGTCATGAAAGCTGAAACTAAGATTTTGGATTTTACTAAAAATTTTGTTTCGCAGTTCATAAGCAACACCCTGAGACGCTGCTTCTGCTAGATAGCTTTGTCCAAAATTAAATACACCACGAGCGATCGCCGCGACTACCATCCAGGCGGCGCTGTATAGCACAATTTGGAGGTTTTTTTTCGATATTCCTTCATCAATTCCCCACCGAAATAGTTGTGGGGTGAGTGCGTTTGCGATCGTCAACAGCAACAGGCTCACCAATGCTCCCAGTGAAGTCCATCGGTAAGTGCTTAAACTCTTAAGCACACGCTGGGTTGACTTTATTGAGGAAGTTTCCTGGAGTTCTGGTTCCTGAACCAACGGTATTTACCCCTGTATCTTTGGAAAATTATCGTACTTTGATTGTAAAAAAACAATTGGCCATTTGATAGTGGCGAATGTGAAATACAGAGTAGCGCTCTTATTTGTGGTGGAAATTCCGAGTTTTGGGACAGTGGCATGGGAGAATACATTTTTGGTAAGCATTGCGGCTAATCAATTTCAAGACCGAAAAAAACCAAAGAACAAGAATAATGGCTCAACATTTTCATCGTAATTCCCAACTTCCCTCGGATATCTCAACTAATATCAGTCGCACAGCAAAGCCAAGTTCTGAGTTCTACTCTCTTTTTTCTGAAGAAGAAGTTTTAGGAATAATTCATGCATTAGAAGTCAGACGAGAAATCCCTCTCAAGTATTCGTATAAAGGAAGAGGCGCAAAAATTTGGAACGATTTTTATCTCAAATATGCTATTCCTAGATGGTATGGTAGAGCAAATGTAGAAATTGACCTTTTAAAAGATAATTTCAAATACCTGAATGACAATATAAATATTGGTGAAAGAGTAAATATTATAGACGTTGGTGCAGGTAATTCCTATCCAATTAAAAAGTTTATTCGCAGACTAAACAAACTAGGTAAAGTTAATAAATATGTTGCTTTAGACATTAGTGAGGAATTGCTTCGTGTCTCCAAAAGCAATTTCAGAAAATGGTTTCCACTAGTCGAGTTTATCAGTTCCACAATTGACATAGAAAGTAGTTCTGTACCCAAAAGTTTATTCCAAAATCAAGCTAGCCTTGAAATTGATGACACAGCGAAAATATTTTTCCACTTAGGAGTTACCATAGGAAATCATCAAAATAGAGATGAGGTTTTCAAAAATTTTAGAGACAGCATGGGAAAAAATGATCTTTTAGTATTTACTAATGAAACTGGTTCTAACTCTACATGGGATGGAATAGTTAGAGGTGGCTGCAAGTACCATGTAGAAGAAGTATATGGATGGGTTAAAAAGAAGATTGGGATTAAATCGGAAGATTGTGAATTAGTGAGAAAATACGATTTAAAAACAGATAGTATTGTTGCTAATCTGAAACTACGTCATGATTACACTATAAATTTTAGTCGGATGGGGATAGATAAAAATATTGAACTCTCTAAAGGTGAAGAGATTACTATCTGGCGACATCACAAGTATGAACTGCCTAAACTTTTCCAAGAAATAGAACGTTCTGGACTACAACTTATTCACTATACTACTAACAAATACAAATCACATATTATGGTGATTTGTAAGGTTGTCAGTAACTAAGTTCTTCACTTAGAGGATATTTGAAAAGTTATGATTAATGTATCAAATATTCTTTTACCCCACCCTAACCCTCCCCTTATAAAGGCTACGGTGTACACACAAGTCGTATCACTCCCCTTAATCCCCCCTTGTAAAGGCTACGGTGTACACACATCCCTAAAAATCCTACCCACCCAATATTTCTGTTCACGTGAAAGTCTTACACTGAGCAAATATCCCGCCCAGAACTAAAGTTTCGGGCTGATGGCTAAAGTCCACTCAAGTGGACTGAACTAAATTTCTTCTTTAGTCCTCTAAAAGAAGACTTTCGCTATGAGACTCGGAATTTATTCCGAGGCGGGATAGATACACTGCACCAACACTTGTGTGTACACAGTAGTTATAAAGGGGAGGGAACCGGATTTTCTTATTTTCCCCTAATATATCGGGGGGATTAAGAGGGGTAATTCGACTTGTGGTACAAGGATTTGAGCTTAAATTGACAATAATGGGCAATACCGTGTACCCATTCAAATGAGAATCGCTATAACTTAGATACTATAATGGCAGCCAATAGAATTTTTTAGGTCTAATATGGTATTAAATATTTCTGAATAATCCGAAAAAATCAGTTTAACTTGGTTTGTGTATCAATTAAATATACATCAAACGCGGTCTAGGTTCAGGAACTGGACGCCCCAAATCCTTAGCAGTTTCTATCCATTCCTGCACAACTAATTCTACATTATGCAGTGCTTCTTGATAAGTATCACCGTCAGCAGCACAGCCTGATAACTCTGGGACTTCAGCAATAAAGGCTCGATCTAATTCACTCCAGTAGAGAATAATTTCATACCGAAACATCATTTTTACTTCCTAGTTTATATTTGAGAATCACTGCCCGAACTTGTTTAATTTGATAACTTTTGGCTTTTCCTTTTTTATGTTGCAGGTTCAATATTTCCTCAACATCGGCTTTGACAAAAATACGATGATCGCCACGAATCCGTTCTTCAAAGCCTAGTGTATATAAAAGTTGCCACAGTTGGGCGAAAGGGATATCTGTATCAGAAGTCCCAGAGAGAATTTTGTCTAAGAGTTTGTCTTGCTGACTCACGTTTTTCTGACTGCCTTAATATTTCTATAGTCTCATATTTATTTAAAATCAGAGTATCCAAAAGCAAATCTATAGTTTTGCTGCTGAGTCAGAGCATCCCTGATGATAATGACTAGTCCAGTTATCAGGGCAAACTTTAGGCTTGGATACTACTCTAGTAATTTGCTTGATTTTAAAAAATACTAATTATTTGGATGTTATAGATACTTTCTTTGAAGCGATATTTTGCAGTGAGTTTAATTTTGTGACACCAGTTTCGTCTTTAGTAGAGTGTATCATTTATCTTGACTAATGATGCTCATTTACCCTTGTTACTGGGGTTAGTAGTCTTAATATCGGCTCAATTTATACTTTCACAACTTTTCTAGTAGTTCGCCAAGTTCACTTGGCGGGGTAAAGGGGAAGGGGGAAGGGGGAAGGGGGAAAGGGTTTAAATCCCTTACCCTTTTCCCTTTCCCCTTTCCCCTTTCCCCAGTCCTCACTTAGCATTTTTGGGTTGGCAGACTACTAGAATCCTTTAGCATAGCCTTCCATAGGAAAGGTATCGCCAATTTATCAGTGATATAGGCAACTACAGAGGACAAATTATTGAGATTGCTCATATCATAATGCTGAGGTATAAATCCATCTCAGTCAATATTGATGTTTAGTAAAAAATATTACACAAATATGAAAAACCAACTTTTGGGTACAGTTGCATTTTTAACCACAATTAGTTTGACAACAACCGTACAAGCAGCAAACTCTGAACACGTTAAACAGTTATTGGCAACCAAACAATGTCAAAACTGTGATTTGACGAGTGCGGGTTTAGTGATGGCTGACTTATCTGGAGCCAATTTGAGCGGTGCTAATCTCACAGGTGCTAACCTTAGCCGCGCAAACTTGAGCGGCGCAGATTTGCGGGGTGCAAACTTAAGTGGCGCGAGTTTATTTGGCGTTAACTTGAGCGAAGCTAAATTTAATGGGGCAAATTTGACGGGTGCTGATTTGAGAAATACTTATTTAGCAAATGCCGAACTAACTGGCGCTTACTTGAATGGGACTAACTTTCAAGGTGCAGTTGCGATACCATCACAAATTGCTTCACCAGCAGAATTTTATGCTTTGGGTGTAGCAGAAGGGCAAAAAGGCAACCAACAGCAAGCAATCAGTTATTTTAATCAAGCGATCGCAATTAAACCAGAATATGCGGATGCTTATCTCGCTCGTGGTGTCGCCCGTTACCAAATACTAGATAGACAAGGTGCATTCCAAGATGCTCAAGTTGCGGAAAAATTGTTTACATCCCAAAACAACAACACTGGAACCCTAACAGCCCAAACTTTTATAAAAGAACTGCAAACACCCGTCAATGAAAAGGTAAGTACTGGTAAGCCCAGCTTCGTTGACTTTTTGGGAAGTATTGGCTCAGTCTTGCTCCAGTTCTTCCCTTTTTAAAGGGGATAATAACAGTTGACAAATACTTCGGCTTCTCTTCTCCTTCGGAGACGCTAACGCGAACGAGACGCTACGCGAACGCTCAGTACAAGTGACAAATGACAAATGACTTTATCTAACGAATTATGGGCAGCAAATCAAGACTTAGCCCAAGCTTGCCTAGAGCATCCTTTCGTTCAAGGCATTGGCGATGGTACTCTTGAGCGAGCTAAATTTGCTTACTACGTAGGGCAAGATGCTTTTTTCTTAGAAGCTTTTGCCCGTGCCTACAGTATCGCCGCAGCTAAAGCACCAGACTGGTTAGGTTTCACCACATTTCATAATTTAGCTAGTGGAGTTTTAGAAGAACTGCGGCTGCATAGTAGTTATGCTTCTGAGTGGGGAGTCAATTTGTATTCTGTAGAACCTGCATCTGCCACCCGCCGCTATACTGATTTTTTGTTAGCAACTGCTTGGAGCAAAGATGTGGGTTTAACTGCTGCGGCGATGTCTCCCTGTATGCGTTTGTATGCTTTTTTAGGAGAAAAATTGGCTGGTAACGGTATTCCTAATCATCAATATGCAGACTGGATTCGTACTTATAGCAGCGCAGATTTTCTGCCCCTAACACAACAATTAGAAAATTTGGTTGACAATTATGCCGCTACTGATTCTGTTGTGCATTCAACTTATCGTTATGCGATGTTTTGTGAACGCGACTTTTTTCAGGCTGCGTGGATGTTCAGTTGAGCAAATTCATATAGAGCAACCTTTTTGACGTTTCCTATCTATCTAACTTACGTTGTTTGAAGATATCAAGCCCAGTAAAAATGTTGAGACCAATTTGAAAAATGATTGCGACAGATGGATTCATACCAAGCCAGACGCACCAAGGCAATTCCCAATCCAAAATCTAAAATCTAAAATGGTATGAGTTCCGTTTTTAAAACTATACACCAAAGAAAAGACGCAAATTTATTTTTTGCGTCTTCTTTTAAGATTTTAAAAAATTAGAAACTGAATGTGGTTCTCAATGCACCAATAACAACATCATCATTAGCGTCGTTATGATCTGGAGATGTTAACCAGATGACTCCAGGAGTAATGGTGATATTGTCACTCAGCTTATACTGGTAGAACGCCTCAAGATGATAGGATGTATCAGGATCGCTATCCAACCCTGCGATGTCAGAACTTGTCACTTTCGGCTCCATACCAGCGATGATACCTGCTAAGTTACCTTTTTTACCGAGGTCAGGGAAGCCCAAGGTGACAGCATAGTTCCAAATATCAACGTCTCCACGGGTTCCTCTCAAGCTTTGGCTGTTGGTATATCCAGCCCAACCACCCAAGACGATATTATCAGTGATGCCAATGGATGCTTGGACGCCGTAAGAATTACTGGAAAATCCTACTTGATCTTCTGGTAAACCCTGGATAGCTGCTATATCCTGGAAAGTGGCGGCATTGCTACCTGTGAGTAGTGGTTGATTGTAAGAATTGATGTAAGTTAAACCGATAGAAATGCGATCGCTTGGTTTAACTGTCAGCTGTGCCAACGCACCGTAAGAACCATTGAACAAACCATTATTCGGTGTAGGGTTATTAGCTGTACCACTCAAATACCCTAGACTTAATGCCAATTTTTCGCTGAACTCGTATGTTACTCCCAACCCCGCACCATTTATTTGGTTATAAATTGGGTTACGCGTACCAAAGGTGGACAAAGCACCAAAAGCACCATCACCATCAAAAAGATTGACAGTGCTGGTAAGATCGTCTGCTGCACCAGCATTAGCAATAGCGATAACCTCTGTTTTTTCGCCCAGAGGGAATTTGTAATACAAGGCATCTATGGCTGCATCAGTAGTACCATCCTCGCCAGTAAAAAATAAGTTCCCCTCTGGCGTACCGATGTTAGGACTGAGAATATTATTAGCCTGGATTCTGGTGAACAGCGTATCTTTCCCTGTGAAACTGGTTACTAATTCTAGCCGTGCCCGTACCCCTAAAGTTGTATTCTCGTCTGTAATTTCTGCACCGTTGACTGTATTTCCTGACAACACATCGCTGACAACTGCGACAACTTGTCCTTGCAATTTAGTTGTAGTTGAAAACTGATTCGCCTCCAATTCCGCACTGCGTACTTCTACTGCATCCACACGGCCTCGGAGTGTCGCCAGTTCTGCGGAAAAATCTTCTTGCAACTTTTGTAATGTGGCTAAATCTTGTTTGTTAACTAAATCGCCAGTGGCTGTAGCAATAAGTTCGTTAACGCGATCGAGACAAGCATTCAAACCAGCAGCAAACTCATATCGCGTTAATGCCCGATTACCGCGATAAGTGCTATTTGGATATCCTGCAATACAGCCATAACGCTCAACCAAGGATTGCAATGCTTGAAATGCCCAGTCAGTGGGTTGTACATCGGAAAATTGAGACACGGAGGTAACTTGCCCCATTTTCTGGTCTGGCGCGATGTTCGTAGCTCTTGCGTCTGGATTAGCTAAAACTTGCGGTTGATTGATTTCAGATTTACCCGATGTTTCACCTGCAAATGTAGCAGTATTTACAAATAGCATGACACCGCAGACTGCTGGACTAACTAGCAGATATTTCCAAAATTTTTCCATTTCTCTCCTCACACTGATCTCCAATTCACACCGAAACCACGTTTTTTTAACGTGTATTTTATGAGAATATTTGTCAGCAATCTTATCAGAAAGGAGGGAACTTTTTAACAAAAAAAGTCAACAAACCCTAATCATTTAAGGAAAACTAAATTGCAGAGGGCTGTACGTCTGAAAAAGTTTTGTTATGACTCATTACACAGTAAACCCAGAATGATATTATGTACTGAGAATGAGAATGAGAATTATTATAGTATGAAAGTTGTCAATAGGAATTTTGACAGAGGCAGAGTCAGCATCCGTTTTGAGGAGAAATATCGTGATAGTGAATTGCAGAGAAATTAGAACAGGTAGGCAAAGAAGCGGCATCTTGCCCATAATTGCTCTGCTAATGTTGTCAATGGCTACTGGGTGTAGCCAATCGAATCCAAATCAGGGAACAACTTCCGAACAGTTACCGCAAGCACAAGAAGCTGCTTCTATCCCACAGGCGCAGTCGGGAAAAACTAAAGTAGTAGCGACATTTTTGCCAATATATTTGTTTACTAAGGCAGTAGCTGGGGATGTTGCAGATGTAGAAATTCTAGTACCACCTGGTACGGAGGTACATGAATATCAAGCGACACCAGGAAATGTCAAAGCGATCGCTACTGCTAAGGTATTAGTGAAAAATGGTTTAGGCTTGGAGGAATTTCTGGAAGGTACTGTCAAAAATGCCCAAAATCCCAAATTAACTGAAATTGATGCAAGTATTGGTATAAAACCCTTAAATGAAATTTCACCTGTCGTAAAAACAACGCCAGATGAAAAAGACCGCGAACAAAGTCAGGGTAATCCTCACGTTTGGTTAGATCCAGTTTTAGCAAAACAGCAGGTAACAAATATTCGAGATGGATTAATTGCTGCCGATCCGAAGAACAAAGCTACTTACGAAGCAAATGCTACAGCTTATATTAAAGAATTAGAAAGTTTAAACAGTGAATTTCAGCAGACTTTACAAAAAAATCCCACTTGTACCTTTATTACCTTTCATGATGCGTTTCCATATTTAGCTAAACGCTATAACCTCAAGCAAGTTGCTGTGGTGCAAATTCCCGAAGATCAACTTTCACCAACAGATGTGCAAAATGCCGTCAGCGCCGTGAAAAAATACAAAGTTAAAGCTTTATTTAGCGAACCAGGAGTAGATAATAAACTGCTGAACAGCCTCTCTAAAGACTTGAAATTAAATTTGCGTACTCTGGATTCTCTAGAAACTGGCGAAACAGATCCACAGCATTATTTCAAGGCAATGAAAGCGAATTTGCAAACTCTAGAAACATCGTGTAAATAGATTTGTCAGTTGTCCTTTGTCCTTTGCAAATGACTAATGACCAATGACTAATGACCAATAACTAATGACTAATGACTAATGACTAATGACATTCCTATTTTGAAAGTAGAAGGATTAACTGTTTATCAAGGCAGCTATCTAGCTGTTCGAGATGTTTCCTTTGAATTATTGCCAGGAACAGATACAGCCATCGTTGGCCCCAATGGTGCTGGTAAAAGTACCCTGGTAAAAGCGGTTTTAGATTTGATACCTCGAAGTGCTGGGACGATTGAAATCTTGGGTCGTCCAATTTCCAGATTAGGGCATTTACGCCACACGTTGGGCTATATGCCGCAAAACTTTATTTTTGACCGCAGCTTTCCCATTTCTGTCAGCGAATTAGTCGGACTGGGATGGACTAAGGAAGGGAAAAAAAAGAATTCATTTTTCTCCAAGCTGTGGAAACAAGACCGAGAAAAATCGGCAGCAGTAACAGAAGCTTTACGGCGAACTGATGCTTATCATTTACAGGATCAAGCTATTGGTACTCTTAGTGGCGGTCAACTCAAGCGGGTTTTATTGGCTTATTGTTTGGTAATGCCTCGGAAACTCTTGGTACTAGATGAAGCTTTTGCTGGTGTTGATGTGCAAGGTGCAGCAGATTTTTATGCTTTGCTAAATGAATTAAAGCGAGAAGAGGGTTGGACAGTATTACAAGTTTCTCACGATATTGATATGGTAAATCGCCATTGCGATCGCGTCCTTTGTCTAAACCAAAGCATTGTTTGTACTGGTAAGCCAGAAATTGCCCTTTCACCACAAAATCTGTTAGCAACCTATGGCCCAGGTTTCAGCCGCTACCAGCATCAACATTAATATCTATAAGTATGAATTTATTCAATGATTGTCAGATACCAACGCTTGCGATCGCTAGTAGTAATGACTTGCTAGAGTTGTTACAACTTGCCTCAATACAGCGTGCGTTTATCGGTGCTGCCTTAATGGGAATACTTGGCGGTATGTTGGGCAGTTTTGTCACCTTGCGTCAGTTATCATTTTTCAGCCACGCGGTTGGTCATGCAGCACTAGTAGGTGTGGCGTTAGGTGTGCTGCTACAGGTAAATCCTACTTGGATGCTATTACCTTTTACCTTAGTTTTTGGGGTTATTGTTCTTTACTTTATCGACAAAACCGACTTAACAAGCGATAGCGTACTTAGCATCGTGCTATCTGGGGCATTAGCGATCGGTTTAATTCTCACGAGCCTAATTAAAGGATATCGTGGCAACTTGATGGCTGTACTGTTTGGGGATATTCTAGCGATCGACACCACAGATTTGATTTTGACGCTGCTAGTCCTTGTGGGAGGAAGCATATTTTTACTATCAACTCTGCGACAGCAAATTTTATTGACCCTTAACCCCGATGTCGCCCAAGTTCAAGGCGTTCCCGTCCAATTATACCGCTATGCTTTTGTGGTCTTGCTTTCACTCGCCGTTGCTGTGGCGATTAAAGCTGTCGGTGTTTTACTGGTGAACGCCTTTTTGGTCATTCCCGCCTCCACCGCTAAACTGATGAGTCACCACTTTAGCCGCTTTCTAGTCATGTCGGTGATAGTTGGTTCCATCAGCAGCATTGCTGGCATCATTGTCTCAGGTATTTTCAACCTTGCTTCTGGGCCAAGTATTGTTCTTGTCCAGTTTCTCCTATTTGTAGCCGTTTTCATTTGGTTTAAGTTGAGTTTGAAAGCTGCATAACTATTTTTCTCCAAACACTTGCTATATTCTTTTATCTTTGCTACATTGATTAATCGTGGCTCACAAAAGCCCCAGCCGGGATAGCTCAGTTGGTAGAGCAGAGGACTGAAAATCCTCGTGTCACCGGTTCAAGTCCGGTTCCTGGCATCCTAACAAACCCCTTAAAATGGTTGAATTTCAAGGGGTTTTTGCTTTACTAAGCCTGAATAATCAAAAAAAAGTTCTAAATCTTAAAGGAATTTTAGGTATTTTTAGATATCTTTAGGCAAAAAATGGGTGTAAATTGGGTGTAAAAAGGATAGAATAGAGGAGTAATTACACCTTATAAAGTTATGTTCTCCAAAACTCCTACAGGGCGGGCATCTAAGGGTTCTGTCTCTATCATCAACTCTAATGGTCGGTTGCAGTTGCGGTTTAGATATAGGGGCGAGCGTTACTACATCTCTACTGGTTTAGCAGATACCCCAAATAACCGCAAATTAGCTGAACTTAAGGCATCTGAGATCGAGAAAGATATACTCTGTGAGCGATTGGACTTAACTCTACAGAAGTACCAACCTCAATCTGCTCTCACTACAATTACACCCATTACACCCATTAAAAAGCCTAAACTCGAATTAGACCAACTTTGGGATAGGTATAGCGAATTTAAGAAACCGCAAGTTAGTCCTAGTACCTACGCCAAAGATTTTGTCAAGCATCGAAATCACATCGCTAAGTTATCAACGCGATCGCTAGATGAAGCATCCGCTATACGAGATTATCTTTTAGCCAACTTAACTCCAGATGCTGCAAAGCGTTGTTTAACTCAGTTCAAAGCTTGCTGCAACTGGGCAATGGAAGAGAAGTTAATCGACACTAACCCTTTTGCTGTTATGAAAATAAAAGCACCCAAGGGTGCTACTGAAGAACAAGATATTAATCCCTTTAGTAAAGAAGAAAGAGATTTAATTATTCGTACTTTTGCTAGCGATCGTTACTATAGCCATTACACCCACTATGTACGCTTTCTGTTTTTTACTGGATGCAGACCATCCGAGGCAGTTGCTTTGAAGTGGAAACACATTACAAATAGTACGGTTCAGTTTCGAGAATCTGTTGTGGTTTCTGAAGATGGCTTAGTTCTGAAGGAGGGACTAAAAACACAAAGAAAGCGTGATTTCCCGATTAATTCAGAACTACAAGCGATTTTAGATGACATTAGGACAGAAGAACCATTACCTGAAGCATTAATTTTTACCAGCCCAAAAGGGAAGTTTATCGACCATCACAATTTTTCTAATCGTGCATGGAAAGCAATATTAGCCAAATGCAGCATACCGTATCGTAAAAGTTACCAGACAAGACATACCTTTATCAGTTTGTGTGTGGAGTCACATATTAACAGCACAGCAATCGGGCGATGGACTGGAACCTCTGCCAAAATGATTGACAATCATTATGGTGCCACTAATTTTACCAACCTTAGACCTCCAAACCTTTCCTAAGTTGACTTAAGAAACCTTGATTAATACAGTCTCACTTATTTCTCTGTTGCAGAAGTTCATATTTCTAAAATAAACCCTATCAATTTTGATGAGGTTTATCAATTCATTCTACTGGAATAATTGTATTTATTGTCAAACTAAACAGTAAAATAAAAAATTTGCAATTCAAAGAAGTTTAGTTTAACTTATAAAACTTATTTTGAATAGAACTGGCGATGGTAATCAAGGAAGCTATTGAATACCACAAAAATAAACTTGGAACAAGAAATGATGAGCTAATTCTGACATAAGTGTGATAACTAGGGGCAGAAATAGCGTCTCGTTACTCAATCATTTTTGTGGTACTAGCTTTTTTCTGAAACACAACTCAGCTTCCAATTGAGCAATATGAATCTCAGCCTTCTTTAATTCAGATTCTAGTTGGCTAATAGAAAGTCCTCCATTTTTAGTTCTTTCTAACTCCTCAATGCGTCGCAGTCCTGCTTTATAAACAATAGAATGTGAATTGTCAGTCCAATACTTTTGATAAGTTTGGGTATGTTCATCCAAAGTATGACCCATCCACTTTGCTAATTCATGGCTATCTAATCCTAATTCACGTCCTCGAATTGCATAGCGGTGTCGCAAGTCATAAGCTCTAAAGTTTATGCCCTTGGTTTTTAATCTCTCGCCAAATCGGTCGGCAAATGTTCGGATTTTTGTCTGAAAAAGCTCTCTAGAATCATCTATATATTTTGTTTTGGGATTAGCGATGTCAAAATACTCTACCCATTTATATGGAAGTGGGTAGACAACTCTTGAACCAGTTTTGGTTCCTTCAGTAATTCGCTCATTAATATATACAGGGAAGTATGGAGGCTGAAAAGATTTTTCATAATCTATCGCTAATACTTCATGAGGTCTTAAACCGTAAGTAGCAATCACTGCAAATATCCAACCCCAAGATTCTCCATTACCTCTATATTCATATTGGCAGCATTTGCCTTCGACTTGAATTTTGTGCCAAGCATCAATAATTTCAGCATCAGTTGGTAAAATTCTTTTTTCTGGTTTATAACCAGCAGTTATCCCTGTTGCAAATTCATATTCAAATTTAAAACAACCTAAAAAAACTTTCAGGGCAACTACTGTTCTGTTTCTAGTAGAGGAACCAGCTTCAGTTGAATATATTGCTTTATCAATATCTTCTTTGGACAGGTAAAAGTCAAAATGCTCTTTAAATTGGAAGGCACGGATAATAAATTGTCGATATTGAGAAACACTATCTTGAGATTTTCGTCCTTTTTTACGTTTACGAAAATATTTTTCCTCAAAAACATCTAACATTTCTTTAAAAGTCAGTTTTTCGTCTGGCTCATCATCCCTATTACTAAATGAGTTTAATAAAAGTGTGTATTCAGTTTGTAGCCAATCACGTGTATACCAATGAAAAAGAACAAATTAGACAATCTCAAACACTTTGAGCCAATGGAAAATGAGCCATTAGCTAAGACACCGCTGTGTGTAAAAGTTTCACCAAAAGTAGACCTGGCCATTAAGGCACTGCCGGATAAGTCCGCTTGGTTAAGAAGGGTAATTACAGAAGCTGCTTTTAAAGAAGGTATTTGCTCAGAAGAATCCTGAAAATCAATACTGCTTGCGTTCTCAAGTTATTTTCTCAGGAAGACACCGTGAGTAACCTTTGTTTCAAAAAATAGGGCTATATTACTACAGCCCCAGTAAATAGTTATAGTTACTGCACCACAATAGGTCTGTTTAAAATGCTCATGACTTCACCTGGGTTAGGGCTAGGTAGTAAGGGACTCCAATCACCAACATCTGCATAGCCAATAACTTGTAAATGATAAATTGTACTGGTTACAGCTTTAGAAGAACCAATTAACAGATGTTTTAGTGGTTCTTTACCTTGCACAGTCTGAACCTCGCTTGAACTATTGGTTGCTATACTCGATTCTTCGACGCTAGATAAAAAGCTTTGGGTAATCATAATTCACCTATGTGAGGTGGGAATAGCTACATTGGTGTCAAGTTAAGAAAATTAGAGTCTTGTCAAGTGGGTAAAATTCAATGGTTAAACTCAAAACAGTGGTGTTGATTTGAGTCATGAGTAA